>NZ_AYMG01000011.1 GCF_000633455.1 Pedobacter jeongneungensis
ATAATTTTCGTTCCATAGGAACGTTTGCTGTTCATTTAGCTATTTAATAAAGAATTATAGTGCCTTAATCATAAAATTTCCCTCAAAATCTCAGATGGGATATGAAATGTATTAAGCATGGAAATAATCAAATTTCATTAACTAATCGTTTTATAGAAAAATCCACTGTCCCGTTAGGGACAAATCATCGGTAATCCCAAAACTTGAAGATAATTTTCGTTCCATAAGAACGTTTGCTGTTCATTTAGCTATTTAATAAAGAATTATAGTGCCTTAATCATAAAATTTCCCTCAAAATCTCAGATGGGATATGAAATGTATTAAGCATGGAAATAATCAAATTTCATTAACTAATCGTTTTATAGAAAAATCCACTGTCCCGCTAGGGACAAATCATAGGTAGAAACCAAATAATGACGTGAATTTTTCGTTCCGTAGGAACGTTTCGTATTTAAGGCCGGGACGCTAAAAATTCTTGGTATTTTATGTCATTTAAAAAATTATACCTAATTTAATAATGGGTTTAAAAGAACCTTTCACCAAATTAACCTACTTGTTGTCTTATGTGACAAATCCCCGGTAGAACGTTTGATATTTAATCAATTAACGCTATGCCGAATACCTACACTCAATTGCATATCCAATTTGTATTTGCAGTTAAATTCCGAGCCTCTTTAATAAAACCTGAATGGAAAGAGCGGCTTTTAAAATACATTACAGGAATATTCCAGGCCAATAACCATAAAATGATCCAAATCAATTGTATGCCCGATCACATACATATTTTTATCGGCATGCGACCGCACCAATCTATTTCCAGCCTGATCCAAAATGTAAAAACAGAAAGTTCCAAATGGATAAACGATCAGGGCTTTTGTAAAATAAAATTTGCCTGGCAAGAAGGTTATGGAGCATTTTCATATTCAAAAAGTGATGTAGAAAACGTTATTAAGTATATCCAAAATCAAGAACAACACCATAAAAAAGAAACCTTTTTACAAGAGTATATCAGCTTTTTAAAAACCTTTAAAATTGAATACGAAGAAAAATACATCTTCAAAGAAGCAGAATAATTTATTATTATCTTTGCTTCCTATTAAATCAACCAGATGAGCAAGCTTTTTGGATATATTTTAAGCCCTATTTTTTATATTTTCTTCGGATTAACCCTTTGCATTTTCCATCCTATACAATGGCTTTGCTTTAAACTTTTTGGCTATAAGGCGCATAAGGTTTCTGTTGATATCCTTAATTTTTTCCTTACCTATTGCCAGATTTTTCTATTTAATTCTGTTAGCTTTAAAAACGAATACGATCTGCCAACTGATAGGCCTATCATTTTCGCAGCCAACCACCAAAGCATGTACGATATCCCTTCTTTGATCTGGTTTTTAAGGAAACACAGTGCAAAATTTATCTCAAAGATTGAGCTTACCAAAGGAATCCCCTCTATTTCCATCAACCTGCGTTTAGGCGGCGGAGCCAATATCAACAGGAAAGACAATAAACAGGCCATTTCCGAAATTATTAAACTTGGCCGTAGGATGAAAGAAAACAACTGGAGTACCGTTATTTTTCCAGAGGGAACACGGGCAAAAGATGGCCGATTAAAAACCTTTCAGTTTGGCGGCATTGCCACCATTTTAAAAGCAGTTCCGAATGCACTGGTTGTTCCTGTGGCTATAGAAAATTCGTGGAAAATTGTACGCTTTGGCATGTTTCCATTAACCACAGGCAATGCCCTAAAATGGACCGTTTTAAAACCAATAGAACCGGGTGTAAAAACACCAAATGATATCACACTTGAAGTAGAAAACGAAATCAGAAAAGTTTTAGGTCAGCCAATGGAGCAGCCTGCTACTTTGTAATTTTACACTTTTTATTAACTCTTTAAAGATCCTTCGGCTCCGCTCAGGATGATAGATTCATGCAAGTTATCATTTCTACTGAAGTGTAACGAGATGAAAAATCGTTAAGCTAATTAATTCAAAGATTTCTCGGCTGCGCTCGAAATGACGATTTATCTCGTAAAATATTCCGTGTTTCTGTGAATCCGTGGCAACAAAGTGGTTAATTGGTTAAGCGCTAAACGCCTGGCGTCAACCGCTCTAAATATTCTTATTTCCAATTACCCTGAAAAATTCATCTCGGTAAGTATCGCCCACAGGGATAATTTTCTGGTTAATCGTAATTCGGCTACGTTCGATGCTTTCAATTTTATCAACCGCAACAATATAAGATTTGTGCACCCTGATAAACTGGCTTTGAGGTAAAGCTTCTTCCATTTTCTTCATGCTCTGCAGCGTAATTACGCGTTCATCTTTGGTGAAAATCGAAATGTAATCTTTTAAACCCTCTATAAACAGAATATCGTGGAGATAGATTTTTTGGATCTTATGTTCTGTTTTTACAAAAATGTAGTCCTGAACCGGGTTGGATGGTGCTGAAAAAGGTGCAGGCGTTATAATAGGCTGTGCTACACTCGCCGGAGCTTCAACTGGTTTAACCTGATTATGTACTTTTTCTACCGCTTTATAAAAACGGTCGAAGGCAATTGGCTTTAATAAATAATCCGAAACATTCAGATCATAACTCTCTAAAGCATATTGTGGGTAAGCGGTGGTTAAAATATAATGGCATTTATTGCCGGCAATTTTCAAAAACTGAATCCCCGTAAGTTCAGGCATCTGGATATCTAGAAACACAAGATCAATCCCCCCGCCCTGCACAATCTGCAAAGCTTCAATTGGGTTTTCGCACCTTTTAACCATTGTTAAAAAAGGCACTTTTGATATATAATCCTGTAAAATATCAAGCGCTAAAGGCTCATCATCAACAACAATACAGTTTAAGTTCATTTTGGTTAATCTATTTAATTCATGATTTTCTTATAATCCGGTCAGGTTTAGTACCAGATTATATGTCAATCATCAGTTCGCAGGTGTAATGGGTAGCCGAATTTACAACATTTAATTTATATCTTTCAGGATAAACCAATTGTAATCTTCGTTCTACATTGGTTAAACCCACGCCACCCTGCGCATCTTTATTCTGCTGGTTCTTTTTGTTGATAACACTAAAATGCAAAATTTTCTGGTTGGCAATAATATTAATCTTTACCGGTTCGGCCGGATCGGTTACCACACCATGTTTAAATGCATTCTCTACAAAGGAAATCAACATTAAAGGAACAATTTTTTGATTATCGATTTCGCCGTTCAAAGTAAGCTCGATATAAGCACCATCTTTAAACCTTATTTTCTGCAGTTCGATATAACTCGTTAAATAATCTACTTCTTTGCTTAAAGCTACCGTTGGTGTATTGCTTTCATAAATCATGTAACGCATAATCTCCGAAAGCTTCATAATGGCATCAGCAGTTTTATCTGATTTTTGGTAAGCCAAAGAGTAGATATTATTTAGCGAATTGAAAAGAAAATGAGGATTTAACTGCGATTTTAAAAACTGAAGTTCCATTTCGCGGCGTTCGCTCTCTAAATTGCGCTGGATCCTTTCACTTGCAAACCAGTCGATGGTGAATTTAATAATACAGCTGCAGATTAAGAAAAAACCCGACAGGAACGTAACCATGATCACAAAACTATGAACCGGTATATCCATTCGCTTTCCTTTAGCGCTTACCGTAGTTAATACATCATCCGGATACAATACGGCTATCGCGGTTTTGGCAACAACAGATACCGCAATTAATAATAGAAATGCTAATACATATATAAAGTATTTCTTCCTCTTCTTGATCAGTTCAGGAATTAAGAAAATATAATTAATGTAGAAAATTGAAATATTAATTATTCCATATACCACATAGCTGATAAAGTAATCTTTAGCTGTATGTATTGAAGTATCAAAAATATTCATCCCAACAATTAGCATTACAATAATTGTCCAAAAAATAGCATGTAATATTAAAGGGCCCCTACTTTGTTTCATTTGAAATATATTAAATAATGGTGAAGCTGATATACGTTTAACCAACGCATATTCTTCAAGCCACAAAATAAATAAAGTTTTATCGATTTACTTACACAATCTACCAACGGGCATTTTTTTTCTACCAACGGCCCAATGGGCAAATTTTATCGACAAACGCCAAAAATGTCTGTTGATCTAGAATCTTGAACACTTGGTATAATAGATTTTAGCAGGTTGTTTTTCTTGAGTTTCTTTGAATCATCAAAACGAAAACAATATGAAAACTACATCAGCAATCAACTTAAAAAATCAAACAGTAATGGCTGATGGTATTTTCGCAGCCGCTCAAATAAAACAAACCATCATGAAAAAGTTAGGAAACACATCGCCATTTTTACTTTTATTATTACCAGTATTTATGATGATCATTTTAACACTTACAGTAAGCACCAACCAAAATGATGCAGAAATAGTAGTTAAACCTGCTAAAACTTCAGAAGCGATCGTAAAACAGGCAACAGCTATTTTTAAATAATAGCAATGGGCAATTACGCTATCGAAACTGTAGGGTTAAACTTTAACTTTGGTAACCAAACCATTGTAAAAGACCTTTCGTTACAAGTACCAAAAGGCAGTATATATGGCTTTTTGGGACCAAATGGAGCCGGAAAAACAACCACCATAAAAATATTACTCAACCTGCTGAAGTCGCCAGCTGATCAGGTTTTTATATTTGGCAAAGAAATAAACAGCAACCGTATAGCCATCCTTAAGCGGGTGGGTGCCCTGGTAGAACAACCGGCCATCTACGGTCATTTAACAGGTAAAGAAAACCTGATCAATCGTTGTATCCTGCTCGGCATTAAAAAAATCAAAGCAGACGAAATGTTGGCTTTAGTGGGCCTTACGGAAGCAGCGAACAAAAAAGCAAGTAAATATTCTCTAGGAATGAAGCAGCGTCTTGGTATTGCCCAGGCACTGATCTCAGATCCCGAACTGTTGCTTTTAGATGAACCTACCAATGGTTTAGATCCAAACGGCATCATTGAGGTGCGTAACCTCATGATTGAATTGGCCACCAAACACCAGAAAACCATATTGGTATCAAGCCACCTCCTTGCAGAAATAGAAAGAACAGCCACACACGTTGGCATTATCAATAAAGGCCAGCTCTTATTTCAGGGTACTATAGATGAGCTGCACCTGTTGAGCAAACCCATGCTCGAAATTGAATTAAATAATATCGAAAGCGCCGGCGCTTTTATTACAAAAGCAGGCTATGACATTATAGCGCAAACCGATAAAAAAATCACTATTCCATTTACTTCATCACAAAAAAGCGGCGAGTTAAACACACTACTTATTCAAAATGGCTTTACAGTAAGCAGCCTTTACCAACAAAAAAAGGACCTCGAAAATCTTTTTCTGGATATTACCAAAACCCACTAACATGCGCACCCTCTACATATCTTTAGTATCAGAATTTTACAAATCGAGAAAAACCCTTGCTTTTTGGGCTGCAATATTGTTACCGGTAATTATTTGTGGATTAATCACCTTTGGTTTTTATTCCGGTTCTGAAAAAATTCTTGGCTTCCATTACCCTCCCATGGTATTATGGGCACAGTATAGCGGTGCAGCGCTTGGCGTAATGGGTTTATTAATTATGCCTTTTTATGTAATATTTATGGCTTTTTCGGTTAATAATATTGAACATAAAAACGATACCTGGAAAATGCTTTTCGCGCAGCCCCTGAATAAATTTTCTATTTATGCTGCAAAATACCTTTATGCCGTATTTTTAATTTTTACCTGTTTATTCCTTTTTGCTTCCTTAACCTTTGCCTTCGGTCATTTATTACAGGTTTTAGTGCCAAAATATAATTTTGATCAGTATAACCCGTTAAATCTCCTCATCAACGCTTATACTAAACTATTCCTGTCTTCATTGGGTATTTTGTCAGTACAGTTTATCCTGAGTTTATTGTGGGCCGATTTCCTTAAACCAATGGGAATAGGTTTTGTAGGTACCATTATGGGCATTATCACAGCAAATGTAGGCTGGAAGTATTCTTATCTTATCCCTTATTCTTTACCTACACTCGCTTTACGGATTGCTAAAGTGAAAAAAGGAGCTGATCCATTAGATTTTCCAGTTTTTACTCAAGAAATATGGACAAGTTTAATTTATGCGGCCATTCTTTTTATCATAGGCTATTTCATCGTCACTAAAAAGAGTATAAAATAGATATTGAGCCAAAACTTATCTATTTAAATAGGAAATCATGTAAAAATATCATTGGAAAATAATTTGAAGGGGTTTAAAATGTATTTTAGATCAAAATCAACCAACAAATTATTCAGAAAATGATCAAAAGATTTACCATCACAGCATTTGCCTTCGGCTTATGCTTTTCAGCTTTTGCACAAGACACCCCTGATGCAGCTGTAGTACAGAAAATAAGAAAGGAAGGTTTAGAAAACTCAAAGGCAATGGACATTGCTTTTAACTTAACCGATGTGAGCGGACCACGCCTATCAAACTCACCAGGCTTAAAAAAAGCACAGGATTGGGCTGTAAAACAGCTTACCGATTGGGGATTAAAAAATGCGCACCTCGAAGCCTGGGGAACTTTCGGTAAAGGCTGGCAGATTGATAAATATTATGCTGCCACTACACTACCTTATTATCACGCCATTATTGCTTCACCAAAAGCATGGACACCAGGCACGAACGGTCCGATAAAATCGGAAGTAATTTTAATCAAAGCAGATAGTGTAGCAGATTTAGCAAAATACAAAGGCAAATTGGCCGGAAAAATTATCATGATGGATCAGGGCACTCCTTTAACCAGTGGCATTAAACCTGATTTTTCACGCTATGCAGACACAACACTGGCACAAATGGCTGCTGCAAAACCACAAGCTGCTGGTGCAAGGCAGCGCCCGGCTGGTGGACCAATGGCTGATAGAATGGCACAAATGATGAAAATGCGTGAGGTACGTGCCGCCATCAGTGCCATGTTGGTTGAAGAAAAAGTTGGCTTAGTTTTAACTTATGCACGTGGCGGACAGGGTACATTTTTCACCAGCAATGGAGCATCTTATGCTTTAGATGCCAAACCCGTATCGCCAGAGCTGGAAGTAGCAGCAGAAGATTTCTTGCATATATTACGCCTTTTGCGTGCCGGTAAACCAGTAGAAGTTGAGGCCGATATCAAAACCTCATTTTACGATCAGGATCCGCAGGGTTACAATGTAATTGCTGAAATTCCGGGAACCGATAAAAAGTTGAAAGATGAAGTGGTAATGATTGGCGGTCATTTCGATTCGTGGCATGCCGCAACAGGAGCAACTGATAATGCAGCAGGCTCTACTGTAATGATAGAAGCCATGCGCATTTTAAAAGCAATTGATTTTAAACCAAAACGTACTATTCGTATCGCCTTATGGAGTTCAGAAGAGCAGGGTTTATTTGGTTCGAGGGGTTATGTTGCAAAACATTTCGGCGATCCAAAAACGATGGTATTAACGCCTGATCAGAAAAAAATATCAGCCTATTACAACCTTGATAATGGAACAGGAAAAATACGCGGTGTTTATTTACAGGGCAATGCCGCCGCCGGACCAATTTTTCAAAGCTGGCTAACGCCGTTTAACGATCTTGGCGCAACAACCATCACCATCAATAATACCGGCGGTACCGACCACCAGGCTTTTGATGCGGTAGGCATTCCGGGTTTCCAGTTTATACAAGACCCTGCTGATTATAATACCCGTACCCATCATAGCAATATGGATACTTACGACAGGCTTGTTGAAGATGATTTAAAACAGGCAGCAACCATTATAGCATCGTTTGTTTACAATACTTCGCAGCGTGAAGCACAGATTCCTAGAAAAGAATTGCCTGCCCCACAACCTGCCAGACCATAAAACCAAGAAATACAAAAGCCTGCTGATTTGACTTTAGAAATCAAATAGCAGGCTTTGTTGTTTAGAATGAGAGGTTATAATATATCTTTAATCCCTTAGAAGGATAGTATTCGTTCTTTAAACGCCCAAACAATTAATTGGTAAGAGTTTTTAAGATCGAGCTTTCTTACCATATTTCTACGGTGCGTATTAACCGTATGTTCGCTAATAAAAAGCATTTCGCCGATTTCTTTACTGTTGTAACCCATTGATAACAGGTGTACAATCTCAACCTCCCTTTCGCTGATCGAACCATGATTTTCCTGTAGTAGGATATTGTTTATCATTTTTGAAAGAATTTAAATTTTAATTATAAGATTAATCGGCTTCGTCATCAAATAGACTTATTTTTAAATAAGTCCAAAAATTGTGTTCATTAAGGATAGATTGAGTTTGTTTTTCGCAGTGCAAATTTTAATCTGCTACTGTATACCAAAAGTAGTGCTATACCGTAATTCGTCGATGCTGCAAAACACCTTAAATAAAAGGGTATTTTTACGGTATTTTAAATGCAAATACTTCTTGACAGATCATTTATTATTATCGATTTTTAGGCTTTTTACAAACAAACAAACTCTTTAACTTTTATGAGCAAAAAATTAAATATGGAACCTATCGATCCGAAGGTTGCAAAGGCTATGGTTGCTGCCTACGCCAAAGACGGAATGACGTCTGAAGAATCTTATACTAAGGCTGTATGGTTTCCGGCAGATCAGATTTTAGAAATAGCAAAATCAATGAGTGAAGGCAAGTATGATGGGTTAAGAATTTATTTTGCACAATATTTGGAAGGGGCTATTGAAGGTGTTCCTAAATCATATGAAGGCCGAAATACCTTATTGTTAGTGCCAACTACACCAAGTGTGGGTTATGGCGGTGGAAGTAATGGAAATGAAGACCATAAAGATGATTTGGGCAATATTGAGAACAGAGGTACTGCATGCCCAGACATGTGTGAAGGAACAAGCTTATAAAGAATGAGGTACGTATCACCCATAGTTATAGCGGAGATTACCTGTTTAATTACCGCAATTTTGCTGGTTTGGAAAGACAGGAATGTTTTTTGGAAGGTGATCACCTGCTACATTGCCATTGCTTTGGGTACAGAACTTTATGCTATTTATCTTGCTTCGAAACATATACACAATTTATGGCTTTTCAATATTTTTTTAATATTCGAAAGCAGTACCATTTTATATGGCCTTTATTGTTGTTTAAAACAATACACCACCCCGAAACCTATTTTTTTAATAGGCTCGGGTGTGGTTTACCTTACCTATTTTATTTTTCTCTTTACCCATCCTTTTACCGATCCAAATACGCTTACCATTAGCGTAATGTCTGTATTTTTCACCCTCTATTGCCTCTATTACTATTACCTCTTATTAAAGGATGAAAATTTTATCAATATCAAAACCCATCCGGAATTTTGGTGGGTAACAGGTGTATTGTTTTATTACTTCGGAAGCACCATGTCAAATATATTTGATGGCCTGTTCAGTGTAAAAATTATCGGCGTTGCTACATTACGATATTGCATCTACGTATTGTTAAACCTTATTTTATATAGCCTTTGGGTATATTCCTTTATATGCAGAATGAAACAACGAAAATTGCACTCTTAGTTGCCGTTTCTACATTGGTATTCTTATTGATGCCCGTGTTTTTGATTTTATATATCAGGTCTTACAACCGGCACAAAAAGAATCATTTTCTGGAAAAACAGAATATGCAACAGAGGTTCGACTCCGAAATCCTTCAAACACGTATAGAGGTGCAGGACCAAACCATGCAGAGCATTGCTACCGAACTACATGATAATGTTGGCCAGTTGCTTAGCCTAACCACCCTTACTCTAAACTCAGTAAACTTAAACGACGCTGAAAAAGCAAAAAGGAAAATCGAAAATTCGTTATCACTTGTTAATAAATCCATCAAAGAACTACGGGAGCTGGCCAAACTTTTACATGGCGAGCAATTGGTAGAAAATGGTATTGGCCATGCAATAGATCAGGAAATTAACTGGCTTGGTAAAGCCGGCACTTACGAATTAAAAACCAATAACCTGCTTACAGATTCACAACTTGTATCTCCTGATAAAGATTTGATTATCCTGCGTTTACTACAGGAGATTATCAATAACGTGATTAAACATGCCCAGGCTACTTACATACAGATTGATTCTTACCTGGAAGATGGTGCATTGCATTTGAAGGTTACAGAAAATGGCATAGGTTTTAACCCTGATGAAATTAATGCAAAAAAAGCAGGAATGGGACTTAATTCTATTTATAAAAGAATTGAGATGATCAATGGAAAATTAGCATTAAATTCGGCCCCTGGCAAAGGTACGTCCATTGCAATTGAAATCCCCTACCCTTAATTATGCAGAATCAAAGTATCTCCATAGCAATTGTTGATGACCACACGCTTTTCCGTTCGGGATTGGCAAGTCTGTTAGAAGAATTTGATGAAATCAAAATCGCATTCGAAGCCGTTAATGGTGTTGATCTTCAAACAAAGATTACACGACACTCAGAAATTCAACTGGTATTAATGGACATCAATATGCCTGTTATGGATGGTTTTGCGGCTACCAATTGGGTTAAAACCAATTACCCAAATGTTCATGTGCTTGCATTGAGTATGCTCGAAGATGAAAAAGCAATTATTGGGATGCTCAAGGCTGGTGCAGGAGGTTATATGCTTAAAGAATCAACACCGTCTGATTTGTTAACCGCAATAAAAGTAATTGTAGATAAAGGCTTCTTTGTAAATGAACTGGTATCTGGCAGGCTCCTTGTAGCATTAAAAGACACAGATACTAAGCCCGTATTCTCTAACAGAGAGCTTACCTTTTTACAATATTGCAGTACCGAACTCACTTATAAAGAAATTGCAGACCTCATGAACGTGAGTCCGCGCACGGTTGACAACTATAGGGAATCTCTTTTTGCAAAGCTAAATATTAAGTCACGCACCGGATTAGTAGTATACGGTATCAAAAACAACCTCATAACCATATAACATATCGAAGCCAAATAATCGATAACAATCTTATTTACAGATAGTAACACTACAACTACATTAATCCATAATCCCAAAAAATTTACTTAAACCTGAAAAATTCAGCATTAAAAATTTGTGAAATAATTTTTAAATAAAATTTGGATAACTAATATATTAGTTTTAACTTTAGCTAAGGCAAATAAATTTGCTGTTATCCTTATTATTATTAACTATTATGGAAATTAAAGATTTAACCAAGGCTGAAGAACAGATTATGCAGGTTTTATGGCAATTGGAAAAAGCATTCGTCAAAGAAGTAATTGATGAGCTTCCACTCCCTAAACCTGCCTACAACACCGTATCAACCATTATCAGAATTCTGGAAACAAAAGGCTTTATCGGTCATGAGGCCTTTGGTAAAGCACACCAATATCATCCCTTAGTAAGCAGGGAAGAATATAAGCGCCATGCAACAGAAAAACTTTTGGGCAATTACTTCGAGAATTCGGTAGAGAGCATGTTTTCGTTCTTTGTTAAAGAAGAAAAGCTGGATTTAAGCGATGTTGATGAAATTTTAAAAATGATCAATAAAATTAAACATAAGCCAAAATGAGTTTTGCCCACTACTTATTACAGGTACACTTATACTTAATTGTTTTTTACGGCTTCTACAAGCTACTGCTAGATAAGGAAACCTATTTTACACTCAACCGCATTTATCTCATATCTTCGGGAGTTTTGTCGCTATGTATACCATTTATCCGCTTAGAGTGGTTAACGGAACAAAAAGCAGCACAACAGGTGTACACATCGGTTAACTGGGATGCCGTATTAGCACAGGCCACAATAGTAACAGAACGCAATTCCGGTTTTAACTGGGCCAGCGCATTTGTATATGTTTATTGTGCCGGTATTTTGTTTTTCCTGGGTAGGTTAGTGTTTAACCTTTTAATGGTTAAAAAACTCATTTCATCAAACAAGGCGGGCTCAGCCTTTGCTTTTTTTGGCAAGAAAATAATTGATCGTGAATTACCACAAATGGATGTGATCGACATCCATGAAGAAGCGCACATTAAACAGTGGCATACTGTTGATGTGCTCTTCTTTGAAATTATAGGTATTATAACCTGGTTAAATCCAGTGATTTACCTGTATAAAAAAACAATCAAAAACATTCATGAATTTTTAGCCGACGAACTGGCGGCTGAATTTCAAGGTGATAAGGCAGAATATGCCATGTTGTTATTGAGTAAATCATTTGGTATTTCACCAAATAGTTTAACCAACGGCTTTCTTGAAAAGTCGCTGATTAAAAAAAGAATTTTCATGCTTCATAAAGAGCGGTCAAAAAAGACTGCTATTATGAAGTATGGAATTTTTATCCCTCTTTTTGCCGTACTGATTGTGTTTTCATCTGCAACAGTACGTAAAAATGAAAAATTAATGTCCATTTCCGATCAAATCCCTTTAGATAAACCGATCGAAATGGTACAGGCAATTGTTACAACCGAATCTAGCGAAGATGTTTCAACGCCCAGGGTTTCAGTTGATGGCAAAGCAGATGCAAACTGGAAAGGGTTTTATCAGTTTTTATCAAAAACGATTAAATACCCAACTGCGGCCAACAACGATGAAGTACAAGGGAACACTCAGATAAAATTTAATTTGAAGGGCGGTAAAATAACCGATATTGCCTCAAACGCAGTACTTGGCTCAGGGTGTGAAGAAGAAGTAAAAAAAGCCATTTTAGCTTACAAGGGCTTTAAAAATACAACAGATGGTAAATATGCCCTAACGGTTAGCTTTAGCTTACCTGAATCTTCTCAAAAATTTAAAAACAGATTTGTGCCTGCATCTTCAGGCTATGTAAACCTGAATAGGATCAATATCGTTTCTTACAGCAATAAACCCACTGAAACAGCAAACAGCACAAATACGCAGCAGGATGAATCAGATAAAAAGGTCTATGATTTTGTTTCCATTGATAAACAACCAGAATTTCCCGGAGGTATTGCTAAATTTTATAAATACTTAGGTGGCAGTATTAAGTATCCAAAAATGGCGCAGGATAATAATGTTCAGGGTAAAGTGTTTTTAAGTTTTATAGTCGAAAAAGATGGATCATTAACCGACATACAGATTACACGTGGTTTAGGCAGCGGAACAGACGAAGAGGCAATCAGGGTTTTAAAAGAATCGCCAAAATGGAATCCTGGAAGTTCGAACGGCATGGCTGTAAGAGTGAAGTACAATATCAATGTAAACTTCACACTGAATGATGAGCCGGCCAAGCCACTTAAATTAAGCAATGTACCTGCAAACCGGGTAATCTTTAAAGAAGGCGCAAACTTAGATGCACTGATCATTTTAGATGGTGTTAAATTACCAGATAACAGTCAATTGAGCACGATAAATGCAAATAATATAGAATCTATTTCCGTTTTAAAAGATCAAACTGCGGTGAATCTTTATGGCTCAAGAGCTAAGAATGGCGCTATTATTATTACGAGCAAAAATAAAAACAGTGTTTTCCGGAATCTTGAAGCAAAAGATTTGGCTATTGACAAAAACACTAATTTCTTAGATTTTAAAAGAAAATTCTAACCGATATGAGAACTTTATTCACCTTTACCCTAATCATAGGCATTAGTTTAGCAGGTTTTGCACAAAAAGCCGATAGCACAAAAACCCCTAGAATTACGCTTCGAGGTGTATCAACTTCAGGTACCGAGCCTCTAATTGTGATTGATGGTAACAAACAATATGTTAGAGGCGCATCATTACTATCTGAAATGGAGAGTAATATCGAATCGATAACCGTTTTAAAGGATAGCTCAGCTGTAGCTAAATATGGATCAGATGGTTTTGCAGGTGTAATTGAAGTGAAAACAAAAACCAAGCAAGTTTGGAACTACGACTTTAAAGCCACTCCAAAACAAATTGGTGATGTGCCATTAAAAGGCAAAGTAACCGGATTTAGCGTTCGTCCGCAAAGTTCTACAGCGAAAGATGGCGATTCTAATTTCTCTGTTACTAAAAACGGAATTAAATTAAAAAACGGAAAAGCTGCACCATTATATATCATTGATGGCAAGGAAGCTTCGGGAACCGAAACCCTCGATAAGGAAAGTATCGAAAGTGTCGAAATTATTAAAGATGCGTCCGGCACCTCCGGATATGGAGAAAAGGCTAAAAATGGCGTAATTATTATCACGACCAAAAAAGCTAAAACCAACCCCAAGAAAAACTAACTAATCAGTTCACTTAATAAAAAACAATGAGAAAGCTAATGTTTTTAGCCCTAACGGGCATTGCCATGTTCTTTAATTCTGCTAAAGCGCAGGATACTCAGGACAAAATTTATGATTTTACTTCACTAGAAAAGGCTCCAGAATATCCGGGCGGCATTTCAAAGTTTTATGCGTACTTAGGCCGTGAAATTAAATACCCGGCGGTAGCTAAGAAAGATAAAACCCAGGGCAAAGTATTTGCTTCTTTCGTGGTAGAGAAAAACGGAACCTTAACTGATGTACAAATTACCAGGGGCTTATCCAAAGAAACAGATGATGAAGCTTTAAGGGTATTAAGCAAATCGCCAAGATGGAACCCTGGCTTAATTGATGGCAGGCCAGTGCGCGTAAAGTATAACATCAATGTTAACTTTAAGATGGACTAAATTCTATTCTATCCATCCGCTTAAAACCACAAAACCCCAGCAAAAGTTGCCGGGGTTTTATGTTTTCTCTCCTGTCTCGGAAGACTAAATTTAGAAAAATTTTAATGTATATGCAAATATTACAGAATAAAATTTCTATTTAGGCAAAATTTTAATATGCTAACATAAGATTATTGCAACTTTCGCAAACTTTTATTTCGCTACACTTAATCTTGTAATACTTTCAATTGAAAGCATTACTGTTTCGTATGTTTTCAAAGCCCGTATTTCCTGTTAAAAACCTGATTACGAAGTCAAAAGCACAGCGTAAAAATTAGCAAAAAGTTAACGGGATAAAAAAGCCCCAAACCAGGTTTGAGGCTCAAGAATTCCGATAAATCGGAACGCACAGTATATTTTTTAAACCGTTTCTTCTGAAACGAATTTTGCAGAAGCAAAATCACGGTTCATGCGGGCAATGTTTTCTAAAGAAATCCCTTTAGGGCATTCTGCTTCGCAGGCACCTGTGTTGGTACAGTTACCAAAACCTTCAGCATCCATTTGCGCTACCATGCTCTGTACGCGACGATAACGCTCTGGCTGACCTTGCGGCAACAATGCCAGTTGAGAGATCTTAGCGGATACGAAAAGCATCGCCGAAGCATTTTTACAGGTTGCTACGCAAGCACCGCAACCGATACAGGCCGCAGCTTCAAAGGCAGCATCTGCCTGCATTTTAGGAATTGGCAAGTTATTTGCATCCTGGGCGTTACCTGTGTTTACCGAAATAAAACCTCCGGCGGCAATCACCCTGTCAAATGCAGAACGATCAACCGTTAAATCTTTCACAACCGGAAATGCAGCTGCTCTCCAGGGCTCAACCACAATAGTATCGCCATCTTTGAAAGAACGCATGTGCAACTGGCAGGTTGTAACCAAATCTTTTGGTCCGTGAGGGCGCCCGTTGATAAACATCGAACACATTCCACAGATACCCTCGCGGCAATCGTGATCGAATACAACAGGCTCTTCACCTTTATTAATTAATTGTTCGTTTAATACATCGAACATCTCTAAGAAAGACATATCCGGTGAAATATCGGCCAATTTATAATCTACCAAAGCACCTTTGGTTTTGTTATTTTTTTGACGCCAAACTTTTAGCGTTAAGTTCATATTTCCTGTACTCATTGTATCTCAGATTTGAGATTTGAGACATTAGATATGAGAACTGAGAATTTTCATCTCATGTCTCACATCTCACATCTCTTATCTATTTATAACTTCTTTGTGCTACTTTAATATTTTCAAACTTCAATTCTTCTTTATGAAGTTCAAAGTTTACACCTTCTTTAAATTCCCAGGCGGCTACGTATGCATAATCTACGTCATCACGCAAGGCTTCACCTTCTTCAGTCTGATACTCTTCACGGAAGTGACCACCACAACTTTCGTTACGGTTTAAAGCATCAATACACATCAACTCGCCTAACTCGATAAAATCAGCTACACGGCCAGCTTTTTCCAGTTCAGTATTCAGCTCATCAGCGGTTCCCGGTACACGAACATCACTCCAGAATTCATGACGTAAAGCCCTGATTTCTTCAATCGCTTCTTTTAAGCCTTTTTCGTTACGCGCCATTCCACATTTCTCCCACATGATGTGGCCCAAACGTTTGTGGAAGTGATCTACCGATTTGGTTCCTTTGATGTTGATTAAAGTATTTAAAATACCAACAGCTCTTTCTTCAGCCTCTACAAAGGCAGGATGATCAGTCGGGATTGCTTTTACCGAAATCTCTTTTGATAAATAAGCACCAATGGTGTAAGGAAGAACGAAATAACCATCAGCTAAACCCTGCATCAAAGCAGATGCACCTAAGCGGTTAGCACCGTGATCAGAGAAGTTAGCCTCTCCCGTACAGTATAAACCAGGTACAGATGTCATTAAGTTATAATCAACCCATAAACCGCCCATGGTATAGTGAACAGCAGGATAGATACGCATTGGCGTTTCGTAAGGGTTCTCACCAGTAATCTGTGCATACATATCGAACAGGTTACCATATTTTTCCTTAATTACTGCAGTACCTAAACGCATGCAGGTTTCTTTATCAGGATTGTGGTTACCCGCTTTAGAAGCTTCGATTTTTCCATAACGCTCTGTATTGGCCTTAAAATCCAGGTAAACAGCTAATTTAGAGGCACCTACGCCATAACCGGCATCGCAACGCTCTTTAGCCGCACGGGAAGCCACATCACGTGGAACCAGGTTACCAAAAGCAGGGTAACGACGCTCTAAATAATAATCTCTTTCATCCTCAGGAATTTCTGAAGCTTTACGGTTATCATCTTTCTTTTTAGGCACCCAGATACGTCCATCGTTACGTAACGATTCAGACATCAGGGTTAATTTAGATTGGTGATCGCCAGAAACCGGGATACAGGTTGGGTGAATCTGCGTGTAACAAGGGTTTGCAAAATAAGCTCCTTGTTTATGCGCTTTCCAGGCCGCTGTAACATTACTTCCCATTGCGTTGGTAGAAAGATAGAATACGTTTCCGTAACCACCTGTTCCTAATACCACGGCATGACCGAAGTGACGCTCGATTTCTCCTGTAATTAAGTTACGGGCAATGATACCACGTGCCTTGCCATCGATTTTAACAACCTCCAACATTTCATGACGGGTATACATTTCTACTTTACCCATGCCAATCTGGCGTTCTAAAGCAGAATATGCACCTAATAATAATTGCTGACCGGTTTGACCTGCAGCATAGAAAGTACGCTGAACCTGTGTACCACCGAATGAACGGTTATCCAACAAGCCGCCGTACTCGCGCGCCAAAGGCACACCCTGCGCCACACACTGATCAATAATGTTTGCACTTACCTCTGCTAAACGATGTACGTTAGCTTCGCGTGCTCTATAATCACCACCTTTAATGGTATCGTAAAATAAACGGTAAACGCTATCACCATCATTTTGATAGTTTTTAGCGGCATTGATACCACCCTGAGCAGCAATTGAGTGCGCTCTACGTGGTGAATCCTGAAAACAGAAACATTTAACTTTATAACCCATTTCGGCCAAAGTAGCGGCCGCCGAAGCACCTGCTAAACCCGAACCTACAATGATTACCTCAATAGTTCTTTTGTTCGATGGGTTTACCAAAGGCACAGAAGACTTATATTTTGTCCATTTGCTGGTTAATTCGCCTTCTGGAATATTTGAATTAATATCTGACATATCTTTTGTGCTAAAAATTATTGAATAAGACCGAAATAAACTGCAATCGGCATGGCTGCGAAAAGGATCGAAATAATGATCGAATACCAAACGCCAGCTCCTTTAATAATACCGTTATATTTTGAGTGGTTCCAGCCCAATGTTTGGAAAGCTGAAGCAAAACCATGTAACAGGTGATAGCACAAAGAAAACATAGCCAAAATGTATACGGCAACCCTCACCGGATCCTGAAATTTTTCTTTCATTACGGCATAAAGGTCTTCGTGGCCATTGGCATCAACTGTTGGGATTCCGGTAAAACGCGAAACTACCCAGAAATCTTTCAGGTGAACCACCAAAAAGATTAACAAAAGTGTACCTAATAAGCCCATTGAACGGCTATACCATTTACTGTTTGCTTTACCATCGTTTACGGCATATTTAACCGGTCTGGCTTTTTGGTTTTGCAACGTTAAACGTAACGCCTGAAAAATGTGCGCAAGCAAGCCAATAAATAACACAATTTCGCCTGCCCGGATAATCCAGTTAGTGGCCATAAAATGTGCGCCTACGTTAAATGTTAAACCACCGTCGCTAATAAATATTAAAGCATTAATACCGCAGTGTACAATTAAAAAAAGTATCAGGAACAAACCTGTAATACCCATGATGAATTTCTTCCCTATTGATGAAGAAAATGCATTTCCGAAACCACTCATTTGATTAGGATTTATATCTAAATTTCTTGCAAAAGTATCTAATTATGAGTTTAATTTATAAACGATTATGACAAAACAACGATAAATCATTTATTTAGAAACATTCTAAAGCATAATCGGAAATAATTGAAAGAATATGGGATTATTTATGGTTTCGAATGTTGATATCAGCGGTTATGCTAAATCATTTTACCAGTAGGAAACTGTATTTACCGTCGCTTATCCGTTTTTACCATTAAGGAATTAAGGACATTAAGAATTTCTAAATCGACAATAATCATTTGTCAGGCAAAATCTTAAAATATTCGTTAACGATAGGCACTATACTTTTGGTAATGTTATCAGTAAAAAAGTTGATCAACAAACCTTGGGGAGCACCAAGAAGTTTCATATAAGTTTGGAGCTGCGCCTGATGAACTGGTAAGACATTCGTGATTGCTTTTATTTCCACTACAATACAATCGTTAACATACAGATCAGGTCGTAAATCTAAATCCATTGGAAAATCATCATACATTACGGATAACAATAATTGCTGAGAAACCTTAAATCCGTTTCTTTCTAATTCGTATTTTAAACAATGTTCATAAACATGCTCTAGCAGACCGGGGCCAAGTACATTGTGAACTTTAATGGCGAAGCCTGTTATTTCGTATGATAATTGTGTAACCTCTTTTTTTGTCATCTCCTTATTATTTTAAATAATATGCGGCACTAAGGGATGATAAAGGGAATTATTAAGAAACCGCTTGTTTAGCAACTAAAATATGGATTTAATTTAATCATTCAAAAATCCTGCACGATTAAGGAGTTAAGGAACATTAAGAAAAGTAATTGAATAAACCTTAATCATCTTAACTTCTTAATGGTGAAAAAATATAACTTATAGCTGGAGATTGTTTTAAAGGAATAATACGTATAATAATAAAACGTATTCCACAAAAAAAGTCCCGATTTGCATCGGGACTTTTAACGATTTATGTGTTCGAGTTTTCTTAAGCTACTTTTACATTTACCGCGTTTAGGCCTTTTCTACCTTCTTCTACATCGTAGTTTACGGTATCATTCTCGCGAATGTTGTCGATTAAGCCTGAAGCATGAACAAAAATTTCGGCATCGCCATTAGATGGAGTGATAAATCCGAAACCTTTAGTTTCATTAAAAAATTTTACTGTTCCTTGTTGCATTATATTGTATTTTAATTTGTTTCAAAGATATAGTTAAATACCTATAAATCAATTTTTTATTTTTTATTATATAAATATTTGCTAAATATATTGACTATATGCTATTTAAGCGCTATTTAGCCGCCCGATTTAGGCCATCAATACTCGATGTATCGCCCGGTTTTATCAACAATGCCCGTTCAAAACAGGCCTTGGCTTCAGGTTTTCTTCCTGAAAAAAGCAAAGACCAGCCTAACATGTGATTACCATCGTAATCAAAAGGGTATAAAGCAACCACCTTTGCAAAGTATTTCGACGCGGTGGCATACTGTTTTCTATTATAAATGATGATACCAGCCCAATAATTGGCCTGGGTATTCTGCGCATCGATTTTAAGGATGTTGTTATATTGTTCCATCACCTTTTCCCAGCTGCTTAACAGCGAAAGGGGCTTAATTAAACCAAACTTAGCTTCAACAGAATTTGGTCTGGCGTTAACAGCCCTTGTATAATAATTTTGCGATGCCGTATAATTTTTTGCCAGATAATATAACCAGCCAATACGGAGATTGATTTCGTAATTATTTTCGCTGTAAAACGGCATTACATCACTAATGGCTTCGGCATAATTTTTTTTGCTTTCTTCGTTATAACTATTCTGAAAAGCTTTCTGCAAGGCAGCATTTGTTTGGGCACTTACCTCAAAAACAGATAAGCCAAGCATTGCAAATACGGTAAATCGCTTTAAAAATTCCATGTAATGCCTCCGTTTATTGAGTGTTGTAAATAGTTAAATTTAAATATATTATCAGATTTACGTTCAAATGTATAATTCAAACCTAAAAGTAGGTGGTGTTTTAACAAAAAATAACAATTTCCGCCCGCTTTAAACTTCGTTTTATCAAAACCGTTATAAATATACAAAGCATCGGCCTCTGCATAATTATATTGATTCCCTATAGTAACTACGCCTTCTAACCAAAAATTATGGATGGGTTTAAAACCAAATAACTGTTGAAAAACAACATTATTAGCATCCAATACATTAACAAGCGAAAAACGGCTAATGCTGTAAAAATTTAAATTTCCTGATAAATACTTAACAAACCGCAGATTATACTGTCTTGTTTTTTCATCGCCAATGTGCGAAAGCACAAAATCTCCCTGCAGATCGCTTCCGTCACCAGCATATTTGATTCCGCCCAAAATAGCGTTATTCTGATAAACCAAATGCCATAAATTGGAACGCATATAATGATAAGCGCCAATAAAGCTAATCTGCCTGAAAGGTGTGTAAGTAAGTTTGGCATAGTAACCCGGCTGACTGATATTATCGTTACGCACAGGCTGATTGTAATAAGAAAACGAAGTAGATAAACTTAATTTATAATTCAGCCTCATATCGATGAAAGCCCTCGAAAAGGATGAATTTCCACGTTCGTAGATATTGGTAAATTTTATTCCACTTTCTGCCCCTACATCAATCAATTTAAAAGAATGAATCTGCTCCCCCTCTACCACATTGCTATCTAACTGAGAAGCCAGATAACCTGCATTTTCAGCACGGTTTAAATAGGTATTACATAAACAGGCATAATAAAGCGCAATTTGATTGTATTTATCGTTATTTAAAACTTTATTGTACTGCGTTAAAGCATCTGTATAATTTTCGCGCAAAAAAGAGGCATATGCGATCCGTAAACGCAACAGCGGAAAATCCTCTCCTTTATTGAGCGCATCTTTTCCGAACGAAATCAGTTTCTGCCATTCTGAAGCATTAAAAAGTGCCAAAGAAGTACTGTCTGTTTTCTGATAAGAATTTTGTGCTTTCCCAACCGTTATCAAAACAATTAAAAGCAGTGTGGTTAAACGAAATTTGTTTCCCATGTTACTTTTAATTTTTTGTTGTTGTATTCAAACTGTATTCCGGTTATCCCTTTATTATCGATGTAGATCTCAGCGTTTAGAAAAATGTTATGATGGTTAAAAACCAGTTTTTTGGCCTCAACATTAACGATTAATCCATCATTTTTGGGTATAACATGATTGGAGTAGTTGTTACGGGTGAAAATTAAAAATGGAGCTAAAAGATCCTGAAGCCAAAGCGAAGGCTTGAACCGCTCTACATCGGCAGCATAATGATCTGTCACTGTATGTGCAGAATAATCGATTTTGTAGGCCGCTTGATAAAAAAGGAAGAGCATCGATGTTCTGTCGCCATAAAACCTGGTAAAATAAAATACGTTTGCGTTATTCACGAAATAGGCTACGGCCTGGTTTTCGCGACAGTAAAAATAGGTTGTATTAAAATCATCGGTAAATACTTCCCAGGTTTCTTTTTTTCCTTCATCATCTGTTACTGTACTAATATAACCTGGCAGAAAATGGAAAGCATGTTTTAAATAAGGGTTGATTTCGGGCTTTTGAATGGTCTCACCCTCTGCAGGGATCTGGAAAGATTTCAATACAGAATTGGTTTCCGAAGCATAGTAAGCAAATGGATAGGCCAAGGTTTTAGAACCAATATAAGGCGTACATTGTACCTGAAAGTGTAAATGCGGTTCTGGAGAGCGGCCTGAATTGCCACAAAGACCAATAATATCGCCCTGTTTTACAATATCGCCAGGTTTAACTTTTACACTATTCTTTTTTAAATGTGAAACTTTGGTAAATAAATGTCCAGTATGTTTAATAACAATGGTATTGCCCCAGTTCTGCTGCAAGTTAACCTGCCCAATCACATTATCATCAATATGGCTGATTATTTCCTCAACAACTCCATCTCCCGCAGCAAGAACAGGCTTATTAAAGCAATAATAATCTTCAGGTTTTATACCTGGCAGGTCATAACTTTTATCATCGATATCTCTTAATACAAAATCTAATGCATGCTGCCAATCGCCTTTATGGGTAATTTTGCCATCATACCCCTGAGAAACTGTCCATGCGCCCATAAATGGCAAACTTAAGTTGAAAAATTTAAAGTCTTTAAGCCTTTCTTCACCGTTTAAAAACTGATAAAGATTAGTTTCCGGTGAGTAATTTTGAAATGCAGTAAGCTGTAGTTTTCCAGGATTTTTTCTAAGCATAAAGAAATATAACAACCCGATGGTTACTAAACAGAATGGCATGGAGAATACGGGGAGATTGTAAATACCCAATACCCTCGAAATACCATTTAAAACCATAAAGGCAAAAGGTACTACAACAATTGCCCAGCCATAGGAACGCCACGATGGAATAAGAAAAAAGCCCCCGAGAGCACAGCTCGCCATCATAAAATTTGCACCCAGGTAATAATTGCTGATGCCATCCGGATAAGTTCCGGTAAGGTGGTTAACCAAACATGCGGTAATAAAACCGACAAGCAATAAGCTAAAACCTATGCGTGAGTGTATAAAAATCCCGATACTGATTAATATACCTGCTAACACACTATTTTGAAATAACATAGCACTTACCGACCTGAAGAAAAGCAAGGCATAATCGGGTATTTTTAAATGATCGAAAAAATAGCAAACTTTTGTAAAATGCGACGGCGCATTGGTACTCAACTCGAATAGTAACGAACTGCTTTTCTGCATTAAACCCATACCAGGATAACCATTAGCGGCGATTAAAATGATCCAAAAAGTAATGATAAATGGGATTGAAAGAGTTGGCAAAGCATATTTACCTAAAAAGGATGTAAGGTTAACGCTCAATATTACACAAAGCAGGCAGGCGGCAGCCAGCCAAAGCCAAAAAGTAAAGGTAAAATTAAAAAATGTGCCCAATCCAATCCCTAACAAAAGTGAATTAAAGCTGTATAGACCTGATTTAACATCTTCTTTACAAAAGCCTAAAGCACTTACTAAAATTAACGAAGCCATTACTGCAATCAATCCAGAAAGCCCCGCATTAAAATTGAACAGAGAAACAGCAAACAATATTGCACCCAAAATCTTATTCTTCGAAAAGAATAAAATGGCATAGCTGTTTAAAGCCGAGCTGAAGTAATATTGCAGGTGTTTTTTCAATTTTTGTTTTTAATCCTGGTTATTCAATCCTAATTTCTTCTAATAGCATTAGTTGTCAGGCTGAGCCTGTCGAAGCCATTAATAAAGCTATTATAAACAGATGCAAAAAATTTCGTCATTGTGAGGAACATCCCGTCACGACGTTTTGAGAAAGAAATCTTAATGCGCACGCCAATAGCGATCGTTTTAAGATTGCTTCGTCGGCTGAAAAAGCCTTCTCGCAATGACGATTCTTCGCGGTTTATACTGTTTACCACTTAATTCAATTACCTTAAATGCTCAGGCACTTCTTCCATCATTTCTAAATAAGCCAGTGTTTCGGGCTTTCTGATTTGATGGCTTTTTCCCTTCAGATCAATTAGCACCACAGCTGGCCGCATGTTGATAAACTGCATCCACTGCGTCATGTTATAAGCACCTACCTTATGTACCACCACCTGATCTCCACGCTCTAATAACGGCAGTGTAATGCTCTCTCGCACTACATCAATATTCATACACAACGGACCAAATAAAACCGTTTCTTCGGTATATTGACCGGCTTCTTTAGCCACACTGATTTTATGGTCGTACCAATTGGAGGTAAATAAAATATTAATGCCAAAATCGACAATGGTTGCTCTCCTGCCATCGCTCAGGCGTTTATTGGCCAGTACACTTCCAATTAAGTAACCAGCATCATCAATAAGTACCCTGCCGCTTTCTAAAATTAAAAGTGGAAGTTCATCTGTAACAAAACCGAAATCCAAAATAGTATTGGTAATGGCTTCTGCAAAATCTTCTACGGAGGGCACGGTATCAACCCCAGGCAGATAGGCTCCTTTTAAGGTATTTGTTGAAGGGAAACCTCCACCTAAATCTAAATATTGAATGGGGTTTTGAAGTTCCTTTTTGCAGCGTATGGCCAAATCGCAAAGTTTGGTTGCAGCCACAGCATAAGCAGCGGTAGATAACATAAACGTACCAATATGACAATGCAAGCCAATCAGTTCCAGCTGTTCTGCCGATGCAATTTTGCTTATTGCTGACCAAGCCTGACCATTTTCATAGTTAAAACCAAAGCGGTCCCAAACAGGGTAAACACCAGTATCAAAATTAACCCTTAGGGCAACTTTAGCGTTTTTATTAATGCGCTTACAAAGCTCGATTAACAGATATAATTCATCATAATGATCGATATGGATAAGCGAATGGTTTTCTATCGCAAGGATTAAATCTGCTTCCTTTTTATCTGGTCCGTTAAATATAATCTGGTTACCAGCAACCCCATTACCTAAAGCCTTATGGTATTCGAAACCCGAAACCACCTCGGCCCAGCTTCCTTCCTGGTGAAAAATCTTACAAACTGCGTTTAGGTAATTCGTTTTATAACTCCATGCAAACTGAACTTTTGGATAACGGGTTTTAAACGAACGTACCGCAGCCTGATAGTTACGTCTGATCTGCTTTTCTGATAGCACAAAAACAGGAGAACCATATTGGGCTACCAAACTTTTAACCGGAACACCATCAATTGTTTCAACAGGATCGAAATCGGTACGGGTACCAAACTTGTTCATTAGTCCGGTATTCATTTTCCTTATGGTTGGTCGTTCGTATTTTTGTTTCATTTGTTAAGAGTATCAAGCGTTAAAGTGTCGTTGCATCAAGTAGGGAGTATCAGGTATCAAGGTTAAGTATTAAGTAGCAAGTATCAAGATCGAATTTGAGGCGAGATAAATCACCCTATACCTTCAACCTTCCTGCCCTCTACCTCCCTATAGTTCTCCAAAGGCCGATAGCTTCTGGAATTCTTCTACATCTACAATATTATCCCAGGCATAACGAATAAACATTTTACCTGCTTTATAAGTATTCATTTCTTCTACGGGGTTACCTAAGGCCAGATATACCAAAGCTTTGGGCTGATTTTGACCTGCGGCTGCTGTTAAATATACCCAGGCAGGAAAGCGCGGATTTACTTCCATAATGTACAGGCTCCCGTTATCGTCCATCATAATTTCGAGTTCGAAACCGCCCTTCCATCCGGTTGCCTTTGCAAAATCTTTGGCCAGGGCAACCAATTTTTCATCCTCAATCGTAATCCCCGCCCAGGCTTTGCCTTTTTCGGTAATGTAAAGTTTCCGCATGGGAATTACGCTGATGACATTCCCTTTTCCATCGCCTAAACCCGCTATATTAATTTCGGTTCCCTTTATAAATTTTTGCAGAATAATGGGCAAACCCCACTTGGCATGCAGTTTATGAAAGGCTTTATGTGCATCAGCAATATTCAGTGCGGTATGTGCTTCATAAAATTTACCTTTCACCATTAAGGGAAATCCGAATTTATTCGCAATTTGATCAATTTCTGAAGCTGTAAAAACCACTTCATCAGCGGGTACATTAAACTGATGTTTCTTTCCGAACTCACCAAGGTTAACTTTATCTCTTTGTGCCAGTTGTTGATGTGATGGCAAAAAGGTATGGATCCCCATTTGAAGCAAAGCCTGCTCTATTTTTATAAAATTGTATAATTCTGCATCAAAGTTGGGGATGAGTACATCAATCTGCTCAATATCCTGTATTTGTTGTAAACGTATTTTTAAAGCTTCAGTTCCAGCCGTTGGGTAGGGTATCCGATAAGTTTTATCTACCTGATCCCTTAAATAAATCGCCGGCTCCAAAGTTTCGTAAGCTAAGCCAATTATTTTTAAACCTTCTCCGAAACCAGTACGCAATGCCCGTATAACCGCCAGCCCGGGGCCGGGATTATCGTTTGCATTTAAACCTGTAACTGCTACAGTCAGGTTTTTGCCTTTATTAAGATCCGGAGAAACGTACATGATTAGCTTTTATTTTTTGGTTACAAATCTAAAAGATTTGCCTCCTTTAATTGTAACATATAATCATCCCAATCTCTTTCCAGCTGGTTTGGTTCTACTTCGTAATGATCCAGTATTTTCTTTTTGATTTCCACTTCGCTTTCCCCCGACTTCATGTAAGCCAAAATCTCGGCAGCAATGCCATTACTGGTAAATGAATCACCCGTGGCAGGATTAAAAATAAACCCGTTTTCGCTGGTGGCAATATTCGCTTTTAACTTCATATCCCTTTTTGTTGATTAATGAAACCGCTATAGGCATCGCCGATTGGCAGTTCGGCATAGTTTAGATGCACTTTTCTGTTGTGTATCGATTTTATTTTGGCCAAGGCTACGATAAAGCTCCGATGAACGCGGGCAAACTGATCTTCAGGCAATTTCTCCAACACTTTTTTCATCGTCATCAACGTTAAAATGGGCTTATCTATATTGCTGAGGTAAATTTTAAGGTAATCGCCCATACTTTCGATGTATTCGATATCACGGAGCAAAATTTTGATCATTTTATACTCTGAATACACATAAATACTTTCATCATTGGTATTTTCCTGTGTGGCATTTTTGTATTTATGATAATCGATGGCTTTTTCTACCGCAGCAGTAAAACGGTTAAAATCTATTGGCTTCAACAGATAATCAATGGCCTGTAACTCATAACTTTCAAAGGCATAATTCCGGTAGGCGGTGGTAAAAATAATCATCGGACTGTTTACCAGGCTCCGCACCAGCTCTACCCCGGTAATATCAGGCATATTTACGTCTACAAAAAGCAGGTCGACAGGGGTTTGTTTCAGGTATTCTGCACCTGATAAGGCATCCTCAAAAACCTGCACCAATTGAAGGTCGGGAAAGCGGGATACATACGTTTTAATGAGCTCGAGTGCTAATGGCTCATCATCGATAGCTACACATTTTAAGGCCATAGTCTGTTAATTTAGCAATCTACACAAAGTTTAACGGTAAACATGTCGTCGGTATTCTCTATATCCAACCGGTGTTGATGCGGATATAGGTGCGATAACCTTTGGCGGGTATTCGCAATACCAATTCCAGAGCGCTCCAAATTAGACTTATGGTTATAGATTTTATTCTGGCATGAAAAGTCAATTCTTTCGGCATCGATACTTAAATTGATATTAATTACCGTTTTTTCTTTTTTGGTTACACCGTATTTAAAAGCATTTTCGATAAAAGTCATGAAAATTAAAGGTGCAATTTTTTTCCCATCAGGTTTGCCCTGCACATTGAAGTTAATCTCTGCATCAGCACCCAGCCTCAATCTTTGCAGCTCGATGTAATCCCGTACACAATCGATCTCATCTTTGAGCATTACAAAATCCTGTGTTACATCATCTGTAACATAACGCATAATGTTCGATAGCTTCATAATGCTTTCTGAAGTATGTTCACTGTTGATTACCGATTGGGTGTAAATATTGTTCAGGGTATTAAACAGGAAATGTGGATTGATTTGTGCTTTGAGGAATGAAAGCTCGGCGGTAGCCTTTTCGGCCTCTGCCTTTACCACTTTCGATTCGGCCGTTTGCCAGCGCTGCACGGTGCTGGTGGCAATACTCAAACCCATAATCATAAAGAAAATGAAAAGACTGATCACGTCGATATTCATGGGTTGGTGCAGATCCAAAATCCCATCGGGCTTTTTTAAATTGGGATCCTGCATCCTTAAATCTTCGTTCGGCAGCGGCCCAAAAGGCATTTCTACCTTCGGGCCAACATCTGGATCTTTTCCGGGCTGTAACGATTGGTTTAAACCTTTCGGCTGTGAATTGGGCGGGCCATTTAAAGCTGCCATAACACTCTTATTGTGCCCCAATAAATTATCATAAGGTTGCGCATAATACACAAAACTAAAAAGCAACAATACCGCAGCAATGTAGATTACATACCTCTTTTTAAACATCAAACGTGGCACTAAAACCAGCGCATTGAAATAAAACATCAGTACGTAAGTACCACAGAAAAGCCAATAGTAAGGCGATGCAAGCAACAAAAAACTACTTTGCCCCGATTGTTCGTTATTGATGAATAACAGAGGAAAGGTTAAAAATAAAAGCCAACCAGCCACATGAATGATGAAGGTTGGGGTTTTAAATTGCTGCATGCTACAAATTAATGATATTTTTTCTGGCTATCTGATCAAAATGAGTGCTAAATTTAATTATACACCAGGCTTTCTTCCTGTTGGTAATTCACGATCAGGTTTTCTGCGACTTTAACCATCAGGGTTTCGTTATCATTGCCATCATAACTTAAAATCATTAAATCGCCAATCATTTCGTGCAATATTAACTTTGGGCTGGTATAAGTAATGGAAACTACATGAGCGCCCTTATTTAAAAGATCTGAACTGCAAATGTGCAACTCAGCCCAATCAAAAAGCATCGGACGATCTTCAAGATCGTTTAGCACAGGCATTTTATGTTCTAAAGTAGCTATGCTATTTATTACTGCGTATTGAAGTTTCTGATGTAAAGCGTTGGCCTTTCCGTTGGCCTGTTGCATCTGCGAAAAGGTATGAAGGTGATGATCTAAACTATATATTTTTGATTTTTTTTGAAATTCTTTGTAGGTATCGTGAAATATCCGTCTTTCAAAATCGGTTCTGCACATGAAATTGAAATATTGTTTTACGCTGAGGTTGATGTAAGCTAAAGCCATAATATTCGGTTTTTGTTGCTGATTCAAATATGGAACAATAAAAAAAATTAATTTATAGAGTATCGGTAAACACTGATTATCAATCGGTAAATGGCGAAACTAAATCTTGATTATGAAAAACGGATGAATATTGGTTTGCGTATAAGAAAGGGAGCTGATCAACAAAGATTTAAGGTATTTTAACAAATAGGGCTGTCATTCTGAACGCAGTGAAGAATCTTTCGCCGATGAAACACAGAACCTGAACAAACTGATGCAATTTATCATGCAGGATTGACAAATTCTCCGTGTTCAACTGTGCATTCGTAGCAAAAATACAGCGCAATGGCCAGCGGGGGACACAGGCCATGGAGTAGAGTAAACGAATAGTAAGCTACAGAAAAAAGGCCCTTCGACTACGCTCAGGGTGACAAAACGCACATTTTAAGGTATTTTAACAAATAGGGCTGTCATTCTGAACGCAGTGAAGAATCTTTCGCCGATGAAACACAGAACCTGAACAAACTGATGCAATTTATCATGCAGGATTGACAAATTCTCCGTGTTCAACCGTGCATCCGTGGCAAAAATACAGTGCAATGGCCTGTGGGGACACAGGCTATGGAGTATAGAGTAAACGAATAGTAAGCTACAGAAAAAAGGCCCTTCGACTACGCTCAGGGTGACAAAATTCGTATGTTTAAAATCTGTGTTCATCCGTGGCAAATATATGACGCCATGGTCTGTGGGACACAGACCATGGAATAATTTCAATTCATTTTTTAAAACACTTTAATTTCCATCAGGTTATTACTATACAAAACATTTATAACCAAAATAATTACCGATATGGAAACGAGAAACAACCACGGTTTGATCCAGGCTCTACTAGATTGCGCTTTAGCATGCGAACACTGTGCATCTTCGTGCTTAAAAGAAGAAGATATCAACATGATGATTGATTGCATTAAACTTGACAGGGATTGTGCAGATATCTGTACCCAGGCAGCCAGGTTACTGCAGAGAGATTCGGTTATTGCGCACCAGTATTTATTGCTTTGCGAGGAAATATGCAGGCTTTGCGCTGCAGAATGTGGCAAACATGATCACGAACATTGCAGACAGTGTGCGGTAGCATGTGAAGAATGTGCAGATGCCTGCCATGCCAACCATGAACCAATTAACCAGAACTAAAAAAGAAAAGCCTCCCGATTTACATCTGGAGGCTTTCTTCAAATTTTATTAAAATCAATTACTGTGCAGGGAAACTGTAGTTATATGATCCTTGCTCACCAACACCAGAAATACTCACCATATTATTTCTGCCTAAAGGCAATGCTTTTTGAACATCAGCCACAGAATTTACCGGTTGTCCGTTTACTTTGGTAATGATTAAACCTTTTTCTACCCCAATGTTATCGAAAGCTTTTCCAGTAGTAACTGATGTTACAACCACACCACTGTTAATGCCATATTTCGATTTTTGAGCCTGGCTAGCCGGAGCAAAAGTTGCACCTAATTTGCCTACTTCAACACTTTTGCTTGCTGCGTTATTAGCAGTTAAACCTACGCTTGCTTCCCCTTTAAGGGTAACAGTGTAATCTTTTAAAGCACCATCACGTAATACCGTTAATTTAACTTTATCACCAGGGTTTAAACGGCCTACTCTTTCCTGAAGATCAGGTGAATCGTTGATTACCACACCGTCAACTTTTTTGATTACGTCGCCTGATTTTATACCCGCTGCAGCAGCACCGCCACCTGCAACAACATCGTTCACATATAAACCACTAATTTCATTGGTTTTAATACCTTCAGGTTTTTCTTCACCACTTAACGGCACGAAGTTAACACCGATATAACCACGTTTAACTGAACCATATTTCATAAAATCGTCAACAATTTTACGGGCTAAGTTAACCGGGATTGCAAAACCATAACCTTGGTTATAACCACTTTGTGAAGCAATTGCTGAGTTAATACCTACCAGTTCGCCATTTGCGTTTACCAAAGCTCCACCGCTGTTACCAGGGTTAATGGCAGCATCTGTCTGAATAAATGATTCGATACTGGTATTTGCCGGACGATCTGGTCTTTTACCTGTACGTTGATATTCACGGTATTCTTCTTCTGTAATTTCATTGCCTTGTTGCTCACGACCGATGATACCGATGCTGCGATTTTTTGCGCTTACAATACCAGCGGTAACAGTTGTATTTAAATCTAACGGGAAACCAACTGCCAAAACCCACTCTCCTACCTGAACATTATCAGAGTTACCCATTTTCACTACTGGTAAACCAGTTGCATTTACTTTAATTAAAGCTAAATCTGTATTCGGATCGCGGCCAATTACTTTAGCTTCTACTTTACGTCTATCAGTTAACACCACTTCAACTTTCTCTGCATTTTCTACCACGTGGTTGTTGGTAACGATATAACCATCCTGACTGATAATTACACCAGATCCTGACGCTGCCCTTGGCTGGCGCTGCATCTGGCGACCACCACCACCAAAGAAATCTTCCATCATATCAAATGGAGAAGAAGAACCCTGACCTTTCGATGCCGCGTAAGTTGTTTTAATGTGAACTACACCTGGTGCAACAGCTGCCGCTGCCTGTGTAAAATCTGTAGCACCTGCTGATGTTACTTTTAATGGATTATTGGCGAAATACAAATTCTGTTTCTCAGTAATGGTACTGCCAGTTTGGTTACGCTCAAATAGTTTGTAACCCCCAATTGCTGCTGCCCCACCTATAAAAGCAGCTAACACGGTAATTCCTAGTATTTTTTTCATGTGTTAATTATGTTTTTAAAGCCATGATTTATAATAAGCTGTTTTGCTAGCTAATTGTTTAGCTTATCATATTTCATTTGTTAAATGTTATTGTTTGCAGGAGCGTTTTTTATTTTGATTTAAGCAGGATGCTCCGGCAGTTTTTATCTGCTCAAATTTTCTTTAGTAAGTTTATTCAAATTTAATACCATATAAACGATATTTGTATCCTCAAAGCACTTAGTTTTGTGTTAAAAAATGTTAAATTAAAAAACACAATCCGCTTATTACCTTTTGCAACTCAAATATTGCATTAAAAAATGAAGCTTTCATGAAAATTAATTTTTATAAATACCAGGGCGCAGGTAACGATTTCATTTTGATAGATCACACTACAAGTCCGTTAAAAAATATTGACAATCAATTAGTTGAACAGCTATGCCATAGAAGATTTGGCATTGGTGCCGACGGATTAATGTTCATTACAAAGCACGAGGATTACGATTTTGAGATGCATTATTTCAATGCAGATGGCAAGTTGGGCAGTATGTGCGGAAACGGTGGCAGGTGTATCGTGGCTTTTGCCAAACAACTTGGCATTATTGATCGCGAAACCAACTTTTTGGCAGTAGACGGACCGCATTATGCCAGAATTTCAGAAAACGGCGAATGGGTTGACCTGCAGATGATTGATGTAGATACCATCACCAAAGATGGGGAAGCTTACGTACTCAATACCGGTTCGCCACATTATGTTGCTTTACAAAGTGATTTAAAAGACCTGGATGTTTTCTATGAAGGGAAAAGTATTCGTTACAATTCAACTTATGCAGAAAAAGGTATAAATGTAAACTTTGTAGAAGATAAGGGTGATCATTTGTTTGTACGTACCTACGAGCGTGGGGTTGAAGATGAAACTTATGCCTGTGGCACAGGGGTAACAGCGGTTGCCATGGCTATAGCAAAACATAAAAACCAAACCGGCCATATTAAAACCGCTATTAAGGTTTTGGGCGGTGATATTAAAATAGAATTCGACTACGATGGTAAAGCATTTACCAATGTATTTTTATGTGGCCCCGCCAAACTGGTTTTTGAGGGAGAAGTAGACTAGTCTTTTACAAACCTCGTAGGTTTTTGAAACCTGCGAGGTTTAGTTGTGATCCAAATATCTCGTGTAAAACATACACCACCAACGCTTTTTGTTTGTTAAAACAAACAGGATTAATCGTTTAAAAATTGCTTCATAACAAGCAATTTTAACACCATTTAACATCTGTCGCAAGATATTTACACATCAATTTCAGGCATAAAATAACACTCAAACAGCTTTAAAACAGTTATTTAAACCAAATTAGCTGCGTTTTTAATCAAAAAATAAATCAATCGATTGATTAAATGACAGAATTTGGACAGAATTATTTTTTTTTAGGCTCTATTTTTGGGCAATTATCGGCGGAAAATCGAAGTCCTAAATTTTGACGACGCTCTTAATTCCGGAAATTTAAATTTATACACACACAGAAATAGTCCATGAGAAAAGTAACAACTCTCTTTTTTAGCATGAGCATGGGTATGCTCTTAGCATCCTGCGGAAACAATGATGCTGCTAAAAAAGCCGCAGCAGCAGCAGCAGCTGGTCCACAAGCTTACCCGGTTTTTACCGTAAATACACAAAACACCACTTTAGATTCTGATTATCCAGCAACGATTGAAGGTATCCAAAATATCGACATCCGCCCAAAAGTAGACGGCTTTATCGAAAAGATTTTTGTAGATGAGGGTGCGGTGGTTAAAAAAGGTCAGTTACTTTTCACCATTAATGCACCTCAGTACGAGCAGCAGGTACGCACAGCAAGAGCGGCCATTAGCAGTGCAGAAGCGGATGTTAATGCGGCCCAGTTAACGGTAAACAAAACCAGGCCATTGGTAGAAAAAGATATCATTAGCAAATACGATCTTGATGCTGCCCAGTTAACACTCCAAAGCAGAAAAGCAGCTTTGGCACAGGCAAAAGCCGAATTGGTAAATGCACAGGTTAATTTAGGTTATACTTCGGTTAAGAGTCCGGTTGATGGTGTGGTTGGCAGTATTCCTTTCAGAAATGGAAGTTTGGTGAGCAGTACCAGTACACAACCATTAACAACAGTTTCGAATACTTCAAAGGTTTATGCTTATTTCTCTTTAAACGAGAAACAGCTATTAGATTTTTCTAAAACCTATAAAGGGAATACTTTGGCCCAGCAGATGAAAAACATTCCGGCGGTAAGTTTGGTCCTTGCGGATGGCACAATCTATGCACAAAATGGTAAAATCGAATCCATCAACGGACAAATTAATACCAGTACAGGTTCTGCAAGTTTAAGAGCGACTTTCCCCAACCCTATTTCTTTATTAAAAAATGGTGCCAGTGCTTCGGTTAGGATTCCTCAACATGTGGATAATGCAATTTTAATTCCTCAAAAATCAACCATTGATTTACAGGGTAAGAAATTTGTTTACGTTTTAGGCGATTCTGCTAAAACCATTAATACCGAAATCGAGATTATGGATTTGGCCAAAGGCAAGTTTTATGTGGTAACCAAAGGTTTAAAAGCTGGCGATAAAGTTGTTCTTGAGGGTTTCCAATCGTTAAAAGACGGTACAAAAATCAAACCTGAAGAAAAAAGTGCTGATTCAGTTTATGCTGATATCAAAAAATAACAATATAATCATTGCCAATCACACTATGCAGTGTAATCAATATTAATTATGTTTAAGAAATTTATAGAAAGACCGGTTTTATCAACGGTTATATCCATCATCATCGTAATTCTCGGTGTTTTAGGTTTAGCTACGTTGCCGGTTTCACAATATCCGGAAATTGCCCCGCCAACGGTGCAGGTTTCTACTTCATACCAGGGTGCCAACGCCGATGTGGTAATGAATAGCGTTGTTGTTCCGCTGGAAGAGCAGATAAATGGTGTGGAAGACATGACCTACATGACTTCTACGGCCAGTAACGATGGTACCGCAACCATTACCGTAAACTTTAAGCTGGGTACCAACCCCGATCTTGCAGCGGTAAACGTACAGAACAGGGTTGCACGTGCTACCAGTTTATTACCTGCAGAGGTAACCAAATCGGGGGTTATTACAGCTAAAAGACAGGCGAGTAACGTATTGATCTTTGGTTTATATAGCGACGATCCTTCTTACGATCAGAAATTTTTGCAGAACTATGCAAACATTAACATTATCCCTCAGATTAAGCGTATCAATGGTGTGGGTGATGCCAGTGCATTCGGAACGTTGGATTATACCATGCGTATCTGGTTAAAACCTGATATAATGGCAACCTATGGATTGGTTCCGAACGATATTAACGTTGCCCTTGCCGATCAGAACGTGGAGGCTGCACCAGGTCAGTTTGGAGAGCTTGGCGATCAGGCATTTCAATATACCTTAAAATATACCGGTAGGTTAAAAGATGAGGCCCAGTTTGGCAATATTATTATCCGTACCACCGATAACGGCCAGATTCTCCGTTTAAAAGATATTGCAAGGATCGAATTGGGTGCTCAGAGTTATGCCAGTTCAGTTAAATTTAACGGAAAACAGGCATTGGGTATCGCGATTAACCAAACTGCCGGTTCAAATGCAAAAGAAGTAATCGAAAACTCAATCAAAACGCTTGATGAAGCTCAAAAATCTTTTCCAAAAGGTGTGCATTACTCAACTTTGGTTAACGTAAACGACTTTTTGGATGCATCGATAGAGAAAGTGCTTCACACCTTGATTGAAGCATTTATTTTGGTATTCCTGGTGGTATTTATCTTCTTACAGGATTTCCGTTCAACCTTGATCCCGGCAATCAGTGTGCCGGTAGCGATTATCGGAACGTTCTTCTTCCTGAGTTTATTTGGATTTACCATCAACTTGTTAACCTTGTTCGCCCTCGTATTGGCTATCGGTATTGTGGTGGATGATGCGATTGTGGTAGTGGAGGCCGTGCACGCCAAGCTGGATGAAGGTTATACCGATGCCAGAAAAGCAACCATAGATGCGATGGACGATATTAGTGGAGCGATTATTTCGATTACTTTGGTAATGGCTGCCGTATTTATCCCGGTGAGTTTCATCTCCGGATCTTCGGGAGTATTTTACAAACAATTTGGTTTAACACTGGCCATTTCGATTATATTATCGGCCATTAACGCCTTAACTTTAAGTCCGGCATTATGTGCTTTATTCTTAAAACCGCACAAAGAAGAGCACCAAAAATCTAAAAACTTTTTAAACCGTTTTTACGATGCTTTCAACACCTCATTCGATGCGGTAACCGGAAAATATAAAAAATCGGTAGGCTTCCTATCCAGAAAAAAATGGATCGTTGGATTGGCTATTGCTTTCTTCGCGGTAGTATTGGTTTGGACGATGAATACCACACCAAAAGGTTTCGTACCGAATGAGGATTTGGGAACCATCATGAGTGATATCTCATTACCAGCAGGAACTTCGCAAGAGGAAACCAATATTGTAATTGCAAAAATTGATAGTATTGCGCACAAAATACCTGAAATTAAAAACACTTTAAGGGTTGTGGGCCGTAGTATGATTAGTGGTTCTGGTAGTTCTTACGGGATGGTAATTTCGCGTTTAACCCCTTGGGATGAACGTAAAGGCCGTGATGTAAAAACGATTATCGGTGAACTGTTTGCAAAAACTGCGGGTATTAAAGGTGCTAAAATTATTTTCTTTGCTCCGCCAACCATCCAGGGTTTTGGTACCAGTGGTGGTTTCGAATTCCAGTTACAGGATAAAACCGGTGGAGATATTAAAAAATTCAACGAAATTGGAAATGCATTTTTAGCGGCGTTAAGTAAACGTCCTGAAATCCAATATGCATCAACCTCTTTTAACCCAAATTTCCCTCAATATCAGATTGATGTAAATGTGGCAAAGGTTAAACAGGCCGGCCTGAATGTTAGTGATGTGTTGGGTGTAATGCAGGGTTATTATGGCGGTGTTTATGCCTCAAACTTTAACAAATTTGGTAAACAGTTTAGGGTAATGTTCCAGGCAGATGCCCAGTACCGTGCAAATGAACAAACGTTGACCCGTATTTTCGTTAGAAATTCATCGGGCGATATGGCTCCGGTATCAGAGTTTATTACTTTAACCAAAGTATACGGACCACAGGCTATCTCGCGTTTCAACTTGTTTACTTCAATTTCGGTAACAGGTAACCCAAACGCAGGTTATAGTTCGGGTGATGCTTTAAAGGCCGTTCAGGAAGAGGCTGCTAAAAACCTTCCGGCAGGATATGGCTATGAATTTTCGGGTTTATCACGTGAGGAAATGGCCGGCGGAAGTCAAACCGTTTTCATCTTTTTACTTTGCGTAATCTTCGTTTATTTCTTACTTGCCGCACAGTACGAAAGTTATATTTTACCATTAGCGGTTTTATTCTCTTTACCAGTTGGTTTGGCAGGTGTATTCGTTTTTGATAAGATTTTCGGGGTGGATAACAATATTTATACACAAATTACCCTGATTATGCTTGTGGGACTACTCGCTAAGAATGCCATTTTGATCGTAGAATATGCGGTGGATAGAAGAAGAAAAGGCATGAGTATAGCCAATGCGGCGATAGATGGTGCAACAGCACGTTTACGTCCGATTTTGATGACTTCATTTGCGTTTATCTTAGGATTATTGCCACTGATGTTATCTTCAGGTGTTGGTGCCGCCGGTAATACCTCAATTGGTACAGGTGCCGTTGGTGGTATGTTGATCGGAACAATATTCGGAGTTTTCGTAATTCCGGCTCTGTTCATCATATTCCAATCCTTACAGGAGCGCATCAGTAATAAATCACCTTTTAACGAAGGCATTGATCATGAACAAACGCCAGAGGAATATGAATTGGCTACTGCGAACAGCAAACATTAATATTAAGAAAATGAAATTTAGATATAAGCACCCCGTTTTAATCGGTTTGGCCATCGTTACCCTGAGTGCCTGCGTAACTAAAAAATACGAACGCCCCCAGGTAACGAACGAAGGTTTATACCGTGATAACAATACAACGGATACAAACACTATAGCAAATGTACAATGGAAAACTTTGTTTTCTGATACCACTTTACAATCATTGATTCAACGGGGCATAAATGAAAATTTAGACCTAAAACAGGCGATTGAGCGGATCAAAATTGCAGAAGCTACTTTAATACAGAGCCGCGGGGCATTATTACCAAGCCTACAGGCTGATGTTAACGTAACCGACAATAAGGCATCTGCTGCTGCACAAAATTTTCCGGCTGGCATTAACATTAACTTAGAAACCCAAACTTATAAAGCACAGCTGAGTACCAGTTGGGAAGCTGATATCTGGGGAAAATTAACCAGCGCAAAACGCAGCGCTTATGCTACTTTATTACAAAGTGATGCAGCAAAAAGGGCTGTGCAAACCCAGTTAATTGCAACCATTGCCAATAATTATTATACGCTATTGGCGCTTGATAAACAATTGGCCATTACCGAGCAAACCATTAAGGTAAGAACGCAGGATGTGGAAACCATGAGGGAGTTAAAACAGGGAGCTGTAGTTAACGGTGCTGCCGTTGTACAAAGCGAGGCCAATTTATATGCGGCACAGGTAACCTTACCCGATTTAAAAAGAAGCATTAAGGAGGCTGAAAATGCATTAAGTGTATTGGTAGCCAAAGCGCCAAATGCAATTAACCGTACAACGCTGGATCAGCAAACGCCATATGCTAATTTACAGACTGGCGTTTCTGCACAGTTGTTGCAAAACCGTCCGGATGTAATTGCAGCAGAATTTGGTTTTAGAGCTGCTTTCGAAAACACCAATGTAGCTAAAGCTTATTTTTACCCGGCTTTAACCATTACCGCAGCAGGTGGTTTATCTAGTCTGCAATTAAGTGATTTCTTTGGCAAATCTATCTTCTATAATCTTGTAGGTGGATTAACACAGCCCATTTTTGCAAAAGGAGCTAATAAGGCCCGTTTAAAAACAGCTGAAGCCAATCAACAGATCGCCTTTTATACTTTCCAACAAACCCTTTTAACAGGTGGACAGGAAGTATCTAATGCATTATACGCTTACCAGACAGCTGCAGAAAAAGAAGAAACAAGAACAAAACAGATTGCCTCGTTAACCAAAGCAGTCGATTTTACCAAAGAATTATTACGTTACAGTTCTGCAACAAACTATACTGATGTGTTAACTTCAGAACAAAGTTTGTTAAGTGCCCAATTAAGTGGTATTAACGATAGATTACAGAAACTGCAATCTGTTGTAAACCTATACCGCGCATTGGGCGGTGGCTGGAAATAAACAATAATTAACAAGCACATTTAAAGGCATTCTGATTTTCAGGATGCTTTTTTTGGTTTCAAGGCTTGTGTCGCCACAAGCCATCGCGCAAACTATTTGCCACAGATGCACGGATTATCACAGAGTTTTCAGTTTGTCATCCTGAGTGCAACGAAGGATCTTAATTATGAAGGTAGCTATCTTCGTAATACTCTCATTTTGAGTATACATCAGGCTCCAGCCTAAAAAAAATGGGATGACGTTTATGTTGGATATAAAAAATTCATGCTTGCGCTGTTTCTTACAAGATTTTATCGTTGTATCGTTAGAAACGAGCGTTAGCGGATTGCTGGCTTAGAAAATGGTTAGTGGCGACACGAACTATGGCGCGAGAAAATGTACGGATTAACGGAGTTATCTGGTTCATTTACGATTTTATTATGATTTGGTGCTTCCCATAGCTGGAAGCTTTCATAAGCCATATGATTTGGTGCCGCGCATTGCATCAAGGTTTCATAACGCTTATGATTAGGCGCTCCTTAAGGCGGCAGGCTTTCTACTCTTATAGATTGGTTGCTCACCTGGGAGAAAGCTTTCTACTCTTTAAGTTGGAAATGGGTGCAAACTCAGGGCAAATTTAAAGATCCTTCGCTGCGCTCAGGATGACAGACTATAAAAACCGGCTGTACGCTATACCTTGCCCAATGATTAAAAGTCCATCGCCGCTAATTTTCAGAAAAATAATGTAGGTTTGTTAACTAAAACCCTAGCCACTAAACTTTTATTTGTATTTTGGCTGCACCAAACAATTTTATGCGTCTCTCAAAACTTTTAGCCCTGTTTTTGGGCTTATTTTTATTTAATAATATCTACGCTCAAACTTATGTTGTTACCAGCAATGCCGATAGTGGCCCTGGAACATTGAGAGAGGGCTTAACGCAAGCAGCTGCAGCCAATAGAACCACTACTTTTACCATCAATTTTAATTTACCGGGCACCCCCAGCGATAATGCAAACCGAACCATCAGGTTGCGGACCGCACTACCTGTAGTATCATCTAACGTAATAATCGATGGTACCTCTCAGGCGGCATGGCCGGCACTTGGCGTTTCGGGTGCAAAAGTGATTCTTGAACCCGAGTATACCAATACCACCTTTTCTGGTCTGGTTATCGGGCAATATGCCACTACACAGGTACAAACCACCGGAGTTGAAATTTATGGTTTATACATCCGCAATTTCGCAACCATCACCAACCTTCAAAATGTAAATATGAGTCAGGGATCGGGGATTGTACTCGATTACCGCGCAAATAACATCACCATTGGTGCGCCGGGAAAAGGAAACGTAATTGGCGGCAATATTAATGGTATTGTTATTCAGAACAGCTATTTCTACAGCACCATAGTAGCCACCAAAATAAAAATTCAATCAAATTTAATCGGGGTAATTTACGATGGGATCACACCTAATACTAACGTAACCGGGATTTCGGCCAGTCTTTACGATTGCGCATTGGATGTTGGCGGCGATAATGCGGGAGAAGGAAACGTAATTGCCGCTAACAGGGTCAATGTTGATATTACCCGCTCATCATATTCTACCAATGCCAGGTTCGATATCAACGTCATCAATAACAAAATTGGGGTCGATTATACAGGTAAGAAAGATTTTCATGAGTTACCGATCTTCCTTTCATCATCTTCTTTAGAAATTGCGGGTTTAAAAGTTAATGCTGTAAATACAGCGCTTTATGTGCGCAATAACATTATTGGCGGGAACAGGACAACTGGCGTTTCGATTACCAATTCAGATTTTATTTTAACGGGTAATGCAATTGGTACCGATGCTGCCGGAACAGTGGTGATGGGCAATGGAATAGGAGTGAAAATAGAATCAGGCGCAGGCGGAACCATCGGTGGCGCAACACCAGCCGAAGCAAACTTAATTGCCAATAACAGCTTCGGGGTTGAAACCGTATCTTCAAAACCTGTAAAAATTACAAGGAATAGTTTCTTTTGCAACAGAACATTCGGGATTGGAAAAACCTTAACCATTCTTCAACCGTACATCCAGATCCTTAAAAAAAGGACTGATTATGTTTCCGGGAGGGCCACACCAAACTCGGAAGTAGAGTTATTTTATACTGTAAACTGCCAGGGCATTTGTGAAGGCAAAACCTACATTGCCACAGTACAAACAGGCAGTGACGGCCGCTGGGAGTACAACGGAACACTTACCGGAATGGTTACCGCAACAGCCAGTTTGTTAAATGCAACTACTTCCCCCTTTTCTACTGCTGAGTTATTACCAAACGAAGCCATAGTAGAGCCAGTAACCTGTAATGCCGATGGTTCCATCACTATCCCAGAGCCCCGTGAAGGTTTTACCTTTAGCTGGGTAAAAATAGAAACAGATGGTAGCCGCGTACCTAAAGGTAATACACAAAGTATCAATAATTTAGAGGTTGGTACTTACGAAGTAACGGTTGACGATGGCTGTAAAGCTTTTCCTTCAGTATTTATTATTAAAGATCAAAAATTAACCAAACCAAATATCCAACCGATTGCTCCTGCCTGCGGACAAACCTCTTTTACTTATACGGCTGAGGTTTTAAGGGGAAAAGGGGTATTAAAATACAAGTGGACCAATACGGCAACAAATGCTGTAGTAAGTACTGCTAACCCTGCTAACTTACCTGAAGGCACTTATTTCGTAACCGTATCGGATGAAGCAAACTGCTCATTGGATTCTGATCCGATTACGGTTAAAAGGAAACCAAAAATTATCATTACCAGTACCACAGCTCCTAAACACGCAACTTGTGGCAGCCAAAACGGTGCGATAAAGGATTTAAAATTTACCGATTTCACCGGAACAATGACTTATAAATGGTATAAACCAGATCTTCTTACCGGCGCTCTAGGTGATATAATTGCGACCACCGCCGACCTCCAAAATGTTGAGGGTGGTAATTATACCATTGTGGTAACCGATCAGGGAGAATGCGGATCTACTTCTGCATCTTTTTTCATCATTACCGATAATACCATCCAGATCAGCGATGCTTCAATTAGAAGAAATGAAACCTGTAACAGCAGCAATGGCGCCATAGGTGGAATTACACTAACTGATGCCGATGGTTATGAATGGATCGGACCAGATGGGATTACCATTAAAAAAGGTACTTACTCTGCAGGAACATCTTTATTAATTGAAAACCTAAAAGCTGGTTCTTACAGACTGTGGGCAAGCAATAGTAAATCTACCTGTCCACGGGTGCCAAGAGATTTTGTCGTAACCGCAACACCACTTCCGGTTTATAACTTTTCTCACCGCGAATCGCCAACAACCTGTGGGTTGATTAATGGAACCATCGATCTTGATTTTAGCTCCGCCCTTCCATACCGATATGAGTGGAAAGATCAGGCAGGTAATATCGTTTTAAGTACAAAAACAACTACTTCTATTTCTCTTAAAAATTTACCTGGTGGTACTTATACTATGTATGCCTACGATATTAATAACTGTACTCCGGTTATTATGGGCCCTTATACCATAGAGGTAACTCCACTGCTTACCATTGTACCTAAAACAGGAACACCTGTTAAAGACGGTTGTACCTTGCAAAGAGGGTCAGTTACAGGAGTTGAGGTAATTGGCGGTGTACCAGGTTATACTTTTAAATGGATAAACGAGGCTGGCGAAGCTGTTCAGTTTACACAGGATTTAACTAAGATTGGCGCAGGAACATACCGTTTAGAAGTTAAAGACAAAACAGCCTGCGGATACGCCATCAGCGAGCCTTTTACCATTATTGATGAGCCATTTAAAATTTTAACACCAGTTATTAATGATCTCCGCGTATGTTATGTTTCTGATATTGTTTTACCCGTAATTGCCCCTGAAGAGGGTACCTATCAGTTATTCGAAAAAATAGATGATACCAAGCCATTTTTAGAAAGCACTGCTGGTATATTCAAATTTAAGGTAGCCAAAACAGCCGATTATTATGTGCGGAGAAAACTGGGCTCTTGTACCAGCGAGTTTGCCAAAGTACATGTAGAGGTAACGCATGATAACCTGGAAATCACCAATACCATGACACCGAATGGTGATGGCATGAACGATGTTTGGCAGGTACGTGGATTGCCTGATTTTAAAGGTACCAACATCAAAGTTTACACACGGGGCGGCCAATTGGTATACGAATCTATCGGCAATTACAACAAACCATTTGATGGCCGTTTCCGAGATAAGGAATTACCTGCAGGTGTTTATTATTATGTAATCGATTTGCGGGCCGAATGTAAACCACTGGGTGGGAGTATTACACTTTTACGTTAAAACTGCCTGCTCGGGCAAGCTACCTGATAACGGTTATTTAATAAAATACCCAGTACAATTTCGTGGGTACCATTATTTACCGAGCGTAAACCTGAAGTATTTACATCATACGAATAACTCAGGTTTACCAAAGAGGCTACGTTAAATCCTGCCAAAAGTGAGAAAGAATCATTGTTCCTGAAACTGGTTCCTACCCAGAATTTATCTTTATAGGCAAATTTCAGGTTGGCATCAAATGCGGCAGGGGCATTGGCCCAATAGGTAACCAGTGCTGACGGAATCATGGCAATATCTTCATCCAGGAATATTTTATAACCCGCAGTACCATAAAAAGTAGCTGCCTGGTAAGCATCAATCCTGATTTTATTGCCCACAACGCTGCTTTTATTTCCGATAAGCTGCTTCGCTGAAATACCTGCAAAAAACCTCGGACTGTACAACCAAACACCAGCGCCAACATCAGGCCTGATTTTGTTATTATAATCGGCAGAGAACAACGGGTCACCTGATTCATCAGCAACAATTCCACGTACATCAACATTGATCGATTTAAAACCACCCGATAAACCCAGCGATAAATTAATTTCGTTGGTAAGGCCAAGGTGATAAGCATAGGTTACGCTCACGTTGGTTTGTCTGATCAAACCTGCTTTATCTGTCATCGCTACCAAACCTATGCCATGGTGCGGTTCAGCAGCCGTATAGTTATTCACATAACTCCTGCTCATCGGATTTTCTCCATTCCCCGCAAAAGAATTTACATTGCTGCGTACAAAATCTTCACCAATAGCGGTGCTTAAAGAAAGATACTGTGTGCTTGGCGAACCTTCTAAGCCACTCCATTGTTTACGCAGACCAATTTTTAAATCGGTATAGTTGTCAATACCCGATAAAGCAGGGTTTAGCAGGATATTATTGAAAATATATTGGGTACTCCGTGGAATTTCCTGTCCATAGCCAGAAAAAAACAGACAAGTGAACACAGAGAGCGCGTAAAAAAATTTCATTTAAACCGGGATGTGCGTTAACCAACTGATAATAAAAGCTTATCAATCCAGCTGCTAAGATAATAAGTTGTAATCAATTATAAAGTATTAATATTTTCATCCCGACTTGGGCATTTTAGTACCCGCATCTACTTTCTTCATGTTAAACTACTGCATTTCAGTTTTATTTTTATTACAGATGAAAATTCTTCATATTTTTTATCCCAAAAACGGCCAGTTCTTTTGATGTAACCCCAAAATATTGTAAGTTTAAAGTTTTTTAAGCGCTTAGCTTACAAAAATTTTATATCCATCAATGTTACGTGTCGATAGTTCTAAAGCCTGTAAAGTGGTGTACTCTTTGTGCAAACATGAGTACCTGGGCTATTTAATTGAACCCCACGTTGTTCAACTTAATCCTCAGGGCGATTTTTCTTTTACCTACCAGCGAATTTTCACCCATACGGCCGAAGAGTTTAATGCCTGCTTAAGTGAAATCGATTATAAACTGATTAAAATTTTAGATGATATTGAACAGGACTCGCTGATTAAAAAGTATTATAAGAAATTAATCAGGCCCACCGAGTTTTTCACCAAAATTTTCGACGATAAGTTTTACGAAAATGTGCGCCCGAAAATTGAAAAGAAACTCGCCGAAGCTTTAGAAATTTTGAAGGTTAAAAACGAGCTCTATGTAATGGATAAAGATGGCTGGCCCGTTGAACGTAAGATCGAACTTGCGGATGAACCTGCGTCTATTCTTTTCCATTTCCGCAGAAATGAAACCGAAACCCGTTATTTCCCGACCATTAAATACCAGAACCTGCGCATCGAGTTTATGTTTAAGGAAGCGCAGATCATTAGCAACAAACCAGCCTGGTTATTGTTAAATGACGTATTGTACTTTTTTGATCAGGATATTGAAGGAAAAAAACTACAGCCTTTTTTAAACAAGCGTTTTATTGCCATACCCAAAACAACCGAGGCGACTTACTTTGAAAAATTTGTAGCGCCCCTAATCGAGAAACACCATGTTTATGCAGAGGGTTTCGAAATCAAGACGGAACAGTTCGAAGCTACGCCTGTAATTAAGGTTCTATATGTGGATGTTGGCCTTTCGCAGATCCAGTTATATTTTAAATATGGAGAATATACTTTCCCTGTTGAAAATGCACATAAAGTAACCGTCCGTTTAGAAAAAACGGCTGATAATTATATTTTTCACCGGATAAAACGTTCGGCAGATTGGGAAAAAAAACAGTTTAACCTGTTATTATCATTAGGGCTAAAAAAAACAAGTTCTTTATTCAGCAATCTGGAAGTAAGTGCTGCTGATGAAAACCCAAGTTATGCAGCCATTAACTGGATAAATGAACATATTGAACTTCTTGAAGCATCAGGTTTTGAGATTGAACAAGCCACCGGACAGAAAAAATTTGTATTTGGCGCCAGTAAAATCGATCTTGAAGTTAAAGAAGGAAATGATTGGTTCGACATTCATGCTGTGGTATGGTTCGGCAAATACCAGATCCCTTTCCTATCCTTAAAACAGCATATTTTACATAAAAAGCGTGAGTTTTTATTACCCGATGGAGAAGTGGCCATTATCCCTGATAAATGGTTTACCCAATATGGCAGTTTGTTCAGTTTGGCAGAAGCAGGGCAAACGCTAAAATTAAAAAAACACCACATCGGTTTAATTAACGATCTGGCAGAAGATAGTTTGGCAAATGTTACGCTCGAACGTAAACTTCAGCGCCTGTCTGATTTTGAAGATATTGCTGATACACAAATGCCTGTGCATTTTAAAGGCAGTTTGCGCGATTACCAAAAAGCGGGCTATAACTGGTTCAGCTTTTTACGCGAATATAATTTTGGCGGTTGTTTAGCCGATGATATGGGTTTGGGTAAAACCATCCAGACCCTGGCCATGTTGCAAAAAGTGAAGGAAGATGACCAGTTGCTCGAAACGCAGACTACATCGCTGATCATCATGCCTACCTCGCTAATTTATAACTGGTTAACAGAGGCAAAAAAGTTTACACCAAAACTTAAAATATTAGCGCACACAGGTACCAATCGCAATAAAGATGTAGCAAATTTTGCCAATTACGATATCATCATTACTACTTATGGCGTAACCAGGGTAGATGTAGATGAGCTGAAAAACTTCTATTTCAATTATATTATTCTCGACGAAAGTCAGAACATTAAAAACCCTGCATCCAAATCATTCAAAGCTGTTAGAAGCTTAAAATCGAAACACAAACTGATTTTGAGTGGTACACCGGTTGAGAATTCGGTAAGTGACTTATGGTCGCAGTTAACTTTCTTAAATCCGGGTTTATTAGGTACGCAGGCATTTTTCTACGAGGAATATGTGCAGGCGATCGAAAAGAAAAAGGACGAAGAAAAAGCACGTAAACTGCAATCGATCATCAAACCTTTTGTACTCCGCAGAACAAAAGAACAAGTGGCCGCAGAATTACCGCCTAAAACGGAACAGGTAATTTATTGCGACATGAGCGAAGATCAGGCCGCATATTACGAAAAAACAAAATCTGCATACCGCAACGATCTTCTACAAAGCATGGATGATGGCACTTTTGCACAGAAACAGGTTCAGCTTTTACAGGGATTAACCGCTTTACGTCAGTTGGCCAATCACCCCGTAATGATTGATGGGACCTATATTTCTGATTCGGGCAAATTTGAAAATGTAATCCACACTTTAGATAATGTGCTTAAAGGCGGACATAAGGTTTTAGTATTTTCGCAGTTTGTAAAACACCTGGATATCTTTAAAAAACACTTTGAGGCAGAAAATATTCCATTTGCTTATTTGGATGGTTCTACCCGTAACCGTGGCGAAATTGTTTCCGAATTTCAGCAGAATACCGATTTAAAGGTTTTTCTGATCTCGATAAAAGCAGGGGGTGTGGGTTTAAACCTTACACAAGCTGATTATGTTTTTATCCTCGATCCATGGTGGAATCCTGCGGTAGAGCAACAGGCCATTGATAGGACACACCGTATCGGTCAGGATAAAAAGGTATTTATCTACAAATTCATCGCAAAAGATACGGTTGAAGAAAAAATTCTTGCTTTACAGAACAGGAAAAAATCTTTAGCCAATTCTTTGATCACCACAGAAGAAAGTTTCTTTAAATCCCTGAGCAAAGAGGATATTAGGGATATATTGAATTAACATTTGCCACGGAGACGCTGAAATCACGAAATACATTTCACGATGATCACACTGAGCGAAGTCCAAGAATTAGCTTGAATAATTTTCAATCTGCTAACGGACCATTCTATTTATTTTTTGCCACGGAGGCACGGAAAACACGGAGTATATTTCGCGATATTTTATTGTTTCAGTATATTGCCGTATCATTATTAATAAATACATCCCAAGTTAATTGAGTTAAACCTTCTAAAACTCTTGGTATGGATATTCGACAATCAGACTTCCCACTTAAAAACGAAACAGATCTAATTATTAGTACGGCTATCGAAGTCCATAATCATTTAGGCTGTGGATTCTTAGAGGTTGTTTATAAAGATGCATTTTGTATTGAGTTAGAACAAAGGGAATATTTTTATGAAAGGGAAAAATTATATCAGCTTTATTATAAAGACATTCTCTTGCCGCACCATTTCTATGCTGACTTTATTATATTCGATTCTGTAATATTAGAAATTAAATCTAAAAGTTCAATCGCCAGCGCAGATATAGCACAAACCCTAAACTATCTTCGATGTTCAGGTTGCAAAGTTGGCCTTATTTTAAATTTCGGAAATCAAAGCCTTGACATTAAACGTGTTGTTTTATAAAATCCGATAATATCTCCGTGTCAATCCGTGCATCCGTGGCTAAAAGCAATTCTGTGCATCTGTGGTAATTTAAATTTCTTTTCAAAACTCATTCCCTCCTTACTTGTTATACAGTAGTACATAAATTCTACCATCATGACAAATCAAGATTTCAATACCGCAGTAAATAATGTAAAAGAAGCCTGGAAATATCCGGAGTTATTCGAAAATGTTTCAAAATCAGAGCGTTGGTTATCAGGCGCAGCGGGTACTTATTTATTATTTAAAGGCATTACCAGCATTTTTTCTCATCCGGTAATCGGTTTAACCGGGGCTGCTATTGGCGCAGGTTTATTGTATCGCGGGATCACTGGTTATTGCCCATTGCGCGATTTAGCCGAGCAACGCAAAGAAGATATTGCCCCTGATGAAGTGATTATAAGTGAAACCTATGTTGTTGACGATTTGGGGTAAAATTTTAAATACGAAATTTCCATTTCTTAATAAACTGGTTAACTTTAAAAAGTTAAACCACAATTATGAACAAGTACACACTATTATTTATTCCTGTTTTATTCGCAGGGCAAGCTATGGCACAAGATAAAAAACCAGATCCTGCCAAAGACCCAAAAACAACCGAGGTTTGGGAACCTGTTCCCAAAATCGTTACGCCAGGCAAATTACCTCAGGATGCACCTTCTGATGCGATCGTCCTTTTTAATGGCCGTAATTTAGACGCGTGGCATTCAGTTAAAGATCCATCTAAACCAGCAGCATGGACAATCGATGATGGTTTTTTTACCGTAAAAAAAGGTACAGGAAATATCGAAACCAATAAAAAATTTACCGATTACCAATTGCACATGGAATGGAAAATCCCTGAAAATATTTCGGGCGAAGGTCAGGCACGCGGTAATAGTGGGGTATTTTTAGCTTCAACCGGCGGTGGTGATGATGGTTATGAAATCCAGATTATGGATGCGTATAACAATAAAACTTACGTTAATGGCCAAACTGGTAGTGTTTATAAACAAGCTATTCCATTAGCAAACGCGAATAAAAAACCGGGCGAATGGCAGTATTACGATATCATATGGAATGCACCACGTTTTAACGAAGATGGTACGTTACAAAAACCAGCAAGTGTTACCTTGTTTTTAAATGGCGTGCTTTTGCAAAATGGATATGTATTAAAAGGTGAAACCCGTTATATTGGTGCTCCTGAATACAAAAAGCATGGTCCCGCTTCGATTAAATTACAAGATCACGGCGATCCAAGTCCAGCCATTAGCTTTAGAAACATTTGGGTAAGAGAATTATAATTTCAACAAAATAACAATAAGGAACCTGCAGGCCAAAAGCTTGCAGGTTTTGTTTTATAAAATAATTTGACTGATAATTGTAGTTAACTCAAACGCTTTTAAAAAATGAAAAAAAATTTGCTCTCTTTGATTACCATATTGCTTTTATTTTCCTGCAAACCTTCAGAAAAAGATTTAACTCAAATTGTAATAAAAAAGGCAGATGACGGCTTTATTGATCTGATGTTAAACATTGTAAGTAAAAAAGAAACGGATTCTACTGTAATTTTTAAAGCACAAGGGCTCGATCATACCGATACTGTTGGTCTCGAAATTTCATTGAAAAAGAATATTAAAGCTGGCATCGTAAATGGAGAAATGAAAAACACTTTTCTAGCCAATGGGATTTCATTCCAATCGATTGGTAAAGAGAGTGACAGACTTGTAATTGCTCTTACAAAGCTCTATAATTTGAAATCAAAAAATAAAATGCGCACAGATAAGATGACTTTTGAGGTAGCAAACCTAAATGAAACAGACGTAGATTATAATTCCGGGCAATATCGATTTAAAGCATTTCTACCAACAGATGATGATATTCCTGAACTTTTTGTAAATTTTGACTTTACCAATAAACTTATAGCTTTAAACGAAAAAGATCCCGAATACAGAACTGGTGTAATTAGTTATCTAACGAAAAAACAATAATGAACAAAGGCAGATTAGAAGCATTTAGCGATGGTGTAATTGCAATCATCATCACCATTATGGTTTTGGAGATTAAAGTGCCTGAACATGGCGAAACTTTAGCAACCTTAAAACCATTGATCCCTAAATTTATCAGCTACATCCTCAGTTTCATTTATGTAGGCATTTATTGGAATAACCACCATCATTTATTGCATGCCGTTAAAAAAGTAAATGGATCAATGCTTTGGGCAAACCTTAATTTCCTGTTCTGGCTCTCATTATTTCCTGTTGCTGCTGGATGGATGGGCGAGCATCATTTTGCCCTGTGGCCGGTTATCGTTTATGGAGCAGTGTTGCTTATGGCGGCCATTTCTTATACTTTACTGGTTATCGTGATCAAAAGAACCGAAGGCCAGCATTCTTTAGTGGTGCATGCCATTGGCAATGATGCTAAGGGAAAATTTTCCCTCCTTTTTTATATTGGTGGTGTCGCCCTTAGCTTTATCAACCCCTGGATCGGTGTTGCACTTTATTTCCTGGTGGCCTGTATCTGGTTTATCCCCGATAGAAGAATTGAAAACGCCATGCGCGAGCAGGGTTTAATTGATGATAATAAGTGAGAAATATCCTTTGCTTTTTATCTGAAAATGAACATGCAGTAATACTTCTGAAACAGCAGCCCCGTTATCCGCTACTTCCGATGAAACCTGTGAAACAAGCAAGCATACCAAAAAAAATAATGAGAACAATGCTTAAATCGGAACCGCTACTACCGGGTTTATTAAACACAGGTTAGTATTAAAACCATCCAAAATTAATTTCTTTTGGCGTTAGCCGGGAATAGCAACGCAGGCATAGCCCTTTAGCCCCGATTGAAGTGAGCATCCCGATTCTGCATCGGGATAAAACGTAAAGCGGGAAGAAACCTAAATAGTAGCAAACTGCGCTTCAAATAAAATAACAAACTAAAAGCGTGTTGGTATTAATGGGCCTGTAGCGTTTCCATGTACAATTCACGATCAATCATTTCTGCACCCAAACTCATCAAATGATCGTTTGGCAACTGACAGTCGATTAAATCGATATTCATTTTACTTAAAAAAATAAGCGCGGCTTTAGATGCATTGCTCACATGACTAAACATGCTTTCGCCACAAAACACTCGATTAACCTTTAATCCATACAAGCCGCCCACAAGCTTATCTTCCAGCCAAACTTCCACACTGTGTGCATAACCCTGCAGATGAAGGTTGATGTAAGCCTGTTGCATTTCGTTGGTAATCCAGGTTCCATCCTGCCCTTTTCTTTCCGTGGTGGCGCAGTTAAGGATCACTTCAGCAAAAGCCTGGTTAAAAGTAATTTTAAAAACCTCTTGTTTTAAAATTTTTTGCATGCTTTTGCTGATCTTGATTTGATCAGGATAAATTACACATCGCTCATGTGGTGAATACCACAAAATGGGTTCGCCTTCGCTAAACCATGGAAATATGCCGTTAGAGTAGGCAATCAACAGCCTTTCTATGCTCAAATCTCCCCCAATAGCCAATAAACCATCCTCCTCTGCCAAAGCTGGATCAGGGAAACCGGGGTCATCATCTAAGAGTTGAAAAAACATAGGCGAAAATAAGAAAGAAAACAAAGATTAAACCCTTGCGTTTTAAATAAGTCATACTGTTAAATTGTCCATTATGAACGCAAAAGATAATTTCTTAAAAGTAAAACATCTTTACAACCGGGCGGGCTTCGGTATTTCTTATACCGATTTACAGAAATTAAGCAAAAAAAACCTTGAAAAAGTGGTTGATAACATGCTTAAAGATTCCCAAAAAGACGATCCGATCAAATTAGTAAATGATTTTGAATCAAAACGGCAACTTCTGGTACAGGCTGGTTTATACGCTAAAAAAGACCTGACGGATGATGAAAAGAAAATGCGCCAGCAGATTGTACGCGAACAGAACGAAGTGAGCCGCGACCTCAATATCGCATTCATCAACCAAATGATCAATACCGACGCACCGTTAAGAGAGAAAATGACGCTTTTTTGGCACGGCCATTTTGCCTGCCGTAGCAACAATCCTTTTTTTGCACAACAACTAAACAATATCCAACGCGATAATGCCTTAGGCAGCTTTAAAACCTTATTGGTTGAAGTTTCTAAGTCGCCGGCGATGTTACAATACCTCAACAACCAGCAAAACAGAAAAGGCAAACCAAACGAGAATTTCGCCCGCGAGCTCATGGAACTTTTCACTCTGGGCAGGGGAAATTATAGCGAGCAGGATATTAAAGAATCTGCACGTTCGTTTACCGGCTGGATGTATGATAAAGATGGTTCATTTATTTTCAGGGAAAACCTACATGATACGGGAACGAAGACTTTTTTCGGTAAAATCGGGAATTTTGAAGGCGAAAACATCATTGATATTATTTTAGAAAAACCAGAAACCTCACAGTTTATCGCCAGGAAGGTATATAAATTCTTTGTGAACGATAATCCAAATGAGGATCACGTTAAAGAACTGGCGACACATTTTTACAACTCGAAATACGATATCGCTTCGATGATGAAAAAGATGTTTACATCCGATTGGTTTTACAGCCCTGAAAATGTAGGCACCAAAATTAAATCTCCGGCGGAGTTTCTGGTAGGTTTAAGTCGCGAGTTTTATGTAACCTATAACAAACCACAGGTTTTAATTCAGCTACAAAGTAGTTTAGGGCAGTATTTATTTAACCCGCCAAATGTAGCAGGCTGGCCTGGCGGACAAAGCTGGATCGACAGTTCGTCGTTAATGTTAAGGATGCGTATTCCATCGCTCGTTTTAAATGATGGAGAAATTGATTTTAGCGGGAAGGCCGATCCGGAAGATGAAGCCGTAATTGCATTGAGCAGGGTAGCAACCACCAATGCCAACGCCAATACAAAACCAAAATCATATGTTAACGCAAATGCCGATTGGCCTAAATTTTTAGGCACACTACCAAAAGGTTTAACACCATTGGCACTCACCGAGTTTTTATTACAGCCAAAATTAAACGATAAAATTACAGGTATGGTAAGCGATAATAAAGGATTGCGGAGCACTGCGGTAGAAATTACGAGCATGCCGGAGTATCAGTTGTGCTAGTCGGATATTGGTTGATTGTTTTATGGCTCATGGTTGATAGCCAAAAAGCTAAACATCCAGGCTATCAACTATAAAACTATTAACTATTGACCAAAACACCCAGGCCATCAACTATAAAACTATGAATCATCAACCAATGAACCACTAAAAAAACATTAACTATTAACAAGATGAACAGAAGAAATTTTTTAAGAAATACAGGATTTGTGGCAGCAGGTTCGCTATTTGTTCCGGCTTTTATGAAACCGCTTGAGGCCATGGCGCTTGATGAGTTAAGTTTATATAAAAACCTGGTTGTGGTGCAGCTTTCTGGTGGAAATGATGGTTTAAATACGGTTATTCCTTTCGGAAACGACATTTATTACCAAAAAAGAAAAAGTATTGCCATTAAACCTGAAGAAGTGATTAAATTGAACGATATGCAGGGTTTAAACCCAAATATGGCTGCGCTGCAAGAAATACATGATCAGGGCTGGATGACCATTATTAATGATGTGGGCTATCCCAATCCCGATCGTTCGCATTTCCGCTCCATGGATATCTGGCAAACCGGTAGTGATAGCAATCAGTTTTTATCTACAGGATGGATTGGCCGTTATTTAGATAGCAATTGCCAAACCTGCAAATTCCCTTATACCGCGATTGAAGTAGACGATTCGCTTTCTCTGGCCATGAAAGGACAGACCAAAAAAGGTATTGCTTTAAAAGACCCCGCAGCGTTGTTCCGCAATACAAACGATCCGTTTTTTAAGGCTATGCTACAAAATGATAGAGAGCATTTAGATGAAGATAATTTAGGTTATCTGTACAAAACCATGATCGAAACTTCTTCTTCTGCCAATTATATCCAGAATACGTCGAAAATTTATCAATCTAAATCGACTTACCCTAATTCGGGTTTTGCAAATCAGTTGAAAACGGTTTCTAAATTCATTTCTTCAGGATTAAAAACCAGGGTTTATTATGTTTCGTTAAGCGGTTTCGATACCCACGTAAATCAGATTGGCCAACAAGGAAACCTACTTAAACAGTATAGCGAAGGCATGGCTGCTTTCTTGAAAGATTTAAAAACGAATAATAAACTGGATGACACCCTGGTAATTACCTTCTCCGAATTCGGCCGTAGGGTAGAACAAAATGCCAGTAACGGAACCGACCACGGAACGGCAAATAATATGTTTGTTTTCGGCGGAAAATTAAAGAAACAGGGTATTTTCAATGCCGCACCAAACTTAAGTGATCTGGATACCGGAGATTTAAAATACCAATTGGATTTCAGGCAGGTTTATGGTACCATTTTAGATAAATGGCTGGATGTAAACAATGCTGATATCCTGAATAAGAAATTTAATACGCTGGATTTTATATAGGATCTGGCTAAGCTGAATTATTAATATCATTGCCGTCCTGATGGCTAACTTATTGAATGAAAATAAATTACATTTTTTTTTACGAATCGCTGTCTGCGAGAGATCGTCATTCCCAACTTGATTGGGAATCGTAATGCAAGCGTTTTAAGATCCCCGCCTGCGCGGGAATGACGGCCGTATAAAAGGAGTCTGTCAATGGTAGCCTGTTGAAAAACTTTTAAAAGCATTTCGAAAAGCTCAACATGAAAGATTAAATTAGCTTATTTGTTTGTAAGCTCCAGCTCATCTAAAGTTCCTTTGGTGTCCTGAAGTTCTTTTAATTCGGCTTTCTTTTTCTTGATCTCGGCATCAACATCTTCAACACTGTATTTTGGCAAGGCTATGGTTTTGCCATTGGTAGTAATACTCGAAGCATAAACGTTAAGTTCAAGGCCGAAGTCGGCAAGCTTTGCATTGGTAACCGGATATTTAACATTTTTCCATTTTTCAGGGTTGTTTGTTTTTGCCTCCCTCAACATATCATTATCATTCATCGAATCGCCCGGTTTTAAAGTATTGTTACCATCCCCGTCCCTCGACATGTGCGCAGAAATTACTTTTTTGGTCGATATTTCCCGAACTTCTACATTAACATCAACACTACCAGTTAAGGGTTGCTTACCAGTGTAAACATATTCAATTTCAAGCTTGGGCACCTTTTCTCCAAAAAAGTCATCTTCTGTAATCGTCAGGTTGGTTACTTTAAAGATATCCAGTTTCTGTTTATTAACGACCAACTCCTTTTTCTGGATTTCGAGGGTATCAATTTCTCCTGATACTTTTGCGATTTCTTTTTTGTTATGGGCCTGCAAAAGATCTTCGGCAAGGTTTACCACTGATGAGTAGCTTAAACCATCGATCATTTCAAACGAAATTTTATCGAAAGATTTACCTTTGTATTTTTCGGGTTCGTTCCATTTTAAACGCATCGATTCCAGAGCAATAACCCTCAGGGCCTTTTCCAAATTTACCTGCTCTTCATTATTCAGTTTTTTTATAATTTTAGCTTTAGAAACTTCAAATTCCTTTTCCGATTTGGCCTGAAACTTTTCTCCGCAGCCGGACAATGCGATTGTAATAAATGTGCAGAGCACAATAGAGGTTAATAGTTTATTCATAGAAGGTTAATTTTAGATGAGATGAAACAATCGAGGTATAAACACCCCGATTGTTGTATAGTTTTATTTTCTTTTCATTACATAAACCGGCCTGCTTCCATCTTTATCAATCTGATCGGTATAAGTATTAAAAAGTTCATAGCCGTAATCCTTTAATTTATTGAGACAATCCATTTGGGAGTTGAAAATCAAATCATTTCCATCATCATCTTTAACATTTAGATCTCTTACCCGTTTAATTTTTTGTCCGTAATCTATCCTGGCAATATAGGTATTGCCACCATCGTAAATCGGCTTAACTTCAATGTATTCTGCTTTGATGTCGCTTAATTTAAAGCCATTTACGTTTTGAGCTTTGGCATCAGACAGCCCAAAGCAAGCGGCGATTGCCGCTGCAAGAATTAATTTTTTCATGTTGTGTTTCTTTTGTGTGTAATTCTAAATTACGGAGAATCTATTAAGAATGCACAATGTTATCTGTAACAAAAAGCAAATTCTTAAATCTTAACCTAAACAAACACAATGAACTTTTTAGGCAATATCATCTGGATTATTTTTGGCGGCATCTTTATTTTTTTCGAATACATCATCGGAGGTTTGATCCTTTGCCTAACCATTGTGGGTATTCCCTTTGGTATCCAATGTTTTAAATTTGCTATTGTTGGTCTCGCACCTTTTGGCGTTAAAATAACTGATACTTCATCAAACACAGGCTGCCTTTCTACCATCATGAACCTGATCTGGATTTTGTTCGGCGGTTTCTGGATTGCCTTAACCCATCTGTTTTTTGGGATCCTGCTTTGCATTACTATTGTTGGTATTCCATTCGGTCGCCAGCATTTTAAGTTGATGAATCTGGCATTTACGCCGTTCGGGAAATCGATTTCTTAATCTGAATAAATCTATATAGTTCCATCATTCCCAACCCGATAGCTATCGGGTTGATTGGGAATCTTGAAGCGGTCTGCATTAAGATTCCCGCCTGCGCGGGAATGACGACTGCGTTAGTAGAAATGTTCTTCACTTGACTATCCGTATTTTTTGGCTTACCAAAACAGAAGAAAGCCAAAAAATATTTTTATTGAAAAGCAGGTTTCTGTGTTTATCGGATCCGACAGTCCTGCCATCCGCTTTACCTCTCTGCGTTCGGTGCTCGCTCCTGTCAGGTTTATTGAACTGTGGCCTGTTCCCATTAGCAAAAACTTTCGTACTATATATCATAACGTCATTTCCAACTTGATTGGAAATCGTAATGCTTTGGTAGGAGTTTTAAGTTGCATTAAAATTCCCGCCTACACGGGAATGATGCCCCTCAAAACTATTAAATCAATCCTATTGACCTAGAATGCTCAATTGCTTCTTCACTCTTATTAAATAAACAGGCCCTCACCCCTTTACCTTCTACTTTCTTAAGCAATTCTTTAGTTTCTGCCTCTTTTTCTGGTCGGATATTACGAATATAAACCGCTTCGATATTTTTGGGATATTTTTCTACTATAGAACTATAAATTTCAGGATCCTGTTGCGAATTATCTCCAAAAAAAACAAACTTCTGATTAGGAAAGGCATCCAGAATGCGCATTACCCTTAATAATTTTCCTTCGTGACCTGTTTTGCCCGTTTTAATGAGATCTTTCCATCTTTTCAAGGTATTTAAAAGAAAAGCACCGTCAGGCAATTTGTTAAACTTAAAAGTTTCAATCAAATAATCATATAGGTTCCACTCGCTGCTGCTTACATAAAAAAAAGGGTTTGGTTGTTGTACTGCTGTATGTGATAAAGCCAATTGCTGGTAATGACTCGCCGCACCCGGAAAGGTTTTGCGGGTATGCGGATTTTTAATAAAAAGCTCTCTCAATCTTCTCCCAATCGTTGCCGAATGCGAAATCATTACAGTATCGTCCACATCAGAAATAAAGGCATATTGCGTAATGTGGGGCACATAAATTTTACCTTCTCCAATATTTAAAACAGTTCCATTCTGATCAATTGCCTCTACTTTAACATCATGCCAGCCCGCCGGGATATCATGTTCGGCCTTCCATTCAAATTTAAAAAAACCATCGCCTTCGGTTTTGTTATAGATGGTCTGATCAAAAAACTGCAAACGAACCTCCACAAAAGCGTAAGGTTTTAAAATAAACAGCTTTAAAAGATGTACGATATTAACAAAGATATTATTGCTGTAAACCTGCCGCGTATTGGCCTTACGCTTGAAAACATGCCCATAAACAACCAAATTATGTGCATGGCCATAACCATGGTATACTTTTACACTAACAGATTTATTCATCGTTATTAAAACAGAGTTTATTAAAAGTTGTTTGTGAGGTAAACATAAGGCTACCAAAATGAAATTACTGTTCATCATCAATCCAGGCTCTGGCAGTCACGATTTAAACTTAAAGGAAGTAATTTCTGCACATTTCGAGGCAAAAAATACCGAAATCGATCTATTCGAACTGCCAAAAGACTGTTCTTTAGATAAAATAAAAGCAAAAATAAGCGGATCAAAAGCTGACCGTGTGGTGGCTGTTGGTGGCGACGGAACCTTAAAGCTGGTTGCCGAATGTTTATTGAATACCGAAACCCCGATCGGGATTATTCCTGCAGGCTCAGCAAATGGGATGGCGAAAGAATTAGGTATATCAACCGATATTGAGGAGGCTTTGGCGCTTTTAGAAGAAGGCAGGCTTCAGAAAATACATGTGGTTAAACTGAATGATGAAATCTGCATCCATTTATCCGATCTGGGATTTAATGCCTATTTGGTAAAGAAATTCGACACCTTGCCCGAACGCGGCATGTGGGGCTATGCAAAAGCTACCTGGCATGCCTTATGGAACCATCGCCGGATGGAAGTGCAATTGAAACTTAAAGGCGAAACCATAACTTCTAAAGCAGCTATGGTGGCCATTGCCAATGCCACCATGTACGGCTCTGGATTAAAAATTAACCCTGATGGAAAACTGGATGATGAGCTTTTTGAAGTAATCCTGGTAAAGGATTATTCTTACCTCGAAATATTAAAAATCTGGATCACCAAATTGCCTTTTAATCCTAAGAAAATAGAAGTATTTCAAACGGCTGAGGTAAAAATTGTTTCTAAACATCAGGCGCATTTTCAGGTAGATGGAGAATACATTGGCAGGGTGAATAGCGTTGAAGCAAGCATTCTTCCTGCAGCCATTACTGTGGTTTTACCAGGTCAATCAGACCCGATAGCTATCGGGTAACGCACGGTGAATTTTAATGGTGAAATACAACCTGAAAAATTCGGCGATGAAGCAGATGCGAAATAAAATATCAAACCAGCGATCGCCCAGGTTTAAAATTTCGGGTAAATAAGTGATAAAACCAATGGAGAATACCCAAACCACCAAGCGGAATGGGAATTGGATATAATAGGTGATGAATCCAAATTTTTTAAATAGGATTAAACCTATCGCAGAAATAAAAAGGGACACAAATAAGGGCAATAGTAAAATTACCTTTGCCTGCGATAGTACCTGATCTGGAATTTCATTTAAATGCGTTAAAATCTGCCAAAATTGTTTAGCCAATAATGCAATGCTAATGATATCCAGTAAAGCAAAAGATCTAACCGTGTTCTTCATTGTTGGCTAAATTAATCAATTTCTTTATCTTCACTTAGCAAAAGCTGATCAATTACTTTATTTCCGGAAAAATATCCATTCAATGCTTAAATTAACGTTATTATTTGTCTTTTTATTAAGCACCTTTAGCGATAATCACATTGATCAAACGCGGGTGAATAACAATCCTTTGAATACGGATTGCGCAAAGAAAAAAGACCTCTTAACAGGTAAAATGATTTACACTACGTTTGATGAACCGGCAACAAACGAAGGTGGAAGGGCAAAGCTTTACAAAGCACTTTCTAATGTAAGATTGGATAGCATTCCCAATGGTGCATCAACCCGATTCACTGTATCTTTCTTAGTTGATGTGGATGGTCACATTTCAAGAGAGCGGGTAGTAAGGGATGAAGTTGGTAAAATAGGAGAACAGATGTTAAAGATTATAAAATCTTTTAAATGGGATCCGGCAATGTGTAATGGTAAAAAAGTGGCAACATTAACTACGCTATCTACACTGATGTGCTTGCAGTAAAAGACCCGGCTGTTACTTACAATATCTAGCTAAATAATCATCAGCTTTTTTACTGCCCATGTATTTAACAAAAAGAAAATCCTCACAGGCACCCTGTTTATCACCTTGCTTAATTTTTTTTAAGGCCATTTTTATTCTGTCGTCCAGGTATTCATCATCAATACCCAATTGATTTTTAATGGCAATGATCTGAACTTCCTGTCCGGGTTTTGCCTGATTGATGTTTTTATAAAAATTGATTACCGAATTGGTTAAAGCTTCTTCTGCCTGATAGCTTCGGATAGACTCCTGCATCTCTTCGCTCGATTTTCCTTCACAGTTATAACCTGAAAGTACAAAATTAACGGGAACAACAATCGAAACCGTGGTATCGTAACCTGCTGGAACCTGCCATTTGCCACTACTCAATCTTACTAAACGCAGTGCCTCTTCATCGAGATCAGACAATATACCTTTGCTTATTTTCGAAAAATAAACCTTTCCCTGCTCATCAAGCTTAAAACTTACGCTTACCGTCCCCTGGACGCAGTTATCTTTAGAAAACCTGGGATAAACTGTATTTTCTCTCAAAAAATTGATAAAACCATTTTTACCCGATTTAAACTGAACTTGCCCAATAGCCAGCGAACAGCAAAAAAGTAAACAAATAGTGAATAGGGTTTTCATTGTACTAATTTACTGTTTTAACCGCAGAGAACGCAAAGTTTTTCGCAGAGGAAAAAAGAGTTTTAGCCACGGAAGCACAGAAACTCGGATAGATTGCCGATAATTTAATCACATAGAAAATGAGGAGTTTAATTTAAATAGTAAGGTCGTCATTCCCGCGCAGGCGGGAACCTTAAAGCTTATTGCATTACGATTCCCAATCAACCCGATAGCTATCGGGTTGGGAATGACCACCGCTAAAAAATCTCTCTGTGGCCTCAGTGCCTTCCCTCTGTTATCTCTGTGGTTAAATTTCTAACATCATATTTGGCCACAGAGGCACAGAAAAACTTTGCCCCTTTGCGTATTCCTTATTTTCTTTGCGGTTAAGAAAAAGTAACCTTCAAAATTAAATCCGGATCAGGGCAATTGGCTAAATATTTTTCCCTTTCACTAAACTTACAAACGCCAGGATAATCGCCTTTTAATCCTCCCATATCAGTAATCAATTGAAAATGAAGATGTGGTGGCCATGATCCGTTTTCTTCTTTTGAACCTAATTCTGCAATTTTTGTTCCGGCAGGAATAAATTTTCCCTCCTCCAATCCATTTAATGAGACTAAGCTTAAATGACCGTATAAAGCGTTAAATTTAGCCCCATCTATATCGTAGGTTAGAATGATGGTAGCACCATAATCGCCAAGGTTATCGTTATAGGCAAAACTTTGCACGGATGCATTATAAAAATTGTAGATCGGTGTCCCTGCTGGCCCCCAGATATCAATACCTAAATGTAACCTGCGGGGTTCTTCTTCGCTATCAAAATGTGCACTCCTCGAATAAATGGTGCGGTGTTCATTATATCCGCCAATTCCGTAACGGGCATTATTTTCTACCAGTTTTTTATTTACCCAATCCGAAAACAGATCGGTATCATCCAAAATCTCGTTTGTTAATTCGGTATTGGCCGTTGTAAAATCCAAAGGCAAAAGTTGATCGTGTTTTGCGTCAAAATCGACAACTTTTTGGATCAATGCAGCATTTGACTGAATAACCTGATCGAAAGTTCGCATCTGTAATTATTTAAAGATATACACGAAGTTATAAATGTAGTGGGATAAAGCACCACCAATTACAAACAGGTGCCACAACTCGTGGCTGTGCATCCATCTGGAAAGTTGTTTATCCTTCGCATAATAATAGGTTCCACCGATATAAAAAATGCCTCCTAACAGCAACCAAAAAATAGCACCGACGGGCAAAGTGCCGAGCATTTTCTGTAGCAGAGGCACAATTAAACAGCCCATTAAAATATAAATCGATAACGATATGGCCGTACTTTTTAAACGGTTAAAGATTTTGAGCAGGCAGCCTACAATGGCAATAATCCATACAATAGCGAACAGGCTCCAACGCAACCAGCCATCAAAAACCAATAAGGCTGTTGGTGTGTAAGAACCTGCAATCATCAAATAAATGCAGCAATGATCAAATTTCTGCCAAAAACGTACACCATAATCGGTAGCCGGGTAACCATGGTACATGGCACTTACCCCAAAAAGAATAAAAGTACCGATACTGTAAATCCAGGCAGCGGTAAATTCTATCGGGGTATTGCACTTCTGAAGCAACAGATACCCAGCCGGAATTGCTATTAATGCCGGGATAAAATGTGTGAAGAAATTAACAGGTTCCCTTAGCTTCCTCACAAAAAATTATTCGCTGTCTTCGTCTTTTTGCCTTGGTTCTTTGGCTATCTTATCAAAAAGATGGTCCATACGCTCTACATACTCATTAGTATCATCTACAAAGAAAGTAAGCTCTGGTACTACCCTCACCTGATGACGGATACGGCTGCCCAGTTTATACCTGATCTCACCTGCATGTGCATTAACGGTATTGATAGAAAGTGTGGTATTATTGGTATTAAAAAAACTCAGGTAAACCTTAGCCACAGCCAAATCTGGCGAAACCCTCACTCGGGTAATGGTTACCAATGTATTAGGCAAAAATGCAGCACCTTCACGCTGAAAAACCTGTGCCAACTCCTCTTGTAATACTCCTGCAAATTTCTGCTGACGTTTACTTTCCATAATGTTTTTATCTATCGCCTTTATGATGAAACCTTATAGGTTTTAAAAACCTATAAGGTTTATTTTCGCACCTCAATGACGGAATTTTATCTAATATAACAAATTGCTATCATACGGGTACCTCGCCACATGCGCAGCCTTTACCTTATCGTACAATAACGTTTTAAACTCTTCAAGGTTTTCTTTTTCGGTAGCTGAGATAAATAGCACAGGCACTTTATCATGACTCATCCAGCTTTTTTTGAAGTCTTCTAAAGTAAGCTTTCCATCATCCTCTTCGCTATCCACTTCTGGCGAAACATAGGCATCAATTTTATTAAATACCAAAATCATGTCTTTATCAATGGCACCGATATCTTTCAATGTTTCATTTACTGTATTAATCTGATCTTCGAAGTTAGGGTGCGACACATCAACCACATGGATCAATAAGTCTGCCTCACGAACTTCATCTAATGTAGATTTAAAACATTCTACTAAATGGTGAGGCAATTTGCGGATAAATCCAACCGTATCAGAAAGCAGGAATGGTAAATTTTCGATCACTACCTTACGAACAGTCGTATCCAATGTTGCAAACAACTTATTCTCTGCAAAAACTTCCGATTTCGAAAGCATGTTCATAATGGTCGATTTACCCACGTTGGTATAGCCAACCAAAGCTACACGGATCAGCTGACCGCGGTTTTTACGCTGCGTTTCGTTCTGACGGTCGATATTCCTTAAACGCTCTTTTAACAGCGAGATTTTATTTAAAATAATACGTCTGTCACTTTCAATCTGCGTTTCACCCGGACCACGCATCCCGATACCACCTTTTTGACGTTCCAAGTGGGTCCACATACCGGTTAAGCGTGGTAAAACGTATTGCAACTGTGCCAGTTCTACCTGTGTTTTTGCCTGTGCAGTTTGGGCCCTGTTGGCAAAAATATCGAGGATCAGATTACTTCTGTCCAAAACCTTCACACCAAGTTCGCGATCGATGTTACGCAGTTGCGATGGCGATAATTCGTCATCAAAAACAACCACATCAATCTCTTCTGATTTTACGTAAGCTTTAATTTCTTCGAGCTTACCTGTACCCACAAATGTAGCACGCTCTGGTTTTAACATTTTCTGTGTAAAAACCTTTTCCACCTTCCCACCAGCTGTATCAACCAAAAAGGCCAGCTCATCTAAATATTCTTTTGTTTGGGCTTCTTTTTCGCCAGGAGTAACCACCCCAACTAAAATTGCCCGTTCCTGCACAACGGCAGTATCGTATGTTTTTTGTTTTCCCATGTAATTGATGCAAAGATACGAAATTTGAGAACGAGTTTTTACCCAACCTTATAGGTCTTTAAGACCTATAAGGTTTTATAAATAGCTATATCTGCGCTACAAATTCTTTAATAGCCGTTCCCGGATTATCGGTCTTCATAAAATTTTCACCAATTAAGAATCCGTTAAAGCCAGCTGCTTTTAATTCCTTAATGGTCTGCGGATCGCTAATAGCACTTTCCGAAATCTTTAAAAACTCATCCGGGATTTTATTTACCAGATCAAACGAAGTTTGAATATCAACCGTAAAATCGCCCAGGTTTCTGTTGTTTACCCCAATAGCATCCAGGTTCGGAGAGATGCTTCTTTCCAGTTCTTCAAGGTTATGCACTTCTAAAAGCACATTTAAGCCTAAATTTTTTGCAAATTTCCCGAAATCGTTGATCTGTTGAGGGGTTAATATCGAAGCAATTAACAGAATGATATCAGCACCCCAGGCCTTTGCTTCCAAAATCTGGTATTCATCAATCATAAAATCTTTTCTTAAGATCGGGATATTATTTGCTGCCCTTGCCGCAAGGATATCATCAGTTTTTCCGCCAAAGAAATCAACATCAGTTAAAACTGAAAGAGCAGATGCGCCAGCTGCATTGTAGGCCTGTGTAACTTCTGCAACATCTGCAATACCATTAATTAAACCTTTTGATGGCGAGCGGCGTTTAAATTCGGCAATAATCCCGGTACGGTCTTCAGCCAGTAAGAACTCTTTAAAAACATAAGGCGTTCTTTTAAAATGTACCGAGTGCTCTAAATCGGGTATAGAAACAAGTGCTTTCGCTGCCGCGATTTCTTCTTTTTTACGTAATACGATTTTATCTAGTATGTTCATGCTAATAAGTTCAAACCTCGCAGGTTTTAAAAACCTGCGAGGTTTATATTAAATCCCTATGCTGTTAACCAATTCTCCATCATCTGCTTGCCGTACTCAGTAAGTACGCTTTCAGGGTGGAACTGTACACCTCTCACGTCCAATGTTTCGTGTCTTAAGGCCATAATCTCACTTTTGTGATCTCTTGCCGTGATTTTTAAACACGAAGGAAAGTTTTCTTTACTCACCACCCAACTGTGGTAACGGCCAACATTTATAGTTTGCGGACATTCCCAGAACAAGGGTTCATCACCATCTACAACCGTTACCGGCGTGGCAATTCCGTGCATTGGTCTGCCCAGGTTTAACAAGGTACCACCAAAAGCTTCGGCAATGGCCTGCTGACCTAAGCATACCCCAAAAATACTTTTTGTTGGTGCGTAAGTTCTGATTACATCCAATAATAATCCTGCCTCTTCTGGTATGCCCGGCCCGGGAGAAAGCAAAATTTTATCGTATTTATCTACATCCGCCAAATCGAACTTATCGTTTCTCCAAACTTCGGCTTCGTAACCAACTTCGTTAATTAAATGCACCAAATTGTAGGTAAAACTATCGTAGTTATCAATAACCAAGACGGTTTTCTTATTTATATCTTTCATTATATATCTTTATTTACATCATCCATCTCACCTCATCCATTTTACATCAAATCTAAATGCTTGCAGCCATTTCTACTGCCTTGCGCAGTGCCGCAATTTTATTATTCACCTCCTGCATTTCGGTTTCCGGCACCGAATCAGCAACAATACCTGCTCCGGCGCGGTAATGCAGTTCGTTATTCTTGCTCATAAAGGTCCTGATCATGATGGCATGATTAAAATCCTCGTTAAAGCCCATAAAGCCGATGGCACCAGCATAAAAATTCCTGCCCAATTTTTCGTTTTCGTCGATGAGCTGCATGGCTTTATATTTTGGTGCGCCACTTAAAGTACCTGCCGGATAGGTATCGGCAACTACTTTAAAAGCACTTACATTTTCTTGTAAATGTCCGGTTACCTTACTTACCAAATGGATCAGGTGCGAATAGTATTGTACTTCTTTAAAAGATTTCACCTCTACACGGTTACAGTGCCTGCTTAAATCGTTTCTGGCCAGGTCGACCAACATGACGTGTTCAGCACTTTCTTTCGGATCCTGTTCCAGCTTACGGGCCTGTTCCGCATCCTCGATATCGTTTCCACTGCGTTTAAAGGTCCCTGCGATTGGGAAGATATTAGCCGAATTATTTTTAATGGTAATCTGCGCCTCTGGTGAAGAACCGAACAACTTAAAGTTCCCATAATCAAAATAAAACAGGTAAGGTGATGGGTTGATGGAACGCAAACAACGGTACACATTAAATTCATCACCCGAAAAGGCCTGCTTAAATGCTCTTGATGGTACGATCTGAAAAACATCACCACGGTAAATGTGCTTCTGTAATTTCTCTACCAAATCCATAAAACCCTGATCGGTTAAATTAGACGACTCCTGACCTCTGGTTTGGAACTTATATTCAGGGTAATTTTTATTCTGGATCAGGTATTCCATTTTTTCCAGTCCGCCTTCTTCTTCACCTTCGAAAGTGTTTTTGAAAAGGGTGATTTCGTTTTTAAAATGGTCGATTGCAATGATATAACGGTACAGGTGATATTGCATTTCCGGGATCTCCTCTCCTTCGGGTGTTTCGGAAGTAAATTTAATATCCTCAAAATGCTGTACAGCGTTCCAGGTAAAATAACCAAATAACCCGCTCGAGATAAACTTGATTTCAGGCAATTCGGTTTCTTTGAATTTGTCCTTAAAATCAGCGATTTCCTCAATCAGGTTTTTACTTTCGGTAATTTCTACTGCTCCATCCGGAAAATAGGTTTCCAACCGTGATCCTTTTAAGATAATTCCGGCAACAGGATCGGCACAAACAAAACTCATTGAGTTTTCTCTACTGTGGTAATCTGAACTTTCCAATAAGATGCTGTTGGGGTACACATCACGTAAGCGTAAATAAATGCTCACTGGCGTAGTGGTATCGGCAAGCATTTTTTTGTAAGTGGTATTTATTTTATACATGATAAAGGTAAAATGGTATAAGGTGTAAAGCTTATGGTTTGCATTCTCGTATTTTTTTTAAAATAAAAAGCCCGGCGTGTGGTTCTACGCCGGGCTTTAATGGTTCTTTAATAAGGTTTAGGTTGATAAACTATATTTCTTTCATACGCAGCCAGCGCAATCCGTTTTCGAATTACTTTGCCAAAGCCATGTATGTATATTGTTGATCATGAGCCACAAAAATATAAAGAATTTTGAAAAACCGAAATATTTATGAAAATAAGTTTAGTCCGGAGTCGGAAGTCTGAAGTCGTGAGCCTCAATTCCTTGTCGTACTGTGAGCGTGGCGAAGGATCTTTTAGGGTAAGATCTCTTTTCTAACCGCAAAGCAGGCAAAAGTTTATTGTCGACCATACAACTAATGTAAGGGAATCTAAGGGCAGGTTTCTTCTGCGTAAATCAGCGTTATCTGCGGGAACTCACTACAGTTTGTCATCCTGAGGGATAATTTATTTTATAAAAATCAATATAAATGACAGAAGGTTTTAATGCGGTTTATTGGCCGGGAGGAATCGTCATTGCGAGAAAGGCTTTTTCAGCCGACGAAGCAATCTTTCTAGCAAGGATCGCTAGCAGGAAAGATTGCTTCGTCGTACCTCCTCGCAATGACGACTTTTCTTCGCATCTGTCAATAGTAGCATTGCGAAGGATCTTTTACATACTCTGCTTTAATAAAGTCTGTGCTTCTTCGCTTTCAGATGCTTCATTGCATTCAGCATGACAGCAATAAAAAAATCCCGCTCTTATAGCAGGATTTTATATTTATAATTATAGAAATATCTTCTTAAGAAACCCCAAAGAACGATCTTCCTGGTACATCTTTAACCATTAACAAAATGGCAGCAATAATCAGGATCAATGCCAGTCCGAAGAAAACAGCAATGGTACGGTGTTTTGCAACGGCATCAGTCATTTTTTTCGATTTAGCATTACCTACTGTGATTAAAATGATGGCAATAATCATCATCGAGGTATGCTCAGCTTTGAAATAACGACCAATAGCATCGCTCATTGGTAATTTTGTTAAGGGGCTCAGGAAATACAATACCAGGCCAATCAATAATTGAATGTGTGCGCTGATCAATGTAAATACATTGAGCTTGCGGTTACTTTCCGTGTATGTTTTATTACCCAACCAGCCCGACAAAGCATTGATTACAGCAATAACCAATAGAATTAATACGATGTAGCGCCATCCGGAGTGCGCAGATTTTAAGATGTTGTACATTTTTATCAAATATGTTTAGCCAAAAATAGACATTAATTGTAAAAAATAGGATATTCAACCAAATGAAGGCTAATTTATATTAGTTTTAAACAAATTAAACCCTAAACTTATTATGAAGAAAATTTTACTCGCCATTGGGCTGGTAATTTCTACTACATTTCTGTTTGCACAGCAAACTACCTTCCCGGTTAATGGCTCTTTTGATACCAGACCCGGAATGTTTGCCTTCACAAACGCAACAATAGTAGTTAATGCCAATCAAACCCTCACAAATGCTACACTTTTAATTAAAGGACAAACCATACAGGGCGTTGGTGCCAGTTTAGCTGTACCAAAAGGTTATGTGGTGATCGATTTAAAAGGAAAGTTTGTTTATCCTTCCTTAATTGATGCTTTTACCAGTTACGGCCTTACTGAAGCACCTGCACAGCAACGTGGCTTTGGTGGTCAGCGTCAATCAATATTTATATCTACTAAAAAAGGAGCTTACGGTTGGAACGAATCAATCAGACCAGAAACTTATGTGAAAAATATCTTTTCTACCGACAGTAAAAAAGCGGATGAATTGCGCAAAGTAGGCTTCGGAAGTGTAAATGTGATCAGTCGCGATGGTATTGCACGTGGTGTTTCGGCAGCAGTAACCTTAAATGAAGGTGCTGATAATAGCGTAATTTTAAAAGACCAGACCGCAGCAAATTATTCGTTTAACAAAGGAACTTCATCAAATGACTATCCCACTTCGTTGATGGGTTCAATTGCTTTATTGCGTCAAACTTATTACGATGCACAGTGGTATGGCAAACAAAAAGACGAATACAACATTTCGCTTGATGAATTTGGCAAGCAACAAACCATGCCACAGATTTTCGAGGTAGACGGATGGCAGAATATCCTGCGTGCGGATAAAATCGGAAAAGAGTTTGGCAAGAAATACATCATTAAATCAACTGGTGATGAATACCAACGCATTAACGAGGTTAAAGCAACGGGCGCAAGTTTGATTATCCCTTTAACTTTCCCTAAAGCTTACGATGTGGAAGATCCTGCGGAAGCCAGAAACGTAAGTTTATCGCAGATGAAAGGCTGGGAACTTGCACCAACCAACCCGGCAAGTTTGGAAAAAGCAGGAATCAAATTTGCTTTAACGGCTTTCGGACTGGAGAACAGCCGCGATTTCTGGGCAAATATCCGCACGGCGATCGAAAATGGCCTGACCGAAAAACAGGCTTTACAATCGGTTACCGAAATTCCTGCCTCGCTTTTGGGCGTCAGCGATAAAGTAGGCTCACTGGAAAAAGGAAAAGTTGCCAACTTTTTGATCTCATCTGATAACCTGTTCAAAAACGGGAACATCATTTTCGAAAACTGGGTACAGGGAAAACGTTTTGTAGTCAATAAAATGGATGTAAGCGATGTACGTGGTACTTATAACTTAAACGTTGATGGTGTGGGTGCATTAACCCTAAAAATTACGGGTACAGGTGGTGGATCTACCGCAGCAATTGAAAGAGTAGGTGCAGATAGTGTTAAAACGACCGCTACTTTTACCCGGAACGGCGATTGGATCAGCATTAATTTTAACTTAAAAAAAAACCCTAAAGGCGATATTCGTTTAAGCGGTTATATTACTTCGGCAAATCCGGTTACGATTAAAGGCGAATCGGCTTTAGCAGATGGGACTAATGGAAAATTTACCGCAACGTATAAAGAAGCAGCAAAAGAAACACCTAAAAAAGATGAACCTAAAGCTACTTTAGCCATGGGGCCTGTAATTTATCCTTTCTCGGCTTTTGGAAATACTGAATTGCCTAAACAGGAAACTGTGCTGATTAAAAACGGTACCGTTTGGACGAACGAAAAAGATGGTATCCTTCAAAATGCAGATGTACTTTTAGAAAACGGAAAGATTAAAGCAGTTGGTAAAAATCTTTCGGCCAGCGGTGCAAAAGTAATCGATGCTACGGGCAAACACATTACAGCCGGTATTATTGACGAACACTCGCACATTGCAGGCGCCGGAGGCATTAATGAGGGTGCACAATCAGTTTCGGCTGAAGTACGTGTGGCCGACATCATCAACTCTGAAGATGTAAACATTTACCGTCAGCTAGCTGGTGGGGTAACTACATCGCATATTTTACACGGTTCGGCAAACCCAATTGGTGGACAGTCGCAACTGATTAAATTACGTTGGGGCAAATCGCCTGAAGAATTAAAATTTGTTGGTGCCGATGGCTTCATCAAATTTGCCCTGGGCGAAAACGTAAAACAAAGTAATTTTGGTACAGGTGCCCGTTTCCCGGTTACGCGTATGGGCGTTGAGCAGACTTTTGTAGATGAGTTTACCCGTGCAAAAGAATACCAAAAAGCATTATCAGTAAAAGGTAACAGTGTACGTAAAGACCTTGAACTGGATGCGATTGTAGAAATTTTGAACTACAAACGTTTCATCACCTGCCACTCTTATGTGCAAAGCGAAATCAACATGCTCATCCATGTGGCCGATAGTTTAGGCTTTAAAATCAACACTTTTACACACATTTTAGAAGGTTATAAAGTGGCCGATAAAATGAAAGCACATGGTATTGCAGGTTCTACCTTCTCTGATTGGTGGGCTTATAAAAATGAAGTGGCCGAAGCGATCCCTTACAACGGAAAAATCATGCATAATGTGGGTATTACCACTGCTTTTAACTCTGATGATGCCGAAATGGCCCGTCACTTAAACCAGGAAGCAGGAAAATCGGTTTTATACGGTAACGTTCCGGAAGAAGACGCTTTGAAATTTGTAACACTAAACCCAGCCAGAATGCTGCACATTGATGACAAAGTAGGCAGTTTAAAGGCTGGTAAAGATGCCGATGTGGTGATCTGGACCGCCAATCCACTTTCTATTTATGCAAGGGCAGAGAAAACATTTGTAGATGGCATTGCTTATTGGGACATCGATAAAGATGCTCAAATTATCAAAGCACAACAGGTAGAGAAAGCCCGTTTGATCCAAAAAATGTTAGAAAGCAAAAGCAAAGGTGGCCGCATGCAACGCCCGATGGGTGATGCGCCACGTTTATACAATTGCGAAACTTTAGAAAACTATTCAGCAGAATTAACCGAGAAAGAACATGCACACTAAAAGATATATATTAAGTCTGGCTTTATCGGCAACAAGCCTGATGTGTTTTGCGCAGGCAAACATTTCGCCAGCTAAAAAACAAAGTAAAACCATCGCCATCACCGGTGCTACGGTACATGTGGGGAATGGAACAGTCATTGAAAATGGCACGATCCTTTTTGGCAACGGAAAAATTATTTCGGTTACGGCCAACGGGCAGGTACCACAGGATGATGTGCAGCGTATTGTAGCCACGGGAAAACACATTTACCCTGGTTTTATTGCTGCAACCACCAACCTGGGTTTAACAGAAATTGAAGCGGTAAAAGCAACCTTGGATTTTCAGGAAATAGGTGATTTTAATTCGCACATCCGCTCCATCGTAGCTTACAATACCGATTCTAAAGTTCCGGCAACTTTACGCAGCAATGGTGTATTAATGGCACAGCCAACGCCACAGGGCGGCACCGTTTCGGGCAGTTCATCCGTAGTTCAGCTCGATGCCTGGAACTGGGAAGATGCAGCAATTAAAACCGACGATGCCATGCATGTTACCTGGCCGGTTACCCCACGTTTCAGGGGCGGTTTTGGAGGCTTTGGCCGTCCGCAAGCATCGCCAGAGGCACTGGCCGAAAGAACACAGGCTGCTATTGCTCAATTGACTTCTTTCTTTGCCGAAGCTAAAGCTTATTCGGAAATGGGCAAACCAGAGGTAATCAATACCCGTTTCGAAGCAATGAAAAAAGTATTCGCTGGTAACGAGAAATTGTTTATTGCTGCAGATAGTCAGAAGGATATTGTTGCAGCAGTTAATTTCGCGAAGAAATTTGGCATCACTCCGGTAATCACCGGCGCAGATGAAGCTTACCTGGTAATCGATTTCTTAAAAGAAAACAATATTACTTTGGTGGTGAAACAGCCTCATGCCTTACCGAACAACAATGATGATGATGTAAACATGCCTTATAAAAATGCTGCCGTATTGGCCAATGCAGGTTTAAACGTGGTATTGAGTATTGATGGTTACTGGCAACAGCGCAACCTGCCTTTTATGGCGGGTACGGTTACGGCCTGGGGATTAGATAAAGAAAAAGCGCTATCAACCATTACCTTAAACGCAGCAAAAGCGATGGGTGTTGATAAAACCACAGGAAGTATCGAAACAGGTAAAGATGCTACATTCTTTATTTCGGCTGGCGATGCTTTAGACATGCGCACCAATAAAGTGGAGCAGGCTTTTATTCAGGGCAGGGATATTAACCTGGATAACCTGCACAAACAACTGGATAAAAAATTCAGCGATAAATATACCGCAGAGAAGAAATAGCTTTTTTAAATGGTTAAATTGTTAGAATTGCTTAATTGTTAAAATCTAAAATGAGAACGGCCGACATTAATTTATCGGCCGTTTTTTGTTTTAAGATGGTTTGCTGGTATTGACGGATGATCACCAAACGTTCCTACGGAACGAAAACGCCAATTATAAATTGGCTACCTAGGATTCGTCCCGATGGGACGGAAGACTGTTTATAATCAAAAATCGTCCCATCGGGACGAATCCTAGGTAGAAAAAAACATTGTTGTTTTTTCCGTTCCATAGGAACGTTTCATGTTTTAGAAATAATATCTATACCATGCCTGTTTCCGTGCCCTCCATTGGCATAAATCGGGTTGGGTACGCCTTCGCAGTAATCAAATCGCTTAAGCGCAAGTGCCTCTTTACTAAATTTTAAATAGATAACAGCGACTTTTGTACCTATTGGGTAACGGGAATAATCTTCGGGTTTTACCCTGATTCTTATTTTACCATTTTTATCTGGTCCGGCAAAAGTCAGGTATTCTGCATGTTCTGTTTTATCACGGTTGATCACTACACTAATCAATTTGTTTTTACCCCCGGCTTTATCCTTCTTCCAATTGGCACTATCGTAGCTCATTACCAGCCATGCGAAGCAATAGCAAAAACCATACATGGCAAAGCCCGCACCTACAAATAAAATATAATCGTAGTATTTAAAATCTGCAAAGTGGTCTTTCAACAGTAGCGCAGTAAATGCCATCAATAAAGATATACTTCCCCCTAAAACAAATGGGAGAACATTCTTAACTCCTTTTTCCTGAGTTTCGATGTGCTTCAGATCTTCATCATTTAAAGGAATATTTTCTTCCAACCGTATTTCCATATCCATCGTTTATCATCGGTGCCACCAACACAAAATAGATTTGCTTTACAAGTAAAATTAAGTGATTTAAATTAATTTAATCATTATTGGCAAAAACCAGGATAATTAATTCTTAGTATCAATATTGGGTTCATGAAATGAGTCTAACATTTATTTAACATAGATGGGCAATATTAAATTACCTACCGTTATTTATTTTAACATCCGCAGCAAAAATCAGCAGGTAGTAAACCTTTTATTAATATAAAATCAGAACTGAGTTAACAGTACAGTAACATCTTTGTGATCATATAATCAGAAAACTAATCATGATGAAAAATTTACTTACAGCGGTGTTGTTAATGCTGTGCTGCACCTATAACGCAGCCCTGGCGCAAACTACACAGGCATCAATTTCAGGTATTATTACCGATCAGCAAAAGAAACCCATTCCCGGTGTTTCCGTACAGATCCGGAACAATTCAACCGGATTTACCACCAAAACCTCTACCAATGCACAGGGTGAGTATACTTTTAAAGAGCTTCCTTTGGGCGGACCTTATTCGGTAAAAGCCATTTATGTTGGCTTTGGTGAACAAACCAGAACTGGCTATTACTTAAACCAGGGCGATGCGGTTAAAGTCGCCATCAATATGCAAGAGGCCTCTCAGGATTTAGAAGCCGTGCAAGTAGTAGGCACAACCTTAAAAAACAAAATTGAAAACATTGGAGCGGCTACAGCCATTTCAGCAAAAGCAATTACACAGTTGCCTGTTAATGGACGTAACTTTACCTCATTAATGGATTTATCTCCATTAAGCAGAGGTGGCAATATTTCAGGTCAGTTAGGTTCTTCTACCAACTATACCATTGATGGTATGAATGCAAAAAATCCAACATCGGCAGGAAGTACAACCAGCCGCAGCGGTGCACCATACTCTATTTCAATCGAAGCTGTACGTGAGTTTAAGGTAGTAACCAATCAATATGATGTTACTTATGGACGTAGCGGCGGTGGTACGGTTAGTGCGGTAACCAAACAAGGTACCAATACCCTAACAGGAAGTGCATTCACTTATGGCCGTGCTGATTGGTTATCTAGCGGATACGACATCAGAGGGAATAAACGTCAGGCAGATTTCTCTACCTACCAGTACGGTTTCTCATTGGGCGGACCAATTATTAAAGATAAATTACACTTTTTTGTGGCGTGGGATCATCAACGCGATGCCCGTCCGCTGTTAATTGCAGATGTTCAATCTCCTGCAGATGAGTTGCGTTACAACATTAACCGCTCTACACTTGATTATTTTGTAGGCGTTGCCCGTTCTAAATATGGTGTTGCAAATTCGCCACAGTATGGTTCTTTTCCTAAACAAAGGGGATCGGACGCGGGTTTCGCCCGTTTAGATTGGCAAATTGATGAAAAAAACTTATTAACCATCCGCGATAATTATACCAACGACCGTAATAATTTAGGCTTGGAAGATAATACGGCCATCAATTTATACGAATCAACCGGTAATGATAAAAACGTTGATAACAGTTTGTTGGCTACTTTACGTACCTCAATCAACTCGAAATTAACAAACGAATTAAAGGTTCAGCATTTATACACTTTTCAAAAAAGTTCTCCTGGCGATCAATTGCCATCATCGAATATTCCCCGTGTAATTGTAGAGGGTGTAACATCTGTAATCAATGGCACAAACAGGGCAACCAATATCGAAATGGGTGGTCACCGTTTTGCACAGGAAGGTTTTACCAACAATGTATTGCAATTTGTAGATAACCTTTATTATAATACCGATAAGGTAAAATATACTTTTGGTGTCGATTTCATGTACACTCATGCCAAATCATTATATGGCAGTGAGGTAAATGGCCGTTTCCACGTTCAGGCAGGCACCAAAGATGTAATTACCAGTGCTCCCGGTGTAACACCTGTAGTAACCACTAAAGTACCTAACTTTGATAATTACGAAAACGGAACCGCTTACCGTTATTTCAGGGAAGTGCCTTTAATGGCCGATCCAAGTGTGCGTTCGAACATCATCAATGCTGGTATTTATGCACAAATGCAAACTAAACTGGCTAAAGGTTTAGATTTAACCGCTGGTATCCGTTTAGATTATGCGCATTATCCTTCTTCTCCATTAAATCAACTGGTATTTGATGAACTGGGTGTACGTACCGATAATAAACTAAAATCGTTCGTTATCCAGCCCCGTGCACAGTTCACCTGGGATATTAATGAGCAAAGAACAGACTTTGTCCGTTTTGGAGCAGGTATATTTGCCTCTGACATCAATAACTATGTTACCATTAATAACTTAACTTTTGACGGTAAACATTACGGAACGGTTGATACACGTGTTGGCATCCCTACAGCTTATTTAACAGGCTACAGAAACGATCCTTCAAGTGCGCCAACATTAAGTCAATACCAGATTGCAACCATCAACACCTACGGCGAGAACGCTAAAGTACCGGTTGTTTATAAATCAAACTTGTCTTATAGTCACTTCTTCACGCCTAAATTAAGAGTGGGTATTGCAGGTTATGCAACTTTGGGCAGAAACAATTATGTATATGTAGATCGTAACATGGTTGCTAATCCATATTTCAGGTTATCGAATGAGGACAACCGTGGAGTATATGTTCCTTTGGCAAGTATCCCACTTACCAATGGTGCAGCAGATTGGCAAAGAGGACGTATCAGCGATAAAATTGGCCGTGTATTAGAAATGAACAGCGATGGTAAAGTAAACCAGTTTGCAGTTGTGCTTGATGCGACCTGGCAGTATTTTAGAGATGGTGAGGTTACAGTAAGTTATACCTATAACGATACAAAAGATAATACGTCATTTAACGGAAACGTGGCCAATACCTCAACCTTATCATTGCCGGTAAAAGATGATCCACGTAATTTAAGCAACATGACTTATTCTGATAACCAGTTCAGGAACAAAGTTGTTTTTTACGCAACATCACCTAGCTTAGCCGGATTTAATATTGGCGTACGTTACTCTGGTATCGGCGGAACGCGTTACAGCTTACTATCTGGAGCCAATACCAATGGCGATTTCGTAGGTACGAATGATCTGGCATTCATTTTCGACAGGAACAACCCAAATGTTGCCACAAACGTGCGTAATGGCTTACAGGCTATTTTGGATAATCCTTTGGCCAGCCAGAGTTTGAAAGATTATATCAATAAATACTCAGGTCAGATTGCACAACGTAATGGTGGTATTAATGGGTTTTACGGCATTGTTGATGTGAGGGTAACCAAAAAATTCAAACTGTACAAAACCCATACGATCGAATTATCTGTTGATGCATTTAACGTAGGTAACATCTTCAAAAAAACATGGGGTGTTAACGAATCGTTGGGTTCGCAGGCTTTATACGCATTACAAAACCCTGCATTTGATGCCACCAATCAGAAATTTAACTACAATGTAAACAATGCCGGTATTGTAACCCCATCGGGTAATCCTTATCAGTTCCAGATCGGTTTACGTTACGGTTTTTAACCTTTAACTTAGCTAAGTATCTTAGCTTAAAGTCATAAAAAAAGGGAATGGATTTTTATCCGTTCCCTTTTTTTATGTTTGCACTAACAAACAACAAAACTTAATGGGATTATTAATCAACTACCTCAAAAACCACAAGTGGATTGTGGCTTTGGCGCTATTGCTTGCAGGTATAAATATTGGCTTTTCTTTAATGGATCCTTACTTCACCGGAAGGATTCTGGATTTATATATTAACAAAAGAGCATCTTTTAGTGATAAAAGCACCTATATCTGGGGCGCTCTAGGTTTCATTGGCCTTGCCATCGGTGCTGCAATGGTATCGCGTATTGCGAAGAACTTTCAGGATTACTTTACCAGCGTAATTGTACAAAAGGTTGGTGCAAAAATGTATGCCGATGGTTTGCAGCACTCTTTAAAATTACCCTATCAGGTTTTCGAAGATCAACGCAGTGGAGAAACACTTGGCATTCTTCAAAAAGTACGTTTAGACTCTGAAAAGTTTATCACTTCGTTTATCAGTGTGCTTTTTGTGAGTTTAATTGGGATGGTCTTCGTAATCGTGTACTCGATTTCGATCAGCTATAAGGTAACATTGGTTTATTTTGCTGCAATCCCGATCATCAGTTTTGTAAGTTGGTTTTTAAGCCGCAAAATTAAAACCATCCAACGATCTATTGTTGGCGAAACTACCGCTTTGGCAGGTTCTACAACCGAATCGTTAAGAAACATCGAACTGGTTAAAAGTTTAGGCCTAGCCGATCAGGAGATAGAAAGATTAAACAAAACCACTTACAAAATTTTAGGTTTAGAACTTAAAAAAGTAAAGTATGTGCGTAGCATGAGTTTTGTTCAGGGCACTACGGTAAACCTGGTTAGAAGTTCGATGATTGTTGTATTGTTATTGCTCATATTCGACAATACCATTTCCCCAGGACAGTATTTCTCTTTCTTATTCTATTCCTTCTTCCTTTTTGGTCCTTTACAGGAATTAGGAAATGTAATATTGGCCTGGCGTGAGGCTGAGGTTTCGTTAGGGAACTTTAAAAAGATTTTAAGTACTCCTGTTGATAAAAAACCAGAGAACCCAACCTCTATTGCAAAAATTAAGGATTTAACTTTTAGCAATGTGGGCTTTAAGCACCAAACAGCCAATAGAAATGCCTTAGAGAACATCTCGTTTAAAACCCACAACGGGCAGACGATTGCTTTTGTTGGCCCATCAGGTTCAGGAAAAACCACTTTGGTGAAATTATTGGTTGGTTTGTATCCGGCAAAAGATGGCGAGATTTTATATAATGGCATCCCGAGTAACCATATCGATCTTGATGCTTTACGCGAAAAAATCGGCTTTGTAACACAGGATACACAGTTGTTTTCTGGTACCATCCGCGAAAACCTGTTATTTGTAAACCCAAATGCAACTGACGAAGAATGTTACAAGGTATTGAACCAGGCTGCTTGTCAAACCTTATTGGCCCGCGCAGATAAAGGTTTGGATTCATTGATCGGTGAAGGTGGTGTTAAGGTGTCGGGTGGAGAAAAACAACGTTTATCAATTGCAAGGGCACTGCTCCGTCAGCCTGATATTTTGGTTTTTGATGAGGCTACTTCTTCACTCGATTCGATCACGGAAGAAGAAATTACCAAAACGATCCGTTCGGTTTCAGATTTAACCGATCACATTACGATTTTAATTGCCCACCGCTTATCGACCATTAAACACGCCGATAAAATCTATGTGTTAGAGAAAGGCCATATCATTGAGCAAGGGAAACATGAAGAACTAATTGCACAAAATGGTTTATATCAGGCCATGTGGCGCCAACAAATTGGCGAGAGAGTTGTTGAGGCTTAGGAACAAAAGACATTACCATGTTACTAGCACAAGTAGAAAGCAATCAGATCGCCATTATTGTTGTTATTGCAGCCATATTATGGCTGGCGCTGATATTAACCGCATTGTACCACATATCGAGAAACAGCAGTATGGGTTTTACGGTAAAAGTACTCTGGTTTATCATTATCCTTTTCGCCCCATTTATAGGTTCGATTATCTACCTCATCTGGGGTAAGAACAAGAAGTTTTAAAATCATTTTAAATTTATAGCCATGGTCCGTGTCTCCACGGACCTCTATTTTTTATTATGAAGCTTGAATATCACCGGTCAAAAATTTTAGCCACAGATGCACGCAGATTAACACAGATTTTATATCTGGTATTAAATGATGATTTCTGCATTTAAAGGGACAATAAAATCATATTCCATCACCAAGGTCCGTGTCTCCACGGGCCTTTTTGCGTGGTGGCATGCGGCGTTGTCAACTTTCCAGCGAATGGGTTATTAAAAGTTGACAACGCTATCGCCCTGCAACTGTTGATAGCAGCAAAGCCCTTACTAAATTAAACCTGACTGTACGGAAATATTTTTTGTGGCGCCACTCAGCAGGTACCACTACCATTGACAAAAAGATTGGAGGAAAGGCAGGGCTGCCGAAAAGCCTTGCAGACTATTGCTTTCCTATCTATATAAAAGGCACAAAGAATTATAGAGTTGACAACTCTTAGTATTAAGCGGTCTTTGTCGTCTGCTCGTTAATGTCCTGCAAACTCAATTTGGTCAGTGATTTCGTTTTTAACCAGGTAATCCCTGCAATTGCAATTGTCATACTGCCTCCAAAAACGACTGCTGGCACCAAGGTTAAAAGCCTCGCCGATAATCCCGATTCAAACTCTCCTATTTCATTCGACGAGCCGATAAACATACTATTTACCGCGGAAACCCTTCCGCGCATATCATCAGGTGTAAGTAACTGCATAATGGTTTGACGGATAATTACGCTCACGCTATCGAATGATCCTTCAAGGAATAAGAAAAACAGGGTTAAATAGAAGTTTTTAGATAAACCATAACAGATGATGCTTAAACCAAAACCAGTTACAGCAATCAGCAGGTTACGCCATGGTTTTCCCATCGGCGAAAAACGGGTCATGGCCAACATCGTAATTACCGCTCCTAAGGAAGCTGCTCCGCGCATCATGCCTAAGCCATAAGACCCCAGGTGAAAAACATCTTTCGCAAACATCGGCAATAGTGCTACTGCTCCACCAAAAAACACAGAAAAAAGATCTAAACTCATGGCCCAAACCATCATCTTGGTTTTAAACACAAACTGGATACCTTCCTTTAAACTGTGGAATATATTTTCTTTCGGAACGTAAGTAGACGGATGTTTTTTAAGTGTAAAAATACAGATCAAGGAAATAGAAACCAATACCACAATAAAAGTATAGGCTGCTGTAATTCCCCAAAGCCAGTTCACAAAACCACCAGCCACAGGACCGATAATTGTTGCCAATTGCCAGCTACTGCTGTTCCATGTACTCGAATTTGGATACAGTTCTTTGGGTACAATTTTCGCCATTAATGAGAAAGTTGCTGGTCCAAAAAAGCCCCGGGCAATGCCGATACAGAAAACCAGGCCGTACATAATGAGTACAATAAGGTCTTCTTTAAGGTGAAGATATTTGCTTGTAATAATGAGCATTAAAACAGATGCTAACCAAACCCCCGAAAAAATCTTGATCAGTAAACTACGTTTTTCGCTTTTATCGGCAATGTAACCTCCGTATAAAGCAATTCCGATAGCAGGAATGGCTTCGCATAAGCCCACCAAACCCAATTTTAGCGGATCGTGTGTTAAATCGTATATGTGATAACCAATAACAACAGCCTGCATTTGGTAGGCCAGTGTAAAAAAGAATCGCATGCCAAGGAAGGATCTGAATTCCTTGTACCGCAACGCTGCGAAGGGATCTTGTTTTACAATAACGGGGTTGGGGTCTGAATCTGCCACAGAAAAAAGTTTATTTGCAAAACTAAGCTTTGAAAATTAAATATTGGAATGGATAAACGTTTAAGATGAGTTCTTTTTCCATTAAAAAGTAAAAATGACCAATCCTTATTCTACAAAAAACCCGATGAATCATATGATCCACCGGGTTATCTAGCATGGTTAGTTTAGTAACCAGGATTTTGTTCGAGTAAATTATTTTTGTTTACTTCATCGCGGCTAAATGGCCTGAAATAAAGTTTATTATCCCAGCTTCTGTTCTCTTGCGCATTTTCTTCAACCGGACTATAAGTATAATCGTATACGGTTGGATCGTAATGATAAGGGGCCGACATGGTTTTGCCAGCTTTAAATTTACCAGTAACCTTGATATAAGTAACTTTTCTACCCAGTGTTTCATTTGCGATTAACCACCTGCGGGTATCATGATAACGCTGCTCTTCGTAAGCCATTTCTATACGGCGTTCGTGGCGGTAAACTTCTCTAAGTCCGGCCTGGTCTGTTGCGGTTACAGCTGGCATACCTGCCCTGAAACGGATTTTGTTTAACCAGGTTGTAGCATTACCCAGTTCTCCTAACTCTATACTCGCTTCAATATAATTAAATACGGCTTCGGTGTACCTAAAGAAAGGCCATGGCACGTTTTGCGACATAGAAGCATCTATAATGGTTGGATCCGGATCGATAAATTTATGGTAATAATATCCCGTCCAGCTACCATTCCAGTTTTCGATCGAACTTCCACGGGTATCCAAACCTTTAAAATCGATTCTGCCACTATTGTCCATTAAATCATAAATACCGGTCTGGATCTGGCTCGCAGGATCAACATTGCCTGAAGCTTTATCGCGTGGTTTCCAACCTGCACCATCATATAAAACGGTGGCATAAAAACGCGGGTCTCTGCTTTGATAAGGGTTTGCCTTTTGTGCAGCGTTTGCCCAGCTAAATTTAGACCCATCCTGCATTTCATAGTCATCTACCAATAAACCGATAGGCGTGTTACCCGCCCAGTTATGATAACCATTTGGCCCATTTTGCTGTGCATGTTTAATGTTGCTCTGAATAATAAAATAACGGGCAAAAATTAATTCTGATGCGGCTGTTGCATCTATACCAGAGGCTTTACTTGCCCCCCCCATTGCGATACTTTTATAGTTTAACTGACCATTGGCAACAGAAGCCGGAGCAGCAAGATCTAATTTGTAACCTGTACCCAAATCCATAACAGCTTCAGCAGCAGTTTGTGCCAACCGATAACGGTCTGGCTGGCTGCCACTGGCATAACTTAAAAAATCTAACTTTTGCGCAGCAATACCTGTAATTTTCGAAGTAAGTTTGGCCCTGTCATGCAGGTCGCTTGCAGCATAAATTAATACTCTCGATTTAAGTGCCAATGCTGCTAATGCAGTGGTACGTCCTTTATCAAGCGTTTTGCCTGTTAGCAATCTATTGGCTTCGTCGCAATCTTTAACGATGAAATTTACGCATTCCTCATAAGTATTACGTTTGATTTTAAAATCATCAGTTAACGCGTATGTTTTGGTAATAATAGGTACAGCACCATAATAACGTAATAATTGCTGATAGAAATAAGCACGTAAGAAATATGCCTCGCCTAATAACTGATCTTTTAACGACTGGCTGCTCAGGCCATTATCGCCACCTACAATTCTTTCAACAGTAGTGTTGCAGGCCCTTATACGGTTATACATTTGTTTGTAAGCCCAGGTATCATCTATCCACCCCAGGGTAGAAGGATTAATGGTTCCATTATTGATCAGATCGATACCACGGGTTGGGTGGGTAAACATGGCTTCGTCTGAAACTGAAGCCAGCATCTGTTCCGAAAACCCGCCATTTCCCAATCCATTGTAAATATCGTTTACAAAGGCCTGTGCAAGTGCAGGGTCTTTCCATACCAATTCCGAAGATATTTTATCAGGCGGATTTACATCCATAAAATCTTTCTTACAGGAAACTGCAAGAAAAGTAATCGAAACTAATATATAGAGCTTTATATTTTTATTTATTGCTTTCATATTCTTGATTGTAATTGATAAATAGCTATACATTTAAAACGCGGCTTTAATACCAAAATTAATTACCCTGGCCTGTGGGTAATACTGACCACTTGAATTGGTTGATTCGGGATCCCAAATTTTGATTTTATCAAGGGTAGCCAGGTTCAATCCGTTTGCATAAACCCTAACATTGTTCAAGCCAACTTTTTCGACTAAAGTAGTCGGTAATGTATATCCTAATTCTACGTTTTTAAGTCTGATATAGTTATTGCTCCGTAACCAATAAGTATTGTTTAGTGCATTATTGCTATCGGTGTAATAAGTAGCTCCACGGTTTGATAAACGCGGATTTACCGAACTTGGGTTATCGATACTCCAGCGGTTTAGGTATGACCATTCTAAGAAATTACCGATATCGCCCGATTCAGTTAAACCAACAATCTGCATACCACCGGTTGCGCCCTGAATCAATACAGATAAATCGAACCCCTTATATTGTAGATTTAAGTTAAAACCTCCGGTAAAGGTCGGGGTGCCGTTTTTATCCAGACGGATTTTATCATCGGCGTTGATTTTGCCATCACCGTTAATGTCCTTAAACTTCATATCACCAGGGCGTAAATTGCTGGTAAGTGCGCTGTAATTAAGCGTATTGGCATTAACTTCTGCCTGATCTTTAAAAACACCATCATAATCGTACACTAACCAGGAATTGGTTACCCGACCGGTTGAGCGCTGCCACTCCGGAGCACCAGGGGTTTCATCCCAAAAAACAATTTTATTTTTTGCATACCCACCGTTTACACTCACACCATAATTTAAATCACCAACCCTGTCGTTATAGCTTAATTTAAACTCGAAACCTTTATTGTTTACCTTCCCTAAGTTAACTGGCGGTAAGCGGTCTACTATACCCGAACTTTCAGGCACCGAACTTCCTCTGCTGATCAGGATGTTTGTTCTCTTGTTATAAAAATAATCTAACTCAAGTGATAGTCTGTTTTTTAGAAAGGATGCATCTAAACCTATGTTCATATTGTTGGCTACTTCCCATCCGAAATCTAAATTAGGAACCTTACCTTCAGTTAACGATTTAGTGATCAAATCATTAAAAACATAAGTACCAAAATTCATTAAACTCAGGTACTGATATTCTTGCAGCGCATCTCCGAAATAGGCTTCAGCACCCATTTGACCATACGATGCCCTTAATTTTAAATTGTCAACGAACTTAACATTGTCTTTGAAGAACTGTTCTTCTGATAAGCGCCAACCTACTGATACACCTGGGAAGAAACCAAAACGTCTGGCTGTTGGGAAAATGTATGAACCATCTACCCGCCATAAAAATTCGGCAAGGTATTTTTCTTTATAGTTATAGCCTGCTCTTCCAAAATAGCTTAAGCGGGCCCTGTTAAACAAATTGTTAGGATCGCCCGGATTATTTCCTAAAGATTGCTCTTTCTCATCTCCAGCTAACAACTGCTCAATCGCTGAGGAAAGAAAATATCTCCTAAAAGCAGTAAAACCATCGTTGGTTACTTTTTCACGGGTAACACCAGCCATTAAACCAATGGTATGATCGCCGATTTTTTTATCGTAATTAATCATTCCGGTTAAGTTGATAGCCAATTGTCCACCAGCCGTCTCCCTAAGCCTTGGATCGGTATATTGCGACCTTACTGTTCCTGTTAATACTGGTGTTACGCCATCAGCCTGAAAAGTTTTCTTGTCCCAATCATAAAGTGTCCAGGGTAATTGCCAGTTTTTCTGTCTGCCTGAATATTTATCTATCGCAGCAGTTCCGGTTACTTTTAATCCTTCAACACCAGGAATTTTGATTTCTACTTTACCCGTGGTTTGAAAGTAATCTCTGATATCTTTATTGTACCCGGTTAAATCTGTAGTAGATACCACCGGGTTATAACCATATTCAATATCCCTTCCCGGCTGACCATTTGGCCAAATTGCAATTTCAGTAGGTCTTCCCCTCATTAAAAACCTGAAAATATCACCAGCTCCAACGGTTGGAAAATTACGATCTTCTTCTCTTGCAGTTACTCCTAAAGTTGTGGTGATGTATTTACTCAATTTTGCTTCGAGGTTAAAACGCATATCATATTGCTTATATCCTGTGGCAGAATTTTTATAATAGCCATCCTGATCCAGGTAGCCTAGAGAAACCAGGTATTTTACGTTTTCGCTACCCCCGTTAATCTGAACATTATGCCTTTGCTGAGGCGACCAATTTTGGAAAGTGGTTTTAAACCAGTCTGTATTAGGATATCGTAAAGGATCTGACCCATCGCCGAATTTTCTAATTTCATCTGGCTTATAGGCCGCATTAATCGTTTTTCCACTTGTTGAAAGATAAGAACCGGTTGTCTTAAAGTTGTTCCAGGCGGCCGACCATTCGTTTGGATTAAGATCTGAACCAAAGATATTCAGCTCATTCAAAATCTCTGCATATTGTACCGAATTGGCCATTTTAGGTATCCGCGTGGGTTGTTGCAAACCGTAGCTAAAATCGTAAGAAAATTGTGGCTTACCAGATTTACCTAATTTAGTGGTAATCAAAATTACCCCGTTGGCTGCCTGCGAACCATAAATAGCCGCAGAAGCATCCTTTAAAACCGATACACTTTCAATATCGTTAGGATTTAACCTTTCGATACCGCCCGCACGGTTAGGAATTCCATCAATTACAATTAAGGCATTGTTGTTTCCAAGTGAATTTGTACCACGGATCCTGATGGTAGACCCATCGTAACCCGGTTCTCCACTGCTCTGTAATGCCGTTACACCTGGTAAACGACCTGCTAAAGAGTTGGTTAAGTTTACGGATGAAGATTTAGCCAGTTCTGTACCTTTAACTGAAGCAACAGCACCTGATACAACGGCTTTCTTCTGGGTACCATAACCCACTACCACAACTTCCGAAAGGTTTTGATTAGTTTCCGTCAAGCGGACATTAATACTTGTTTGATTTTTTACCTGTATCTCCTGATCTACATAACCCACGTAGGTAAACACCAGAGTTGCATCTTCAGGTACTTTGATGCTAAAATTTCCAGAGCCATCGGTTACCGTAGTTGTGGTACCGCCCTTTAATTTAACACTGACGCCTGGTATCGGCCCTTTGGCATCTGTAACCTTTCCCTTTACGATAATATCCTGGAGGGGAGGTTTGTAAAAATCAAAGGGTTCTTTTTTGTGCAGTAATTTGCTAGGCGTTGTGCTGGCAGATGATGAAAAAACGAGACAACTACCACAAACAAGAAACATGCTACTTTTGGCAAAAGTCCTCAATAGATTTTTTTTCATAGTTTTCAATTTATTTTGGTTAGATATTGATTGTAATACTATTTAATACTCATGAGTAAGCATAAGCCCTCATCACTTGCATTATTAAAATCTGATCTATTGAAATAATTATCTACATCCTGCTACCCTCAAGAAATTATTCATTTCTTACAGATTAAGACAATAAATCATTGTTAACCATCATGAACCCTCTTATCTGATAAACAAACTATGTTAGGACTAAAAATTACTGAGTGTACATACCCAGTTTAATAAATGTCATCTCAACAGTTTATATTTGGTTAGACGCAATATAGGAATATTAGGAATTTAAAAAAAAATATAAAATAATAATTTTTGAGCCCTAAGCAGCTCAAAAAAACATTCGCATATCACATACAGTAGTACAAATAATACGTCCGTAAATTTTATTGTCAAATTGAAACAAACCCGGAACGGGTTATTGGATTAACTGATTTTATCAAAAGAAATTCCTCTTTCTAACTTTTTCAGGTAGGCTTTTAAGACCGCATTTTCGGGTTTTTCTAACTGAGGGTCTTCTGAGAAGAGTTCGATAACCGTATTGCGAGCCTCTGATAAAATGATCTGATCTTTTGCCAGATCGGCAAGTTTCAGATCCAAAACTCCGCTTTGTTGCGTGCCTGTAATATCACCAGGGCCCCGAAGCTGAAGATCAATTTCAGATATTTCAAAACCGTTATTGGTTCTCACCATGGTTTCCAGACGGATTTTACCTTCTTTACTCAGTTTGTTACCACTCATTAGAATACAAAAAGATTGTTCGGCTCCACGGCCAACCCTGCCACGCAGCTGGTGAAGCTGCGACAGTCCGAACCGTTCCGAATTCTCAATCACCATTACAGAAGCATTTGGGACATTTACCCCTACTTCAATTACAGTTGTAGCCACCATTATCTGGCTCTTGCCATCAATAAATTGCTGCATTTCGAACTGCTTGTCGGCATTTGGCATCTGTCCGTGTACTATGCTCATCTGGTAATCCGGCCGCGGAAACTGGTAACTCAATTGCTCAATCCCCGCTTCGAGATGTAAAAGATCAAGCTTTTCGCTTTCTTTGATCAATGGATAAACAATATACACCTGCCTGCCCTTGGCAATCTCCTGTTTCATAAAACCGAACATCCTCAGGCGTTGACCTTCGAAAAGGTGTTTGGTTTCTATCGGTTTTCTTCCGGCAGGGAGTTCATCAATGATAGAAACATCCAGATCTCCATATAAAGTCATCGCCAGGGTACGTGGAATCGGTGTAGCAGTCATTACCAGAATATGTGGCGGAATGACGTTCTTCCGCCAAAGTTTTGCACGCTGTTCTACCCCAAAACGATGCTGCTCATCAATTACCACCAAACCAAGGTTCTTGAACTGAACCTTATCTTCAATTAAGGCATGGGTACCTATTAAGATATCAATTTCGCCACTTTCCAATTGTTCGTGTAAAATGGTACGATCTTTCTTTTTAGTATTACCAGTTAAAATGGCCACCTTAACCAAATCATCAGTGATCAGTTCAGTGATTGAAGCATAATGCTGGCGTGCCAGAATTTCGGTCGGAGCCATCATACAAGCCTGATAGCCGTTGTCGTTTGCCAAAAGCATACTCATGAGTGCTACGGCAGTTTTACCGCTCCCTACGTCGCCCTGCACAAGCCGGTTCATCTGCACCCCACGCTGGGTATCAATCCTGATTTCTTTAACTACCCGTTTCTGGGCATTGGTTAATTCGAAAGGTAAAAACTCTTTATAAAAACGGTTTACTTTTTCGCCAACTTTTTCAAAGGTTACTCCCTTAAATTTTAACTGACGTAAGTGTTTGTTGTGTAATAACTGTAGCTGAATAAAGAATAACTCTTCAAATTTTAGCCGTCTTTCTGCAGCGTTTAAATCCTTTTGATTTTTTGGGAAATGAATATTCAACAATGCCACTCTTTTATCCGGCAGTTGATACTTATCAATGATATATTGAGGCAAATTTTCAGGAACCTGTGGAATAACCTGATCCAATAAACCTGCTATTAAACGCTGTAATCCTTTAGAATCGAGGTTAAACTTTTTAAGCTTTTCTGTTGAATTATAAACTGGCTGAAGCGTAAGATTTCCCCTGCCTACTTGTTTACGCTGATATAACTCCATTTCGGGATGAGAAATACTAAACGTTCCGTTAAAGATGCTTGGTTTTCCAAAAGCTACATAGGCAGTACCAACTGTAATGTTATCATCAACCCATTTTAGGCTTTGGAACCATACCAGTTCCATGACGCCCGTTTCATCCTTAAAAACAGCAACAATACGCTTTGCTCTTTTATCACCGATCACCTTTTTACTGATTACACGACCGATAATCTGAATATACTGCGAATCAGGATTGATTTGATTGATCTTAAAATATTTTGTACGATCGATATACCTAAAAGGGTAATGCGCAAGCAGATCCTGATAAGTAAACAGGCCGAGATCTTTTTTTAAAACATCGGCACGACTTGGGCCAACGCCTTTTAAAAACTCAACAGGTGTATCTAATACCGAATTAAACAAAATATTTATCGTTTCTTGTAAATAACAATTTCATCAACTGTGCATTAAAAATAACGATCGGCAGCAGTAAAAGCAAATAGGCGAATGGTTGATAAGGTTTATCCTTCTTTAATATAGAAAACACCATTGTTTATGCTGCAAAAAGAAACAGGCACTGTTCCCTAGATAATCTAAGAAATAATGCCTGCTATAAATTATTTACCCTTTTTTATTACCAAAATTATCCTACAATGGCAATTACAGAGATTTCTACATTAACATTTTTAGGTAATACTGAAACCTGAACAGTTTCGCGGGCAGGAAAATCAGTTGTAAAATACTGACCGTAAATTTCATTTACCTGCGCAAAAGTTCCCATATCACTTAAAAAGATAGTCGATTTAACCACATGATCGAAAGTTAAGCCAGCTTCTAATAAAACGGCTTTAAGGTTACGCATTACCTGATGCGTTTCCTCCTCGATATTCCCAATATTTAATTCTCCATTTTCAGGATTGATAGCTACCTGACCTGATACGAATAAAAAGTTTCCAGCCTGTACAGCCTGGCTATATGGTCCAATTGGAGCTGGAGCATTAGTAGTATTAATAATTTGTTTCATACGATTGATGGTTATTTGGCAAGCCACTGAATAAGCTTGTAGATGATACCTGCCAGAAAAATAGTAATGGCCAGCGCATTTATAAAATGCATAATCCTGAGATTGATATTATTTGGCCTGTTGGGATCTTTTTTCCTAAAGAAGTACATAATACAAACTTAGTTAAAAAGCTTTACACCAAAAATTAAAAGGCATAAAAAAAGTCCCGATTTTCATCGGGACTTTTTTAAATCTTATATTGAAATACTAGTTTCTAGCAGTTTCAACACGACGGTTTTGGATACGACCTTCTTCAGTATCGTTAGAAGCAATTGGATTAGCTTCGCCATTACCTTTAGTAGCAACTTGACTAGCGTTAACGCCAGAGTTTACTAAGTAAGTTTTAACAGAGTTAGCTCTGTCTTTAGATAATTTCAAGTTATATGCAGCAGTACCTTCGCTTGAAGCGTAACCGTTTACAGTTACTTTACCACCGTTTTCACGTAACACTGAAGATAATTTATCTAAAGTAGGGTAAGACTCAGTTTTTAAAACTGAAGAGTTGAAATCAAAAGCGATTTTTTCGAAACCAGTTGCAGTGCTAGTAGCAGCAGTAGGCTCTGGTGCTTTTGGAAGAGGACATCCTGAACCATCAACAGCAGTACCAGCAGGAGTACCTGGGCATTTATCGAATTGATCAGCAACACCGTCACCGTCAGTATCTTTTTTCAAATCTTCAACAGATTTCTCAACAGCAGAAACACGGTTTTTCAATGCTTCAACTTCTTGACGTAAAGTTGGATCTTTTAACTCATCGTACATAGTAGCTAATGGGTTAGTCCACTCTAAACTTGGTTTAGCAGAAGAACCTAAAGAGAATTCTAAACCAGCATAACCGTAAGAGAATTTATCTTTAGTTTGACCTTTTGCATAAACTCCGTCTAAGTTATCAGCATCAACAAAGTTCATAGTGTAACCTAAGTTAAAGTTAACACGCTCAGAAACTTTGAATTTAACACCAGCACCAACTGGAATGTAGAAACCTTTTACGTAATCTTTAGCATCATGTTTGTCATCAGCAGGACCAACAGCACTACCTTTCCAGTCAATAACAGTTCCATTACCTAAAGTAACTTTTGGAGCATAAGCCATATAACCAGCACCAGCAGTTAAGAAGAAACCTACTGAGTTCTCACGACGTAAGAAATCGATAGAACCTAAGTTAACAACACCACGTAAATCTACAGCATATTGTAATTGAGTTTCGAATTCTCTTGTAGCAGGATTAGTGATACCTTCGTTAGTACCAGAAAGTTTACCACGTGTTCCGTTTAATTCTAAACCAAAAGAGTGACCTAATTGTTTACGGATGTTTAAACCGTAACCTAAGTTAGCATCCCATTTGTTGAAGTCGTTAGTACCACCGATAGCAACAACTGGCATTAAAACACCACCGTGTACACCGATAGACCAAGTTCTGTACTGTCCTCTACCGCCAAATACCTTGACAGCAGAAGAGGTTGCAGGAGCATCCTGAGCGACAGCAAGAGAAGCAACTCCTGTTAATGCCACTAAAGAAAGCGCAACACTTTTCTTTAAAGTAGAATAATTCATAATCTTTTTTCTTTTTTAAGGGTTAAACAATTTAATTGATTAATTTTTTAGTAATCGCAAAATTAAACAAAATTTTAAATTTTCAAACTTTTATACAAACTCCGTTCCAAACTTCACAGTAAATAATCATTTTATTACATTTGGCCATTTCCATATAAAAATACCATTTTCATGAAATATCCTACTATCGATTCGTCATTATTTACGCTGAATAGAAAAAATTTCACTAAACAACTAAAAAACAACTCATTAGCTATCTTCAATTCAAGTGATGAATTTCCTAGAAGTGGCGATCAAAGCTTTGTTTTTAAGCAAAATCCTGATTTATTTTATTTATCAGGAATTGATCAGGAACAAACAATATTGCTCCTATATCCTGATTGTCCTAATCCTTTGTACAGAGAAGTCCTGTTTTTAAGACAGACAAACGATTATATCAAGGTTTGGGAGGGCTATAAGTATACCAAGGAACAGGCAAAGGCAGCTTCGGGTATTGAGACCATATATTGGCTGGAAGATTTTGACAACATATTACATAGCATTGTTAACTATGCCGAGCATATTTACCTAAACACAAATGAAAACGACAGGTATGCGCACGAGGTTCCTTATCGTGATGTCCGTTTCATTGAGAAAATGAGAGTAAAATATCCCTTACATCATTACGAGCGTTCTGCTCCGATTATGCGCGGTTTACGCGCCGTTAAATCAGATATCGAAATTGAATTGACAAAACAAGCCTGTTCAATAACTAGGGATGCCTTTATAAGGGTGTTAAAATTTACCAAACCCGGCGTAAAGGAATATGAGATTGAAGCAGAGATCATTCACGAATTTATCCGTCAAGGCGGCACGGGCCATGCCTATACGCCAATTATTGCTTCCGGCCACAATGCCAACATTCTCCACTACAATGATAATAACCAGCAGTGTAAGGAAGGGGATGTGATCCTGTTCGATTTCGGTGCGGAATATGCCAATTACAATGCCGACATGAGTCGCTCAATACCTGTAAGTGGCCGCTTTACTAAAAGGCAAAAAGAAGTGTATAACGCTGTTTTACATGTAATGAAACAATCTGTTAAGTTAATTGGCGAAGGAACAGTGTGGAATAATTACCACGAACAGGTTGGGGAAATTATGACCGAACAACTGGTTAACCTTGGTTTGATTTCTTTAGAAGATGTGAAAAAACAAAGTCCTGCTTACCCGGCTTATAAAAAATATTTCATGCATGGTACTTCTCATCATTTGGGTATCGATGTACACGATTTTGCCGGGAGATACACTCCATTTGCAGTTGGCAACATTTTAACTGTTGAACCAGGTATTTACATCCCGGAAGAAGGTTTGGGCATACGTTTAGAAAACAATATCCTCATTACTACAAATGGAAATGTAGATTTAATGGCCGATATTCCGTTAGAGGCAGAAGAAATTGAGGAAATTATGAATAGTTAGTTCCAATTGGCAATTTTCAGTTATTAGTTATCGGTTAACCGATTTAAACAATTAACCGATTAACCAACAGCTAACCATTATCAAACTCTTCTGCAAAGCGATAAATATTAAAATTATCATTTTTTAAGGCTGCCTGAATTTTTTCTCGCAGCCTTTTTTTATCTATACCCTGCATCTTTTTATGCTGAATAAGTTTCCAGGCTTTTTCGGCAAAAAGGAATGTTTTACGATTATTATCGGTTTTTTGGGGTTTAGCAATCCAGGCGCACAATTCATCGATGCCCGAGTTTTTATCAGCAATGGTTTTTAAAATCGGAATGGCCTTTACCCCTTGATGAACAATTTTCTTTAAATTATTGGCAAAAGCATCGGCTCCTTCCCTATCCGCTTTATTGATTACAAAACAATCTGCAATCTCCATTAGTCCCGATTTGATGTTTTGAACCTCATCGCCCGATTCAGGAACCAGCACAACAATTGCTTTATCGGCCAAGCCAGCAATTTCAACCTCCGATTGGCCAACACCTACGGTTTCAACGATAATCAGGTCAAAATTGGCTGCTTTTAAAACATCAACCATTTCGATGGTTTTTGCAGAAATGCCACCCAATGCGCCCCGGGTAGCTAAAGATCGGATATATACATTGGGGTTATTAAACTGATTGGCCATACGGATCCGGTCGCCGAGCAAAGAGCCAAAATTAAATGGTGAAGTTGGATCGATAGCTAAAATAGCAATACGCTTCCCTTCAGCAACAAAATGATTGGTTATTGCATTTACCAAGGTACTTTTACCGGCACCTGGAGGCCCTGTAATACCCAGAACAGGGATATTGACCTTACTATCTAAATCTCTTAAAATCGAATCAGCTGGTTTTATACTATTTTCAACAAGCGTTAATGTTCTTGCCAAAACTTTATAATTGCCTGCTTTTACTTCGCTTAAAATGGATAGATGCGTATTCATCAATAAAACTATCTTTGTACAAAGAAACAAAAATTATCAGCTACAAAGCGTCCCCATAATGAAAGTTACCGGTTTTACCTTTTTACGAAATGCAATTGTAAACGATTATCCAGCGAAAGAAGCCATACTTTCGGTGCTACCTTTATGCGATGACTTTATCGTTGCACTCGGCAACTCTTCTGATGAAACTTCTGAAACGATAAAAAGTATCGATCCAAAGATCAGCACCATTGATACGGTTTGGGACGACAGTATACGCGAAGGTGGGCGTGTTTTTGCCGATGAAACTAATAAAGCTTTAGCCGAAATTAGTGCTGATACCGACTGGATGATTTACATTCAGGGCGATGAGGCTATACATGAAGACTATCTTCAGCTGATTAAAAAAGAAATGGAGCAGGAACTGAACAACAGCAATGTTGAAGCACTGCTTTTGAAATACAAACACTTTTACGCTTCTTATGATTACCTGGCCGAATCGAGACGCTGGTATAGAAGAGAGGTTCGGATTATCAAAAACCTACAGGGAGTACGTTCTTATCGGGATGCACAAGGTTTCAGGATTAACGATAGAAAGCTTAAGGTTAAATTAATCGACGCATATATTTATCATTATGGCTGGGTAAAGCCGCCAAAGGGACTACAAGGGAAAGTACGCAACTTTAACCAGTTTTATCAAACAGAAGAGTGGATTGAAGAAAATTATCCGGTGCAAGATACGTATGATATGCACAATGCCGATCGTTTAGTTCATTTTAAAGGTACCCACCCAAAAGTAATGCAAGCAAGAATTGATGCTGCAAACTGGAAATTCGAAAAAGATTTAACAAAAGAAACCCCAAAAATGAATTTCCGTAGAAGGGTTTTACAAAAAATTGAAGATTTAACAGGCTTGCGCTTATTTGAATACCAGAACTATAAAATTGTAAAGTAGATGCAGAAAAGTATTTCTATTGTAATACCCAATTATAATGGCAGGCATCTGCTCGAAAAATACCTGCCTTCTGTTTTTTTGGCTGCAGAAAATGCAAATACCGAATTTGAAGTAATCGTAATTGACGACGGGTCGAAAGATGACAGTATTTCATTTATTAAAGAAAATTATCAGCAAGTAAAATTGCTGATCAACGATAAGAACAGGGGTTTCTCTTATACCTGCAACCATGGCATAGAAGCGGCTAAATATGAGTTGATTTTACTTTTGAACTCTGATGTAAAACTTACCCCCGACTATTTTGAGCATCAGTGGAAATACTTTGATCAACCAGATACATTTGGCGTTATGGCCCGCATCATGAGTTTTGATGAAAGCCGGATTGAAGACGCTGCACGTTTTTTATACTATGGTGGCTGCCGTATCAAGGCTAATAAATTCTATTATAGTGAAAACCCAGAAGATGAAAATGTGTACACTGCCTACCTTTCTGGTGCTAACGCCTTGGTTGATGCACGAAAATTAAAAGAATTAGGTGGTTTTGACGAAATTTACTCTCCTTTTTCGTCAGAAGATTTCGATTTAAGCCTACGTGCGTGGCAATTGGGCTGGAAATGTTACTATGAACACCGGGCATTTTGTTTTCATCATGTAAGCGGGAGCACTAAAACCCAGATCAAATCTAATTTTATTAAAAAGATTTATTACCGCAACCGCTATATTTTACAGGGAATTCATCTGCAGGGACTAAGAAAAGTGTTTTACCCACTGCAGCAGGTTTTTACAGAACTTATTCCAAAACTACTTACAGGCAAAACCTGGGTATTGGAAAGCTATAAAGATTATTTAGCACATCGAGATCGCATTAATGCAAGTAGCGCGCAGCTCCAGATACTGAAGCAGAAATACAATTCGAACCTAAATGTTTCTGATATAATGGCAATTATAAACCAATCGGTTAGCAACAAAAAAATTAAACTTTTGTAATTTTACCATACCCTTTTTTCAAAATCAGCTAGGTTGAGTTGAAAACCTTACCTTTGCCAAGTTTTAATTAGATTTTTTTGGAAATGTTTCAATACATCTTCCATATTACATATACCATTTCACATAAAAATGAAGACATACTTTCGTTTATTATCTTTTGCCAAGCCTATCGAAAAATTTGCAATACCTTATGTTATTGCAACATTATTCGCTATCATTTTTAATACTTTTTTATTCACGCTGCTAGGACCTCTTATGCAGGCGCTATTTCTTGGCAAAGCTGCTACTAATATTAAAGCAGACAAAGCTGAAGGTTCATTAAATTTTTTAGGGAAATTTAATGATTACATGGATGCAATAATTGCACATGATAAAATACATGCATTACAGATTATTTGTATTGTAATCATAGTAACAGTATTCTTATCGAACTTATTTAGGTACTTCTCTCAACGCTATATGGAGGATCTACGGGTACATACTTTATTAAACTTAAGAAAAACAGTTTTTAACAATGTAATGAATTTACATGTTGGTTACTTTAATAATGAGCGTAAAGGTGATATTATTTCAAAAGTTGCATCTGATGTACAGGTGGTTCAGTTTACTGTAACCAATACTCTGCAAGTGGTTTTTAAAGAGCCGTTACAGCTCATCTTTTTTGTAGGGGTTTTAATCTCAATATCATTAAAGTTAACATTATTTTCATTACTGGTTATTCCAGTTTCTGGATTTATTATCAGCAAGATTGTAAAAAGGTTAAAGCAGCAAGCCACTCAATCGCACGAATCGTTTGCTAAAATGATCGGATTTCTGGACGAATCGCTTAGCGGAATAAAAATTATCAAAGCATTTAATTCTACAGAAAGAATGAAGCAAAAGTTTGATGATGAAAATAAGTTTTATTCTTTCCTGAACAGAAAAATGGCGAGAAGACAGCAGCTTGCTTCTCCTGTTTCGCAAACGCTTGGTGTTTTGGTAGTGGTTTTTATCTTATTATATGGCGGGACTTTGATTTTAAGTGGAAAAGGAGATCTAGAAGCAGCAGATTTTGTTGTTTATCTGGCTACGTTCTCTCAAGTAATGCAACCAATTAAAGCTTTAACTGATTCCTTTAGTGGAATACACTCTGGCATATCTGCCGGAGAACGTGTTTTGGATCTAATTGACACTAAACCATCATTAGTGAATAAACCTGGTGCTAAAATACTTGATGGTTTTAATAGTGCCATCAGTCTTCAAAATGTTTCATTCAGTTATGGTGATAAACAAATCTTGAATTCGATAAATTTCGACATCGAAAAAGGAAAAACCATAGCATTGGTTGGCCCATCGGGTGGTGGTAAAAGTACATTGATGGACTTGCTACCACGTTTTCATGATCCAAAATCGGGAACAATCAAAATTGACGGTCATGACTACAAAGACTTAACCGTTGAAAGTATAAGAACGCAAATGGGAACAGTTAACCAAGAGTCTTTTTTATTCAACGATACCATCTTTAATAACATTGCTTTTGCAAAACCTGATGCAACAATGGAAGAAGTAATTGCAGCAGCAAAGATCGCAAATGCGCACGATTTTATTGAGAATACAGAAAACGGCTATCAATCTTTTGTTGGTGATAGAGGAAACAAACTTTCAGGCGGGCAGAAACAACGTGTTTGTATTGCAAGGGCTGTATTGGCTAATCCACCGATCATGCTTTTAGACGAGGCCACTTCTGCACTGGATACTGAATCTGAAAAATTAGTACAGGATGCCTTAAATAATTTAATGAAAAACCGTACATCAATTGTGATTGCACACCGTTTAAGTACCATACAACATGCAGATAAAATTGTGGTGATTGATAAAGGTAGTGTTGTAGAAACCGGAAGTCATAGCGAACTTATGGCTAAAAGTGGCTTATATAAGCGTTTAATAGACATGCAGGCTTTTAACGATTAGATTTCTTCTAAAATTAATTGCAGCTTTAAGGTTTGCTCCGTTGCATTAAAACTCTTTGCATATTGTTTAATATAATCTTTATCGTATGTTCCGTAGTTTTCTTCTATTTTTTCCATCGCCTTCGCCAATTCAGTAAAGGAAAGCTGGTTTACCACTATGCCGATTTTATCATTTACGTATTCCTCAATGCCACCCGAGTTAAAACCGGCTATTGGTTTGCCGAGGTGGGCAGCTTCTTGCATAACTAAAGGAAAAGAATCCTGGCGGGATAATAGTAAGAAACCCTTACCTAAATTAAAGTAGTCGTAATAGTCGGTAGATTTTCGGCCAACAAAAAACAGCCTGTCTTTAAATGCAGCCTTGCCAGCTATTTGTGCATAAGCTGTTGTGCCCGAATCTTCAATGCCTCCAATCCACATAATTTTATGATTGGGTTTAAGTTCTTTCAATAAAGGAATTACAAAATCAACACCCTTGATGGCATTAACACTGCCTGCCATTATCCAGATAAAGTCGGTAGGGGCAAAATTAAATTGCTCGCTTATTTTAGCCTCGCTTAAAGAAATAAACCGGTCGTCAACAAAGCTGTTCAGCAATTTCACATTTTGATGCCCCATATCTTCTAAATTTTGGCATACTACTTTAGAGCATCCAATACACAGGTCCGATTTTAATAAGTTTTCTATGGTTTTTTCTTTAACCATATCGTAATACAATGGCATTTCATGAACGTGTGAAATAATCTTTACCCCCAGTTTCAACGCAATAGAATATGCATCTCTGTTTACAATTGTATTAATATACCAGTAATCTGCTTTAACCTTTTTCTGTATTTTTCGCAGTTGAAACTCTATAGGATTTACATTAACAGCATATAGCAATAGCCTAAACAGCCTGAGCAGATAATTTCTGCTTTTTTTATAGCCAACAAAGTATTTGATATATTTTGGAAGGTCCTTAAGCAAGGATCCATCATTACGGGTAAATAAGCAGGCTTCGAATTTTTCTGCATTCAAATTTTCAAGGATGTAGAGTAACTGCATTTCCGAGCCTGTTCTGCCAAAAAACGGGGTAATAAACAATATTTTTTTTGGTGCTGTAGCTCCTTCTTTTTTTGAAAAACCTGTCGTCATTTTCTCTTTTTTTTCAGGCTTTAAAGATGCAAAAATCTATGCCATCTTTTATAAGCTTATTAACGCTTAAATTATCTTATTTTTACCGCACCTAAACCCAATACATGATTGACGAGCAAAAAAATCTTATTACGGTGTTAATGCCAGTTTTTAATAGCGAACTTTTTGTAAAGGAAGCTATCGAAAGCATACTCAAACAATCCTATGAAAACTTGGAATTTTTGATTATTAACGATGGAAGTACAGATCAGTCGCACGCCATAATCAGCTCTTTTTTAGATAGCCGGATAAAATATGTTAATAATGAAGTGAATAAGGGTATAGTAAATACGTTGAACGAAGGATTGGTGTTGAGTAAGGGCAAATATATCGCCAGAATGGATGCTGATGATATTGCCATGCCCGATCGATTAACCAAACAAGCTGCTTTTCTAACTGCAAACCCAACCTATAAATTGTGTGGCAGTATGGCGATTGCTATTGATGCTACCGGAAAAGAAATAAACAACTTAAACCGGCCACAGCATAGTGCTAAAATCAAAGTATTTAACTTGTTCCGCAATGCTTTTATACATCCAACAATTATGGCGAATGCTGAAACAATAAAGAAATTTGCGTACAGTGAAGATTTTAAATATGCTGAAGATTATTTTTTATTTTCTCAAATCACAATGAATTATCCGGTTGCAAACTTGCACGAGCGTTTGTTGCAATACCGCATTCATGAAGAAAGTATAACATCAAAGAAAAAGGGAGAAATGGTGCAAAGCGAGCTCAAAACAATAGCCTATTTATTATCTTTCTTATTTGATAAAGTAGATCAACAAAGTTTATTAGTTCATCATTCAATCCTGCGCCCTGAAGATGCTGCTTTTTCTGAACATGAAATAGAGCAACACCTGGTAAATGTATTAAAAGCCAATCGAAAAAAGCAGGTATTCAATCAAAGGCCTCTTAGCAAACAACTTCAAAAAGATTGGTATAACTACCTGCTTAAATCCAACAATAAATCTTCCCTTGGTAAATTTATAGGATCAGATTTATTTACCTTTAGCAATTTAAATTTGAAACAGGTTATCAAACTTCTGCTAAAGTAATCGATAATGGAGCCACTCATTTCTATAGCGCTTTGTACATATAATGGCGCTAATTTTTTACGACAACAACTGGATAGTATTCTTAACCAAACATATAAACACATTGAATTGGTTATTGTTGATGATGGCTCTTCTGACGGCACAAAAGATATATTGAAACAATATGCTGCTAAATATGAACAGATTAAACTGTATTTTAACGAAACGAACATCGGTTTTAATGCCAACTTTCAAAAAGCCATATCTTTTTGTTCAGGCGATTTTATAGCCATTAGCGATCAGGATGACATATGGCTGGAGCATAAATTAGAACTATTACATCAGAATATAGGAGATAACTGGTTGATTTTTTCGAATTCAGAATGGATAGATCAAACAGAAAATTCCATTGGGCGACAAACATTAAATCCCGATTTTAAATTGGGAAACCGTGATTACAGAAGCGCACTATTCTATAATTCGGTTACCGGGCATACCACTCTTTTTTCAAAGGCACTGTTACCCTACATATCTCCAATTCCTGAAACAGGATATTATGATTGGTGGATCGGATTTGTAGCCCTATATCATCACAAAATTACTTGTTTAAATGAATGTTTAACACTGCACAGAATCCATAGTTCTTCAGTGATGCACAAGTTTAAAGGTAATGTAAAAACCAACATCAAAGCAGAACGTTTTAAAGAAATTAATCTGAATCTTTTCCTTTTAGGCAAGTATAAAAACTTAAAAGAAGCAGATAAAAAACTGATTGGTAAAATATATGCCGCCCACCATAAAAAAGGATACAGTCTATATTTAATCAGGCTTATCTATAAACATTATCAAGATTATTTTCCTGATCTGAAAAACAGAACAGGATTAAGCAGACTAAATTTTGCTATTAAATTTTCCAGAAAATTTTAGGCTACAGCACTTATTAAACACATGAAAATTTACCGTTGGATAGATAAATACAATTATAAAGTCTCAATTAAGATTACGAAGAGATATTATACCGGAATATCAAAAAGAAGAACAAAACTATATTCCTTATCGCCATCCTTTTGGGGAGACTACCTACTACGTTTATTACTGGTATTTGCGTCTGTTATTTTTGTTAAAAAATCTGCTTTTAAAGGTTTTTACAATATTATATCCCGTAAATTCTCTCCGTTTTTCTCTTCCGATACCAACCCCATAATTTATATTAAAACAAGAGATTTAATTTCAGCATTATTTGGTTACCGGTATTTTGTTGATGAGGCTACTCCAGATCTTTTAGATAGGAAAACCATTCTTGCAGAAAAAATAGTATTTCAACGTTCAGAGGAGCCATTTATTAGCGTTATTGTAACTGGCAACTATCGCTTAGATTATCTTTATAACTGTTTAAAATCCTTAAGCGATCACATTTCTGAAAAATATGCTTTTGAGGTTATTGTATTCAAAAATCAAGATCACCATATCAATTCTTTCCTTAATAATAATGTTAAAGGAATTATTCTGTTAGAAACGGCTTCTTTTGCATCAATGTTAGAAAATGCGAAAGGAAATTTAATCTATATCCAATCAAGTGAGGCTATGATAAAGAAAAACAGTGTTGAACTCCTTGCCGAAGTACTGAAAAATAAAGATGTGGGCTGTGCAGGGGCAAAACACCTTTATAGAAATGGCTTACTCATAAGAACAGAAGGCGACACTATTTTTTATGAGGACAGCAATCATCCTGAATTTAATTCTCAAAAAGAAATTACACATTATGCTTCAGCTAATTTTATTTTCCACAGAGATCATTTAAGTAACTTAAACCTGTCTGATTTTGATCTTCTTTCGTCAGTTAATATCGGAGATCAGATTGGTAAATCCCTTGCCGGCAAAAACAAAAAGGTTATTTATCAGCCTTTGGCCGAGGTGGTGTTTTATAATATCCAACAGTTAAAGGCCCAGGCCTTAATTGAAAAGCCTGCACAAAAAACTATATTATTTATCGATGATTTTATCCCTACGCCCGATCAGGATTCTGGTTCGAACAGGATATTCAAAATTATGCAGCTGGTAAAAGCCTTAGGATTTCATGTGATATTTTTACCTGCCAACGGTGAGAAAAAACCACGGTATTTTGATCAGATGATTTTGGAAGGGTTCGAAGTACTGTACCGTTTTCCTAATATGCGTGGAATGATCAAAATTCTCGAAGGTAAGCTTCAGGACATTGATGCTGTGTGGCTGTGCAAACCGCACAATAATGAGCAGTTTAAGTTTCTATTTGAGCAGAAAAAAGATTTATTCTGGATCTATGACACGATTGATCTCCATTTTTTAAGGTTGCAGCGGGAAGGCGATCTTTCTGGAGACCAATCTGTTATTCAAGCGGCCAATGATGTTAAACAGGTAGAACTCAATATTGCAAAACGTGCCAGTATTACCCTGGCCATTACAAAGGATGAAAAAGAAATTTTAGAAAACGAAGGCATAAAAAATGTTGAGATAATACCTAATATCCACGAAATAAAAACCATAACCGAAGCTGCAGGTTCTTTCAGTTTAAGAAATGGCTTACTTTTTATTGGTGGTTATCTGCATAAACCCAACATAGATGCTGTGCAATGGTTAGTTAAAGAAATTATGCCTTTGGTATGGGCCGTCGATCAGCGGATAACCTTAACACTTTTAGGGAGCAACCCTACCGATGAGATACTTGCGCTGCGCTCGGATAGGGTAATTGTTCCTGGTTATATACATGATGTTTCAACATATTTCTACAGTAACCGCATATTTGTATCACCATTACGGTTTGGTGCAGGCATGAAAGGGAAAATTGGTCAGAGTTTAGAATATGGACTTCCAATTGTTTCTACTGATATTGGCGTAGAAGGTATTGGGTTAACAAATGGCCACGATGTAATGGTAGCGAATGATACCAAAGATTTTGCAGAAAAAATCATTCAGTTATATAATTCTCCCGATCTTTGGAGTAACATCAGAAACAATTCGATTAATGCGTTAAAAGCATACACCCCCGAAGTGATAAAACAGCAACTGGAAGAATTATTGAGAAATTTAAGCAACAAAAAGTAGCATGAGCGAACAAAAGATCTCAATTATTACCGTTAATTATAATAATTGCACCGGGCTTGAAAAAACGATGAGCAGTGTTTTTTCGCAAAGTGCCACCAATATCGAATTTATTGTTATTGATGGTGGCAGTAATGATGGGGGCGCCAAATTATTATCCCAAAATACAGATAAGATTACCTACTGGATAAGCGAACCCGACAGGGGGATTTATCATGCAATGAATAAGGGAATAAACATTGCTACCGGAGATTACATCTTATTCCTCAACAGTGGTGATTGGCTTTACAGCGATACGGTAATTTCGCAGTCGCTAACGGCCATGAAAGAACAACTGGATATTTACTATGGCGACATTATTTATGATGAGATACATCAGCAGAGTAAACGAGTGTTTCCGGATCAGTTAAATTTTGCCTTCTTTTTCGAACAGAACATATCGCATCAGGCCAGTTTTATCAAAAGAACTTTGTTTAAAACGATCTTTCCTTACAATGAAAATTTCAAAATTGTATCTGACTGGGAATTTTTTACCTATGCCATATGCAAGCGGGAAGCCTCGTACAAACACCTTGATGTCATCCTTACCAATTATGATGCAACAGGCATTTCTTCCAATACCGATAACCATGTGTTAATGAATGCGGAGCGCGAAGCATCGTTAAATAATCACTTTCCTGAGTTTATAGCTGATTATAATTACTTTAAACATTTAAGGGATAAAAAAGCAGAACAGTTTTTGTACATTAAACAACATCCGTTAGCGTACAAATTTTTAAAAGCATTTATTAATCTCATTTTACTTTTTTTACCAAAGTTTAAAAAATCAGCCTAAAAATTATGTTTAAGGTTTTATACGATCATCAAATATTTACAGAGCAAACCTATGGAGGCATTTCCAGGTATTTTAAGTATCTGATGAATGGAATAAAGAAAACAGAAGAGGTAGAGTACAAACTGGGCCTTTTAAGATCCAATAACTATTATATCAGAGATGAACAGCAGCCTTTAAGCAGTTCGTTATTTAATCCGCTTTTTAAAACACAAGAAAAACTTCTTAAACGCAATAACTCGTACAGCAAATACCTGCTTAAAAAAAATGATTTCTCTGTTTTTCACCCTACATATTTTAACCCTTATTTTCTAAAGTACCTGAAAAAGCCGCTGGTTATAACCGTTCATGATATGACCTATGAGGCACTGCCTCAATTTTTCCCTTCATCTGATCCTTTACCTTTTTATAAAAGAATATTAATGGAGAAGGCAGATAAAATTATAGCTATATCCGAAACAACAAAAACCGATATATTAAAATACAGCAATGTTAATGTAGATAAAATAGAAGTTATACATCATGGAATAGATCTGGCTGAACCAGTGTACGCTCCTGTTGAAGGCTTACCTGAGCAGTACATTTTATTTGTTGGTGCCAGGTGGAGTTATAAAAATTTCCATTTAACAGTAGAGGCTTTTAAAAAATTAACACAAAAATATCCCGGGTTACGCCTGGTATTTGCGGGTGGGGGGGCTTTAAGCTATGGCGATTCTGAGTTTTTAATACGCAATAATATTTTAGAGAAGACCATACAATTATCTGTTAGTGATGATCAGCTGAATACGCTTTATAAAAATGCCTTATGCTTTGTTTATCCTTCACTATACGAAGGTTTCGGATTGCCAATATTAGAAGCTTTTAAGAATAATTGTCCCGTTTTGCTGAGTAATTGCAGTTGTTTTGAAGAGATTGCAGGAAACGCTGCACAGTATTTCGATGGCCAATCTTTACAATCGTTGACAGAAAAGTTAGAAACTATTATCTCATCCCCTTCTCTTAGAAGAGAAATGGGTAATGCAGGGCAAAAAAAATCGCTGGAATATCCTATTGATAAATGTGTTTCGAAAACGATTGAGCTGTATAAAAAAATTATTTAAATGCCTGCAGTCTAAGCAAAAATCTTTCAATCTCTTAAAAAAGAGACTTGAACCATCTTTTAAACCTTCTTCTATAAGAATTGTGTTTTTTTAAGTAGGCCATTTCCGCTAACTTACCCCGAATATTAAATTCTTCGAATAAAAGATTATAATCTGCCTCTTTTTCCGGCACCATATATTTTGGATGAACCAGCTCTCCCAGTTCCTCTAAAGGAACATTGGCAAAAGGACTATTGGCATTAGTGGTATTTTCTGCAAACTGATCGAATCCAATGTTACTTACCAGATTATAATTAGGGACAATGGTTAGTGAATGACTAAATAAATGTGAAAAAGTTACCTGATAATCCCATGTATCAATTTTACCTTCCTTGGTTTCATTAAATATTTCTACCCACCTATCAACAATCAAAGGATCTTCAAATATTTTTTGCAGTGGTTCTCTAACTTCATCTGCGTTGTACTGGCTTAAATTCTTATCATAGTTATTCCAGGATCTTTTCCAGGTAGCCCAGCCCCAGCCATTAGTTAAATTAGAAAAATAATACGAGCCTTTACCCCATTTTTTTTTAGTATCGAAATTAAAGCCAGATATCAGCCAGATTCTTGTATCATTCCGGTATTTCTCCAGCAAATTATCACAATAATAAAAAAAGCTCATAGAGGGCATACAATCATGCTCTAATATAATTCCTTCTTCCTCATGTTGAAAAAACCAATCGATTGCAGAGGATATAGCTTCTTTTGGTCCCAAATTCTTTTCTCTGAATAAGGTATGTACTTCGCATTCCCAATCAATAAAACCCATTACTGATTCTTTAGCCTTACTACAATCTTCTGCCTCTGTTGCCCGGTTTTCCCGTGGACCATCGCAGGTAAGATATAATCGCGAAGGTTTAGCCTGCTTAATTCGTTCTAAAACTTTCAGCGTAGTATCAGTTCTATTAAAAAAAATAAATAATATTGCTGATTGAGTTTGATAAGCAGTATAATTTGTAGACATATTGGGTTTAAGCAGGCAAAAATTGTGATGAATAATCCATATCAGGCGATTTAACAGTTTAAGAATACACTAAAACGGATCACCTGAACAAATCTACTAAAATAAAAAGAAAACGTTTAACTGGCACTTACTTCATATTAGTTTGAACATTAAAAATTTTAAAAAACAGGTTTAAAATTATCTGCCAATTATCCACTTAATTTTTGTCTTACTTATCAGGGCAATGAGCAACATTGTAGCCGAATAAACAATTGTAAACCTACAGGCAATATAAAGAAGCATATTACCCAAAGACATTTCATTGAATTGAATTAAGTGGAAAGGCCTGAAAACTTCCGGCAAAAGATGGGTAACCAATATATAGTGTATTAAATAAACACCAAATGTAGTTTCCCTTGGCTTTAAATATTTGACAAATCTAAATTCCTTTATTTTAAACAACAAAAAGATAGTGGCTAAGGAATAGAAAATATTACTTATTCTTAATGTATTATATGGATCTTCACTTTTTATCTGTATTAAATGAATAATATCGAACACCGCTAAACAGAAAGTTAGCGTAAATAAACCGATAAAGATATAGTATGGCGTTCTTTTAATAAAGGCTTCAATTTTACTCCAATACTTATTAAGAATGGCACCCAACCATAGATAAAAAATAAATCCAAAAATTGCGATAGTGTGCGATGTAATAAACCATTCGAAATATACATTAGCGCTATACGTTAAAGTAAGCACCAAAAAAATTGCCCCCAGCCACCATTTGTACAAATACTTCTTAAAGCATAAGAGTATTGCAATACAAAACATAAAATTGATAATAAACCAATAATTGGTAAATAGATAAATCATCTCTATTTTTTCTATCAGCAACTTACGGAGATGAAAATCGCCTGACCTATGCAGGGCAATGTAATTTTGAATGATGATAGCACACAAAAATACCAGCGACCATATTAACCAAGGTAGAAATACTGTAGATAAACGTCGTTTAAAATATTGCCAGGATGAATAGGTTGTAAACTTACTACCCAATAAAAATCCGGCTAATAAAAAGAAGGATATGGTACCAAATTTAGAAAATTGAATTAATCCGATATAAACAATGTGTTTGGGCGGAAAGCCATTAAAAATATAGGTACCATTATAGGTACAGTGTTCCATAACTATCCCCATCATGGATATACAACGGATGGTATCTATAAAATCAAAATTCCTTTTTTCCTGGATTCCTTTTTCTTGTATTTCGGTATGCATTAAATTATTTTGGTAGTTGAACCAACAAATATCTGTTAAAAAAAAGAGTCCCGAATAATTCAGGACTCTTTTAACATTCATGTATGTAAAATATTACAAGAATAATGGTGTTCGTTGTAACATGCTTACTTTAACATAGAAAATCATTTTTATCTACTAACCAGTTACTAATTAGCATTGTTAAATGCATAAAACTTAGTAGTATTCTCAATCCAACCGTTCGCTGTTGGGTTAAGTGTTAAATCATAGAAGTAACCATGTCCTGGGAATTGAGGATGGTAAAATTGATGTACCGGAACAGTCCCTTGAGCCTGATTATCGTATGCATAAAAACTAGGATAACTTGTAGGCGCCCATACATCAAGATCAATTGTATTGTTTGTTGTTAAACAATATACCGACCGGGTTCTATGTTGCATAATATATACCGGCACAGTACCAGGAATCTGGCTTTCATAAACATAAATCGGATCATTAACAACACGGCGCCAAGCTCCTGGATTCTTTGCCGGAAAATTAGGATCCACTGTATAAATATGCCCCAGTGCTGTTGAATAAAAATCATATAACTGCAGTTTAGCTGAAGTTAATCGGATCTGTCTATCACTGATATGTGTTTCTACAGCAGCTTTTACTTGTGCCTTTTTAAGCGGATCAATTATAAATTCATAAATAGGAACAGACCTATTTATATTGATCAAAGATGCATTATTGACGTTGATACTTTGTTGCCAAGTAATAAGATTTATTGATTGAGAGGTATTTCCTAACGCATCTCCCGAAAAACTAGTTCCCGAGTTATTACCACCATAAAAAGTTCCCCTAAATAATTTCTCTGTCGTTTCGTTTGAAATCGTTGTTTTTTCTTCATTAGTCAAATCTGCACTTAGGTCTATACTAAATATTTTCGCAATACCTAAAGAGAATCCAGCTTTGATGGCCTTTAACTTTTTATCAAAAGTTGCCTCTTTAACAATGGAACCTCTATAATCATATTTCAACCGTCCACCTATGTCAATACCCAGTAGGATATGAGTTCCATACGTTTGCACGATCTGCTCTGCGCTATAATTAGAAAGATAGGCTAAAAAATCGGGGGTTAAATAGTTTTTTAATAAATCTGTAGTAACATCATCTGTAAAATCTATACTTTTTATCCTATACCAAGATTCATAAGTTGCATAAGAGTATTTACCATTATAGGTATAACTATTCTGGTTATCATTTGTTAAAGAAAAATTAGATGTAGAATATTGAGTTTTGTCTTTATCTCCACCACTTATAGTGCCCCCAAAGGTTTGTTTCTTATTAACTTCATTTACATAATCATATGCATTAGCACCATAGTAAACGTTATAATCGCCTTTTGTATCCGTTGGCGTAACGATTCTAGTTGGATAATCTTTATAAAATTTATCTATATCAATAATAGCCACCTTCGAGGTATTCTTTCTTTCAAATAATTCGCCTGTTACATCATAACCGTGCCCCAACAGATCCCATTTTCCATCACCAGCAACTGCTAAATTTTTATGATTACCAGTTAGCCCCTTTTCTTCCGCAAGTTCACTTTTCTTGCAGCTACTAAATGCAGCTGTAATTACGCACAGCAGACAAATAATTTTTAATTTGTAGTTGTTTTTCATCAGTAATTATTTTTTTTCACAAAACTACCGACAAGAAAAAATAATTATGACAAGGCAGGGTTATCAATATTTAATAACGCTTTTATTTGAATAAAAAAATCTTCACCCCGATTTATCAGATGGTACCGCCTAAGCAGACTTCCACAGGTATTGTTTTTTCATCTGGCCTGGGCAACAAGAATCATTTTAAAAATGAGCCTTTTTAGTGTCGTAAAAGAATTGAAGCGGGCATTTATCAGTAGCGGTTACCTACTATTCGTTGTTTATTAGGGACATAGGCACGATATATTTTAATGCACGCCGTATTTACAAGTTCTTGTTTTTAAACACTTTAAAATTTAAAACTTAAAGAAGTTACATTAATAGTCAAAAACAAAGCAGATGGAGAATTAGTTAATTCGTCAAAAGAATTGCTTGAGAAACAGTTCTATGGCCCTGGGTGCTTTTGGTTTACGAAAAAATTAAAGTAATAAAAAGAGCCTCAATTTATTATTGAAGCTCTTTTTATGTTTCTGTAAATATTACACTTTAATTTTTTACGCCTTTAAAAAATTAATTCGGAAATGCGTGAAATGGCTGTCCATTATATCTCCAGCCGGGAAAAGAAGCATTTCTGTTTGTGGTATAAAGATGCCCACCACTAGCACTATAAAATTCATAAACAGGTACAGTCCCCATAGTAGGATATTGATATACATAACAAAGAATACCATCATAATTATATCCACTAAATCCCGGATACCGATTTGTTGTCAACACCCGATTATCAAAGGATGGATTATAAAATTGATATAATGGTACTGATCCTGCATATTGTGTAGCGTAAACTTTAAAAGGCTCTGCATTATGGTAGTAATTAGGCCAATATTGTTCTTGATTCGGCTCTGAACTATAAGCATGTCTGTTTGTTACTTGATTGTAGTATTCATAAAAAATGGTTGGATCTAATTTCGCCTGATTATTATTTAAATATTGAATAATGTAATTCTTTACCGCCAATGCCTTTGCCTGATCCGGAATAAAATCATAAATAGGTAACAAACCATTGGTTGGAATATCTATCAGCACCGAATTTTCTAACGAACAGCTATTTTGCCATGCTGCAATATTTATTGTAGGTGTTGGGTTAGGGTTAGATGAGTTACCGATTACAATATCACCTTGCAGGCTTCTGGTTGGATCTCCACCATTGGTTACATAATGTAGTTTCTGAGAAGAGTTTTCTAAAACATAATTATTATCGCTAGTATAACCTGTACTTACATTGAAAATCTTCTTTACATGTATATCAATGCCAGCCGAACTTGCTACAGTTCTATCAGATTTAGAAGTTTCTGATTGATAGATGACATCTAATTTCCCTCCCAGTATTATTTCAGCTAAGATGTGTGTACCATATCTGTTCACGATATCCTCTGGGGTTTGATTTTGTATATATGAAAGGAATTCCGAATCCAAATAAGACAGCAGTACATCTCTTTGAGCATTCAACTTAACTCGCTTTTGCTGAACCATTAGATTATAGCTACTGTAAATTTTTTTAGACGAAAAATTATCGGTAGTGTTGTAGCTTCCAGTTATAGTGGTTCTAAATAATGACAATCCCAAAAAGTCAGCGCCAAAGGTACTACTAAAACGTGAGGTAAATTTTTTCAAATAGGACACCGCATCGCTTCCAGCCTCCAATTTTCCATCTGTTCTAGTTGAAAGATCCCATATTACTCTATTGGATTGGTCAGCCTGCAATTTATCCACATCGATTACAGGTAATGTTGTTGCACTGGCATTTCCAAATTCTCCCAAAACATTATATCCATAACCCAATAAATCATTTTTTCCATCTCTTCCAAAACCAGCAAGGGCATTGTGGTTATTAGTTAATGATTTTTCTTCCGCAAGTTCACTTTTTTTGCAACTGCTAAATGCCGCAGTAATCATACACAGCAGGCACATAACCTTCAATCTGTAATTGTTTTTCATCAGTAATTATTTGTTATTTTTTTTCAAAACTACCGACAAGAAAAAATAATTATGACAATACTGGGTTATCAATATTGATAACTAATAATAATTCAGACTAGAATTAAATAGATAAAATGACAAAACATAGAATACAATGCTAAAACTAAAAACCTAATGTGTTAACTTCAACCTATTTTCGATCATTCCAATCGAATCTTTATCATTAAGTAACAGTGGTTTTTTATTTAAATTTAGCTTTGAAATACTGGCACTTTTTTTTGGCTGCAATTGAATTTTACCGTTAATTATAGCAAGTGCAGATTTTAAACACGGTTCTTCATCATCGCCTAATATTGGATTGGTTGGCATTGCAATATTTAAATCAGGTTCCATGCCATTAAAGTAATCGGACCATCCTTGGGCATTTTTGATTAGGAAACTACTCAGGTAAACACTATACTGATCGATATTAATCCCGAAGAAACCAACCGGTTTTCCGTAGGTCTTTTCACCTATCAACTTCACATTGAAATAAGGTTTTAAGCAGCTGATCAATAATTCGCTGGCGGATGCAGTTTCGCCAGATACTATCACATAAATACCTTTGATAGTTTCCAATCCTTCTTTTTTGCTAAATCTATAAGTATTGCCATTTTCGGTATAATCAACGTCAGCTAATGTAGCTAAGCGGCCATTATAAATAATGGTTTTACCTGATACGTCTAAATATGGCTGGTAGCGTAAAATTGTAGCCTTACCGTTTTGAAGTGTAGGGTTAAATTGTTCCGAATACATTATTTCCCCATTTAATATACTTGGTGCAATTAAATTGGCAACATACTCAGCTGTTTCTACATAACCACCTCCATTTTCACGCAGGTCTAAAACTAAATAGGTAGGTTTATCCGCAGCTATTTCATTAAAAACCTGATCCAGTTTTAATTTAGTACTATTAAGAGCAGGGAAAGAACCCAAGGCCACATACGCAATAACTTTCTCACCAGAATGGATAGTTCGGTTGGCTAAAACAGCTGCTCCGTTTATCGCCCCTGCACGAGTACCTCCACCATTGCTTCGTCCTGATTGCAGATATGAATATTTAGGTACATTGCTATGGTAGGAAATTTCAAATGGTTTACCTGTAGCCTGGTTGAGTTTAAATTGGGAAATATCAAAAAGTTCATTCCTAAATGCACCTATTTCGGATTGGGCATTATTATATCTTTCTCTCGGCTTAAATGTGTTATAATCAGGTAACACATCATTCCATAAATAAACCTGCCTTGCATACAGAAAAATAGAATCAAGTGTAAATTGGGTCCTTGTGCCTGTAGTTGGGGATACGATTTCTTCTTCTTTGATATTAGTCGCCTTATCTTTTTTACATGCAGAGGAAGCTACCATTAAAAATAAAAGTAGCATGATTTTTACAAATTTACACTCGGACATATCGTTATATTATAAGTTTTTAATTTTTAAGATCAAAGTTTAACTAAACTTTAACTATCTGGCAGTTATGCTTTAATTTTTTCAAGAATTTTAAACTCATGCAAATAACTGATTTTATTTACTAATTTTGACAAGTCCTTATTATCATTATTTACTTATTGCAAATACAAAGCGTAAATAATAAAAATACATAGTCGTTAACGTTTCTTAATATGTTAGATATAGGGATTACCTTAAGAAGGTACAGGGATAAATACAATTATACGCAACAATACGTTGCTGATGTAATTGGGATAAGCAGAGTTGCTTATAGAAAATGGGAAAACAATGAGGTAGATTTTGCCATATCCCAATTGGAAAAAATCGCAGAGTTGTATAATATACCCATCCACGAGATCATCGTTCAGTCTAATTTTACAAAAGACAAAATAATTTCTCTCCAACAAAAAGGGCATCAATATTATTGATGCCCTTCAATTAGCATATTATCAATTTAAACTAGTGAAATAAATTGCCCGAATGAGGACTTAAGCCATTTTGCATATCGGAACTGGCCAAAACCTATATTTTTCCCTGACCATTTTCAATATATTTCCAATAAAACAAAGTTACCGTCATCTTGCAATGCATAAACTGCACTTGTACCGGTCAAGTTAAATCCTAAATGTGTATATCGTTGTGAGTTTCAAATGGAACCTGTATTTATGTTCTTTCCCAAGCAAAATACTAGATTTGCATCTGTCTGAAAGAATAGAGCCTGTGGCTTAGGCTGTGAATTTGTGTCCGCGCAGACCATATTCTCTTCTCGGTTGTGGCACCTGTGTTTTTGTAGATCACAACGTGGCCATCTGTTTACAATGTTAATCGATACTGTTGGTTTGGAGGATAAATTGAATTCCTAACTGTTAAAACTGGTGTAGTGACGTTTGCATAAATCAAAGTTTTAGCTACTGTTGACATTAATTCATTTTCTTTAGCATATTGTCTCATATCATTAGGCATTATACCATAATTTACAGATGCATAAGGATAATAAAAATTGTTAAACCAAGCGATATCATTTGCAGACAAATCTGTTCTTTGCCTGGTAAAAGTACTTCCATCTTTTTATTCATTACCGGAACAGAAGGGTTAGCCGCAAATCCTGATGTTACATTATTGGATAAACAATTTTATGGCTGTGGGTGCTTTTGGTTTATAAAAGAATAAAAGCGATGATAAAAAAGAGCCTCAATTAATTATTGAGGCTCTTTTATAATTTATATATGCAACACATTACATAATATTCGGTATAAAGTTATGGCCAAAGTATCTTCTAAGTTTTTTCTGAAAACACTATTATTGACTATATCTTATTCACTAAAAATGTGATACATAAAAGTTTCCCGCGTGAGAATCAGAATTAACGAACGAATTAAGATTTCCTGAATGTGTTGATGTAGCTCCCCCTGCAGTATCAGTAGCAGCAAAAATAACATTTACCTTAGTTCTTGTATCATTTCTATATGCTGGCCAATATATTACCAAATTCCCATCATTTTGCAATGCTAAATAAGGCCGACTATTTACAGCTACATCATTATAACCAGCACTAGAACCTGAAGTATTATTAATATTTGATGCCCAAATACCAGGAGCAGGATTCGAAGGTGAATTATTTACACCATAAATTACTAAGTTCCCATCTGTTTGAAAATAAAGATTACCAGCAGGTCTCCCATTTGTTTGAGTGTTCCAAATTCCCGTTTCTGAGCCATCGCCATTCTTTTTATACAATACCAAATTTCCATCCGTTTGTAAGTATAATCTATAAAGATTATTTGGAGAATAAAGTGATTGTCCTGATTGTAATATAGGGCTTTGATTATTCATTTGAATGGAGGTGTAAGTAGCCGCATTATTCGATGAGGTATAATTAAATTGTCTGGCAGAATAATTTGATGGAAACGGATAAAGAATTTCCGTTGGGGTGATTACGACATTAATGCCATACCTCGTTGTAGAATAATTTACTATCGTAACTTGATTAGACTCGTCTAAATATACATATCTAAGCAATATTTTCCCACCACTTTTATTTGCAGGTAACGAAGCATCCATATCAATAAACGTCGCACTCTCATTATTATAATCTGAAGAAGTTACATTTTTTGAATACAACACAATAGTAGAAGGATCCGACCCAATACTAGAATCACCACTTTGAGCCTCCGTATATAGTACTGATATGTTACAAATACCTGATCTAAATCCACCGGTACTTAGTACGCCTCTATGTAACTGATAAGCAAATTTAAATGCAGTTGGTGCATTTATATTAGAAACATTTACCAGATTATTTGTAACATAATCAGGTCGGATTTGAAATGATGTAAGGATAACCTGCGCACTGGAATTTAGAGCTAACACTATGAAAGCAAAAAAAATAAATAAACATTTTTTCATATTATTTTTCGTAATTAGCTTTATATTCATTTGCTGCATTATATTGGTTTTGTACACTTTCTAAACTTTTATGAAACCAACCATTAATAATAAATTCTTTATCCTTTTCTACGTATATCACCTTATCTTCCGTTGTACTTAGCGTGATCGCTAAGAATTTTGTAAGCTTTTCATCAGAAGGACTAGTAATGTTGGTTTTCGCAATAATTTCATTTGTTTTAACATCTTTCTTACATCCTTGAAAGGATAAGAATCCAATACTCCCTAATAGAAGCATGTTAATTTGTCTTTTCATAAATATTTTTTTCATAAAAAGACAAATAAAAAATATTATTTTTGATAAGTTCCTATTATCATTATTTACTAATTATTTACACAATAAGCGAATAATTAAAAACATATTAACGTTTCTTAATATGTTAGATATAGGGATTACCTTAAGAAGGTATAGGGATAAATATAATTATACGCAGCAATACGTTGCTGATGTAACTGGAATAAGCAGAGTTGCTTACAGAAAGTGGGAAAACAATGAAGTAGATTTTGCCATATCACAATTAGATAAGATCGCCGGGTTGTATAATATAACTATCCACGAAATCATTATCCAATCATATTTTAAACAGAACTAAATAATTTTATTTCCAACAAAAAAAGGGCATCAATATTATTGATGCCCTTATCTATTTAATCAGAAAACTGATTACAATTTTCTAGCTACTTCTACTTGTTCGTAAGCTTCTACGATATCGCCAACTTCGATGTTGTTAAAGTTCTGAATGTTTAAACCACACTCATAACCTTTGTTCACCTCTTTCACATCATCTTTAAAGCGTTTTAATGATGCAAGTTCACCTGTGTACACTACAACACCATCTCTAACAATACGGATTTTGCTGTTACGGGTAATCTTACCATCTAATACCATACAACCTGCAATGGTACCCACTTTAGTGATTTTGAACGTTTCGCGAATCTCAACGTTAGCCACAATTTTCTCTTCAAATTCTGGATCCAGCATACCTTCCATTGCCGATTTAATCTCGTTGATTGCATCGTAAATGATAGAATATAAACGGATATCGATTTGCTCAGCTTCTGCCAGTTTACGTGCACCTGTTGATGGACGAACCTGGAAACCGATAATAATCGCATCTGAAGCTGAAGCTAACAACACATCAGACTCTGAAATCTGACCAACACCTTTACTGATAATATTGATCTGGATCTGCTCAGTAGACAGTTTCAACAATGAATCGGCTAATGCCTCGATTGAACCATCCACATCACCTTTAACGATAATATTAAGCTCTTTAAAGTTACCGATAGCCAAACGACGACCGATCTCATCCAACGTAATGTGTTTCTGTGTACGTAATCCCTGCTCACGTTGTAACTGCATCCGTTTGTTTGCAATATCACGTGCTTCAGTTTCACTTTCTAAAGCATTAAATCGATCACCCGCTGTAGGCGCACCCTGCATACCCAAAACCTGTACCGGTTGTGATGGGCCTGCTGATTCTACTTTAGCACCACGCTCGTTGGTTAATGCTTTAACACGTCCGCTGTAACTACCTGCTAAAATTGGATCTCCAACTCTTAATGTACCGGCCTGAACCAATACCGTAGTTACAATACCACGTCCTTTATCTAATGCCGACTCAATTACAGTACCTGTAGCCCTCTTATTTGGATTTGCTTTAAGTTCTAATAATTCAGCTTCTAATAATACTTTGTCTAAAAGTAAATCAACATTTAAGCCGCTTTTGCTTGAGATTTCCTGTGATTGATATTTACCACCCCAATCTTCAACCAAAATATTCATTACTGATAATTGCTCGCGCACTTTATCTGAATTAGCTCCTGGTTTATCAATTTTTGTAAAAGCGAATACCAAAGGTACACCTGCTGCCTGTGCGTGGTTAATTGCCTCTTTTGTTTGAGGCATCACCGCATCATCAGCAGCAATTACAATAATGGCAATATCGGCAGCCTTAGCACCACGGGCACGCATCGCTGTAAAGGCTTCGTGACCCGGCGTATCTAAGAAAGTTACTTTTTTACCGTTTGGTGTAGTTACCATGTAAGCACCAATGTGCTGGGTAATTCCACCTGCCTCACCAGCAACCACATTTGCTTTACGGATATAATCCAGCAATGAAGTTTTACCGTGATCGACGTGACCCATAATCGTAACAACCGGAGCTCTTTCGATTAAATCTTCTTCTTTGTCTTCCTCTTCAATTACGTTTTCCTCATCTTCATCAGGTTTAACAAATTGAATTTCGTAACCAAACTCATCTGCTACAATGGTTAAGGTTTCAGCATCTAAACGCTGGTTAATGGAAACGAACATTCCAAGGCTCATACAGGTACCAATAATTTTGGTAACCGGTACATCCATCATGCTCGCCAACTCATTAGCGGTAACAAATTCTGTTACCTTTAATATTTTCGATTGCGATTCAAGCTCGTTTGCTGCCTCTTCTGCATTGTAAGCAACATCATCACGTTTCTGACGACGTAATTTAGCACGTTGTGCAAATTTACCAGATTTACCAGCTCCACTTAAACGGGCAAGTGTTGCCTTAATTTGATCTTGAATTTCTTTCTCAGTAGGTTCTTCCTTAGGTCCGCTTGGTGTAGCATTTCTATTTTGGAAACCTGGTCTGTTATTGTTGTTGTTTCTATTTCCCTGGTAAGGAGTACCGCCTTGTCCGGCAGGTCTGTTACCTTGGTACGGAGTACCGCCACCTGGTCTGTTACCTTGATAAGGTTGACGAGGCTGGCCTGGTGCGCCGCCTTGGCCCTGACCTTGACCTGCAGGATTATTCTGTCCTTGCTGGCCCTGACCACCATGTTGACCCGGCTGACCTGGTGCTCCCGGAGTTTTTTTACGTTTACGTTTGCGTTTAGCAGCTTCACTATCACTAGATGATGCTACCGGACCGTTTCTTCTATCCGGAGTTGTTGGTAAAACAATTTTACCAATAATGTTCGGACCAGTTAATTTAACGGTACGTGCTTTTATTACTTCAGGCTCGTTACTAACAGGCTTAGGTGCTTCTACTGGCTTTTCTTCCACTTTTGGCTGTTCAACTGGTTTTACCGGCTCTGGAGCCTTAACCACAGGTGTTGGTACAACAGGCGCTGGTGCAGCTGGTGTTTCTTCCTTTTTAACCTCAACCGGTTTTTCTTCAACCTTAGGTTGTTCAACTGGTTTTACTGGCTCCGGAACTTTAGCAACTGGCGCTGGCGCAGCAGGTGCTTCTTCTTTCTTAACAGGACGTGTTTTTGAGTTAAGATCGTTTAGATCGATCTTACCTACAATTTTAACACCTGGTAATCCGGTTTCCTCTGCTTTTTCTTCTGCCTTAGTTTCTTTTACTGGCTCAACTGCTGCCGCAGGAGCTGGTGTAGGTGCCGGCGCCGGTGTTTCTACCTTAGGTGTTTCAACCACCTTTGGTTTTTCTACCGGTGAAGTAAATGATTGAGCATTTTTTATTAAAATCTCTTCATTTTTCTCAAAATCGGTATTCTTCTTCGGCGCTTCTACTGGCTTTTCAGTCTCAGGCTCGTCACGACGTATTTTACCAATCACTATTTGTTTGGCTTCTTCTCTTACGATCTTATCTCCCTGATACTCTTTTAACAAGGCATTATACATGTCTCCCGTAAGTTTAAACATAGGGCTTTTCTCGGCAGAGAACCCCTTTTTGTTTAAAAACTCAACGGCCGTACCCATGCCTATATTAAGTTCTTTAATAGCTTTAATTAAAATGATTGGTTTGTCGTCTGACATTTAGCTCCTGTTATTGTTTTTTATTTAATACAAAAGTAGTGTTTATTTGGCAATTACACCACTTATTCAAATTCTGACTTCAAAATTTGAACCACTTCTTTAATGGTTTCCTCTTCAAGGTCGGTGCGTTTTACTAAATCTTCTACTGTAAGTGCTAGTACACTCTTAGCAGTATCGCAACCGATAGCCTTTAATTCATCAATGATCCAGCTATCAATCTCATCTGAGAATTCTTCTAAATCAACATCCTCGTCGCTTTCTTCTCCAGCTTCGCGGTACACATCAATTTCGTAACCGGTTAATTTGCCTGCTAATTTAATGTTGTGTCCACCACGTCCGATGGCCAATGAAACCTGATCTGGTTTTAAGTAAACTGATGCATGTTTGGTTTCATCATCCAATTTAATGGAAGTGATTTTTGCCGGGCTCAACGCACGGGTAATGTATAGTGAAATATTGTTGGTGAAGTTAATCACATCAATATTTTCGTTTTTCAATTCACGAACAATACCATGGATACGCGATCCTTTCATACCCACACATGCTCCAACCGGATCGATACGGTCATCATAAGATTCTACAGCTACTTTAGCACGTTCTCCCGGTTCGCGTACAATTTTCTTAACCGTAATTAAACCGTCGAAAATTTCCGGCACTTCCTGTTCGAACAAGCGTTGTAAAAACTCTGGCGCTGTTCTCGAAATGATAATTTTCGGATTCGCGTTGATCATTTCTACTTTAGAGATTACTGCTCTTACAGAATCCCCTTTTTTGAAATAATCTGCCGGAATCTGCTCGGTTTTAGGCATTAAAAGTTCATTACCTTCATCATCTAAAACCAGCGTTTCTTTTTTCCAAACCTGATAAACTTCACCTGTTACGATTTCGCCTACCCTGTCTTTATATTTTTTAAAGATTTCGTCTTTCTCTAATTCCAATACTTTAGAAACCAGGGTTTGGCGAGCGGCTAAAATTGCCCTGCGACCAAAACTCTCCAAGGTAATCTGCTCGATATAATCATCACCCACTTCTAAAGTACTGTCTAATTTAGAAACTTCAGCAAGCTCGATCTCTAAATCATCATCTTCAGAAAAGCCATCTTCCATTACTTTTCTCGTTCTCCAGATCTCCAAATCCCCGTTATCCGGATTTACGATAACATCACAGTTCTCGTCTGTTCCGTATTTTTTACGCAACATGCTACGAAAAACCTCTTCCAGCACACTGATCACCGTTGGGCGATCTATATTTTTGAAATCTTTAAACTCCTGAAAAGAGTCGATCAAATTAATTGTTGTAGTACTCATTTTTACTTAAATGAAATTAACACACTTGTTTCTAATATATCATTAAACGGTACATCTGTTTGAATTGCTACCGCCTTTTTGCCTTTTTCTTTAACCGACTCTTCAATCTGTAGGTTGTTTTCTGTAACCGCTAGCAGTTTTCCTTCTTTTTTCAAGCCTTCTTTCAGCTTAATACTCACCGTACGCCCAATATTTTTATTGTATTGACGGATCAGCTTTAAAGGTTCACCAACACCGGGTGAAGAAACTTCTAAATTATAAGCCTGCTCTATTGCATTTTCTTCTTCGAGATGAAAACCAACATGCCTGCTTATGGCCACACAATCCTGTATGCTAATACCTTCGTCACCATCAACATGAATAATTAATTTATTGTTTGGCAACATTTTCACTTCTACCAGAAACAGCTCTGGACGGTCTGCTATTTTTTCCTCAACGAGGGCTGCAACTCTCTTTTCTACCTGCATATTTTAACCTGATTTCATAGAAAAAGGGGACACTGTCCCCTTCTCTTTTCTTCGATTACGATGCAAATGTAGTAAATTTTTAGAAAAAATCAAACACTTGCTGTAATTATTATGCTGATTATTACCGTTTAAGTGTTTGTTTTTGTTGCTGTAAGTTATGTTTGGCGCTACCTGTAATCAGGTTACCAACAGTGGCGAATTTGACGCCGATATAACTTTCTACCAAATAATCTTTGCCTTTAATAAAAGGCTGATCGGGATTAAAAATAAGCGAATCGCCAAGGATTTTAACTTTTCCGGCCACTTCCAGCTCGTCCTGAATGCTATCTAACTCGCCGGGTTTAATTAAAACAGAAACCAGATTAAGTGTATCTGCATTAGCCTTATAGGCATTTTTAACCTGCAAGAGGCTTGCCTCATCAATATTTTTGATTATTATTGAAGTGCTATCTCCTGAAAACTTAATGATTGGTTTGTTGTTTCTATTCGAACATGAAAGTACGAATATTGAAACCCAAACAATAACTGAACATTTAAAAAAGCGTTTAAACATTTACAAAAATAAACAATTATGAGATTTATTATCGAAATCCTTTTAACAGGACTGGCGTTCTTTATCGGCGCAAAACTGGTTCCGGGTGTAACCATTGATGGTTATGGCAATGCGATTATTGCATCGGTGCTGATTGCACTTGCAAATGCAACCATCGGTTTTATTTTAAGGTTGCTAACTTTTCCGGTTAATTTTTTAACCTTGGGGCTGGTATCATTTATCATTACCGTTTTAATGATTTTATTGGTTGATAACATGATGACCTCTTTTAACACTTCAGGTTTTATTGCAGCTGCATTTTTAGCCATCGTTGTAGCGTTGATTAAAGCGGTATTTAGTGCTGTAGCAGGAGAGAAAGATTAGTCCGAAGTCGTGAGTCTGTAGTCATGAGTCGGATTGGACTAAGGACTACAGACTTTTGACTAAACGACTAACGAATTACTTCTCTCGAAATCACCATTTTCTGAATCTCAGAAGTTCCCTCGTAAATCTGGGTAATTTTAGCATCACGCATTAAACGCTCCACATGGTATTCTTTTACAAAGCCATAACCGCCGTGTACCTGCACTGCTTCGATAGTTACATCCATGGCTACTTTTGAGGCGTAAAGTTTTGCCATAGAACCCGCCTGGGTATAAGGTAAACCCTGATCTTTTAACCAGGCAGCTTTATACACCAATAACCTTGCTGCTTCTATCTGTGTAGCCATATCTGCCAGTTTAAAAGCAATGGCCTGATGTTCTGATATCGGTTTCCCGAACGATTTGCGCTCTTTTGCGTATTGTGTGGCGAGCTCAAAAGCACCCTGCGCAATACCCAAAGCCTGGGCCGCAATACCAATACGTCCGCCTTCTAAAGTTTTCATGGCGAATTTAAAACCAAAACCGTCTTCACCTATCCTATTTTCTTTAGGCACTTTTACATCGTTAAACATTAAAGAGTGTGTATCAGATCCACGGATGCCCAGTTTATTTTCTTTTGGTCCAACAGTAAAGCCTTCCATTCCCTTTTCTACAATAAAAGCATTTATACCTTTATGCTTTAATTCGGGATGGGTTTGAGCAATAACCAGATAGGTTGATGCGGTACTTCCGTTGGTGATCCAGTTTTTGGTGCCGTTAAGTAAATAATAATCGCCTTTATCTTCTGCCGTTGTACGTTGCGAAGTGGCATCAGATCCGGCTTCAGGCTCAGATAAACAAAAAGCGCCTATTTTTTCGCCGGCAGCCAGCGGCTTAAGGTATTTTTCTTTTTGGGCTTCGTTACCGTATTTTTCCAAACCATAACAAACGAGTGAATTATTTACCGAAACCACTACGGATGCAGAGGCATCGATTTTGGAAAGTTCTTCCATTACGAGTACGTAAGAAATGGCATCCAGGCCGCTACCATTATATTTTGGATCAACCATCATCCCTAAAAAACCGAGTTCTCCAAGTTTTTTTACCTGTTCGGCAGGAAATTTCTGATGTTCGTCTCTTTCAATTACGCCAGGCTTTAATTCTTGCTGCGCAAAATCGCGGGCAGCCTGCTGGATCATCAATTGCTCTTCACTTAATTCAAAATGCATAACATTTATGTATAAAAGGTTAGTAAATCAAATGTAGCATTTCTGATTTAAATTACTATGGCTGCATAGCAATTTATTTTCACAGGGTAGATTTTAAAAAGGACTTCACGTTTAAAATGAATTATTAACCAGCATAAGCCTGGCATTAACAGAAGATTATTATTTTTGTTAAATTGATATGGGCCAACAAATATTATTTTTCTTTAGTGCCTTAGGTGCATTTAATGGCTTTATCATTAGTGCCTACTTATTATTATTCAAAAAGCAGAAATCACTACCCTCTTATTTTTTAGGGCTTTTACTGCTGTCAGTTTGTTTAAAGATCGGCAAATCTTTATTTTTTTACTTTTATCCGGCACTGCCTGGTATTTATATCCAAATTGGCATTTTAGGAAGTGCTTTAGTTGGTCCATCTCTCTTTTACTTTATTAAATCAGCCTTAGCACAGGATCCAAAGATAACAGTCCTACAAAAAGGAGCTTATTTCTTTTGGGTTTCGGCGATTATTGTTGCCTGTATCATTGCCCCTTACGACAATCAGCCTGATATCTGGGAAAATTATATCGGAAGAATAATTTCCATACAGTTTACCATTTATATTATATTATCTACCTGGCTACTTAGGGCTACTTTTATTAAACTTTTTACCAAAGGAGAAAAAATTTCTACGACAGAGCTATTGTTAATTTCTGTACTTATTGGAAATGTGATTGTTCCAGCTGCATTTAAACTTCCGATTTTCTCCTTTTTTAATGGCCCATGCATTAGCGGAGCTTTATTTTTTTCGTTCGTCCTTTACTTAAATACCTTTTTATTTATCAGCCGAAAGAAAACCAGCAATTTACTGTCAGGCAATCAGGATTTGATTCGTTATGCAAACAAAAAAATCGCCCCGGAACAAGCCATCGTTTTAACAGAAAAACTTGAAAAAATTATTCTGGATGAAGAACTTTATAAAAACCCAGACCTTAAATTGAATGATCTTTCAAAAAAGATCAATATTTCAGGGCACCAGCTTTCTCAATTACTTAACGATAATTTGGGTAAAAGTTTTGCTGCCTACATTAACGAATTTAGAATAAATGAAGCTTGTGGTTTAATGCTTAACAATAGCAGCATTAAGCTAGAGGCCATTGGCTATGAAGTAGGTTTTAACTCTAAATCGACATTCTATACTGCTTTTAAAAAGTATAAGCAAACAACTCCAACGCTTTACAAAGAACAGCTAATGGTTGTTCCAGCATCGTAGTTTTGTCCCGTTTTATAATTCCGAACTCCTAAATCTGAGAATCAAAACCGGCTCTCTATACTACTCTTTTAGTTTTGGTCAATCTTAAAAACCAAACCTGAGAAGATGAAACCCATAATGCTATTTTACCTTTTTTTCTTGATAAGTCCATTGCTGAGTGCGCAAGTGATTACAGGAAAAGTACTCGATATCAAAACCAATCGGGGCTTACCCTCTGTCAGTTTAACATTAACCAATAAAGATCGCCCGGCATTAATAAGGTATTCGAACACCGATACTTCAGGTTTTTATCGGTTTAGTGATATCCCTAATGGTAAATACAACTTATCGATTAGCTTAATGGGTTATCAAAAAGTACAAAAGGAATTATTAATTGATAAGAATAGTGCAGAAATACTAGCACTCGACAATATTTTCATGGCAGAAGACGTCAACTTGCTTAACGAAGTAACCATTACCGGCGGAGTGCCTGCCTTTAGCACAAAAAATGGTCAGCTTAAAATCGGTATCGCCAACAACCTGTTCTTTAAATCTGCCCCCAATTTACTTGATGTGTTCAGAAAGCTCCCGGGCTTACAGGTTAGCCCTGATGGAAACATGCAAATGGCCAGCAGGGCAACTCCAACCTTATTTATTGATGGAAAACCTGCCAATATGAGCAATGATGAAATGCTCGCCTATTTAAGCAGTTTATCGCCAGATATGGTCGAATCAGTTGAAATGATTAACCAACCTTCCTCAAAATATGATGGAGAATATCAGGGCATTATCGATGTGAAACTAAAAAGAAATCTTTCCTTAGGACTAAAAGGCAATTATAACCTGCAATTTCAACAAAACAATTATAGTTTATCAGACAATAATCTGGCATTGGTTTTTAAAACAAAACGGCTTGTATATGATTTAAAGCTGGGGCACACCACCGGCAGTACTTTTTATAAGTATTATGCGCTTCAATACCTGGCTAGTACCAATGCCTTGATTACAGATACACGAACGGTTACGGCGAATCGGAACTATAATGTGCAGGCAAGGATAAGTTACGAACTCAAAAGCGGACAAAACCTTGAAGCTTTTTTACGCACCTACCAGGTAAACAGAAATGCCGAGTCCGGAAATCAATTGATCACGCAATCAGCCGGATTAGATCAGACCATTGCCCTTATTAAAAGCGATAATGACGCACACCCGAAACAACATAATTATGCAGGCGGTCTTAATTACGATGCCCGGTTTAAAAACAGCGAACTTCATATTATTACTTCCCTGGCACAGATAGATAACAGACAAACTGAAGATATTCAAAATCAAAACATTCTTAATCATACACTTCTGAGTTATTGGAAAACCAATTCGAGGAATAATATTGTAATCCGCTCTGCACAGGCAGATTATACGCTAAACATGGGTAAAGGAAAATTCGAGTTTGGTGGTAAATTTAGCTATGCCAGCACCAAAAATAATTTACGGTACGATACATTGGCTAATTCTGTTTTTAATCCAGATCCTAAACGCAGCAACCAGTTTAATTACCAGGAGTACATTGGTGCCGGTTACTTATCGTACAGTGGCCAAAAAGATAAAATTAACTACAGCCTAAATTTAAGAACAGAATATACCCTTACAAAGGCCTATTCTATAACAACGGGCACATTTACAGAAAGAAAGTTTTTAAAATGGCTACCAAGTTTTAATCTCACCTACACCATCGGCGATAACGAGCAACTTAGCTTCAATTACAGCAAGCGACTAACAAGACCCACTTTTGCGGCGTTAAATCCTTTTCGGTTTTATTACAGTCCTCGCCATTACTGGATTGGCAATCCCTACCTGCAACCCTCTACAACCAACCTTATCAATTTGTCGTACAGCAGAAAAACGCTCAATATTTCATTAAATGCCGGGCGCGAAACTGATGTTATTTCCCGTTATCCGGAATACAACGCAGCAACAAATGAACTGATTTTTCTAGGTCGCAATATACCTCACCGAAATTTTGCCAACCTGCAGGTTAGTTCTCCAATAACTGTAAATAGGTGGTGGCGGATGAACCATAACGTCGGTTTTTATTACAACAAAGAGTTAACACCATACTTTGAACAAACCTATAAAATCCCCATTTACGATTATAAAATTAATGGCAGCCAGGTTTTCAGTTTAAAAGATTGGCTGTTCGATGTGAGTTATACCTATGAATCGAAAAGCGGCAGCGGGCTTTATATTTTTGCGCCCGTTTATGGTGTCGATTTAGGGTTGCAAAAGGGATGGCTAAAAAATAAGCTCAATACTAAGATTGTGCTTTATGATGCCTTTAACAGTAGTAAAAGAAGACTTATTTTTAGGGAGAAAAGCATTCTCAATAACGATTTCTACCATTATTTTGCTTCGAACAGATTGGTTTTCAGCTTAACCTATAATTTTGGCCGCTCAACATACAGGGCAAAGGAAAACAAGAAAAGTGATGAAGAAAACAGAGCGAATTAAGGCGTATTCTATTTAATCTCTTTCTTAAATAAAACGCGTGTTAAACTAAAACTACCTAAAGCTAATATGAGCAAAACCTGCGAGGAATGGATAATGGTTGCATATGCCAAGCCATCTTTAAACGATATGGCATACAGCACCAGTGATTGTGCAACCATCCAATGGAAAACACCTATACCGCCCTGCACCGGTGCCGCCATGGCAAAACCAGAAAACACAATTGCGGTAAATGCAGCATTAAAATGTAAACCGGAAGTGGCCCCAATGGATGAAAACGCGAAATACATGGAAAGTGAATAAAAAACCCATATACCTGATGTATAGGTTAAGAATAAGCCTTTTTGCTTAAGTTTACCATAAGAACCAAAGCCCTGACGAAGGCTTACAAAAATACGAAGAAATTTTTTACTAACTTTTTTCCGGAGAAAATATACCATTAATATAGCCAACACCAATACTACAACACCTAGGCCAACAAGCCACCAATAATTTAAAGTACTTATTTTTTTGGTAAGGTTAAGATAAATCGTATCGTATAAAAAATCAGAAACGATATCGTATTGGAAGGTGATCATAGCCAGGCTAGTGAGAAAAAGTACCAGTACATCAAAAAGGCGTTCGGTAATTACCGTACCTATAGAGGCAAACATGGGCACTTTTTCTGTTTTATGGATCACGGAGCAACGGCCTAGCTCTCCAAAGCGCGGTAAAGCAAGATTGGCGAGGTACCCAATCATTACGGCGTGATAGGCATTCCAGAAACTCACTTTGTAATGAATAGATTGGTACAACATCTGCCAGCGTAGCGCCCGCAACACATGGGCAATCCAAACGGCAAAAGCAGAAGTAATTACCCAAAAATAATTTGCGGTTTTAATTTCCTGCCAGATCTTTCCCAAATCCTGACCCCGAAACGCTAAATATAATACCCCTATCCCGATTAAAAACAGGATAATGTACTTTAGCGCCGTTTTGAGGTCGAATGTCACAAAGTTATTTTAGCAGGTGGTTGTTATCGTCAGGAAAAACAAGGATCGGGTTGTATTTTTTAGCCTCTTCAATTGGTAATGAGCCATACGACATGATGATCAAAATATCACCAAGTTGTGCCAAACGTGCTGTAGCACCATTTAAACAGATGGTTCCGGTGCCGCGTTCGCCTTTAATTACATAAGTTTCGAAACGTGCGCCATTGTTATTATTTACGATCTGCACCTTCTCATTAGCAATAATGTTAGCTGAATCCATTAAATCTTCATCTATCGTAATACTGCCTACATAATTCAATTCGGCTTGTGTTACCTTAACACGGTGTATTTTCGATTTTAATATTGTGATAACCATTCGGCAAAGTTAGTAATCAGTTTGGAGTTTTCAGTCATCCGTTTGGAGTTTCGCAAAAGCGGCAAGATGTTAAGGCTTGATAGTTAATGGTTCATAGTTGATAGCTTCGGGCCCTTGCCATCAACCATAAGGCTATGAACCATTAACCGACTACATCATACCTTATTTATAATCATATTATCGATCAGTCTGGTTGAACCTACTTTTGCAGCGACTAAAGCAACAAGGTTATTTTCATCCTTTGATTTGGCTGGCTCAAGGGTATCGCCGTTGGCAATGGTAAAATAATCGAGCTCAACGCCATCAATGTTATCATAGAATGATTTGGCCTTACTTTCTAATTCCGTTAATGAGTATTCGTTAAAATGATCAATAACGAATTGCAGCGATTTACTTAATACCAGTGAGTTTTTACGATCTTCTGGTGATAAATGGATATTCCGGCTGCTCATCGCCAAACCATCATCTTCGCGGATAATCGGGCAGGTAATGATAGTAATGGGCAATTTAAAATAAGCCAGCATATTCTTGATCATTAATACCTGTTGAAAATCCTTTTGTCCGAACATAGCCACATCAGGTTCCACAGCATCAAAAAGCTTTTTTACAATTTGGGTTACACCCTGGTAATGACCTTTTCTAAATTCGCCCTCCAATAAAAATTCGGCATTACCTAAATCAATATGCCATGCTTCGTCGGCACCTGTTGGGTACATTTCATCTACATTTGGCATAAATACGCCATTACAGCCGGCGTCGGCTAACATTGCCAGATCGTGCTCTATAGGGCGGGGATATTTTTCTAAATCTTTAGGATCTGTAAACTGTGTGGGGTTTACAAAAATACTGCAGATGATGATATCGGCATTTTGCTGGGCCAGCTTAATCAGCGATATATGGCCATTATGCAGTGCACCCATTGTAGGTACTAAAGCTATTTTTTTAGCTGATGCTTTTAATGGCTGCAAAAAAGCCTTAAGCGCTGCTTTGGTTTTAAATATTTCCAATTTGGACAATCTAAATTAAAGCCGTAAAGGTGTAAATTAATCTAAACGAAACCAAACAAATGCTTGCTATATTGATAAATAGTATTATTATGCTTACCTTTGCAGCTCATTATCTTTTATTTAACTTAATATTTTCTTAGAATATGGAGATGGCAAAAACGAAGCTGCTGATTGTTACACACGAGATGTCGCCTTTCCTCGAGCTTACTAAAATTTCTGAAATTACGCGCCAGTTACCACAGGCTATGCAGGAAAAAGGATTCGAAATCCGCATCTTGATGCCAAAATTCGGTAATATCAACGAAAGAAGAAATCGTTTACACGAAGTAATACGCTTGTCGGGAATGAACATCATTATTGATGACAACGATAATCCCTTAATCATTAAAGTAGCCTCCATCCCAGCTGCACGCATGCAGGTTTATTTCTTAGACAATGAAGAATATTTCCAACGCAAACAGGTATTTAGAGATGCCAGCGGAAAATTCTTCGACGACAATGATGAACGCACGATTTTCTTCTGCAAAGGCGCATTAGAAACGGTTAAAAAATTAGGTTGGGCACCAGATATCGTTCACTGCCACGGCTGGATGAGTGCATTGGTTCCTGCTTACATTAAAACCACTTATAAAAACGATCCTACTTTCAAAAACTCTAAAGTAGTGTATTCTATATATGAAGATGGTTTTACAGAAAAATTGAATGCCAATTTCGCCACTAAAGCAGTAATGGCCAACATGACGGAAGATGACACTAAAGCATTTTTACCATCTGATTGCGACAGCATGCACATTGGTGCTATAACTCACTCAGACGCAGTGGTTTTAGGAGACGAAAACCTAAGCAAAGATGTGTTAAAATTTGTTAAAGATTCCAATAAGCCAACATTAGCTTTTAACTTAACCGAGAATTTTGAAAACTTCTATACTTTTTATGAAGAAATTTCAAATGATGAATTGGTTTCAGTAGCTTAATCAGGTATTATTATTTAAAATATGAAATTTACAAAACAAGACTTATTAACCCTGTTGATAGGTCTTTTTCTTTTTGCATCGTGTAAAAACCCCGATGGTGTTGGTTTAGATGTTGATCCAAGCAGTGCGATTACAGGAACCTTGGTGGTATCGAAAGTGGGCACTAAACTGGTTGAAGAAACTGCAGCAAATACATTAGGGCAGCCCCGTTATCCATTAGGATACATGGTAGATCCCGTTTTTGGTAAAACTGAGGCTGGCATAGCTATGACGGTTTACCCGGTAAGCACCAGCTACGATTTTGGAACGGCACCTCAACTTGATTCAGCTATTTTAGTATTAAAATTTGATGAATCGAGTACGGTAACTAAATTTTATGGCGATACCACCAATTCTAAATACAGTATAGATGTATTTCAATTGACCAATACGGTAACCAATTATAAAAGTTCCGATGTTCAAGCTATCAACAATACTTTGTTAGGTAATTTTACAGGCAAACTGGCCCCGAACACCAAAACTAAAGTATATGATATTGTTACCGGCAAAGCCGATACGTTAAAGGTAGTACCAGCGCAGATCAGGATTCCGCTTAACAAAGCATTTATCCAGAACAATATTTTAAACCTGGGTACTGCAGGAACTTCTTCAAATGCAAAGTTTATAAATGCGTTTAAAGGACTGTATGCACAGGTAAATAAATCATCTTCAACAGGTACGGGCGGTATCGCTTTCTTTAATTTCACAGGTAGCGATTCTTATGTTCAGTTGGTTTGGAAAAAAACCAATTCATCAAGCGGGATTGATACGGCAAGTGTAAACTTCCCAATAGGGGCATTAAACTCAAGCAGTCAAATTACCGGTGTAGCGGCAAACATTAAACATGACTATGCCGGAACTCCTGTACGTGCACAGCTCGACGCTTCAACCGCAGAATATAGTGTAACTTACCTGCATGGCCTGGCCGGCGTTAAAGCAAAAATCGACTTTCCCGATCTTACAGCTTTTACAGGCACTTACGGAAAAGCAATAATTAACAAAGCCGAACTGGTTGTAGAGCTTGGTGGCGGTGCACCGGCATACCCATTTAATGCTGCACAAAGACTTTCTTTGTACCGTTGGGATATCGCACACCAACCAGCTAACATTCCGGATTATAATAATTACGCGGTTAGCTCATCTGGTATATCAGCAGCTGGTGAGGCACTATTTGGCGGATATTTCGATTCGACAAAAAACCGCTATATTTTCATTATTACAAGCTATGTTCAGAACTTGATTGATGGTACGATAAAAGACGAAGGCACTTTCTTAGCGCCAACTTCCTATAACCTTTTCCAAAATGTACCTACGGCAACTTCGGCAGAAAGATCAATTATTGGGACCGGTAACGCAGCCACCAATAAAATGAAACTGAATATCTATTATACCAAGATTAATTAATATTGATATCATCGATTTAAAAAACTCCTGTTCTTAAAAAGAGCAGGAGTTTTTTGTTTATTCGACTAGTCTATTTAAGCCGTATCATTATTATCAAGATAAGGAAATTGCCTCGACTAAGTCCCTTATGTCATTCTGAACGCAGTGAAGAATCTTTTAAATAATTGAAGGTTTTAGATGTTGCCTGCCAGCAATTTATTCCATGGTGGTAAAGATTCTTCGTTGCACTCAGAATGACAAATTTAAAATATGACCTTTGAACATGCATTCCCAAACAAAAAGAGCCGCCCTAAGGCAGCTCTTTTTTATTTAATTCAATTTCTCGCTAAAAAGGAAGGTCTCCACTTTCATCCGATGGGCCAATGGTAAATTCATCTTCGATTTTCGATTCAGTGCTTTGATGTGTTGGTGTAGCCGGACTTTGTTCGAAATCGCTCTTTCTACCCAGCATAGTAAAGTTTTCGGCAACAATTTCTGTTACATATTTTTTAACCTTTTCTTTGTCTTCAAAGGATCTTGTTCTCAGCTTCCCCTCTATATAAACCAATTTACCTTTTTGCAGGTATTTCGAAGCTACCTCGGCCAAACCGCGCCATAGCACAATATTATGCCACTCTGTTTGTTCTACTCTCTTACCATCTTTGTTGTACGTTTCAGATGTAGCTAATGGAAAACTGGCTACCGTTACGCCACCGTCTAAATGCCGTACTTCAGGGTCTTTGCCTAAATGGCCTACTAAAATAACTTTGTTAATCCCAGACATAAATATTTTTGGTTAGTTGTTTCGTTCTATAAATATACTCAGCCAAGATGGTTAGTTACTCCATTTTATCACTAAAAAAGTATTCCTGTACAAAATCGTGGATTACTTTTGGCTGCGGTAACTCATCTAACTTATTTAAAGAAACCCAATTAAGTTCCTTTTGTTTATTAAAGTTAAATATATAATTTTTTAATGCAAAAAATTGAACGTGTATTATTTGGTGCGTTAATATATGTTTTTTTGCGCTGATAAACTCAAAATACGCATCGTTTCCAAAGGTCTTTTTTACCTGATCGACAAACAACCCGTTATTTGCATCCTCGTGTGTAAGCATTTCTATGCTCGGAAAATCGTATAGATGCTGCCAAACATCGCCAGCCTGCCGTTCTCTTACTACTACCTGCCCATTATCAAAACAAACAAAGTAGTTGATAAACCTGTGCTTTTGCGCAGCCTTTTTTAGCTTAACCGGAAGCTCATTTACCATTTTATGACCGAAAGCATAACAGGTTTGGTTAAGCGGGCAAACACCGCAATTTGGCGATTTTGGCTTACATTGTATGGCCCCAAATTCCATTATAGCCTGATTGTACAATGCCGGATCTTTCTGATCAAGCAGCTCATTTGCCAAAGTATAAAACTGCTTTTTACCCGCCGGAGAATTGATTGCCGTATCAATACCATAATACCTGGATAACACCCGGAATACGTTTCCATCTACCACTGCTCGTGCCTCTCCAGATGAAAAAGAAGAGATTGCGGCAGCCGTATATTCGCCGATTCCTTTTAATTTTATCAGCTCATCATGCAGATTTGGGAAGATTCCATTGTAATCTTTTACCACAATCTGTGCCGTGGCATGCATATTTCTACCTCTTGAGTAATACCCCAATCCTTGCCAAAGCTTTAAAACTTTAGCTTCGGTGGCACTGGCAAAATCATTAACCGTTGGGAAATTCTCTAAAAATTTATTGAAATAAGGAAGACCCTGCTCTACCCTTGTTTGTTGTAATATAACCTCTGATAACCAGATGGTATAAGCATCATTGGTATGCCTCCAGGGCAGATCTCTCTTATTTAGCAGATACCAATTGATGAGTTCATTTTGAAATGTCATTACTGCAAATTACGGTGTATTTATCCGATTTAAAAAAAACTTGCAATTGGGTGATAACTCTGGAGATAAAAAAATCATCTTTTATTTCCCTATCTCATTAAAAAGCAATACTTTTGCAACCCCAAAACAGTAGTAATATTAAAACACATAATATAATAAATAATAAAATATGACTAAGGCAGATATTATTTCAGAAATATCAACAAAAACCGGAATTGAGAAGGTTGATGTACAGGAAACAGTTGAGGCATTTTTCAAGGTTATCAAAACCAGCATGATTGGCGGTGAAAATGTATACGTTAGGGGCTTCGGAAGCTTTGTTGTTAAAAAGAGAGCGCAAAAAACTGCGAGAAATATCTCAAAAAACACTGCAATAATTATCCCGGAACATTTTGTTCCAAGCTTTAAACCAGCAAAAGTATTTGTTGACAAAGTGAAAAGCAATTCAAAAAAAATTAACGTAGAAGCCTAAGTCTTAAATTTATGAATAGCAGCATCAGATCAAAACAAACCATCATTATTGGAGCGATTGTATTGCTTGTTGCATTTTTATTTACAAGAGACATTAAGGGTTTAGTAAAACCAACTGAAGAAAACGGCAAAATGCCAGCCAGTGGCCCAATGGCCGGGGCAGCAGCAGCTTCTACTTCGTCGGCACTAAACATCGAAACATCATCTACTGCTGCAAAAAATGTAATCAACAAAAACCTGGCTACAGACATTACAGCTTTAGAAAACACTTACAAAGGTGCTAATGGCGCAGAAAAGATCGAATTTGCAAAGCAATTGGCCCAAAAATGGGATGATGTGGAGCAAATAACGCCATCTGCCCTTTATTTAGAAATTGTCGCCCAAAGCGAACCATCAGCAAAATCGTGGTTGGCGGCTGGTAACCAGTTTATAAAAGCCTTTGAAGGTACACAAGATAGCCTGGCACAACCTGCTTTATTGCAGAAAGCCAATACATCTTACAAAAACGCATTAGAGAAAGACTCTACTAACATTGAAGCTAAAACAGGCTTAGGTGTAACAATAGTAAACGGCTTAGGCGCACCAATGCAAGGTATTGCAATGTTGCTTGAAGTTGTAGCTAAAGAACCTAAAAACGTTAAGGCGAACATGAATTTAGGCTTATTCTCTATAAAATCAGGTCAGTTTGACAAAGCAATTCCACGTTTTAAAACCGTAATTGCGGCAGCTCCAACCCCTGAAGCTTATTTCTACTTAGGCACCGCCTTAGAAAATTTAGGCAAAAACAAAGAAGCAGTTGATGCTTATTTAGCAAGCAAAAAATTAGCGGCAAACCCAACCTTATCATCTTTCATTGATAAGAAGGTGGCTGAACTAAAGAATAAAAATTAATTAACAGATTAATAAAAACATTTAAAACTTAAAACTATGCCAAGCGGTAAAAAAAGAAAAAGACATAAAATGGCTACGCACAAACGTAAAAAACGTTTAAGAAAAAACAGACATAAGAAAAAATAGTTTCTTATTTTGATTAAGCCTATTAAACCTCATAGTAAACACTATGAGGTTTAAACAATTTATATGATTTTTTTTATTGTATATTTTTCTGGCTATATCAATGTTTTTTATTTACTATCCATTTGTTAATAGGCGAAAGCCTTAAATCTGTAGCTGTTGGTAAAAGAATTAATTATCAATTCGACTCCTGCCGGAGTTACCATAGCGTTGATTGAAGACAAACAACTTGTTGAGCTTCACAAAGAACAAATCAATAATAACTACGCCGTAGGCGATATTTATTTGGGCCGCATTAAAAAAATTATGCCTGGCCTGAATGCTGCTTTCGTGGATGTTGGTTATGAAAAAGATGCCTTTTTGCATTATTTTGATTTGGGCCCTCAGGTGCAATCTTTAATTAAGCTAACTAAGATCAAGCGTAATGGCTCGGTTACAGGCACATTATTAGATAATTTAAAGCTGGAAGCCGATATTAATAAGGCAGGCAAAATTTCTGATGTGCTCAGTAAAAACATGCTCCTACCTGTACAAATTGCCAAAGAGCCAATTTCTACAAAAGGACCACGTTTAAGTTCCGACATTTCGATTGCCGGCAGGTATGTGGTACTGGTGCCATTCTCCAATACCATATCTGTATCAAAAAAAATAAAAAGTAATACCGAACGTAATCGTTTAAAAAAGATTATCGAAAGTATTAAACCTCAAAATTTTGGGGTAATTATCAGGACCGTTTCTGAAGGTAGAGGAGTTGCCGAAATGCAGAAAGATCTTTTGGATCTGATTGCTAAATGGGAAAACTTCATTAAAAAAATGCCTTCTACCGAACCTTCAAAAAGGGTTTGGGGAGAAATGGACAGATCATCAACGTTAATCCGTGATATTCTGAATCCTGATTTTACAAACGTTTATGTAAGTACACCAGAGCTGTACGATGATATCCGTTCTTATGTACACGATATTTCTCCAGAAATGGAAAAGATCGTTAAACTGTACAAACAGAAAGAACCGATCTTCGATCACTTCGGAATAGAAAAGCAGATTAAAAATGCTTTCGGAAAAACAGTAAACTTACCCGGTGGCGCTTACTTAGTTGTAGAGCATACCGAAGCACTTCACGTAATAGATGTGAACAGTGGAAACCGTACTGCCAGTAAAGAAAATCAAGAAGAGAACGCTTTACAGGTAAACAAAGAGGCGGCTAAAGAAATTGCCCGTCAACTGCGCTTGCGCGATATGGGCGGTATTGTGGTAATCGATTTTATCGATATGCACAAACCAACAAACCGTAAAATGCTATTCGATTATTTGCGTGAGCTGATGTTATTGGATAGGGCTAAACATACAATTTTGCCTCCGAGCAAATTTGGTTTGGTACAGATTACCCGGCAGCGTGTTCGTCCGGAGATGAATATTGTCACGGTAGAAAAATGTCCGGCCTGCGATGGGACCGGAGAAATTAAAGCGAGTATCGTTTTAATGGATGATATTGAGAACAACCTTAATTATATTTTAAGAGAGCAGAATGAAAAAGGTGTAACACTTTGTGTACACCCATACATAGAAGCTTATATTACCAAAGGAATTTTCAACCTTCAACGCCGCTGGTTCTTTAAATACGGCCAATGGATTAAAGTGAAGGCACAATCATCTTATTACTTAAATGAGTTTCACTTTATCTCTGCTAAAGACGAAGAGATTAAATTATAACTTAAAAGCATTTAATTTAAAGCCTGGATTTAAAAGTCCGGGCTTTTTTTTAGAAAAAACAGGAAGATTAACCTAAGTAATTTAAACCTGACAGCAGCAAAAATACTTTTTGTTTGTAGCAACTCTTAATATATTGTCATGCTGAGGCACGAAGCATCTGTTTCATAGCTGCAGATGCTTCGTACCTCAGCATGACAGGACTTCAAAAAGATTGAAGCGAATGGCAGGACTTTCGGAACGGAAAATGCACAGAAACCTGTTTTCCAAAAAAATAACAATTGTATTATCTAAAAATCATCGTTTTTATCAAACAGCAAATACAGCAGCTATTGGGTTACATCAGTCCCGCCATTTGTTCAAGCCCCGATGAAGAAATGGGGGCTGCCACGTCTGTCTGGTTTAGAACTGAACGGCCAATCTAAATAATTTCAGACCTCGTGAGTTTTAAAAACCTGCAGGGTTTATCAACGAGAAAGGTTAAATTCGTAATCTAAATTTTTAATCAATTGGCAAAATCAAAAAGTGCATTTTTCTGTCAGAGCTGTGGCTACGAATCGGCAAAATGGTTGGGTAAATGCCCATCCTGTAACCAATGGAATACCTTTGTAGAAGAAATCGTTGAAAAAAGTTCTGCATCGGTACCGACATGGAAAAGCGATACCACCAGCCGAAAATTAAGTAAGCCAAGTAAGGTTGATGAAATCCAATCGTCAACCGAGCGGAGAATATTAACAGGAGATAAAGAACTCGACCGTGTTTTAGGCGGCGGTTTGGTAGAAGGATCCCTGGTATTGATCGGCGGCGAACCGGGTATCGGTAAATCGACCTTAATGCTACAATTGGCCTTAAATATAAAAGGAAAAAAGTTACTGTATATTTCGGGAGAAGAAAGCGAACAGCAAATTAAAATGCGGGCAGAACGGATCCAGGAAAATCCATCTTCGAACTGTTATATTTTAACTGAAACCTCCACACAGAATATTTTCAAACAAATCGAAATATTGGAACCGGAAATTTTGGTTGTCGATTCCATCCAAACATTACATTCTGCACATATCGATTCCACCCCCGGCAGCGTATCGCAGGTAAGAGAATGTACAGCAGAATTATTACGTTTTGCAAAAGAAACCGGCGTACCTGTTTTTCTCATCGGCCATATTACCAAAGATGGAGCCATTGCAGGACCGAAAATACTCGAACACATGGTTGACACGGTTTTGCAGTTTGAAGGCGACAGACATCATGTTTATCGCATATTACGGTCAATAAAGAACCGCTTTGGAGCTGCTGCAGAACTGGGCATTTACGAAATGCAGGGCAGCGGTTTAAGAGAAGTTTCTAACCCATCAGAAATTTTGCTTTCACAACGTGATGAAGAGTTAAGCGGAATTGCCATTGCTGCAACTTTAGAGGGTGCCAGACCCATGCTGATCGAAACTCAGGCATTAGTGAGTCCGGCTGCTTACGGAACTCCCCAGCGCTCTGCTACTGGCTTTGATACCAAAAGAATGAATATGCTTTTAGCAGTGCTTGAAAAACGCTGTGGCTTCAGGTTAAGTACGCAGGACGTCTTCTTAAACATTGCAGGGGGAATCAGGGTTGAAGATCCTGCAATCGATCTGGCCGTTTTAATTGCCATTATTTCATCCCAACAGGATATTGCAGTTTCTTCCAAAAATTGTTTTGCGGCAGAAGTTGGTTTATCAGGCGAGATAAGAGCGGTAAACAGGATTGAGCAACGGATTGCTGAAGCCGATAAATTAGGTTTCGAAACCATTTATATATCCAAATACAATTTAAAAGGGATCGCAATAGAAAAATACAATCTAGAGATTAAAGCAGTAAGTAAAATAGAAGAAGTTTTTGGTCTTGTTTTCGGTTAGAGATAAATATGTGGAAAAACTTCAACATATTTTTTAACTGTGCTGATAAAACTCCCCATTTCCACAGTCTCATTATAATACAGCAATATCAACAAAAACATACAAACACCTGATTTACATTGCATTACAATCAAATGCAACAAGAATGATACTTTTGGATTCAGGTTTGCCTATCATATCATGTTGTACATCATAGGATGTGATCTACACGAAAATAGGGATGATTTTCCTCGTTAACGGATGTTAACGGGGATTTTTTTTTGCGTTACTATTTAGAAAAATTTTAAATAACTTTGAAAAAGATAGTAACGGAATAATTATAAACCACTAAAAAGATGAAAAAGATAATTTTAAGCGTAAGCTTTTGCCTATTCACCGCATTTGCATTTGCACAGGCAGCCTATACTGGACAAAAATTTGGGGAAGAGGTAAAACCAGGCGATGTAAAACCTGCCGCTAAGATGGAAGCTGCCATGGGTGATAAAAAAACCGTAGATATGAAAATCGAAGGTAAGGTAGTGGATGTATGCAAGAAAAAAGGATGCTGGATGACATTGGAAATGCCAAACGGCGATCCGATGCGCGTTACCTTTAAAGATTACGCCTTCTTTATGCCGATGGATATTGTAGGAAAAAAGGTAGTGCTTGATGGCTTAGCAAAAAAACAAACCATATCGGTAGAAACTTTACGCCATTATGCAGAAGATGCTAAAAAATCTCCTGAAGAAGTTGCAAAAATTACCGATCCTAAAAAAGAACTGGCTTTTGAAGCTAAAGGTGTAGTAATTTTAGATAAATAGAATAGAGTCGGGAAGACGGGAGTCAGAGGTCCGAAAACCTAAAGGTTAAAAGTCAGAAGCTAATATTTAGACACGTGATTCCTACCTCTTGATACCAAAACACTCAAAGCAAAAAGAAACCCCGATACATATTTTGTATCGGGGTTTATCTTTTATATGGTTTCAGTTTACAAAACCCAGTTCCAGCCAAATTCATCAGGCGCTAAACCGTAACGGATATCGTTTAATTTTTTAGCAATGCCATTCGAAATGTGCCTTGTTGATGGATCAGTTAGTTTATAGTTCTGACCATTGTACCCCATTTCACCAACGTGTGTTACTGTAGCGGCAGTTCCTGCAGCAAAAGCTTCGGTTAAACTACCGTTTTCGATTCCTTCTATTACTTCTTTAACAGAAACCCTACGTTCTTCAACTTCAACGCCGGCATCTTTTGCAAGTTTAATAATGGTATCACGTGTAACACCATCTAAAACTGTGCTACGCACAGATGGGGTAACCAATTTACCATCAATCACAAAAAGCAAATTAGCTGTTCCAGCTTCTTCTATAAACTCATGTGTTACAGAATCTGTCCAGATTAATTGATCATAACCTTCTTTTTTAGCTTGTTCGAATGGATATAGTGAACGTGCATAGTTTCCGGCTGTTTTGGCAAAACCTACACCACCTTCATCAGCACGTGTAAATTCAGTTTCAATTTTAACTTTTAATGCACTGCTGTAATATGGACCAGTTGGCGTAGTTAATAAAGCAAATTTGTAAGTATCAGATGCTTTAACGCCTAAATACGGATCCATTGCAAACATTACCGGACGAATATACAAAGCATAATCTTCCTGGTTAGGCACCCATTTCTCATCAATATTGATTAATGCAGCCAAACCTTGCATAAAAATCTCTTCAGGAATGGTTGGCATCGACATTCTCGCCGCTGATTTATTAAAGCGTTCGAAGTTTTTATCGGCGCGGAACACGCTGATTCTTCCATCAGGCTGGCGATAAGCTTTTAATCCTTCGAAAATTGCCTGGCCATAGTGAAGTGCAGAAATTGCAGGGCTCATCGGAATAGGACCATAAGGAAGAATCTGTAAATTTTTCCATTCGCCGTCTTCATAGTCGGCAGTAAACATGTGATCGGTAAAAACCTTACCGAACGGTAATTGCGAAAAATCAGTAACAGTCAAACGTGTTTCGTTTGTTTTAGTGATTTTTATATCTAATGTCTCGGTCATTGTATTTGAATTTTGAATGGGTGAATGATTGAATGCCTGAGTGTTTTACCCGCTCATTCTCTAATTCAATAATTCACTCATTCTGTCATTAACTATTTCGCGCAAATTAATAAAAAAGAGGCTTTTTTAATAGCTTTTTCCAATATTAATCTTTGTTTTTGAGTGTTTTAAGTACACTAAGCACCCATCCTCTACCCCATTCTTCCATCTGTTCATCAGTCCATAGAAAGGGATAAAAAATTCTTTTCTGAAAACGCGGAGGCAAATATTTCTGCCAGTTGGTTCCGCCGGTTGCCGCAACATCAACAGGATCTTTTTCTAAATAACGCACTGCCGATTTATAATGCGATAAAGGCCACTCCACATTCACATACAGATCCAGCTTGCGTAATTCTTCTGCAAGGGCTGAAACATCGGCTCCATTAGCCTGCAATTTATGGTATAACGCTGAAAAGTTGGTTAAAGATCTGTCCTTTGCCAATTGCAAAAACTGGGCAGCATATTTTTTAATAAACTGTTTTAAGGTTAAAGTCTGTTTACCCGAAGCCAGCTCAGTTGCTCCGAATTTCCAATAAATATTTTCAAACTGTTCTTCTATTGTTGCTGAGCTCAATTCTTCCCGTTTCGATTTATCTACCAAACGGATAAAATCAGTGGCACAAATCTCGATCATCCTATATTGACCAGATTGGAAGCCGCTGGCCGGTAATAATGACATCCGGAACTTTAAAAACTGCTCTTTCTCCATTCCATCAACCATTACTTCAAACGAAGTGGTTAAGGCGTTAAAATAAGCATTGATCCGCTTTACACGTGCAGTGAAAAATTCGACAGTTAAGTTTTCATGTTCAGCAATCTGCCGGCATTCGTGCAGTGCAAGTTTAAAATAAAGCTCTGTAATCTGATGATACATGATAAATATTTCTTCATCAGGAATTGGCGTTTTTGGGCTCTGCAAGCTTAACAGGGTATCCAGGTGGATGTAATCCCAATAGGTCAGAAAATCGGCATATAACAACCCATCTAAATAGGATGCCATATCCTGCCCCATTGCAGTGTACTTTTCTTGTAGTTGGTTTAGTTTGTCTTTTATTTCAGGTGTGAAATCCATGGTTTAAAGTTAGCTGCACAAAGGTGATAAAGATTTTGTAACAAATAACTAAATTTTATACATTTGAAGCAATGGCGATGGGGTGCCGCCAAAACCGCCAGACAGGCTGATGACTCCTACGATTTTTATTTAAAATTGATTTAAAATGCCTGTTAAAAAACTAACAGAAGGATTTCTTCTGTCTATCAACCGATTTATTAAGCTCGATTTCGGATTACTTTTATTCAGCACATTAAAGTGGTTGTTGATCACTGCCTTATTAGGTGGGATTATCGGCTCAGCTTCTGCCCTATTTCTAAGTACTTTAAACTGGGCGACTAACTACCGCGAGCAACACCTCTGGATTATCGGTTTTTTGCCCCTTGCGGGTATAATAATTGGTTTGGCTTATCATTACTGGGGAACATCGGTGGTTAAAGGAAACAATCTTTTAATCGAAGAGCTACAATCGCCCAAAAAAGTAATCCCCATTATTATGGCACCGCTCATTTTTGCAGGTACCATTATTACCCATTTATTTGGTGGATCGGCAGGAAGAGAGGGTACTGCTGTTCAGATTGGCGGCGCTTTTGCCGATCAGTTTACGAAATTATTTAAACTTAAAGCAAGGGATAGAAAAGTAATATTGATCTGTGGGATCAGTGCAGGTTTCGCCTCTGTTTTCGGAACACCTCTAGCCGGAGCTGTATTTGGATTAGAGGTTTTTGTTGTTGGGAGTTTAACTTATAGTTCAATTCTTCCTTCATTTATCACCGCAGTTATTGCCGATTATGCCTGTAAAGCCTGGGGCGTTGGCCATACCCACTATTCTATAGCCTATGTACCAGAAATGGATTCGATAAACCTATTGTTATCATTAGGTGCCGGTATATTATTTGGTCTTACGGCCAGAAGTTTTTCTGCCCTAAATCATGGCTTAGCCAAACTTTTTGGGAAAATCAAGTATCCGCCTTTAAGGCCATTTGTGGGTGGTATTATTTTAATAGCAGTCATTTACCTGATCGGGAATACGCGTTACATTGGTTTAGGTATCCCTGTTATTTCGGAAGCCTTTACACAACAGGAAGCTTATTACACTTTCGCCATAAAATTATTTTTAACAACACTTACGCTTAGTGCAGGTTTTAAAGGTGGTGAAGTTACCCCGCTTTTTTTTATCGGCGCTACATTAGGTAGTTTTTTGAGTATGTTTATTCCATTACCTTATAGCCTTTTGGCCGGGATGGGCTTTGTAGCCGTTTTTGCAGGAGCAGCGAATACACCATTGGCCTGTATTTTTATGGGGGTAGAGTTGTTTGGTACAGCATCGGGAGTTTATATTGCCCTGGCCTGTGTTACTGCCTATCTATTTTCGGGCCACACCGGGATTTACAGGTCGCAGACTATTGGGGCACCTAAACATTTATTGTTGAAGAGGCGGTAAGCGGGTGGCGCCAGGCGATTAGTGTAAAGCGTTTTGCGTGGGGCACAGAGCCCTTAAGAAGCACTATTCCATTTTTGTCATTCTGAACGCAGTGAAGAATCTGCCACCAACGAAGCACTGAAAAAGCAGCACTCTGTGAAAGATTCTTCGTTGCACTCAGAATGACAAATTAAACTAATACAGCACCCTAAATTTTATCGTTTGTTCAATCTTTTTAAGTGATTTAAACAACTGTTTATCATATTGTGCATTAATATCAGTAATGGCGTAACCTATTTCTGAATTCGTCATTAAAAACTGACTCACAATGTTGATATCGTGTTTGGCAAAAACAGTATTTATTTTCGCCATAATACCTGGAACGTTTTTATGAATATGAATTAAACGATGCGATTTCTCGATTTTTGGCAATTGCAGGTTCGGGAAATTGCTGCTTAAATAAGTTGCTCCGGTATTCATAAAATCGGCAACACGTTTTGGGATAAAATCGATATTACGCGGATTATTTTTTGGATCGTCAAAAACCACAATGCCTTGTTTGGTACAAAGGTCAAGGTCTATTTTATTCTTTGCATTACCTAAATAACCAATGGTTTTTAGTTTAGCGGCATTTTTTAATTGCTCCTTATCTATTTTTTCGCCATCGGCCAAAAGGATAATTCCGACGTCTTTTACATATTTCTCTTCGAAAGATGTTTTATGACGGATAGATAAACCATCATTTTTAAGGATGGAAATGGTTAATGGATCAACTTCACCGATTACTAGACAAAGAATCCTGTTCTTTGGATAAGAAATGGCTCTTGGCAGATCGTTTACATACAAAAACTCATCAAAACTTGGTGTAACGTGATCAGCTTTTGAAACAATGCTTTCGCGGGAAATATTCTCTGTAAAAGCAAAAAACTTATTAATAATGCCGCTTTCGCGCAGCTGGAAATCAGAATAGCCATCTCCAATCCCGAATAACTCACCTTCGAGCTTTAAATGCTGGAGTAATTTTACTTTTCCGCCTTCTTCACTTAATGGTTTGGCATGATCGTAATCGATAATTTTACCATCGCCCGTAGTTACAAAGGTATTGGCGTATATATTTTCCTTTTTGATGTGGTATTGGCTTACTACAGGCGTGATAAACTCTTTAAATCCGCCGGATACGATCAAAACCTCATCGGCATGTTTTTTAAAAAACTCTGCATTACGTGAGAAAGAGGTCGAAACTTTCTTTTTTAAATGCTTGATAAGCTGTTTTAAATGATCTTCATTCGCTTCGAGCAGTTTAACGCGCTGTGCCAAACTTTCGGAGAAGGAAAGTTTTCCTTCCATGGCAAAATTGGTATAATCTTCAATTTTCTGGAAAATCGCTTCTTTATCGGGGTGGTTCTTGAGCGAAATCCTTGCAAGCTCATCGAGTGCTTCTACCTGGGTAAAGGTACTGTCGAAATCGATGATGTAATAGGCTTTTTGTTTGGGCATTATCTTAAATATTGGGTAATTTCTTTTATGCTTTCGGCAACTGGTTTAAAAACTATTCCGGTTTCCGATTTTACTTTATCGTTGTTATAATAACTTAAGGTTACACTGCTTTTCGCTGCATCTTTAGTGATGGAGGGTTCTTTTCCTGTAAAAATGGAGACAAATTTTAAGGCCCGCCATGCTATGCCGAGCATCCATGGCTTAGCTTCTTTTGTGGGTGCTTTAACATTAAAGCCCTGTGCAATTTCGCCGAACAGATCTTTATAGTGATAATCATCAGCGGAAATGATGTACCGTTCTCCAGAAACTTCAGCATCCATCAGCAGGATCATCGCCCTGGCCACATCTTCAACATCAACAAAACCCGATGCGCCATCAGTATAAAACGGGAAACCGCCTTTTACCAATTTAAAAATGGCACCACTCCCTTCAAAACCTGCATTTTTACCAATAATTACAGATGGGTTAACGATGATGGCATCCAAACCTTCGGTAATGCCCCGCCATACTTCCATTTCGCCCTCATATTTAGATAACCCATAGGCATGCGCTTTTGAATCATATTCCCAAAAATCCTTTTCAGTAATTTTTTTTCCCTTTTTGGCATTGCCCAGCGCAGCAACCGAGCTTACATGTATCAGCCTGCAATTGTTTTCGGCACATAGGTTTACCATGTTCGAAGTGCCTTCGATATTTACATGAAAAAGCTGTTTTTTATCTTTAGGATTAAAGGATACAAATGCGGCACAATGGTACACTTTGGTAATCCCCACAAAGGCATCTTCTAGTGCAGATGGCTCGTTAATATCGGCTACGAACCATTCGATCAGGGATATATTTTGGATCAGAGAAGGAATTTTAGATTTCTCCCGCCTTAGCGCCCGTACCGCTAAACCTTTATCAGTTAACTGCTTAATTAATTCAGATCCTAAAAATCCAGTTCCTCCGGTTACCAGTATCATTTTATTTTTTTCGGGCTATATGTGGAAATACGCATTCAAAAATAGATATTTGAGCCGAGAGTTTTAAATATATGTCATTAACGGATTTCTTTTCACCCATAAACCCCGATAGTTTTACACCTAAGCAAGGATTTTTTACAAGTCAGCTGGGGTTAAAAGCACAGATTTACACTGAGTCTTTTCCTGATTTCGAGGAAAACACTTACGATCTGGCTATTTTTGGGGTACTTGATGGAAGGGGGGCCGTTAATAATGAGGGTACTGCCCTTGCACCAGATTATTTTAGGGAGAAATTTTACAAACTTAACGAAGGTGCTTTTAGTAGCAAGATTGTTGACTTAGGCAACATTAAACATGGTGCAACCATTGCTGATACCTATATTGCCATTAAAATGGTGGTTTCTGAATTGATCAAAAAAGACATCATCCCGATTATTATTGGCGGCGGACAGGATTTAACCTACGGTCAGTACCTGGGTTACGAAGATTTGGAGCAAAAAGTTGATCTTGTGGTTATTGATAATCAGTTTGATATAGGCGATGATGACCATGAGGGCATTGCAACCCGATCGGATTGTTACCTGAATAAGATTTTTCTGCACCAGCCCAATTACCTGTTCAATTTTAGCAATGTCGGCTATCAAACTTATTTTGTAAATCAGGAAAGTTTGAGCGTAATGGATAAGTTATATTTTGATGTGCACCGCTTAGGTGAGTTCGCACAAGATATTACGTTAACAGAACCCATTATCCGCAATGCAAACATGATTAGTTTTGATATGGGCGCTATCCGCTCTGCTGATGCAGCTGCAAATGCTAACACTACCCCAAACGGTTTTGATGGCGAAGAAGCTTGCCGCATTGTTCGCTATGCAGGCATGAACGATAAACTGACCTCAATTGGCTTTTATGAATTTAACCCGGCTTACGATAACAACGGACAGACCGCCTTTTTACTGGCACAAATGGTATGGTATTTTGTAGAAGGCTTTTATGCCCGTAAAAAAGATTTCCCATTAACACCAAAATCGCAATTTATGATTTACCGCACCAGTTTAAAGGATGGTTCGGGAGAGATGATGTTTGTAAAAAGTAAAAAATCAGATCGCTGGTGGATGCAGGTTCCCTATCCGTCCGGACAATCTAAAAATGAGCGTTACCACCTTGTACCCTGTAGATATGATGATTACCAAACCGCTGTTAATGGTGAGATGCCTGATTTGTGGTGGCGGACCTATCAAAAGCTAAATTAAAATTTACGTGATTCCAAAATTGACTCAAAGAATCCTGTTGAGCCCCAAATAATTAACATCTAAAAACCATCATAATTTTACACAGCTATTTACGTTTAAGCGGTACAGATTTCTATATTTGAAGAACGATTAACTTATCCCACATGAAAAAAACATTATTATCTGCAATGGCTTTATTGCCGCTTGCAGCACTTGCTCAAAAGCCATTTACAGTTAATGGTAATATAAAAGGATTAAAAACAGGAGATAAGGTTTACCTGGTTTACCGTGCTGGTGACAAATCTATCACCGATTCTACAACAGTGGCAAACGGCGCCTTTACCTTTAAGGGTACTTTAACTGATCCTGCTGCCGGAAATTTGTTCCTGAACAAAAACCCTTATGTTAACCGTCCTGCCAAAGGCGAGGTATTGGATTACGCATCCCTGTTTTTAGAACCCGCAAACATTAAAATAACCGGAACTGACTCTATAAAAACAGCGGCGATTACCGGATCGGTAATTAACGATGACAGCAAAAAATTAAAAGCTTTAACTAAACCTTTAGATGATCAGATCAACGCCATTAATGTTGAGTATTCTAAACTTACTCCTGAACAACAAAAAGATCCAAAAGTAAGAGAAGATGCCATGAGCCGTTACGATAAAGCCACCGCAGCTTTAACACCTATTTTAATAACTTATGCTGGTAATAATCCGAAATCGTATATCAGTTTAACAGCAATTAATCAGTTGGCTGTAGATCCTGATCAGGCATTGGCCGCAGAGAAAGCTTTTACAGCACTTTCGCCAGAACTTAAAGCAACGTCTACTGGTAAAAAAGTTGCCCAGATATTCGAAGCCGGAAGAAAAACAGCAGTAGGTGCAATGGCGATGGACTTTACACAAGTTGATACTGCCGGAAAGCCGGTAAAATTATCTGATTTTAAAGGTAAATATGTATTGGTTGATTTCTGGGCTTCGTGGTGTGGTCCATGCCGCCAGGAAAACCCGAATGTTGTAGTAGCCTACAATAAATTTAAAGATAAAGGCTTTACTGTATTAGGTGTTTCATTAGACGGAGGAACTACCAGAACAACGAAAGCTGGATGGTTAAAGGCAATTGAAGCTGATAAATTAACATGGACACACGTTTCTGATTTAAACGGATGGAGCAATGAAGTAGCCAAAATGTATGGCATTCAATCTATCCCTGCTAACTTTTTAATTGATCCAAACGGAAAAATTGTTGCCAAAGGATTAAGAGAACAAGCTTTACAGGATAAACTTCAGGAGTTATTGGGAAGCAAATCGAAATAAGAATTCCCGATAAATAGAGACAGCATGACGAAATAAAAAACCCGCAGATTAATTAAAATCTGCGGGTTTCTTTTTATCTACGCTTTGGCTTAAATTAAATCAAAGCCAATATCTTCTCTAAAATATTTACCATCGAAATAAATTCTTCCGGCATCAGCAGTTGCCGATTGTAAGGCTGTGAACAAATCTTTTTGCAAACTGGTGATGGCAATTACCCTACCACCGTTGGTTTTAACCACATCATTTTCTAAAAGCGTACCGGCATGAAAGGCATTAGAGTGGCGCAGGTTTTCAATTCCGGTTATGGCTTTACCTTTAAGATAATCGCCCGGATAACCTCCTGCTACAATCATTACCGTAGCCGCAGTTTGGTCTGAAATAACCAGGTTAACCTCATTCAACTTTTTGCCGGCAGTTGCTAAAAACAGTTCTACCAGATCGTTCTCAACCCTAGGGATTACACTTTCGGTTTCAGGATCGCCCATACGTGCATTGTACTCAATAACAAACGGCTCTTCTCCAACTTTGATTAAACCGAAAAAGATAAACCCGGTGTAATCGATGTTATCTTTCTTTAAACCTTCTACCGTTGGCTTTATAATGCGTTCTTCTACTTTAGCCAAAAACTCAGGCGTGGCAAACGGAACCGGAGAAACCGAGCCCATACCACCTGTATTTAAACCAGTGTCGCCCTGACCAATGCGTTTATAATCTTTCGCTGATGGTAAGGTAATATAGTTTTCACCATCGGTTAAAATAAATACCGAAAGTTCTATTCCACTTAAAAATTCTTCAATAACTACGGTTGCGCCAGCTGCACCGAATTTACCGCCAAGCATTAGTTTTAATTCTTCCTGTGCTTCGATAGTTTCAGTGCAGATTAATACACCTTTACCAGCCGCTAAACCATCTGCTTTTAAAACAACCGGCAACACATGGTTCTGAAGATAGGCCAGGCCGTCTTCTAAAGTTTCGGGAGTAAAAGATTTTGAAGCCGCAGTTGGGATACCATGGCGCTCCATAAACTGTTTAGAAAAATCTTTACTTCCTTCTAAAATAGCACCTTCTTTTTTAGGTCCGATAACGGGAATGTGTGCAATAGCTTTATCAGCGAGGAAAAAATCATGAATACCATTTACCAAAGGTTCCTCCGGTCCTACTACTACCAGTTCGATGTTTTCGGTAAGTACCACTTTTTTAATGGCATCAAAATCGTTCACATTGATGTTGATATTAGTACCATATGCTCCTGTACCACCGTTTCCCGGAGCAATAATTAATTTATCGCAGTGCGAAGACTGGCTCATTTTCCAAGCGAATGCGCTTTCTCTGCCGCCTGAACCTAAAAGTAAGATATTCATATGTGGCAAAGATAGGATTTTGTTAGTATTTAGAAAGTTGAAAGGTTACAAGTTGAAATGTTGGAAAGTTGCCGGATAACATTCAAACGTTACAACGTTAAAAAGAGTTGAAAGGTTACAGGTTGAAAGGTTGGAAAGTTGCCGGATAACATTCAAACGTTACAACATTAAAAAGAGTTGAAAGGTTGGAAAGTTGGAAAGTTGCCGGATAACATTCAAACGTTACAACGTTTCAACATTAAAACAATAAAGAGAAAGGTGTATTTGCCATAAATCTTCTATCCCTAGCTTCCCTTAGCGCTTCGGGTCATTTGCTCCAGCATATCCCACATTTCGTTAGGAATTGCCTCTAAACCGTTCATTTGACCAGCACCCTGCAACCATTCGCCACCATCAATGGTGATTACTTCTCCATTAATGTAGCCAGAAAAATCGCTCACCAGAAATGCAGCTAAATTAGCCAGTTCCTGATGATCGCCAACCCTTTTTAAAGGCACCCGGTTTTTAAAGTCGAATTTTTTAGCCAGATCACCGGGTAATAAACGTTCCCATGCACCTTTTGTAGGGAATGGTCCCGGTGCAATGGCATTGGTACGGATACCATATTTACCCCACTCTACCGCTAAAGATCTGGTTAAGGCTAAAACACCGCCTTTTGCACAGGCAGATGGCACTACGTAGGCCGAACCCGTAAAAGCGTAAGTGGTAATGATATTTAAAACGGTTGCGGCTTGTTTTTCCTTGATCCAATGTTTACCAAAAGTAAGGGTACAATTAACTGTTCCTTTTAATACAATATCGATAATGGATGAAAATGCATTTGCCGATAACCGCTCGGTTGGGGAAATGAAATTACCTGCAGCGTTATTTAATAATACATCAACAGAACCAAATTTCTCTAAGGTTTTGGCGAGTACATTTTCTACCTGCTCAATCTCCCGCACATCGCAAGCTACCGCCAATACTTTACCACCGGTTTTTTCTTCCATCTCGTCGGCAGTTTTTTGTAGCACATCCTGCTTACGGCTGGTGATTACTAAATTAGCGCCCAACTTCAAAAAATAAACGCCCATCGCTTTCCCCAGTCCGGTTCCTCCACCTGTAATTACAATGGTATTTCCTTTTAAAGCGTCTTCTCTAAGCATTGGTGAATTATAATTGAACATAATATCTGGTTAACTGGTTAATTGTTGAAATCGGTTAATTGTTGAGATTGGTTAATCGGTTAATTGTTTAAACTGGTAACTGTTGGTAGCGAATTGCCAACTGTGAACTGCCAACTGAAAACTGTTAACTCTAAACTTATTTCCTCTGCAAATTGGCCAAAATGGTTTTTAAAATATGGCGTGTTGCAGGCGACCACCATTGGGCCAGCATTTTTTCTAAGGTAGCAGATTGATCGGCAGATACCGCAGCAATAAGTTCTTCGCGGATATTCAGTTTACTTTGCGACCATGTATTGCTTTCCTGTTCCATAAATTTTTTAATCTTGCGTTCGGCGGCTGTTAATAAACTTTCGTTCTTTACCAACTCATCTATCAAACCAGCTTTTAAAGCTTCTTCGGGGTTATACAATCTACCTGAAAGCAAACTGCGGCTTGCTTCGGCCTTGCCGATCCAGAAGGCATACAACTGAAAAATACTATTAGGCACGATAATACCTACCGGAACTTCATTTAAGCCAATAATGTATTGTCCTTCGGCCATTACACGGTAATCGCAAGCCAAGGCCATTACACAGCCACCGGCCGGACTATGCCCGCTAATTGCGGCTACAATTGGCTTTTTGAAAGAAACCATATTTGCTGTGAAGCCTAAAAACAACTCCCAGAACGATTTTGCTTCTTCTTCGTTATAATTATAAAGCTCTACCAGGTCTAACCCGGCAGAAAAGAATGGTGCTGTTCCGGTTAAAATTACGCCGCCAATGTTATCATCGGCGGCTATATTTTTTAGCATATCATCCAGTTCGGTAATCAATTCGCGGTTTAAAGCGTTTGATTTTCCCCTGTTTAAGGTAATGGTTGCTAAACGGTCTTTAACACTTACTTTTATTGTATTCATATTGTAAATAGTATAGAGATTTGAAATATGGTATCGAGATTCAGGTATTGAGTATCAAGACAATTACACTAAATATAACTATGCATGCATACTAATTCAAATTTATCTATTTTTTGCTATTTAACATCATAAGTATATACTTTTCTGCCTAAATGGCCCGCTGCATCAATACCTTCAATTACAACACGGTAGTTTCCAGGTTCATCGGCATTATAAAATTCGAATTTGGCTTTTCCATCTTTATCTGCAACCACCTGTGGATTCCAGTAAATGGTAGTTCTTAAATCGGTTCTACTGCTTGAGCTTGCTGAATCATATTTAGGCGAGTAAAACTCTCTCGAAATCGAAAATCCTTTAGGGTTTAGGGTTACAATGCCCGGTGCATAACGGTTGGTGCTTCTGCCTCCATCACCACGTTTAGTTGTTATGATGATTACGCCACCGCCGCCCTGCGAACCATAAATCGCCGTATTGCCAATACTTTTTAACAATTCGATGGTTTCAACATCTGATGGGATAACATTATCCAGAAAATCGGCTTCCATCTGCATTCCATCTACAATAATTTGAATCGGAGTATTCTGGCTACGCATTAAATAAGGTACGTTGCCTCTAAAAATTACACCGGGTAAACGTCCCTGTAAACATTGTGATAAGGTTACACAGGTTGATAATTGATCGGCTGTCATAATGAAATCGGCCCTTCCGGCACCATTTAAATTCGATGAGTTTTTAGCCGGGTTTTTCTTTTCGGTAATGGTAACCTCTTCTAGTTTGATGGTTCTTTCGAGCAGTCCTAAACGAGTCATCTCGTTAAAATAATTATCGCTTTCTTTAATGTATTTCATCAAGCTATTGTTCACGTTGATGTCTATATCAGCCCCGTTTTTATTTTTGGTTACAATCTGCCCGGGAACTACATCCAGGTTAATATCAACAAATTTACGTTCTGTTTTAGTCCTCGCCTGCACCACAAACTTTGTACTATCACCAAAACTCAGGTTATCGAAAACAAATTTTCCTTCGGCATTGGTTACCGTATCTAAAATATACATGGTGCCTTTGGTTGCCATCAACATCACCTTTCCACCTGGCACTGGTTTATTGCCTTTGGTTACCGTTCCGCTAATAGTTATCGATTGTTCGGGCTGGTAAGTGATATTCGGGCCAACATTATTGATGATGTTCTTCCAGATAAACCTTCTCCACCCCTGGGTAAGCATGAGGTTATCCAGTTCTTTTTGGGTTTGAAGATCATCCTTTAAAAAGTAGTGGTTAGGCTTTTCTACATATCCGATCAGATCGGAAGTAAGTAGTAAAGAGGTCAGGATGTTTGATTCATTATCCTCATCCGGAGCCACTTTGCTTGCATTGGTAACGGCCACAGAGAAACTGCCCAAAACGGGCTGACCGCTATTTGCTGCATCGAAAGCAAAGCTGGCTTTTCCTCTTTTTGTAGTCGAAACCTGAGATGAATTGAGGGATACATCGATCAGATCAGCTTTTTTATTTACAAAAATCAAACGTTCTGCAATTGGCTGGTTACTGCCAGAAAACAAGGTAAACTGAACGATACCTGTAGGCAAATTCTTTTTAGGGATATTGGCCAACAATACCTGTTTATCCATTTTTGCCTTCGAAACGTAATATACATTGCCACCATGCTGTGCCACTACTTTAAGTTCTTCGCCGTTAACCAGATCGGCACTGCTCATAATTTTAAGCACTACTTTACCGGTATCCAAACTATTTACCGAAATGGTATAACCACTTTTAACGGATGCAGGAAGCTTTACAGTTTTTTCCGAGCCATCTTTAAATTTAATCTTTGCTGAATAAGATTTTCCTGCCTGGTTATTGAAAACAAAATTCCCCATGCCAAGGTAACTGGTAGCAAAATTGGTTACTTCGGCTCCGGTCTCATCTACAATCATACCTTCAACATCTTCTCCCCTGCCATTAGAATTAACGGCTTTTATGGCAACTTTTTGAGGCAGTTCTTCAATAAGCGATCCACCCTCTGGCATAAACTGAACATCTACATCATTTGAGGTTGAAGTAATCGGGATCGATTTAATTACTTTTTGCTTACTATCAAGTGTGATGGTGGCAATAATCTTACCCGACTTGTTCTGGAAAGACTGATTATTGGTAAAACTGATCACCGCATCACCGGTTAAGCTGGTTTTAGCTTTTCCCTTGGCAACCGAGCGGTAATCCAGCTGCACATCGTAACTTACTTCATTTTCGCTATAAGCCACGCCATTTTTATCCTCGAAGTGAACGGTGGCCGTTACCTTATCGGCATTGTTTTCTTTCGTAAAATTATAGGTCGTTTTTGTAAAAACTTTGTTAGCCCAGCTATTTCCGATCTTAATTGTTTTATCGAAGAAAAATTCTGTACCAAAATTCCGCATATAATTCGTGTATGCCCTGATGCGATAATTGCCTTCGCCAAGCGAATCCGTGAGCTTAAAATCGCCCCAGGTAATACCACCCATAACAGGTAATTTAACCATTTTTTTGAGGGAATCTTTTTCGTTAATCAGCTCTACATAAAGTATTTTACTGATGTTTGATGGTTCCGAAGTTTTGGTATTTACCACGTAAGCTTTAAACCAGATGTCGTCCCCAATGGCATAATAGGGCTTATCTAAATGGAGGTGAACTTTTTCCTGGGGATATTTGCTGGTGTAATCTTCAAATTTTTGTAAGAGCTGACTAAAGGGATCGTCGTCCATCTTAAATGCGGTAAAGCCGATTAATAAACAGACAAAACTGAGTGCGAGAATAATTCTGGGTTTCATGTGGTTAGGTAAAAATAAATAAGCCTCAAGGTACAAAACCTACTGCATACTTTTATGAAGTTACCGTGAAAATTAGTTGGGCTTCTAAGTTTTTAGTAACAGTTACAAAAACACATTAATTTATCAATATAAGCTTGAAAATGAAGGTTTAGTGCACTTGGCCTTTGCAATCCCGCTTTACACTTTACTCCGTTGCACTCCGTGTTCGTTTCATCCGATAGCTATCGGATCGGGTTTATAAACAATGTTTAGTGCATCCACCTTTGTCAATAAACCCGACAGCAGCGGTTCCGATCCTTCATCGGAATTAGCGAATGGCGGGGCTACAAGTCGCCAAAAGATATGATGCCCCTTTCCAAAATAATTAGCAATTGCCAATTTTCAGTTTATAGTTAGCAACCAACAATTAACCAGTTTAAACGATTAACCGATTAACCAAAAAGTTATCAGTTTCCAATTTTCAGTTCACACAAACAGTTAACCAGTTCAAACAATTAACCGATTAACCAAAAAGTTATCAGTTTTCAGTTTACAGTTCACACAAACAGTTAACCAGTTCAAACAATTAACCGATTAACCAATCTCTAAAACTTATTCTTCCACATCATGCTCTCTACCGGCCTGGTGGTTTTATTATTGTATTTTGCGTTTCCTTTAGAGTTGTACATGGTTTCGATATTGCCTTCAACTGCAAAATAAATCAACTGGCCGATAGGCATTCCGGCATAGATTTTAACAGGCTGTGCTACAGATATTTCCAGCGTCCAGGTATTGCAGAAACCCACATCGCCTTTACCTGCAGTAGCATGGATATCGATCCCTAAGCGTCCGGTACTGCTTTTGCCCTCTAAAAAAGGAACATGTTTGTGTGTTTCGGTATATTCTAATGTTACGCCCAGATATAACACACCAGGGTGAAGAACGAAGCCATCTTTAGGGATTTCGAAATGTTCGATTTCGTTATGCGCCTTTGCATCCAGCACACGGCTTTTGTAGGTAGCCAGGTATTTCCCTAAATGAACATCATACGAGTTTGTGCCTAAACACTCGCGTTTAAAAGGCTCGATGATGATTGTACCCTTCTCAATTTCTTCTAATATCCTGCTATCAGATAATATCATTTTTATGCGTATTTTTGGCCTAAATTATCATTTATTTAAGATAATTTTGCATGTAATCTCCAATTAAATCAATGCCAATCGTTTACAACAAAAATATTGATCAGCATTCTGTTTTAGCAATCTGGAAAATTGAGGAAACGGAAGAAGAATTGTTGGCCGGACTGCAGCTTAAGCAGCATGAGCGCGATATCATCTCCTCGCTAAACAGTGGCAAACGGCTACTGCATTGGTTGAGCACGAGGTTGCTGTTGAGAACGATGCTCAACACAACAGAATATATCGATTGCCAGTTTGATGAACATGGCAAACCGTACCTGGTTAATTTCGACTATCATATTTCTTTAAGCCATTCTTACGATTATGCAGCGGTAATGATCAGCAAAGATCATCCTGTTGGAGTGGATATCGAATTGATCAAGCATAAAATAAAAAGCATTAAACACAAGTTTTTGAGCGACGTAGAACTTGCCCAGAAACAAATTGGTGATAATACCGAAGGTTTATACGTGGCCTGGTGTGCCAAAGAGGCGATTTATAAATGGCATGGCAAAAAGGGGCTGGAATTTAAACAACATATCCACATTAAACCCTTTAAACTCAAAAGTGAAGGTTCTTTAAATGCAATTGTTGAACTTCCTAACGGCACCCGCGAGCTCAGCGTAAATTATTTTAAAACCAAAGATGGCTACATGTTGGGTTATGTAGCAAGCAATTCTTAAAAAAACAGTGCGATGAACGAGACAGAAGAAAAAGTAATTGCAGCAGATTTAATACCAACCACTTTTACTGATTGGGGCTTAACAGATTACCAGGAAGCATGGGATAAACAGGAAGATTTACTGAATAAAACGGTGGCCATTAAAACAGCAAACCGCGTAAACAACACCCAAAACCCTACCCCAAACCACCTTGTTTTTTGCGAACACCCACATGTTTATACTTTAGGCAAAAGCGGCCATCCTGAAAATTTATTGCTGGATGAGCAGGGCTTAAAAGATAAACACGCTACTTATTATAAGATTAACCGTGGTGGTGATATTACTTACCATGGTCCCGGGCAGATTGTTGGTTACCCCATCCTCGACCTCGATAATTTCTTTACTGATATCCATCTTTACCTGCGTACTTTAGAAGAGGCGGTAATTCTTACCTTAAAGGATTATGGGATCGAAGCTGGCCGCTACCCGGGTTATACCGGCGTTTGGTTAGATGCCGATAATGAAAAAGCACGTAAAATCTGTGCCATGGGTGTACGCTGCAGTCGCTGGGTTACCATGCATGGTTTTGCTTTTAACGTAAATGTAGATCTTGATTATTTCAAAAACATTGTTCCCTGCGGTATTGATGATAAAGCGGTAACCTCTTTAGCAAATGAGCTTGGTTATCAACTTGATATGGAGGAGGTAAAAGGACGATTGAAAAACCATATTGCCGAGCTTTTTAAAATGAGGCTGATTTAATAAGGAATAAAACTATGTTTAAGGCTACTTCGTAGATTAAACCATGAAGATTTTATTGAACCTCTTTTTATTTTCTTTCTTAACTTCGGGCTGTACAAAACAAGCCCCTATGATTAACGAGCCGGTTATTGATCAAACAACAAATCCATCAAACGGAACAGGAAATTTTACTTATCTCGCCCTTGGCGATTCTTATACCATTGGCGAATCGGTAAAACAGGCAGAATCGTTCCCTTACCAGCTTCAAAATTTATTAAAAGCCAAAGGCAGGGATGTAGCCAATCCTAAAATTATTGCCACTACAGGCTGGACAACCGACGAGCTCCAGGCGGCCATTAAAAAGGAAAACTTAACCGGAACCTATAGCTTTGTAACGCTTTTAATTGGTGTAAATAATCAGTATCGCGGTTATCCGATCAACACGTACAAAAAAGAGTTCTCAGAATTGTTACAAACGGCAATTGCATTTGCAGGTGGCGATAAGACTAAGGTTTTCGTTGTTTCTATCCCTGATTGGGGCGCTACGCCCTTTGGCAAAAACTCGGGAAGAAACGTAGGAACCATTGCAGCAGAAATTGATAATTTTAATGCCGCAAACCAGGAAATCACGCTTGCAGCAGGTGTAAGCTATACGAATATTACGCCGGCATCCAGAAATGCGACCAACGATCCGGCTTTAGTTGCAGGCGATGGTTTGCATCCAAGCGGCAAAATGTATGGCGAATGGGCCGAAGCTTTATTAACAAAGGTGACCAGTGTGTTGAAATAATTTAACTTCCATTTATTCTATTTTTGAATTAAAAAAATTACTTTAGTTTAACTATTTAAATTAAATTAATCTTAAAATTGATACTATGGAAGATCAAAAACCTCAAGAACAAGCACCTTTCGGACAACCGCCGTTTGGACAACAACCTTTCGGACAACAATCATTTGGAAATCCTGCCCCAAAAAACTGGTTGGTAGAATCGATCCTTGTTACCTTATTCTGCTGCTTACCATTTGGAATAGCTGGTATTGTAAATGCTGCAAATGTAAATAGCAAACATGCTGCTGGCGATTACGCCGGAGCTCAGGCTGCATCTGCTGCTGCCGGAAAATGGACCAAAATCGGATTTTTTGTAGGAATTGGTGTTGGGGTACTATATATCCTTTTCTTCGTAGTGCTTGGTTTAGGTGGTGCCATGATGGGTAACTACAGATAATGAAATTACTGTACATCTTAGGATCAATTGTATTGTTATCACTTGTGGTAATTTATTATAAATTCAATCCTGAGGTGTACAATTTCTTTCCCGAGTGCCCCTTCCATAAATACCTCCATTTAGATTGCCCAGGCTGTGGCTCACAAAGGGCAATACATGCTTTACTTCATTTAAACGTTCAGAAAGCAATGGGATACAACCTGCTGCTTGTACTCAGCTTGCCATTACTCGCCGTGCAGCTGTTTTCCAAAGCATATGCTTACTTCACAAATCAAAACACGGTACTTGGTTTTTGGTATAATCCAAATACGCCAAAAATAATCTTTGTTATTGTAATGCTATTCTGGATCGCCAGAAACTTACCCTACACCCCTTTCAGCTATCTTGCGGCTTAAACAGTCATGTTGGCCGTTAGATAATTATAATCCTTTAAAACAGTTTCCAAAAACTGTAATTCATTCATCCCGTCTGGGATAGTTACAACAATATGTTCTTTGGTTTTGGCTGCCATGGTATAAATCAATTCAGCATTTCCAGCCTGGTAATAACCTGTTAATACTTCGTGGATCAATTCTATATCCCGATCGTTTAAATGTAATACTTCTTTAAACTTAGGTTCATATTCTTCAGGCAAATTGAAGCTAAAAGCTACATTGGCAAATTCGGTACGTGGTTTTGTTTTAATCAATGTGGTTTTAGCCAAAATATCGCCTAAACGCTGGTGGTTTTTGGTTATCGCTACAGAAACCAATGCCACTACGCCCCATCCAAACGGAAAGCCAAAATCGATCATCCTGAACAACCACCTAAAAATATACTGACCGAAGGTGGGCTGTGTACCATCAATACTGATTACTTTTATTTTGAACACCTTTTTCCCAAACGTTTGCCCGTCCATAGTGATTTCGCAAACCAGATCATAAAAAGCAAATATGGCCACAAAAATAAAAAGCACCACCATACCAGCACCTCCTGATATCCCTACAGATACAGCGCCCATCACAACAAGTGCAATCACAGCAATAAATACAAATCCTGCCAGGTCGATGCACCTCGCGGCAATGCGCTCTCCTAATCCGGCAATTTCATAATCAATATCAATATTTTGAGCAGTGCTAATCCTGATGCTATCCATATTCAAACATAATTTTTTTTAAAGATAATTGAGGCATACCAGTCAGTAATTTTTCCAACTAAAGTTTTCTTATCTTTTTCAATTTAGATAACACATCTGTGTATATTTGTTTTAGGAGCAAGATCAATCGGGATTTTATTTCCATAAAAAATTAACTATTTTAACGCCAGATTTGGTAACGCCTTTAAATGAGAGAAGCATTATTTGTTAAACAGCATTCGGAAAAGTGGCAACATTACGATTCCATGCAGCAGGCTAATCCTGATGAGGTGGCCAACCAGTTTATCGAAATCACCAACGATCTTGCTTATTCAAAAACCTTTTACCCTAATTCGAAAACCACAGCATATTTAAATGGCTTAGCCGCTAAATTGCATCAATCTGTTTATAAAAACAAAAAAGAGAAATCGAACAGGTTTATCCATTTCTGGAAAACCGAATTGCCCTTAATATTTTTACAGCATAGGAAACAGGTATTTTACGCTTTGTTTTTTTTCCTGATTTCGTGTGCCATCGGTGCCTTATCGGCCAAATACGACGATACTTTTGTCCGTTTGATTATGGGCGATGGTTATGTAAATATGACCAATGAGAATATTGCCAAAGGCGATCCTTTTGGAGTGTACAAACAGGACAATCCATTCATCATGTTTTTGCAGATAGGCTCAAACAACATTTTTGTAGCCCTATACACTTTTGTGTTGGGCATTTTATTCTCATTTGGTTCTATCGTTTCATTATTCAGGAACGGGATTATGCTCGGTTCGTTCCAATATTTCTTTTTTAGCAAGGGCTTAGGCTTTCAATCCGTCCTGGTGATATGGATCCATGGAACGCTCGAAATTTCGGCCATTGTACTGGCCGGGGCGGCAGGTTTAATTTTAGGCAATAGCTTTTTATTTCCCAAAACCTACACCCGTATTGCATCAGTGCTTAAGGGAGCAAAAGATGGGTTAAAAATCGTGATCGGCCTGATCCCGATTTTTATAGTAGCTGCATTTTTCGAAAGTTTTGTTACCCGCCACACCGAAATGCCATTATGGCTAAGCGCATTGATATTGTTATCATCCGCAGCCTTTATTATTTGGTATGTATTTATTTATCCCATTAAAGTTCACCATAAACAACCTACACTAGATTAACATGATCGGGAAATTAGAGTTTAGAAAAAAAAGAGATTTCGGGCAGGTGATAAACGATACGTTTACCTTTATGCGGCAAAATTTTAAACCGCTGATTAAGGTATATTTTATGTTTTGCGGTTTGTTCGTGGTGGCCAGTATGCTAACCATGCTATTGCAACAGTATAAAATGGTGAATCTCTTCAATACCATTGGTGTTGAGGGAAACACAAACAAGTTTGGCTTTTCATCGATATATACCCTGGAGTATTTTTTATCTATTTTATTTTCGCTGGCCACTTATGCCAGCATGAGTGTGGCCGTACTTTCTTACATTGCTGTTTATGTAAAAAAAGGGAACGAAACGCCTACAACCGACGAAGTTTGGGGATATTTTAAACACTATTTTTTTAGGGTTTTTGGCAGCTCACTTTTATTAATCCTGATGCTGATTATATCCTTTTTCTTTTGTGTTGTTCCTTTCTTTTGGTTATTCCCCTATGTGGCAATGATATTTCCGGTTATGGTGATCGAAAATGGTTCGTTGGGATACTCTTTTAACAGAAGTTTTGCAGTGATTAAAGATAATTTCTGGGTTACCTTTGGTACCTTAATCATCGTATGGATTATTGTGTACGCCTGCATGAGTATGGTGGTTTTACCAACCACATTATTTAATATGATCGGTATGTTTACACATAAAACGCCGCGCATGTCGTTAACGCTAACGATGATTACGACCGTTTTACAATCGATCTGTCAGGTTTTTACCATTATACCAATCATCACCATTTCGCTGGCTTATTTCAGTTTGGTTGAACAGAAAGAAAATCCAGGATTAATGGACCGCATTTCTAATTTTGGCAATACCGAAAAACCTGTAGATACCAGACCTGAAGAATATTAAAATGCAGCGTGCCCTTACCCGATATCTTCTTGTTTCCCTCTTGTTTTTTATTCCGGTAATCAGCAATGCACAAGCTGTTAAGCCTAAATCTGTTATTAAGGAAATCAGAATTGATAGCGCTAAAATTACACCATCAAAATTTGATAAAGATTCGATCAGCAGCTATAAAGAGCAGAAAGAATTTCAATATGATGAAATTGGCCAGCAACAGTTATCATGGTGGGATAAATTCTGGAGGTGGTTTTGGGGTTTAATCGGATCGTTGATTCAGGGAGCAACCTCTAATTTAATTTCGAGGTATATTTTTATCGGACTTGGCGTAGCGCTCATCTTATACATTGTAATCAAAACGATCGGTACTGAAAACATATTGAGGAAAAAATCAAAAGAAACCATTCTTCCATACGATGTGATTACCGAAAACATCCATGAGATTGATTACGAACAGGAACTGCAAAGATTAGTTGCCGAAAGGAAATTCCGTTTGGCTGTTAGGCTTTTGTATTTAAGGGCGCTAAAACAACTAAGTGATGCCGAAATCATTAACTGGCAACCCGATAAAACCAATTATAATTATTTAATGGAAATCAATAAGCCTGAGCTCAGAAACGATTTCAGCAAGCTTACCCTGCAGTTCGATTATATCTGGTATGGCGATTTCCCTGTTGATGAAGTAAAATTCGAGCCCATTAAGCAATCGTTTAACCAGTTTAACAGCCAGATTAAATGAAAGGTTATAGAATATATCTGATTATTGGGGCGCTCCTGATCCTCCTTTATTTAATTGCTCAGTACAACAAACCTACACCAACAAACTGGGCACCAACTTATGCTGTAAAAGATAAAATCCCATATGGAACATACATTTTGTATCATAGGATAAAAGATATTTTGCCCAAAGCAAATATTCAGCAGTCTAAAGCTGCCATTTACAATACCTTAAAGGCCAAAAATTTCAATAAAACGGCATATATCATTGTTGCCCAAAAAGCAGAAATCAGCAAAACAGATTTCGATCAGCTGGTTAAATACATGCAGGCCGGTAATGATGCCTTTATTGCCAGTTACGACCTGGGTAAAATAGAAAAGAATCTTAAACTGCAAGCGGTTAGCGCCATGTCGGCCGAAGGAAGCACGCTGAATTTTACCAACCCAAACTTAAAAACTGATGCGAACTATGGTTTCGACAGAGGAATTGGTAGTCAGTATTATAGTAAGATTGATACCAGCAAGGCTACCGTACTCGGTGTAAACGGGAATGGGAAACCCAACTTTATCCGTTACAGTTATGGTAAAGGAAATCTCTACCTGATTGCAGAGCCTGGGTTTTATACCAATTTTAACCTATTGGATAAATATGGGGCCGAATACGCAGCTAAAACCCTGAGTTACCTGCAGGGAAATACCCAGATAATCTTTGATGAATATTTTGCAGGACAGGAAAATACCACCACGGACGTGCTCAGGGTATTTTTTAAACACCCCGAACTTAAATTTGCATATTACCTGAGTATTTTCAGTTTGATTATTTTTGTTTTCTACGACATCAAACGCAGGCAAAGGATTATTCCCATTGCCGATCCGCTTACTAATTCATCTTTGGCTTTTGTTAATGTGGTAGGCAGTGTGTACTATAATGAGCGGAACAACCTCGATTTAGCCCTAAAAAAAATCAACTACTTTATGGAGCATCTGCGGAGCAGGTATTACCTTAAAACCAACGATATTGATAATAAATTCTCTCAGTTATTAATGGAAAAAACGGGCATTAACGAAGCCCTTTCCAAAACATTAACCCGGTATTTTATCGAAATACCTAAAATGGGTGATCTGAACGACACACAATTGATCAATTTAAACGAAAGCATAGAACAGTTTTATAAAATTACGCAAAGCAATGGAACAAGAACAGTTTAACCCACGTACCGATTTAAGTGCATTAAATGCGGCTGTAAATCAGATTAGAACCGTACTTGGAAATATCATAGTAGGCCAAAAACAGGTGATTGATTTTTTGATTGTTGGTTTACTTGCCGATGGACATATCTTAATTGAAGGCGTTCCGGGTGTTGCTAAAACATTAAGTGCCAAACTACTGGCCAAATCAATAGATGCGCAATTTTCGAGGGTACAGTTTACGCCTGATCTAATGCCTTCAGATGTATTGGGAACCCCGATTTTCAATACCAAAACCGGTGATTTTGAATTCAGGAAAGGCCCGATTTTCGGTAATATTATTCTGGTTGATGAAATTAACCGTGCACCGGCTAAAACCCAATCTGCACTTTTTGAAGTGATGGAAGAACGCCAGGTAACCATTGATGGACATACTTACATTATGGATGAACCTTTTATGGTTTTGGCCACACAGAACCCGATTGAGCAGGAAGGAACTTACCGTTTACCAGAAGCCCAATTAGACCGCTTTCTTTTCAAAATCGAAGTTAAATATCCTACCCTGGAAGAAGAAACTGCCATTTTAACAGCACAACATACTTTGGTGAACAAAACGCTGTTAAATGAGGTAAAACCTGTATTATCAGTAAAACAGATACAAGAAGCCAGAGCCATTATCCGCAATTTATTTGTAGAACCGAAGTTATTGGAGTTTATTGCTAAAATCGTAACCGAAACCCGTAACAATTCGTCGCTTTATTTAGGCGCTTCGCCCAGGGCATCATTGGCTATTGTACACAGTGCAAAAGCTTTCGCCGCTATCCAGGACCGTGATTTTGTTACACCGGAAGATATTATTGCCGTGGCAGTACCTGTGCTGGCCCATAGGATATTATTATCGCCAGAAAAAGAAATGGAAGGATTAACCACAAGCGATATTGTAAATCAGATTATTAAAAAAATAGAAGTACCAAGGTAAGTTCACAGTCTTGAGTCTGTAGTCCTTAGTCTTAATTACTATTAATAAAGTCACCTTGAGCGGAGTCGAAGGTAATCGATAACTCAAACAGTTACCAGTTGCCAATTTTCAGTTCACAGTTAACAGATTTAAACAATTACCAATGTTCAAATCACAATGTTCAAATCCAGCAATCGGTTTAGCAATGTGGCAATCCAACAATTTAGCAATTACCATAACAGTTAACCAGTTCAAACAATTAACCGATTAACCAGCTTTGAAAAAATTCTTTCAGCAATATTATACCAATCTATTCCTAACCGACCGTTTATTTACGGGCCTGGGGTTTTGTATTGTGCTTTTTTTGTTGAAGTTCTTTTTTGCCTGGCTGGGCGATATCCCCGAAATTGTAACTGTAGCTGTAGCTATTCTATTTTTTATTGATCTTTTTATCCTGTACCGAAATAGCAATGGGATTGAAGTTAAAAGATTTACTTCGAAACGCTTGAGCAACGGAGATGACAACCCGATCCAGATTGAAATTAAAAACCGTTATGGTTTCGGTGTACATGCCCGGGTAATTGACGAAGTACCTTTCCAGTTTCAGATCCGTGATAAAGATTTTAGGCTCCATTTAAAACCGGCAGAAATAAAATCAATCCATTATAACTTACGTCCAACCAAACGCGGAGAATATGATTTCGGGTTTATCAGGACTTATATCAGGTCGCCACTGGGTTTAATCAGCCGACGTTATAATTTCGATGGAGCGAAAGTGCTGCCTGTTTATCCCTCATTTATTAATCTTGGTCAGTACGAATTGATGGCTGTTTCGCGCTATTTAACTGAATTCGGGATCAAAAAAATCAGAAAAGTTGGACAAAGCAGCGAATTCGACCAGATTAAAAATTACGTTGGTGGCGATGATATCCGTACTATAAACTGGAAAGCTACTGCCAGAAAAGGCGGTTTGATGGTAAATACCTATACGGATGAGAAATCGCAGAACATTTATTGCATCATCGATAAATCGCGGGTGATGCGCATGCCTTTTGAAGGCTTAAGCCTGCTTGATTATGCCATCAATGCAAGTGTAGCGCTCTCAAAAGTGGCCATGCTCAAAGAAGATAAGGCTGGTTTAATTACCATATCCGAAAATATTGGAGCTATCGTACCGGCCGACCGCAAAGCTTCGCAACTGGGCAGCATTATGAATGTGCTTTACAAAGAAAAAACAAGATACCTGGAAAGTAATCTCGAAGTTTTATATTCTACGATACGTTCGGTGGTAAAACAACGTGGGCTTTTGGTTTTCTTTACCAATTTCGAAAGTTTATCGGCACTTCAACGTCAGTTACCTTACCTTAAAAGAATTGCAAAATACCACTTACTGGTTGTTGTATTTTTCGAAAATACAGAACTAAAAAGTTTAAGCACCGATCCGGCTAAAGATGTAGAAGGCATTTATCATAAAACCATTGCAGAGAAATTTATCTACGAGAAAAAACTCATGGTTAAGGAATTGAACAAACATGGCATTTTAGCCATTCTTACGCCACCGCAAAAGCTTACGGTTAACGTTATTAATCAGTATTTGGCATTGAAGGCACAGCAGCGGATTTAGTCTACAGCCTTAAGTCCAAAATCAAAGACCGCCATAAGGCCTGGTCCAACGATCAACAATTGCTAATATTCTGATTGCTAAAAAAATCAAACTGAAACACTATCCTCGGTCTGTGTCCCCACAGACCGAAACCTTAAAGGAGATTTCTATAATCAGTTAAAAATCCATAATTGTCAATTCCAGTTTCATAAAACGTAGCAGATGACCATTCGTAATCTTCAGGTTTTTCGCATAACTGCCATCTTTCCTGTAAGGGATTAAGATGGATGTAATCTATTTTCTGTTCAAGTTTATCCTTCGTATCCATAAGAATAGCTAATGGATCTCTTTGCCACAGACGAAAATTTCTTTCTGCATCTGATACTTTAAAAAACGGTAATATATCTAGATGATGAGCCTTTAAATCCTGAAAAATCTGATGGGAAGTAAATTTATTAAAGCTTGCATGAGGCATCTCTTTTCCATTCGCCTCCACCATCTGCCATACTAAGTGCAAATGATTTGGCATAATCACAAAAGCATAAACAATAATCTTTTTTCTATTGACTAATTCCCTTAAAGTATCAATTATCACTATTTTATACTTGTCGATGGAAAATATGTTCTTCCAATCTTTAACCGTATCTGTCCAAAAATAAACTTCCTCTAAAAGCATCTTTGAATTACGATCTTGTCTGAAAATATTATTTTCCATTATTAAAAATAGAAAATAAATTCAACTTCGGTCTGCTGAGACTCTTATCCTTGGTCTGTGTCCTCACAGAACAATAGCCAATAACTGCTGGGAAATGAAATTGAAATCTGTTAAATGAACATTTGTTTCGGTCTGTAAGGACACAGATCGAGGGAATAAAACTTCAATTTCTTTCAATAAGGATACACACTTATCCTTGGTCTGTGTCCTCACAGAACAATAGCCAATAACTGCTAAGAAATGAAATTGAATTCTGTTAAATGAAGATTTGTTTCGATCTGTGGGGACACAGACCGAGGGGTTGGAGTCCAAAATCGACGACCGCCAAGAGTCCGTGGTCTGTGTCCTCACAGACCAATTAATCAACAACTACCAAGAATTGAAATCTGTTAAGTGAAGATTTGTTTCGGTCTGTGAGGACACAGACCGAGGGGTTGGAGGAAAATAAATTCAACTTCGGCCTGCTGAGACTCTTATCCTTGGTCTGTGTCCTCACAGAACAATAGCCGATAACTACTGGGAAATGAAATTGAAATCTGTTAAATGAAGATTTGTTTCCATCTGTGAGGACACAGACCGACGAATCAGAATTGGTCTTTGACATTAGTCCAAAATCAACAATCGCCAAGAGACTCACGACTTAAGACTACCGACTCAGGACTAACCCTACTCCTCTTCCCTAAAATATACCTTATAAAAGTTCATCGATTTATCATCGTCGTAACCTTTCTCAATCATGTCTTTATTGCCGTGGATATAGATGTGGAAGTTTTTATCCAGTTTTAGCACGCTTTTATAAGCCCGGGCCTGTTTTTTAACCGCAGATTCTGCAATTTCAAAATGATCGGCAATCGGGCTTTCGAACTCCTCTTCGTAATTTTTCTTATAGTTTTTAAACGATTCTATCCCTTCTGCATTACCGATTACTTCATTCCCGAATTCTTCAATATCAAAGGTTTCCTTTTCTTTGAAATACTTCATTGAACGATTTAAGAGATCGATTTTATCAGCTTTACTGATTTCATAATCATCATCCAGTTTTTGCGTAACGAAGTTTTTGTAAACGCCCAAAACATTATTAGTTTGGTTATAGCTATCGTTCCTGATTTTCAGTTTCAAAAATTCATCTTTCCAGTAAACTGCAGAATCGTTGCTGCTTTTCGATTGATCGAGCACTACAACTTTATAGCCTTCTTCTTTATCTACATTAAAAATTAAACAGCCTTTGTCCAATTTGTTAATGCTGATGGCCTCCTGCTCATAACTCATGTTAAAGCCATCCAGCTCAGGGTAAACCTTTAGGTAAGTATCTTTGGTTTCTGATTTAAAAATCCCCAACACATCCAACTGCTCCCCCTCTATCTGCACTTTTTCGAAATAAGCTACATACAATTCACCCGATTTAATTTTGGGGTGGTTGGCCACATCGTATAAATATTTGGCCAGTTGTTGCGAGTCTTCGTGAAAAAGCGCATTGTTTTCAAAAATCTCGTGCGCAAAATGAAATACTTCGTTTAATTGTAAATTATCATTAGGATGGTAAAAACGGTAGACTTCATTTACCTTTTCAAAAGGCTTTAAGAAATACTGCATCAACAGATTGCCTAACTGTTCATCCTCGATTTTTAAAGGGGCATCAGATAATTTATAATACTCTTCAACCAGTTTATTGCCGGTATGGTGGATAGAAAGTTGTTTAAGCGAAGCCTCGAAAAATGAAATCATGGTGGCAAAAATAGTAAAATCATTGGTTAACCTTTCCTGCCATTCAAAATTCACTCATTCAATAATTCGCTCATTTTTTAATATAAACTTCGGCCCTTTGTAAAAAGCTTTTCTCTTGTAAGCTTGCTTCTACTTCATTTATGGCCTTCATCAGGTTATTTTCTGTATTTGTAATTTCTGCAGTGGCTTTAATGATCACCTCCCAAACGGGCTCCATGGTTGATAGAAGCGTTTTACCCTGTGCTGTAAGTTCAACCAGGCGTTTACGGGTATCCACCTTATCCTTTTTAGAACGGATCAGTTTCTCCTTCTCCAGCTCTTTTAACAAACTGATGGTAGAAGGATGGGCGTAACCAATTTCTTCAGAAAGAGAAACCACACTCATGGTCGATTTTTTATATAAAGTGTAAAGCACCGGGAACCATTTCGGCTGAAAATCAATCCCGAATGCTTTATAAATCAACAGGCCATCCTTGCGGATCTGGTCGCTGAGCCTTTGTAAACGTGTAGAAATGGCCAGTAAGCCAGAAGCATCAATTACATTTTGTTCCATTAAACAGATTTTAAATCCAGGCTATAAAACACATTGTCAACAGCCATGCGGGGAAAATAAACCGGGAGATCTTCCATGGCCACCTGTTTAAATCCGTTACGTTCGTAAAAGCGGCAGGCAGCCTGCAATATATCTTTGGTACCCAAATATACTTCATTCAGGTTATTATCACTGCAATATTCGATTAGGGTTTTTAATAAAGCCTGTGCTACCCCCAGCTCTTTTCCACGAAATTCTTTTTTAACAAACATCTTTCTGATTGCTCCGGCATGGTGATCGGGTTGTGCAATCAAAGCAATAGTACCAATAAGTTCGCCGTTCAGTTTCGCGCCCCAAAAAGCTCCACCTGTACCATCGTAGTTTTTTTCGATATCCAATAAGTCTGGTTGTGCGGCCAGATCGATATCTACATTAAATTCTATTTGTTGTATGGGCAGAATTAACCCGATAATCGCTTCACAGAATTGATTATTTAATCTTTCAATTTTAAAGTCGTTTTGCATTGCTAAATATTATTTCACAAATATATGTAGTTAACTACATATATTGCAAATAGAAATATCATTTCATCATCAAAATTGATTCGGAAAAGCCTTATGGCTGATGGAAGTTAACGGCTATTTTTAAGTTTATTAAGAAAATCAATAATCTTTTGATCGGCATAATTTGCTACGCCTTCGTGCCTGAAAGACAGTCTGCCCTGCTTATCGAAAATAACCGTTGTGGGCAAGGCGCCGGCAAATACTTTTTCAGGAATATCGCTTTCTACTTTATAAACAGGCATTGTATATTTACGGTCGGCCATAAACTTAGTCGATTTTGGAAAATCTCCGTCAGCGTCGGCAAAAATGAATACAATATCTTTATCGTCTTTAAATTGCGTGTACAATTTATTGATCGAAGGCATTTCGGCCCTGCATGGCGGGCACCAGGTTGCCCAGAAGTTGAGGAAAATAACTTTGCCTTTTAAATCGCCCAGATCAACCAGATTACCTTTCGCATCTTTAAACTGTATGCCGTTCAGACCTGCAACATCTTCTTTTGGCGCTTCAACATTGGGCTTATAAAAACCAATCTCCATTAATCCTTTAATAAAAAAAGCTTTTGCATCGGGTACAAAAACAATTACCAATAGGAAAATGACAAATAAAGCGTTAAATATATTTTTCCTGATAAATTTCATTAACTGTTCGATTTTTTTGCTGTAAACAATAACGAAAACATGTTTACAATTGGTATGGAAATGATTTTGCCCGGAAGTAATATGGCCTGAAAAAATAGCATAAAACGGTTAACATCATCGGTATATTTAAAGGGATTATCAATAAAACCCAGAAAGCCCATATTATTATAATCTGGCTTAACATAAATGTAATAAGATGCCACTAAATAAGCGATGCTGAAAAGTGTACCTAAACATGCATTTCCAATTTCGAAAGCTTCTAACCGATTTAAAGGGACACAATAAATAAAAAAAAGGAATGCGATCAAGGCAGCAGTCCCGGCAATGAGAATCCAGATGCGTGGCCAGTATAATTTATGGTGATAAGTTTCTACGGTACCAGTGGGCCCGGGATTATTCCGTTCAAAAAACCATTCAAATATCGACATGTTGTTAATTTTGATTTTGCATTTACCTGATTTCTTTACCTAACATCAGAAATCATGGCTTTTAAGGTTAAACCATTGATAAAATAGCAGGTCACAACACTATAAAAGCAATGTTACTTTTCAAATATATATAATTGCTTAAGAATTACTACTTTTGGCGAGTTGAAAAAGCATAGACAAAACATTCAGAAGTATTTATCGGCATTTATGCTGATTGTGTTTGCTATTGCTTTAACTCCATGGAGTGTTCTTCACCATCACAATCCCGTTCCTGTTGTACAAAAAGAAGCACATTGTAAACATGTAAGTCATGTACAGGCGCACGGCGAAACCTGTTTAATCTGTAATGCAAGTTTTGAAAAAAACTACGTTCAAACACACCACATTTACAGGATCTTTTTATCTGCTAAAATTTTTAACCGTACCGAACCTACGTTAAAGAATGCCTTTACCGAAATAAAGCGCACCTGCTTACGCGGTCCCCCTTTGGCTTAATTTTTTCTTATGGCGCAACCGCGCTAAAACAAATTTATTTATAGGAGAAACTAAAGCAGGCTTCAAATGGGCCATTGTTTTTGCTTTTCCATCATTTTTATTCATATACAACACATGAAAAAATTACAGCTTATCGGCTTGGTAATGCTATATACGTTATTAAGCAGCACTGTTTTCGCTGCCGCTTTAAAAAATATAAAAGGTAAGGTTATTGATGCCAGCACTAAACAAACGTTGCCAGGTGCAACCATTTTTATTCCAGATTTAAAGGTTTCGGCCGTAACCAATAACGATGGAGAATTTACATTGAACAACCTTCCTTCAAAAGGAAGTTACCTGGTAGAGGTACATTATGTAGGCTATAAAACTGCTACACAGGTGGTAGATCTTGCTAACGCAGCTGCATTAGAATTCTCTTTACAGCCTACGGCAATCGAAACAAAAGAAATTGTAATTACAGGAAGTTTAATCAGCAGTACCAGCAAAAGAAACAGTGCTTCATCAGCAGTAGTGGGCAAGGATCAGCTTTTACAGCCCTCAACCAACTTAATTGATGCATTGACTAAAATTCCCGGTGTTTCGCAGATCACTACCGGACCATCCATTTCTAAACCTGTTATCAGGGGTTTAGGCTACAACAGGATTGTAACCTTAGATGATGGAATTAAACAACAAGGCCAGCAATGGGGCGATGAACACGGGATCGAAATTGATCAGTTTAAATCAGACCGTATTGAGGTTTTACGTGGCGCAGCTTCATTAATGTATGGGTCTGACGCATTAGGTGGTGTAATTAACTTATTAGAACCTAGTTCGGCACCTGAAGGACAAGTTAAAGGTGAATTTATCACCAATTACTCTACCAACAATGGCCTTACCGCCAACTCATTAATGTTAAACGGTAACGAAAATGGTTTTGTTTGGAGAGCCCGCGGAACTTATAAAAATGCTTACTCTTTTAAAACACCTACCGGATATTTTCCTAATTCGGGTTTTAACGAAACCGATTTAAGTGGTATGGTGGGTTTAAACAAAAGCTGGGGTTACACACATTTAAACGTTTCTAACTTCCATAATAACATTGGTTTCTACGAACCAACTTTAGATGATAATGGAAATTTTGTAAAAGAAGATGGTAGTGCATTTACCAACGACGATTATAAAAACCGTACTTTAGAATACCCTCGTCAGGATATCAGACACTTTAAAATTGCCCTGAATAACAATTTTATTATAGGTAATGGTAATTTAAAGGCCGATTTCGGTTATCAGCAGAACCAGCGTCGCGAATTGGATGGACCAGACCCGGCCTTATTCTTCGACCTTAAAACTTACAATGCCGACTTAAAATATTATATCCATGAAACCAATGGATGGCAGCCGGTTTTTGGTATAAGTGTAGATGATGCGCATAGTCAAAACAAAGGAACAGAATTTTTAATCCCAGCCTATGATACTTTCGGCTTAGGTGTTTTTGCTTATGCAAAGAAAAACTGGGAGAATAATACTTTTAGTATCGGTGCACGCTACGATTTCAGAAAAAATAACGGAAAACAATTGTTTGATGATGGCGAAGAACTTTTTGCTCCTTTTAAAAACAAGTTTTCTAACGTAAGTGGTGCCCTGGGTTTTACACATCAGTTTAACGATGAATTAAATTTTAAAGCCAACGCAGGCTCTGCTTTCCGTGCACCAAATCCGGCAGAATTAGGATCAAATGGTGTACATGAAGGTACTTTTAGGTATGAAATAGGGAATTCTGCATTAAGCCCGGAGCGCAGTTATCAGGTAGATGCTGCTTTAGAATATGAAGGAAAAATTGTGAGTGCAAGTGCGAGCATTTATAACAATTACATCCACAATTATATTTACGCATCAAACAATGGCGAACAAAGAACTGTTGATGGTACACTTTTCGATGTTTACCGTTACGGACAGGTAAATGCCAATCTTTATGGTGCTGAGGCAAGTTTAACCATCCATCCGGTTCCATTTATCCACTTCGAAAATACTTTTGGATACGTTCATGCACAGAACAATACGCTAAACAGACCACTTTCGTTTATCCCGGCAGGAACATTGAGAAATGAGCTGCGTTTCGAGCCTAAACTTAAAGGTACAAATGATGCTTACCTTTCTGTTGGCATCAACTCGGCATTTAAACAAACCCGTGTGGATGATGTTTTTGAAACACCAACCAGCGGTTACACCTTGTTAAACGCTGGAATCGGTGCTACATTTAATTTAGGTAAACAGCCTGTTAAACTATCCGTTTCGGCCAATAACCTGTTAAACCAGAAATATTACGATGCTTTAAGCAGGTTTAAACCAGGTCGTTTTGATCAGGAAAATCCTAATTTAGGTGTTTACAATACCGGTAGAAACATCACTTTCGGATTGTATGTTCCTTTTACACTGGTTAAATAAAGTCCTCTAATATCATTTATAGACAAAAAAGCGGAGCTGATCGATGAGATCACTCCGCTTTTTATTTAAGTACGTTTTAGATGAATCGTCCTCTCGACCGCAGTGGAGTAGATAGATCTAAAATAGATTTTGCTTCACAATAACTGATCCTCAACGGGATTATCAATGACAGAGTCTATTAGTACAATCGTCATTCCCGCGCAGGCGGGAATCTTAAAGCTTATTGCATTAAGATTCCCAATCGAGTTGGGAATGACGATTTCGAGCGGACCCGATAGCTATCGGGTGTAACGCAGCCTAGAAATCTGTCTGGAGAGATCTCTCCATTTCGCTTCGCTTCAGTCGAGATGACGGTACTATTTGAAGTCCTCAACTACTTCTTAAACGTTTCCCTTTTGGCCCTTACATACTGATTTGGCCATTCGCTATCATCGCCAAGTACCTGTGCGGCATGTGTAGGGAAATAGGCATCTCTCAGCGATTCACGGGCAATAAAAATTAAATCTGCCTTTCCTTGCTCCAGAATTTCTTCGGCCTGGTGCGCCTCAACAATTACCCCTACAGCACCGGTATAAATGCCGATTTCATTTCTGATTTTATCTGCAAAAGGAACCTGGTAATTTGGTCCGGCTGGGATAAAGGCATCAGGTACATTACCACCTGAAGAGGTATCAATTAAATCTACTCCACGATCTTTTAAAACTGCAGCCAATTGCAACGAATCATTTTCGTTCCAGCCACCTTCCGTCCAGTCGGTAGCCGAAATACGTACAAATAGTGGCAGGTTTTCAGGCCAAACTGATTGCACGGCTTCAACCACATCGATTACCAAACGGATCCGGTTTTCGAAACTTCCCCCATAAACATCATTACGTTTATTGCTTAGCGGACTAAAAAACTCATGCAATAAGTAACCATGTGCGGCATGTATTTCTACCACTTTATAACCTGCTTCTAAAGCACGTTTTGCAGCTGCCCTGAAAGCAAAAACAATATCCTGAATTTCTGAAATCGTTAATTCGTGCGGCTCTACCTGTCCTTGTTTAAAAGGAATTGGCGATGGACCAACAGGCTTCCAGCTGTTTTCGCCAGCCGCAATCTGTTCACCTCCGTTCCATGGCACCTCGCAACTGGCTTTTCTGCCTGCATGCGCCAGTTGTATACCAGCAATAGCACCATTGTTATGAATGAAAGAAACAATCTGTTTCAATTTTTCTACATGTTCATCTTTCCAGATGCCCAGATCAGCATAGGTAATCCTTCCATCAGCAGTAACCGCGGAAGCCTCCTGGATAATTAAACCTGCACCACCAACGGCGCGGCTTCCTAAATGTACCAAATGCCAATCGTTGGCAAAGCCATCAACAGCAGAATACTGGCACATTGGAGAAATAACAATTCTATTTTTTAGGGTTACGTCCTTTATGGTAAAAGGAGAAAATAATTTCGACATATTTTTTTTTTATTTTAACCACGAAGGGCACAGAGAAATACACAGAGTACACCGATTTTTCTCTGTAAAAAAATCCGTGTGCTCTGTGGTTAATATTACGATTAAAAACCAGCTTTATTTAATTCGGTATTGATCAACTGAATTTCTTCAGCGTTTAATTTTACGTTAATGGCTTCTGCATTTTGTACAGCTTGCTTTTCATTCCGCGCACCAACCAAAGCGATGGTAATGCCCTGGCGTTCAACCGTCCAGCGTAACACCAATTGAGATAAGGTTGCATTTTTCTCATCAGCCAATGGTTTTATTTTAGCCAAAAATGCATTCGTTTTTTCGATACTTTCTGGCGAGAAAAATTTGTTTCCCTGACGGTGATCGCCTTCTTCAAATTGATGGCCAGGTTTCAATTTTCCAGTCAGCAAACCGCGCTCCATCGGACTATAAGCTAAAACTGATTTATTTTTTTCAATGCAATAGGGGACAATCTCCTCTTCTACCCCACGATTCACCATACTGAATGGGATCTGGTTAGAAATAATTTCTAAAGTTTTGTCAGCTTCTTTTAATTGCGCTACATCATAGTTGCATACGCCTGCATAACGCACTTTACCCTGTTCAATCAACCTGCTCACGGCTTCGAAAGTTTCGCTGATTGGTGTGGTTATATCCGGCCAGTGGATTTGGTAAAGATCAATATAATCGGTACCCAGCCGTTTTAAAGATTGCTCACATTCGTAAATCACACTTTCTTTTCCCGCATATTTATAAATATCGATCTCCTTTCCATCGTTGTTTTTACTCTTAAAGCCGAAATCGCCCTTCGCCAGGTCCCAGCGCATTCCAAATTTGGTTACCAGTTGTAATTTATCACGCGAGATACCTTTTATTGCATCGCCTACAATTTCTTCACTATCGCCCTGACCGTAAATTGGCGCCGTATCAATCGAAGTGACCCCTAAATCGTAACCCGCTTTAATAGCGTTAATTGCATCGTTTCTATCTGTGCTTCCCCACATCCAACCGCCAGCAGCCCAGGCGCCAAATGTGATTACTGAAAGTTCTAAATCTGAGTTTCCAATTTTTCTGTATTCCATAATTATTTTTTAATGAGTTTATCAACCGCATAACTGTTATGCGGAAGGTAAGCGAGTAACACCGACAAAAATGCCACATGGATGAGTTGAGAAGGCAGCGCTTCCCAGTTCTCTATTACCGTTGTTCCGAAAATCAATGCTAAAGAAATCAGTCCGGCAAATAGTAATCCTTGCCTGGTAAATAAACCTAAGATAATCATCAATCCTGCTATAAACTCGGCAAAAGGCAACATATAACTGAAAGGGATCACCAATGCATCAGGCAAATAAGATTTGGAAAATTGCCCGACCATCCATTGGCTGAAGCCCGCAAGTTTTGGTAAACGCACTAAGCCATGTCCGAAAAAACTTAAGCCTATTGCTAAGCGGCCAAGTAAATATGCCCATTTTGTATCCATACTGTATCGATATACTACAAACATACAATCTCCATATTAATGATGTTTTAATGCAACAGTTATTAGACTGATATTTTACCGTTCCATGGCGTAGCGCTTAGCGTGAGGCGGATGGCGCTAGACATATCGCATGAAAACGCCAACCGCGAACCTCCCATCGCTAAACTTTTTTCCGAAATAATTTGGAGATCAACAAACAACATCATACATTAGTGTATTATTTAACTAATACAGTAGACATGATCAACATTAACAATCTTAATTTTGGCTATAGTAAGCATAAGCCATTATTTAAAAATATGAGCATGCGCTTAAGCAACGGCCATATTTATGGTTTGCTCGGTAAAAACGGTGCCGGCAAATCAACTTTATTAAAAAACCTCGCCGGTTTGGTGTATGCGCAGAGCGGCACATTGGATGTGATGGGCTATGATCCGGCGAAAAGACAGCCTGCACTTTTAGAGCAGATCTGTTTCATTCCAGAAGAATTCTATTTGCCATCGGTAAAAATAGATGCTTATATAAAAGCCAATGCCCCCTTCTATAAAAATTTCGACCACAATTATTTCGCTGATCTGATTAAAGAATTTGACGTTCCGGTTGAGCAGAAACTCATTAATATGAGCTATGGGCAGAAGAAAAAAGTAATTATTGCATTCGGATTGGCTACCCAGGCGAAACTGGTTATTATGGACGAGCCAACCAACGGTTTAGATATTCCATCTAAGGCACAGTTCAGAAAAATTATGGCTTCTGCCATGACAGATGAGCGTTGCATCATTATTTCTACCCACCAGGTTAGAGATTTAGATAACCTGATCGATACGGTAATTATGCTTGATGAAAATGATATTGCACTTAAAGCTACAGTAGAAGAGATTACAGCAAAGTTAACTTTCAAAAAAGTGAAAGAAATTGACGATAGCATCATTTATGCCGAACCATCGCTTTCTGGTTATAATGCGGTAATGCCAAACTACCAGCAGGAAGAAAGCAAACTAGATATGGAACTCCTTTTCAATGCCATACTTGCAGAAAAAATCAAATTTAAACCTCTATTCAGTTAAGCGATGAACAACACATTTAATATTAATCGATTTGGCTTATTGCTTAAAAGACAATGGCTTGATTTTGGAAAAATCTATTTAATCAGTTTTGGTGTATTAATTGGCGTTTTGGCCTTATTTTATAGCATAAGCTTAACAGATAATAATTTAAAATACCTTTCATCTAACACATTAAGTTTTAGATTTCCTCTCTTTCTGATTACGGGCTTTTTATTTGTAAGCATTATAGCGAACAGTTATTTTATGCACTTAGGACAAAAACCTAAAGCCATCATTAACATTTTGGTACCTGCATCGAACATTGAAAAATTTTTATGCGCTATATTCTACACCCTGATTATTGGAATACCAAGTTACTTATTATGCTTTTACTTGATCGATCTTTCCTTTATTTCTTCTGTTAGGGCAACCCATACTTTAACAGGAAGTTATACCGATTATCAAGGCAAAAAGGTAGTTATAGATTATTTAACTTATTTTTTCTCAACCGGAACCGTTAAAAACTTTTCCCAGTTTTATTATGTGCCGCTATTGATCAATAGCGTTTTCCTATTAGGCTCTATATTTTTCCAAAACTTCCACTACATTAAAACAGCAATTTCTATAATGGTATTTGGGGTACTTTGGGTTACTTCAACAATTTTTGTGCTGCAAAAACTAACCAACAATACAGTTTGGGTTGGAAACCACTACTGGCAAGACGAGGGTAATATCTTCTTCATAATGAGTTTAATAGGCATATTATTAACATTGGCATTCTGGTTTATCTCATTTATACGTTTAAAAGAAAAGGAGGCTTAAAATGGAATTTAACAACAACAAGGCCATTTACCTACAGATAGCTGAATATGTTTGCGAGCAGATATTATTGGGTAAATGGAAAGCCGACGAAAAAATTCCATCGGTAAGGGAAATGGCAGTAGAAATGGAAGTAAATCCCAATACAGTAATGCGCACATACGAATTGCTACAAGGCAAGAATATCATAAACAACAAAAGGGGAATAGGTTTTTTTCTGGCCGACGACACCATAGATCAGGTAAAACAATATAGGAAAACCAGTTTTATCGAAGATGAACTGCCGAACTTGTTCAGAAACCTTTACCTCCTGGAAGTTGATTTCGACGAGCTAAAATCCCGCTATCAAACTTTTGTATCACAAAACTTTAACGCCTAAAAAAATGAAAACAAGCAATAAATTATTAACAGGGCTGGCAATTGCCTTGCTTATTATTCCATTAACCGTAATGATCCTGATTGCCAAAGCAAACCGGATCGATAATAAAACCTACGATAAAATGTTAACAGGAGCCGAAACCACAGACAGTGATGTAGATCGGTTTATCACAAAATATCCTGTTCAGGCATTTCAACATGTGGTAATTAACGGCTCAGAATCATCTTTCCTAAATATTAAAATAATTGCCAACGATAAGTTTTTGTTTAAAGCAACTAATGATCTTGCACCTTATATCGAATACAAGGTAGATAAGGATGGTAAACTAAACATCTCTTTAAAAGAAGAACGTAATTACCAGCATGGAACATTGTTGATTTTTTCACCAAACTTAAAAGGAATTACTTTTAACAATGTATCTGTGGATGCTTTAGCAGTAAATACGGATAGTTTAAATGTAGAAATCACCAAAGGTGTAAACTTCAGATTTGGGGAGGATATGAAAGTCAAAAATCTGCACCTGGTAAAGAAGACTATATATCAACAACAAGATGTGGTGATACCCGGGATTACCATTGAAGATGCAAAAATTGAAAACTTGCATGCCGATATCACTGCAGGATACTTAACCGTAAATAACACGCCACTACTAAATGCTGATCTGAAATTGAAAGATGCAAAAGCAGAATTCAAAAATGAAGAAAATAAGAATATAGGCCCAATAGAAACCCTCTCTTTAAATAGCATGGGGAAGAATGATGTAAATTTTCAGCACATTAAGATAAACAAAGCAAGCGGAAACCTTTCTGATGAAACAAGCATCCAGATACCTACTGTTAATTTAAAGCAATTGATTAAATAACATTTCAGAATACCAAAACGATACTAATCATTATAGATTATTGTGATTTTGTAAAAAGGGCATGATTTTTAAGCTAACTAATTGGCAAAAGTTTAACTTGAGCCAATTAGTTTTTTAGTTTACGTCATTTCCAGTCAATGAAAAGATACTTCCTTTTACTTTCCCTTAGCTTATTTGTTCTTAGCCATGTAAAGGCACAAAAAATAGATACCCTTTCTATCACTTTGGATAACGTTAAATATCCTTATCCGGTTAAATACTTCCCCATTAATACCGAAGGACAGGATATTAAAATGGCCTACATGGATGTTGCGCCAACAGCAAATGCCAATGGAAAAACGGCCATCCTTTTTCATGGGAAAAATTTTGGAGGTTATTATTGGGGCAACGTAATTAAAGCCCTAACAAACATTGGCTATCGGGTTATTGTACCCGATCAGATCGGTTTTGGCAAATCGTCAAAAGCATTTATCCATTACAGCTTCCACCAAATGGCGGCCTGGAACAAAAAATTGTTAGATACGCTTGGCGTTCAAAAAACGGTGGTTTTAGGCCATAGTATGGGCGGTATGCTGGCTACACGCTTTGCTTTAATGTATCCCGAAACAACTGAAAAACTGCTGCTCGAAAATCCGATCGGTTTAGAAGATTACAAAACTTTTATTCCTTACATCACAACTGCCCAGCAATACCAAACCGAGCTAAAAACTACCGCAGAAAGCGTTAGAAAATATTATCAGGGCTCTTACTTTACCTATTGGAAACCTGAATACGAATACCTGGTTGATATTGCCGGAGGGGTAACCAATAGTGCTGATTATCCACGCTGGGCGAAGGTGGCAGCACTAACCTATACCATGATTTATGAACAACCTGTGGTTTACGAATTTCAGAATTTAAAGGTACCTACTGTTTTATTTATCGGTAAAGAAGATAAAACCATTGTGGGCAAAGGTTTGCTTACACCAGATCAGCAGGCTTTACACGGCCAGTACAAACTTTTAGGCAAACAAACTGCTGCAAAAATTATTGGCGCTAAAATTATAGAATTTGATGCCTGCGGACATATTCCCCACATCGAAATTCCGACAGAGTTTTTGGTGGCGTTAACGGGGAGCCTCTAATATAATATATTGAGTGATCGTCATTCTCGCGCATGCGGGAATCTTAATGCTTATGATAAGTGCAGGTATAAAGCATTAAGATTCCCAATCAAGTTGGGAATGACGACTATGCTAAATTAATTTATCTCTTTCCCTACAATTTTATTAATGCCCTGCATTTCGAAATCAATATCCTTTCCCATCGACTTCATTTTTCCATACAGTTCTATCCGCAGGTGACTGTTCAATACAATTCCCGTTTTAATGTCTACCGAAGTTTCTCCAGAGTTGGTTCCTTTTAAATCGGTTTCCATTGTGTTGCCCATTGCTTCAAAAATCCCTTTTGATACCAAGGCACCTTTTACACTTAGTACGGCAATACCGTCTTTCACTTCCTTTAAAGTATATTCCGTAATGGTTTCTATCGGCATACTCATTTGTAATTTCGTATCAACTGTCCAGCTATCGCCAATTTTGACCTCCTTACCTGGATAAATTTTAAACGACGATTCCATCGTTTCTTTTACTACTTCAGCACTGAACTGTTTACTTAAAGCACTTTTAATCTGCCTCACCTCACTGGTATCATTGCTCATCTTTGAAGCCATGTTATCAAGCATTTTATCTATACCCGCAACGGTTTTAATCCCTCCGTTTGGCGTTACGGTCATTAAAAAAGTAGCTCCCTTTAGCCCACTGAATGGGTTTTTCTTCGTGCTGTCCTGATCATCTGAATTATAAGTCATGGTAGTACCCATGGCAACAGATTTCATAAAAATCTTTTTATAGGTTACTTTAACATCCTTTTCGCCATTATGCCCCTCGGTAATGTCGAAAGTATAATCCGTTCCAATATTTTGAGTTAAATGTACCTCCTGACCGCCAATTTTCTGGTTAATGATCTGATCGGAATTAATCGAAAAATCATATTTATATCCCGTTGGATAATTTTGCCTTAATACATAGGTTTTCTGCGCAAACGTACTGATCGAAATCAAACTACAGATAATTGTTGCGAATATTTTCATTCTAGTTTTTATCATTTTAACCCGCAGGCTGTTGCGCAAAAATGCGGCTTAACTGAAAATACAATTCAGGATGTTTATCCTTTAACAACTCTGGTTTTTCAAAGAAATATTCTGAAACTACCGCAAAAAATTCGGCCTGATTGGTAATGGCATAAGGATTAATATCCGATTTATTGTCCTCAATTTTTGCAATCTCCTCATGCATCATTTTAATCCATGGCAAAGTATATTCATGCGCCATTAAATTTTCCGGAACACCGTCAGTCGCCCCATCCGATTTATCTAAAAGATGTACAAATTCGTGAATGGCCGTATTTTCTTTTCCTGCACTTTTAGAAAAACCATGGCGCAAAGCCGAACGCGATAAAATCATCTGTCCGTTCATGTAGCCTGTACCTACCATACCCATAATGTTTCTTTCTCCACCTTCAAACTCAAAATCTTTGTTAAAGGTATCGGGATACAATAAAACGCTGGTCAGATTTTTGTATTGCCAGTCATCGAAACCAAAAATAGGGATAACAGCGCTTGACGCAATCAATAACTCATCTAACGTGGTCATCTCCAAACCCACCGCTTCAATTTTAACCGCACTGAAAAATGCCGCCACCTTTTGCTCAAATTTAAGCTTATCTGTCGAATCGAGATTATGGTAATAATCCACATAATCATCCAGTATTTTCTTGTCTACATCCGTTAAAGGTTCAACAACAACCTTCTTCTTTTTAAGGATCAGATAAAGGGCAATCAGAAAAATGGGGATTAAATAAGCAAATGGCAACGAGTTCATAATAAAGATTACACAGATTAACGTGATTTAAATGGATTTAGGGTGATTACGCGGATTTACCACATAGGAGTTAGCTTTCAATAATTTCTAATTGCGTCAAAACATCTTCCCTGGTAACAGGATAAGGTTTATTATTGGTTATTGATTGATAAACGGCTTCGAAAAGGGGCAGATAACTTCCAACTTCCGATTTAATGATTTCTTCGGTTTTATTTCCTGCGGCATCAATGGTGGTTAACAAACCATCTTTACTTGCAGACTCAATGCCATAAGCCGGATCGGTTAATTTCATACCGGCCAGCAACTGTTCTTCCTGAATATCGGTTCTTTGTTTAATAAAGCTACCATTTACGCCATGTAAAACAAAGCCTGGCTGTGGGTTTACCACCAACATGCTCGAGGTTACAAAAACATTTACACTATCAGGATAGCTCAATTGGATCGAAAAATAATCATCTACCAAAGTACCAACCCTGTTTTTACCTAAAATTTTATGAAAACTCAAAGGTTTGCCAAATAAGCTGATCACCTGATCCAAAAGATGCGGACCTAAATCGTATAACAATCCGCTGGCCTCTAATGGGGTTTCTTTAAATGCCTTTGGCCCGATAACATTGCGGTAACGATCGTAACGCAGATGAACTTCAACCAGTTTACCTAGCTTGCCGCTATCGAGCACTTTTTTTACCGATGTAAAATCACTGTCCCAACGGCGGTTCTGGTAAAAGAAAATCTGTTTGCCAACGCTATCGGCCAGTTCGAAAAGTTCTTTGGCCTGCGCAGTGGTTGCGGTAAAAGGTTTTTCAACTAAAATATGTTTATGCGCGTTTAATGCTGCTTTCGAATGTTCGTAATGAAGGTTATTTGGGGTATTAATCACCACCAATTCTATTTCTTCATCACGCAGAAGCTCTTCAACGCTGTTGTAACTAATAATATTAGGGTAATCGTTAACTGCATTTTTATGGTTCCGTTCTACCACGGCTTTTAAACTGAAACCATCGTGCGCATTTAGAAAAGGAGCATGAAAAACCTTTCCAGACATGCCGTAAGCTAATAAACCTGCATTAATTGTTTTATTGATATTCGTATCCATAGGTTATAAATGTAACCAAAAATACCATTACCATTCAAGCTTAAGTGTTAAAAAGCCTAAACGTTTTACTTAAGGCTTACACGTTTTTACACTATCTTTGCAGATATGAAGCCGTCGGAGATTAATGCCAAATGGAAAGTTTTACAGGAAAGGATTTCAACTGAATTTGATTCGGATTTTCCTGATTTAAAGGTGATGCTTTTTCTCATCGGTGTTCAGGAACTGGGCAAAGGACCCAAAAAATACAGTAAACGCCAAAAGGAAGAACTGATGCACATTGCTACCTGCCGTTTATTGAGCGAAATGGGCTTTTATGAACTGGAAGGCTTAGATCAGGATGGCTGGCCGCACTGGAAATTAATCAAAGCCATTCCGCCTTATACCATGCTGGAACAGGAAATGTTGATGAAATCGCTGGTGGTGAGTTATTTTGAAGATATTTATTCTGCAGACTAGATCTTATCGTACTATCCGTGGTGTCAGATATTTCTATCTGACACAGATCTAATTAGTCAGATGGTAACATCAGACTGCACAGTATCCATAGTGGTATTCGATATTCCTATCCAACACAAATCCATCCGAAGATTTATTTAAAGGTTTTGGAAAGCAGGATCGTCTGCTTTTTTTAATGTTAGTCGGGCTTTTCGCTGTATCTCCCAATCCGATGAAGAATCGGGATCGGGAGGATGACGCTTCAATCCCGTTTAAGAAATTCTGCCGGTGCAACTATTTGGGGTTGCAGGGCAGTTTAGTGTGGAGAGCACTGTTTCAAGTTAACTAAACCTGATAGCAGCGGCACGCAGTAAAGCGAATAGGTACTGTCTTCAAAACC
>NZ_AYMG01000012.1 GCF_000633455.1 Pedobacter jeongneungensis
ATAACAATCATCTCGACCGGAGCATCGCGGAGTGGAGAGATCTATCTAGACAGATTTCTCGACTTCGTTGTACTTCGCTCGAAATGACGACTAATCTTTATTGAAAAATAACCAATCTATTTTAAACCAGCTACAATCTTTTTCGCCATTTCATCATGCGATTCAATTACTTTTAAAGTATTTGTAGCCCATTCTTTAATGCTTTGGTCGCGGTTTTCTGTACCTTGTTTAAATAATGCCACTGTTTTATCATGATCGGTAACCATCATATCCATATAATGTTTATCAAAAGCGGCACCTGTCATTTTTTTCATTTCATCCAAATGAATCTGCTGATCAGCAGGTAAAGCATCCGGCGTAATTACTTTTTTGCTTTGAGCTAATGTTTTTAGTTCAGTATTGGCTTTGGTGTGATCAGCCAGCATTTTCGCTGCAAAATCTTTTACTTGAGCGCTTTTTGCATTTTTAGCTGCAATTTTTGCCGCTTCAACCTCCATAATGCCACCTACAGCTGCTTTTCTCAAGAAGGTTGCACCTGCTTCATCAATTCCAGATTCGGTGCTTTCTGAGCCTGCAACATGGTTGCCATTTACCATTGTAGTATCGCCGGAAACACTGTCTTTCGTAGTTGCCGATTTTTTATCTGCAGTTTGACAGGCCTGGAATGAAAGGGCTAATGCAAAAGCTGTTGACAATAAAAATATCTTTTTCATGTTTTTTCTATGTTTTGATGTGTATGAAAAACACAGGAACTTAAAAAAGGTTTTTTAATCTATTCTGCAGCTTTACTGTAAATATCCGGAATTACAATACCCATTTGCCTTTCAGGGTTTTCAATCTGTGAAAAGCCAAATTGTTCATACAAACCATGGGCATCTAATGTAGCCAGTTGATAACGGCGTAATCCCTGCAGGTCAGGGTGAAAGATCATGAACGACATCAGTTTTTTAGATAAGCCCAAACCGCGATAACTATCTTTAACATACACATCGCAAAGCCATGCAAATGTAGCTTTATCGGTTACCCAACGGGCAAAACCAACTTGTTCCGGCCCTTTATAAATGCCGAAGCATAGCGAATTTTCTATAGAACGTTTTACGGTATCGAATGGAATATTTTTCGCCCAATAGGATTCCGTACTTAAATAATGATGGATGGCTTCTATATCTAAAAGATCCTTTTTGTCAGAAAATATAAATCCGTTTTCGCTGATTTCCACGTTGTTTGGGTTAACTGGTTAATTGTTTAAATTGGTTAACTGTAGAGATTGGTTAATTGTAGAATTGGTTAACTGATAGATTTCGCTAAGACAGTTAACCAATTAACCAGTTTATACAATTAACCCTATTAATTACGCATGTTAATGTATTGCAGTGGCTGGCCAAAATCTTCATTTCTGCAAAGATTGATCACCGCTTGTAAATCGTCGATTTTTTTTGCCGTTACACGCACCTGATCATCCATAATAGAAGCCTGAACTTTTAATCCGCTGGCTTTAATCTTGGCAACAACTTTTTTAGCTGCTTCTTTATCCAATCCTTCTTTAATGCTGATTTCTTTTCTGATCATATTACCCGAAGCCTGTTGCTCATCGCCAAAATCCAAACTTTTAGGGTCTAAATTCTGTTTCATCATCCTCGAAATAATCGAACCTTCTATGGCTTTAAGGCGCATATCGTCTTCGGTAACTATGGTTACAATGTTTGTTTTTTTATCCAGTTCGACGGTGCTTTTTGATCCGTTAAAGTCGAATCGGTTAAGGATTTCTTTCTTGGCATTATTGATCGCATTATCTAATGTTTGCGCGTCAACTTTACTCACTATATCAAAAGAAGGCATGGTTTTAGCTTTAAAGTAAAAAAATAAGTAGATTTAGTAGAAATTAATCTACGTCACAAAAAAACGAAAAATAATATGAAAACCACTAAACCAAAGTCTCAAAAAAAGATCACTAAGAAAGAAGCTAAAAAACAATTAGAGCAGTCAATCACTGATAAGTTCTTAGATGTAATTAAAAGTTTAGGTCACGATGTATCTGAAATTAGTACAGAGGTTGGAAAGGCGAGTAAACGTGTGGCTAAAAAATTAACCAAGAAATTTACCATTGTAAAAGCCGATGTAGGCCAAAAAATAGATGAGTTATTGCACGCATCAAAAGAAAAGGCAAAAACGGAAAAGAAACCAGTTGCTAAAGCGGTTAGCAAAGCAGAAAAATCAGCCGAAAAAGTAGTTAAGAAGGCAGTGTCTAAAGCTAAACCTGTGGTGCAGAGCATTAAGGTAGCTGCGATTGAAACCGAAGAAAAAGCCGAAAAAGTATTGGCAAAACCAGTTGCTGAAGTTAAAAAATCAGTTGCAGCACCGGCAACAGTTGCCAAAAAAGCGGTAACTACAGCAAGCAAAGCTCCTGCAAAGGCCACGGCAGCTGTAAAAAAAGCTACAGTTCCTGCAGCTGATCCGGAAAAAACAGCACCAGTTGTTAAAAAAACAGTAGCTAAAACTACACCTGCCGTTAAGAAAGTGGTTAAAGCTCCGGCCAAAAAATAAATTTGTTAACGTTAATGTGTAGATGAATTAACATCGATTTAACAAATTAATATGCAGTTTTGAGCATCCCTGTTTTCGACAGGGATTTTTATTTTTTTAAATGAGCAATAAGAAGATCCCCTTTTTTAACCGCGAAATTAGCTGGCTTTACTTTAACGACCGCGTGCTACAGGAAGCTGCTGACGAAACCGTGCCGTTAATTGAGCGTATTAAATTTCTATCCATATTTTCTTCAAATTTAGAAGAGTTTTATCGGGTAAGGGTAGCCACTATGACCCGGCTTACCAATCTGAACGATAAAGCAAAAGCACTTTTAGGATTCAACCCAAAAAAAATCCTGAACGAGATTAAAAACATTGTGGTGAAGCAGGAAAGAAAGTTCGACCAGCTTTTTCAGGCCACTTTAATCAACGAACTTGCACAAAACAGGATTTTTATCTTAAACGATACCCAGCTGAACGTAAGCAGGGGTGAGTTTGTGAAAAACCATTTCAGGGATAAAATTTTATCCAACCTGGTTCCGATTATGCTTGATATGGAAAAGCCTTTTCCAGAACTGAAAGACCGTTATTTGTATTTCTTCGTAAAACTATCTAAAAAGGATACAAAAGTAAGGGAAAAGTATGCCCTCATCGAAATTCCGCCTAATTTACCCCGGTTTTTAGTACTTCCTGAAACAAATGACCTTAAATTTATCATTCTGGCCGAAGACATCATCAGGTATTGTTTAGATGATATTTTTTATGTTTTTACCTACGATAATTTAGAGGCTTATTCGATTCAGTTAACACGTGATGCTGAACTGGATATTGATAAAAATATCAATGATAAATTTATTGAAGACTTAAAAAGCAGTTTAGAAAAGCGCAAAAAGGGGAAACCAATGCGTTTATTATACGATTCGGCTATGCCTTTGAATATGCTTACGGTTTTGGTGAATAAATTAAAACTCGAAGCAGAAAGCCTGATTCCAGGTAACCGTTATCATAAATTCGGCGATTTTATTGCCTTCCCTAATGTAGGGAAAAAGGAACTGGAATATACTCCAAATGTGCCGTTAAAAGTTCATGGTTTACACCGTACCGAGAGTGTTTTTAGTAAGGTATCACAACGTGATTATTTGGTCAATCTGCCTTACCAATCTTACGATTACATTATTTTGTTTTTACGCGAGGCTGCCATTGATCCAAAGGTTTCCGAAATACAGATTACCTTATACCGTTTAGCCGAAAATTCAAAAGTAATTAATGCATTGATTAATGCTGCTAAAAATGGAAAGGCCGTTTCTGTTGTATTAGAGCTTAAAGCACGATTTGATGAACAGGCCAATATTTATTGGACTACCCGTTTAATGGAAGAAGGAGTTAAGGTAAATTATGGTTTAACCGATTATAAAGTTCACTCAAAAATCTGTTTGGTAAAACGGATTGAGAAAGATAAACCCGTATACTATGCCAATTTAGCAACTGGTAATTTTAACGAAAAAACTGCTGGCTTATATTGCGATCATAGTATTTTTACAGCCAAAAAGGAAATTACCAATGATCTGGTAAAACTTTTTGATGCCCTGAGCAAACGTACCGTAACCAAAGGTTTTAAACATTTAATTGTATCACCTTTAGAGAGCCGCTCCAAACTGGTTAATTTTATTAATCGCGAAATCAGAAATGCAAAGCAGGGTAAATTGGCCTATATCATGTTAAAAGTAAATAGTTTAGCTGATGAAGGTATTATAGCCAAACTTTATGATGCAAGCAATGCAGGGGTTAAAATCCAGTTAATTATCAGGGGAATCTGTTGTCTGGTGCCGGGCGTAAAGGGTTTCAGTGAAAATATAACCGCCATTAGCATTATCGATAAATTTCTGGAGCATGCCAGGGTGTACATTTTCGGAAACAATGGCAAAAACGACATGTATCTCTCTTCTGCCGATTTAATGAGCCGGAACTTTGAACACCGTGTCGAGGTGGGTTTTCCGGTTTTAGATCACGATGTGAAACAGGAGATTCAGGACATCATTGATCTGCAGCTGCAGGACAATACTAAATCGAGGCAGATTAATGCTTTAAACAACAATAAGTACCATAAAAATAGATTAAGCAAAAAAATACGGGCGCAAGTAGATATTTATAACTATTTAAAAACCAAGCATCAATCATAATGTTAAGATACGCAGCTATAGATATCGGTTCGAATGCAGTGAGGTTACTCATTGCTGATATCAGCAAACAAGACGGAAAATATAAATACAAAAAGAATACTTTAATCCGTGTGCCGCTCCGCCTGGGCGATGATGCTTTTTTAGATCAACATATTTCAGATAAAAAATCAGCAGATCTGGTAAAAACGATGACGGCTTTTAAAAATCTGATGGATGTTTATCATGTTTCCGAATATTTAGCTTGTGCAACATCTGCTATGAGGGAAGCCCGTAACGGACAGGATATTGTGAAACTCATTAAAGAAGAAACCGACCTTACGCTGGAGATCATCGAAGGACAAAGGGAAGCCAATATTATCTATGCCAACCATATTGAAGAGGAACTTGACGAAAATAAAACCTACCTGTATATCGATGTGGGTGGTGGTAGTACTGAACTTTCTGTTTTTGTAAAGGGAGCACCCGAAGCTTCAAGGTCTTTTAATATCGGTACCATCAGGATGCTCGATAATCAGGATAAAGAAGAAACCTGGGAGGAGATGAAAGATTGGGTGAAAGAACATACCAAAGCTTATAAGCACCTTGCAGGTATTGGTACAGGCGGCAATATCAACAAACTTTTCCGCATGTCGGATGAAAAGGATAATGCGCCTTTATCTTTACAAAAGTTAAATTCGATGTACAATAAGCTCACGGGTTACTCTTTAAAAGAGCGGATCAATACTTTAGGTTTAAATCCCGATCGTGCTGATGTTATTATACCAGCCTGCGAAATTTACCTCACTTTAATGAAATGGACAGGAATTAAACAGATTTATGTGCCTAAAGTGGGTATGGCTGATGGGATTATTAAATTATTGATCGAGGAAAAGCTGGATTAGGTAAGAAGATATAAAAGTAAAAGAGGTTATATCATAAAGTTAATTTTCATTCAAATTGTCATGTTGAGCCTGTCGAAACACTTTATCGTGTATTAAACAAGTCCTTCGACAGGCTCAGGATGACAAATCTATATTAATGTATAACCTCTTTTTTATAAAACTGTTAACCGAAAATTGCTAACTGCAAACTGATTAAGCTAATTTACCTAACGCTTCTTTAATTCTTCTTAACGCTTCTACCAAACTCTCGTCTGATGCGGCGTATGATAAACGGATATAGTTATTGTTGCCGAAAGAATCGCCACCCACGGTTGCTACGTGACCAACGTTCAATAAGTATAATGCTAAATCTGAAGAATCTTTGATTACATTTCCATCAGCATCTTTTTTACCAAAGAATGAGCTGATTTCAGGGAAGAAATAGAAAGCACCATCGGGAAGATTGGTTTTTACACCCGGAATTTCATTTAATAAGTTATAAACGAGTTCTCTGCGGCGTAAAAATGCTTCTTTCATCTCTAAAACGCTTGCTAATCCTTGCTCGTAAGCTACAATACCGGCTCTTTGTGCAATAGAACACGTTCCGGAAGTAGTTTGTCCCTGTAATTTATCATTAGCAGCCGCTATTTCTTTATTTGCAGCGATATAACCTAATCTCCATCCAGTCATGGCGAAAGCTTTAGAGAAACCGTTTACAATGATTACGCGGTCTTTAATGCTGTCGAACTGGGCGATTGATTCATGTTTGTCCACAAAGTTAATGTGTTCGTAAATCTCATCAGAAAGGATATAGATATTTGGATATTTTTCAAAAACGGCAACTAATGCAGCCAATTCCTCCTTACTGTAAACCGAGCCAGTTGGGTTACAAGGAGAAGAAAACATGAAAAGTTTCGACTTCGGTGTAATGGCCGCTTCTAACTGTGCTGGTGTAATTTTGAAATTGCTTTCAATATCCGTATCGATAAAAACAGATTTTCCTTCCGCTAAGGTTACCATTTCTGAATAAGAAACCCAATACGGTGTAGGGATAATCACTTCATCATCCGGATCGATCAAAGTTAAAATTACATTCGATAAAGACTGTTTGGCACCTGTTGAAACAACGATCTGAGAAATATCATAATCGAGGTTATTTTCTGTTTTTAACTTATTTACAATGGCCTGGCGCAGATCAGGATAACCTGGTACCGGCGAATAACGCGTATAATTTTCGTCTAATGCTTTTTTAGCAGCATTTTTTACATGGTCAGGCGTATTAAAATCGGGTTCGCCAACACTTAAACTGATGATATTAATGCCCTTAGACGCCAATTCGCGGCCAAGTTTGGTCATTTTAAGGGTTGCAGATTCTGATAGACTGTTGATTCTTTTCGATAAGGTGCTCATGGTTAATTACTTTGAGCGCAAATATATAAACCAAATATTATTCTGCACTAAAAAAGGCAGAGTTTTTCTCATTTAATTTCTCTGTTAACCGTATTTTTGAAAAAAATATACTGGTGTCGGTCAAAAAGAAAGCTATCATTATTTCTCTTGTAGTAAGTGTTGTATTAATGCTGGCCAAGTTTATTGCTTACTTTATAACAGGTTCTAACGCCATTTTAACCGATGCTGCAGAAAGCATTGTAAACGTAATTGCAGGTAGTTTTGCCTTTTACAGCATTTATTTAAGTACACAGCCTAAAGATGAAAACCACCCATACGGGCATGGAAAAGTAGAGTTTTTCTCCGTCTTTGTAGAAGGCATCCTGATTCTGATTGCGGGTATAGCTATTATTTTTAAATCTTCATACAACCTCATTTATCCTCATCCTGTTGGCGAACTGCTAACCGGAACTTTGATTATTGGCATTACCGGCTTAATTAATCTCATCGTAGGTCTTTATCTAATGAATGTTGGCAAAGAGGTACATTCGGTTACCTTACAGGCAGATGGAAAACATCTGCTTACTGATACTTACACCAGCGGAGCCATTGTTGTTGGCTTAATCCTCATTCAACTGACAAATATTATTTGGTTAGATAGCTTACTCTCTGTCTTTGTGGGCTTTTACATTGTTTATTCAGGTTATAAACTCACCCGTGGTTCGGTTGGAGGACTGATGGATGAAAGTGATTTTACGCTCGTTGAAGAGGTAGTAGAGGTGTTGCAAAAGAACCGCCACAATCCATGGATTGACGTACACAACCTTCGTACACAGCAATATGGCCCTGAATTTCACATCGATTGCCATGTAACTTTACCTTATTATTTTGATTTAAATAAAGTTCACCGCGAAATTTCGCAGATTGATGAACTGATCAACAAAAATGGGGTACGCAAAGCCGAACTTTTTATCCACGCAGATCCATGTTTGCCCGAATGTTGCCATTATTGCCACATGAGTGAATGTAAGGTTAGGGCTGAAGCTTTTAAAAAAGAAATCGTCTGGACACCAGAAATAGTCATAAAAAATAAAAAACATTTCGAAAATGAGCTACTTTAATGTAAGGGTTTATGGTTTATTGATCAATCAGCATAACGAGGTGCTGGTGAGTGATGAAGAAGAATACGGATTTCGTTTCAGCAAATTCCCCGGCGGTGGATTAGAGTTGGGCGAAGGCCTGATTGACGGATTAAAAAGAGAATTTATGGAAGAATGTGAAGCTGAAATAGAGGTTTTATCTCATTTTTATACCACCGACTTTTATGAAAAATCATCCTTTAACGATAGTCAGGTAATCAGCGTTTATTATTTGGTTAAAGAAAAAGCACCATTACAACTGGCATTTAAAGACACCATTTACGATTTTGACGGTGAAGGTGAAATTTTACAAGCTTTCAGGTGGGTAAAAATAGAAGAGTTGAATATCGAAGAGATCACCTTTAAAACCGATAAAACCGTCGCTCAACTTTTAAAAGAACAATTTTCAGTTAATTTATAATCATTTATGTCAGATACTTCCGAACTCCAAACCCTGAACCCCAAACTAAATCTAACTGAACGCGATCAAAAGGTGATTTGGCACCCTTATACCCAAATGAAAAATGCCCTTCCGCATATTCCGATTGTTAGCGGAGAAGGAGTTTATGTTTTTGATGAAAATGGTAAAAGATATATCGATGCCGTTTCGTCGTGGTGGGTAAACATACATGGACACTCACATCCTTACATTGCTGAAAAAGTAGCCGAGCAACTTAAGGTTCTGGAACATGTAATTTTTGCTGGTTTTACGCATGAACCTGCTGTTTTATTGGCAGAACGGCTTTTGCCAATATTACCAGGCAAACAGGATAAGGTTTTTTATACCGATAACGGCTCAACCGCTGTAGAAGTAGCCTTGAAAATGTGCCTGCAGTATTGGGATAATAAAGGAAAGCCAAAAACAAAGATTCTGGCGTTTAAAAATGCCTATCACGGAGATACTTTTGGTGCCATGTCGGTTAGTGGCAGGAGTATTTTTACCGATGCTTTTAACAGTTTATTATTCGATGTAGAATTTATCGACCTTCCAAACGAAGCGAACATTTCAGATCTGGTATCTCACATCTTAAATCTAACCGATACCGCTTGTTTCATTTTCGAGCCGCTTATTTTAGGCTCGGGTGGAATGTTGATGTATGAATCAAAATATTTGGATTCGCTTTTATCTGCTTGTAAAGAAGCGCAGATTTTAACCATTGCAGATGAAGTAATGACGGGTTTTGGTAGAACAGGAACTTATTTTGCATGCGAAAAGCTAACCAACAAACCCGATATTATCTGTTTAAGCAAAGGATTAACCGGCGGAACAATGCCGCTGGGCGTAACTACTTGTACCAATGAGATCTTTGAAGCTTTTTTGAGTGATGATAAGTTAAAAACCCTCTATCACGGACATTCATTTACAGCCAATCCGATTGCCTGCGTAGCTTCTTTAGCAAGTTTAGATATCCTGTTAAAAAGTGAAACACTACAAAACATTAAAAGGATAGAAGCTAAACACGCGGTATTTCTGGAAGAGATTAAAACACACCCAAAAGTAAAAGCCATCAGACAAACCGGAACGATTATCGCTATTGAATGGGAAACCGGTAATGAAACTTCTTATTTAAGTAACCTGCGTAATTTGTTGTATGCCTATTTTTTAGATAAAGGAATTATTTTAAGACCATTAGGGAATATTATTTATATCCTGCCACCTTACGTAATAAGCGATGAGGATCTGGATTATATTTATGCAACAATAAAAACGGCTTTAGAAGAGGTATAGTTTTAGGGGCGTAGCGAGATGCTAAGACCAGTATTTTTATGCGTCGTCATTGCGAGGCACAAAGCAATCTTACCACGAACGCTATCATGCTAAAGTATTATCTGTGGTGTAAGATCTTAGCATCTTACACTTCATCAAATCTTTTTAGATGTATGCTAAGTCAGGTGGTAACACCTGACTTCACTATGAAAGTTATATCGCCGTGGTTCGTGTCTCCACGAACCACTTATGGCATAAATTAAATTTCAGGTTCCAAATATTTGTTAAGCGCCTCATTAAGAATAGTTCCAGCCGCCATTAAAGCTTGTTTTTGCAAAGTCTAGTCCATTGGTTGAGAAACTTTCTATCGCCGTGGTTCGTGTCTCCACGAACCACTTACGGCATAAATTAAATTTCAGGTTCCAAATATTTGTTAAGCGCCTCATTAAGAAAATAGTTCCAGCCGCCATTAAAGCTTGTTTTTGCAAAGTCTAGTCCATTGGTTGAGAAACTTTCTATCGCCGTGGTTCGTGTCTCCACGAACCACTTATGGCATAAATTAAATTTCAGGTTCCAAATATTTGTTAAGCGCCTCATTAAGAAAATAGTTCCAGCCGCCATTAAAGCTCGTTTTTGCAAAGTCGGGACCATTAGAAGCAAAACTTTCTAAACCTGTATGCGTAAGTTTTAATAATGTTTTGTCGCCCTGTTCAAATAATTCCCAAGCCACTTCAGAGTTGCCCGGTAAACCATCATATCGCCAGGTGTAAGCTAATTTTTTGCCCGCGATAATTTCGGTTATTTCACAAAGGTGGAGGTACTGAGGCCCATCATCAGCCCCACCCGAAAATTCAAATTTAAAACCAACTTCAGGTTTAAAATCTGCCAATTGAAAATACCATTGTTTAATTTCATTGTTATCGGTTAAAGCTTTCCATACTTTTTCTATAGGAATATTGTATATCCGTTCTACGATAACTGGTTCATTTTCCATATTATTAGATAGATTTAGTTCTTATAATAGAAGTTAATTTGTAAAGCGCTTAACCTAATGGCATTTTGCTCATATCCATGTAAAGTACACTCCACCTTTGTCCATCCAGATCCACAAAACCGCAGCCATACATCCAGCCATCTTTATAACCTGGTTCGCCATAAATGGTTCCTCCGGCAGCTACAACTTTTTGGGCTAGATCATCAACTTCCTCAGGACTTTCTGCGTCAATAGAGAATAGTACTTCACCACCATGACGTATGTCGGCAATGTTGGTTCCAGCGAAGCTTTCATATAGCGCTTCTTCGAAAAGCATAATCGCTAAATTACTTTCACCCACTAAAAAACAGGCTGAATCTTCGCGTGCGCCGTATTGGAGGTTGAGGCTGAAACCTAAAGCCGTGAAGAATGCTTTCGATCGGTTAATATCTTTTACCGGAAGGTTTATCCAAAGTGATTTTGTCATAACGTTTTATATTTTGTTGTAAGTAAAGATAGGGAACAGATTGTGTAGTTGACCTTGCTAAAAACGAAAAATTATAGGGCTATTTGAGACAATTATAAATCAATGTATTTTTTTAAAAGATACGATGCATGGGGGCGTCATTCCCAACTAGATTGGGAATCTTAGTGCAATAAGCTTTAAGATTCCCGCCTGCGCGGGAATGACGACTGTCTATGTTAATTAAGCCATTTCCTACAATTTATACAATTTCTGCGGATGTTGTTCTGCGTGGTTTAAAATTAAATTCAGAATATAACTATTGGATTGGTAAATGGATAAATCGCCCTTAATCGGCGCTAAACCATCCGAAAGATAATTTTTATCGGTAAAATATCCCATTCCATAAAATTTTCCTTTTTCTACAAGCAAGCAGCTAAATTCTTCATCCTTTCTGCCTTCATCAACCAGGGCAAAGCTGGGTTGCTGATTTTGAATATCGCTTAATGCTGCATTTAATTTTTTGTTGTAAACAGCTACGGTTTCTATGCCGCTACAAGCGCCAAAACATTGTCCGTTTTCATGTGCATAACATTTTGTTGCTGTTTTTTGTAGATAGCATAGCTTTGCACAAAGCTGATGTTTATCGATTAATTGAGTTAAAAAGTTATAACCTTCCAATAAACTGTTAAAACTCTGTATGGCGTTATTGTTCTTTTTATGCTTATCAACGGCTAAACGCAGGTATCCGTTCTGGTCTTCAAAAACGTACAAATCATATTTATGCTCATAACGTTTCATGGCGCGGTTATTTTCGGGCCAAAGACGCTTAATTTCATTTGCCTCTAAAATCAGGGCCATCAATTCCGTTCCGCAGATGACGAAATCGACATGATGTATGGTGCGTAAAAACTCTTGTCGTTGCCTGTTCGGCGTATTCCCCGTAAAATGACTGGTTACGCGTTTTTTAAGGTCTTTGGCTTTGCCTACGTAAACAATTTTGCCCTTACTGTCTTTAAAATAGTAAACCCCTGGTTGATTGGGTAATCTTAAAATAGATGCTTTATCTAAATGAGGAGGCAAAACCTGTTCTTTCGAAGTTTTCTTCAGCATCTCTGTAATGATCCCTTCCTGATCATTTTTCAATAACATATTGAAAAGGATACTGGTGGCATCGGCATCGCCCGCAGCCCTGTGCCGGTTCTCTATCGGAATCTGGAGAGCAGTACACAATTTACCCAAGCTATATGAAGACTTCCCGGGAATTAATTTTCTACTTAATCTTACGGTACAAAGTTTCCTGCATTGTAAATCGTAACCCGCAGCAGCTAAATGATGTTTTAAAAATGAATAATCGAAATTCACATTGTGTGCTACAAAAACCTTATCGCTCAGCAACTGGTAGATCTGCAAGGCAACATCATTAAAAGTTGGTGCATCCCTCAGCATAGCATCATCAATGCCTGTTAAGGCAGTAATGTAGTCTGGAATTGGCTGTTTAGGGTTGATCAGGGTAGTATAAGACTCAACAATCTGATTGCCGTCATGGATATTAATGGCAACTTCAGTAATGCCATTTGCTGAGGCATGACCACCAGTGGTTTCGATATCTACAACTGCGTATAACATTAAATTGATTTAAAACACAAATCTATGCTAAAATAATTAGTATAAAAATTATTTTGATGATTTCTTTAGCATAAAAAAAGCGGTTACATTATTTAACGTAACCGCCCTGGTATTTTGTATACGAATGCTATTATAGCTTGCTCAATAATTTACTTAAATTTGGTTTAATACCAATATTAATGGGTACTGTGTTAAAAGCCCTGTTCTGGATTTTGCTAAAACCATACATGTAACTGGCTTCTACAAATAAATTGGCACCTCCAATATTATATTCAATACCTGCACCACCTTCGGCAATGCCCAATCCATTTGATTTATTATCCTGTGTAACCTGTAGGTTTGAAGTATTTACCGCAACCTGTGGGGTGAGGATAAAACCACCTCCGGCACCTGCAAAACCATAAAATGCCCATTTATTTACAATTTTGCGATAACCCAGCGCCACATTTAATAAATAGGTGGTCGCCCTGCCTTTTTGTAAAGTGTAAGTATAGCCTTCGTCTGGTGTAATCTGGTTAAAAGTAAAAGCATGTAAGCTTACTTTAGGGTATAAAAACAAACCACCGTCGCCTAGGCCTAAATTTAGGCCCAATGAAGTAGAGAATTTAGGTTTAAAATAATCTGAAGTTTCGCCCATAGGAAAGGCAAATCCAATTCCACTCATCGAATAGAGTTTATCTGGTCTGCTCTGCGCTTTGGCTTTAATTGATATAGCCACACACAGCAATATCATTGGTGTTAATAATTTTAATTTCATATCTGATTTTTTTAATTTACGGTTAAGGCATTTACTTTTTGTAGTAAATCAGCCATATTAAATGGTTTCTCTAAATAATCATCGGGATGATATTTTTGGGATGCAATATAATTTTCGTCATATCTGGCCGAAGCGAGGATAATTGGGATGCCCTCTGTTTCAGGGTTTAACCTCAGTTCTTTAAATACAGCGCGTCCATCCATTCCATTTAACATAATGTCGAGAATAATGAGGTCTGGTGCAAAATCCCTAATAGTTTTAAAGATATACCTCGGCGATAACAACGGGTAAACTTTATAATGTTCGGTTTCCAAAACTTCCTGAAAAACCTCCAATACATCAGGATCATCATCCACAACCAATACTCTTTTCAAAACAGATAAATCAATTAATAACTAAATAGACTATCCTAATACAAAGTTTAGAGAGGAATGTTTTAAGGTGCTGGTAAAAAATAGTTCGAAAGAAAAATGTTAGGCTATATAAAGCTTAAGTGGTGGGATCTGGCTTTTGTTCTTCTTGCGGTAAATTGTTTTTTATAAAATCAGCAAAATGTTCCTCATGGGTTTCGGATAAAGTGAAGGAGGTTTCTCCTGATAGTAAGATTTTATTATCCAGTACGCTTTTAATATGCTGTTTTGCAATAACTACTGTTGGGCTGATCTGGATAAATGCCGAATGTTTCTTCAGCATTTTTAAAGTTTTGATAAAATTCGATCTGGAGCTTAAAAATGTATTTTTAGTGGTTTTAAACCGGATATCTTCTCCAAGTTCTTCTACTGCAATCAGTTCATTCAGATCAATTCGTTCCAAATCCCCGTTTTCTCCCTGCAAAGGGATGTAAAAGAAATATTCGTCACTTACTGAAAACATATTTGGTGCTTCTTTACCAGTAGGGTAAAGGTTATTTATGGTTTTAGTAAAATGCAGAATAGAATATGGCTTAAGCAGATAGGCATCAGCCTCTACTTTAAAAGCATCAATGGCATAACGCGCATGTGCGGTGGTAAAAACCAGGTGTTTGGTTTTTTGCCTTAATAAACCAGCCAGTTCAAGGCCCGAAAGCGAAGGCATTTCTACATCCATAAAAATAATATCCACAGGATTGGAGACAGATATTTCTGCGAGTGCCTGGAGCGGTTCGGTAAAAGTTTGGATCAGTTTTAAATCAGGCAACTTATCCATATACGAAATTAAGCTTTCGAGAGCGTACGGGTCGTCATCAATAGCGATGCAACTTATTGGCATTTTTTCATGTTTAGGTGATGCAAATTACAATTTCACCTAATAAAAAGGAAAAAAAACGTCTTGGTAACGGATTTTTATCTATTCGGCAAGGAAAATTGGCTTTTCTTTTGAAATTGTTGCAGAATTTTAAAGTTTTGAGTGAAAATATTAAATCAAGTAGCTGTTGTGAGCTTTATCTTTAATATTACCCTATAATAGTTTTTCGCGTCGCTGAAGTAGTTAAAAGATGCATTTTCGCCATAGGTGTAAGCTAACCGCTTTTTAATATTTTTTATGCCGGCACTTAAACCAGACTTATTTTTAACAGCCTTAATTAAATTGGATGTTTCGATAATCAGGTGATTCTCTTCAATTTTTAAGCTCACCTCTGCCGGATCAGATTCTTTGGATAATTCCCCATGTTTAAATATGTTCTCCACCAGCGTAATAAGTACCATCGGAATGATCTGCAGGTTTCTGATTTCATCATCGTACCAAAAACGGAGCCGGATGTTATGGTCATTGCGGAGTTGGTGCAAATTAATCAGATTTTCTACCTGGTTAATTTCTTCTCCCAATAGTATAAATTCCCGGTCTTTATTACTGTCTACAGAATAACGCATCATTTCCGAAAGGGAATGGATAGCTTCTGCAGCAACAGGAGAAGAATCGCGGGCATTTTGATAAATGAAATCTAAGGTATTAAATAACAAATGAGGCTGTATCTGTGCTTTTAGGAAAGCATTTTCCGAACGGGCAATCTGGATGAGGTTATATAAACGCTGTTTTTCCAGTTCTTCAGTCTTTTTTCGCTCCTTAATGTAACGCATTAAAAAGTAATATCCCGTAGAAAAACACATGAAATATACGCACCGGTACAATGGGGCTAAAAAATACTGCAGATTTAACTCAATCTTCCTGGAGCCGGTATATGCTGTATGGTAAATAATAATGTAATCGAGCAAAATGGCAATCATTAGATAAGCCGTAATTTCGAGTATTACAGCCAGTGGCAGTTTCCATACGGTTTGTTTTGGGTTTTTAAAACCTATTGTCAGCACCACATGGGCATGCATATAAAAAGTAATGATATTAAGCGTATAATATAAAATGTAAGGAGGGAAGCGGCCAAATTTCCCGTTAATAAGCCCTACTATAATAGATTCGTAAAAGATAAAGATGATCCAGACTATGATGTGGAGTTTTTTACCGATCACCCACTCTAATACTGGGCTTTTTCTTCTATTTACGCTTTCGTTTGTTGCGTTCATCTGGCTAGTTAATTGGGGGACGGCTATATAATTAACAAAAAAACCAGTGGTTTAATTGTTTAACAACGAAAATACTAAAAAATTAGTTTTAAGAACGATTAGTTTTGATCGTTTTTTCTTTAATGTACTCCTGTATGCTTTCGCGGTAGTTATTTCCAATGTTAATGGTTAAGTCGTTGATCATTTTTAATGTATTGCCTTCTACCTTCTCTATGTAATTTTTGGCAATGATAAAGGAACGGTGAGCCTGTGCAAAATTCTGATAATCCTTTAAAATAATCTTAATCTCTGATAAGGCGATGTACGATACAATGGTTTCGTTCAGGGTGAAAATCCTTACATAATTTTGAAGACTCTCTATTGCAACAATATCCGTATACCTTACTTTAATCAGGTTATTCTTTTCGCTTTTGTTGCGTACAAAAAAATAATCATCTTCTTGCTTTACCGTAATGTTAGGTACACTGGGTGTGTATGGAAAGAGGTGATTGATGGTTTCGGCAAAGCGTGCAAAAGTATAGGGTTTCAATAAATAGGCACTTGCATACATTTCAAAAGCTTCGTAAGCATATTTAGAATGTGAAGTGGTAAATATTAATTTGTTGGTTTTATGCCGAATGGCCTTTGATAATTCAATACCCGAAATCATGGGCATATCTACATCTATAAAAATAATATCAATTTGCTCTCCAGCGGTAATTTCTTTCAAAGCCTGTAGCGGATCGGTATAGGATTGTATTAACTGAACATTTGTGAGGCTGTTGATATACGCTGTTATCCCGTTGACGGCATGTATGTCGTCATCGATTACGATGCATGTAAGTTTCATTAGGTGTGTGTTAAGTTCTACTAAATTATAGCTTGCATTTTTAAATAAAGAAATTATTTTCCATTTGTATTTGTGATTAGTAGCGATTGTAAAGAATATGATACTAATATGTTTTCAGAACAAAATTGCCGCTACAACCGATGGAAGCAACAATATCTGATGTCAGAAAAAGAAAACAAATTGTTTTAATTACTTGTATAACAATATATTGTATTTTGATTCGTAGTAATTAATAGATATATTTAATAACCTAAATATTAATCCCGAAAATCCCTAAACCAATATTTCATGAAAAATAAAATCCGCACCACAAATAGATTAAACGTATCCATAACCAAAAAAGTTATCGAACTACAAGAAAGAGGGTACGATTGTGATTTCCTTTTATTGGCAAACGGCAGCCTGCTGTGCATGCAAACCAATTTTAATTATCCGGTAAATACGGTATCCATTAAAGAGATGGAGCATGGTTACGATTTTTTCAGCCATTCTTACAAACATGTACATACCATAGAAACAGGGAATGGCGAAAGGGGAGTACTCTTAACCGAAAAAGCATTTTAGCTTAAGCTTTCGTTTTCTTACAATTTTATTTCTGCTCAAGGCCAGAGATTTGTAGTCTAATTAAAATTTAAAATATGACACATTCAATCCAGCCTATAATATTGATTACCGGCGCAACAGGAAGCGTTGGTTCAGCATTGGCAGAACAATTAGCTCAAAAGAACATTCCTTTCAGGGCATTGGTAAGAAACCTTGATAAAGCCGGTAATTTAAAACATCTTAATGGGGCCGAATTGGTTATCGGCGATTTTAACGATCAGCAAAGTATTGTAAATGCCTTAAAGGGGATCGAAAAAGTTTTTCTCTTAAGTAATTCTTCCGAAGATGCTGAAAGGTTGCAATGCAATTTTGTTGATGCCATTGCTAAAGGTGAGGTAAAACATATTGTTAAGCTTTCGCAGTTTGCTGCAAATATCAATTCGCCAGTTCGGTTTCTTCGTTACCACGCCGCTGTAGAGCAGAAAATAAAAGATACAGGTTTACAATACACTTTTTTAAGGCCAAATTTATTTATGCAGGGACTGCTTGGTTTTGCCGGTCTGATTAAATACCAGCAAAAATTTTTCGCCATTGCAGGTGACGCTAAAATTAGTTTGGTCGATACCCGCGATATTGCAGCAGTTGCCTTAAACGCCTTGCTTAGCAGGGATAATGAAAGTAAAATTTACAACATTACCGGTCCTGAAGCCATCAGTCATAAAGAAATTGCCGAAATTCTCTCCACAGTATTAGGGAAAAAAATTGAATACATTAATGTTTCTGATGCAGAATTGCTAACTGCTTTGTCCCAGGTTGGTTTTCCAGCTTGGCAGGCAGCAGGTTTAATAGAAGATTATGCGCATTATGCACTTGGCGAAGCCGCTGTGCTTAGCAATGATGTAATGGAAGTAACCGGAACAGTTCCAAGAACATTCGCGGATTTTGTTAAAGAATACAGGGCTGCTTTTGAGTAGGGGGGCAATGTGATTAATTTAATGGTTTAAACCAAAGATGCATACAGATAAACACAGATTTTTATAGCTGTGTTTATCCTTAATAACATTTATCACCGTGCCGAATGTTATCAGCTTACACTTCCATCATTTTCAGAAAATACTTCTTGAAGATAATCAGTCAGATGGAAACACCTGACAGATTTTTTTTAAAAAACTTTCCATTATTTATTTTGTTTAAATTTTATTTGAATATATTTAAACAAAATAATGACTTATTCCATTTCAGATCTTGAACAGCTTTCGGGCATTCATTCCCATACCATCAGGATCTGGGAGCAACGGTATAATGCATTAAGTCCGATGAGGACGGAGGGGAATACCCGTTTATATGACGATAAGCAGTTAATCAAACTCTTAAATATCGTTAGTTTAAATAAAAGCGGTTTAAAAATTTCAAAAATCTGCCGTCTTTCTGATGAAGCCATTGAAACGCTTTTAGATGAGCAGCTTAGTTATCCTTCTCTGGATGAAGAGGCAGAATACTACATTTCTAAACTGATTACTAGCGGATTGGCTTTTGATGAGCTGTCTTTTAATCATTTAATTGATGAAGTGATCGATAAATTAGGCCTTTCGCTCTGTTACAGGAAAATTATGTACCCATTATTGGTTCGTTTAGGCTTAATGTGGCGAAAAGATGATATTTGTCCTGCTCATGAGCATTTTCTTTCCAATATTATCCGTCAGAAAATATTTACACACATCAATCACCTTCCATCGGCACCATCTTCGGCCAGCAAATGGCTTCTTTTTCTACCTGAAGATGAAGATCACGACATCGGATTGCTTTTTGCCAATTATATGCTGAGGATGCACAGCCACCAGGTTATTTTCTTAGGTAGTAAAGTTCCGCTGGATTCAATTAAACGTGTGTTTGCATCACTAAATGTAGATCATGTTTTATTTTTTATGGTAAAATCCCGGGCAACATCAGCGGCTCAGAAATATATAGATCAATTATCAGCAGTATGCGCATCTGCGCAGATCCACCTTGCCGGAAATGGTCAGGTGATAAGCAAGTTACAAAATATCGGTCACATCAATTGGTTTAAAAGCCTTGATGAATTTGAAGCATCCATCCCCAATCCTCGTTTACATGAAAGAAATTTTTGATCAACTCTCCGCCGATTGCAGCCGCCTTACCACCAGGCGTTATAGTACCAGCTTCTCATTCGGTATTTATTTTCTTGGTAAAGAACTGCGCTTGCCCATTCATTCTATTTATGGTTTTGTGCGTTTGGCTGATGAGATTGTAGATAGTTTCCATCGCTTTGATAAAAAATTTCTACTTGAGAAATTTAAGCACGACACTTTTGAGGCGATTGAACTGGGCATTAGTTTAAATCCGATATTAAATTCTTTTCAAAAGGTGGTAAATCATTACCAGATTGATCATGAACTCATCGTTCTATTTCTAAAAAGTATGGAAATGGACCTTTCCGAGCAGAAATATACTTCAGAACTATATAATGAATATATCCTGGGCTCCGCAGAAGTAGTAGGCTTGATGTGTTTAAAGGTTTTTACCAATGGAAATAATGAGGATTACGAACAGCTAAAGCCATATGCAATGAAATTGGGCTCTGCTTTTCAAAAAGTTAACTTTCTACGGGATGTTAAGGCTGATCATCAGGCGCTTAACCGTAATTATTTTCCTAATGTTAACATTGCAGTATTCTGCGACAACCAGAAAAAGGAAATTGAACGTGAAATTGACGAAGAGTTTGAGGTGGCATTGGCAGGTATCAAGATGTTGCCAGCAAGTTCCCGCAATGGCGTATATCTTTCATACATCTATTATAAAAAGTTATTTACCAAGATAAAGCGCCTAAGTGCGGATAAAATTATGACGGAAAGGATCAGAATCTCTAACACACGTAAAGTTGGTTTGATGTTTGATTCGATCATCCGCAATAAGTTAAATGTAATTTAAATGGAAGAACAAGTTATTCTGGTAGATCAGGATGATGTGCCGAGGGGCCAGATGGAGAAAATGGAAGCACACGAAAAAGGCTTGCTTCACCGTGCCTTTTCTGTTTTTATTTTTAATTCTAAAAATGAACTTTTATTGCAACAGCGGGCTTTAAGCAAATATCATTCTGGAGGCCTGTGGACTAATACCTGCTGTAGTCACCCAAGAATGGGCGAAAGCAATATGGATGCTGCCAAAAGACGCTTAAAAGAAGAAATGGGAATGGAATGTGAATTAAATTACCTGTTTAAATTTACTTATAAGGCCGATTTTGAAGATGGTTTAACCGAACACGAAGTAGATCATGTTTTCTTTGGTACCAGTGACGAATTGCCTGTGATAAACCGGAATGAAGTAGAAAATTTTAAATACATCAATCTGGAAGCTTTGGCGAGTGATATTGAAGTTAATCCCGGCATTTATACTCCCTGGCTCAGGATTTGTTTAGATAAGGTAATGGAGCATGTAAAACGTACGGAAACAAAAAACGGGCATACAGCCTAAGCCGTATACCCGTATCTAAATTAACGCTCTCGAGGACAAATATAAGACTAGTTTCTAAAAATCCTAAAAGTTTAACATTTCTTTTACTTTCAGATTATACTTAAAAGTTTCGTTTGAAATGTTGTTAGAAATAACCCGCTAATATTTAGTTTATTAGGTTTTTAAGGGAGAGATACAAAGAAAAATTTTTATTGGGCTCAATGATATAATTTTTGACATTTCTCACAATAATAGGTTTGCCGATGTGTTTTGCCCAGCTCTTTTTTCTCAATAGAATGCTTTCGTGGACATTCTTTCTGGCTATAAACTTCCCAGTGTTTGCTTAATGTATTTTCCTTTTTCCATTTCAAAAAATCGAAACTGTAATTCCGGGCTTCTTTAACTAAAGCTTTTAATTTTGCCGGTGGTAAATTTTTGATTTTTGTTAGCGGATGTACGCGGATACGGTACAATACCTCATTTTTAATGATATTACCCACACCACTAAAAATCTGTTGATCTAAAAGTACATCACAAACCAAGGCTTCAGGGATTTCTTTTAGCTTTTTAATGGCAGACTTACTATTCCACTCATCAGCCATTATATCATTTTCCCAGTTATAATGTTCTTTAACGTTTCCTTCGAGCAGATCGACTTTGCAGGTGTAAAAATTCAGTTCGTCTTTTTTGAAAACAAGCCTTAATGTTAATCGCGTTTTCTTTCGGTCATTGATCAGATAGGTGCCAAAAAGCATAAAATGAATTCTGACGGTAAAATCTTTAAAACAGATCAGAAAATGTTTGCCCCAGCTTTTAAAATCATCTATTTTTTCATGTAAAAGCCGGTCTTTATCAAGGTTTTTTGCATTACCACTAACTTCCAATACCTCAGGCTTGTTCAGATGAAGTTCTTTTATCAAATCTTTTAATATTACAATGGATGGGCCTTCAGGCATATTATTCTTCCTCCAGTTTCTGAAATTTAAATTTATCTTTTATATAGGCATTAAAATACCTTCCTTTTGATCCTGAAGCTTTTAATAGCTTGTAAACTTTTTCAGGAACCTTTTTATAGAGGTAAACCATATCGGTAGTGAATATGATCTTCAACGTCCCATTAGCTTGATCATAACTAAAGTATTTAATTACTGATGATGGCATAACCAGTTAATTTATAAATTAAAACAGCTGCTAATACAGATGGTTTAATCGTTTTTAAGCTCCGATTCTTCTTTTGCTACCTTTATCTTTTCTTTTTTAAGGTCGACCCTGATGATGTTATATAAACTCATATATACATTAGCGATCCAAACGATAGAGAAAAAGGCAATAATATAACCACGCCAGTCAGGGTAGATTAAGGTAAACCTGGTCACAATCAATAAAATGGCGGTAACATAATGGCTAAAGCAATATTCGCAGGTAAAAACGTAGAAAAATTTCCTTTTAACCAGTTTGTTGCAGTTTTTCGAACGATCTACACAAAATTCTCGCGCTTCTTTAAAAATTTCTTCTTTGGTAACTGTCCATGCAATACAGGCAACGGGCAGGGCCATTATAAAAAGGTAATAAATGTGTGCTTCCATAACAATCAGATCCGGGTATAAGTACAACCTCAAAGCCCCTAAAATGTTTAATTAAGCGAGAAACATTTTATGTACATTTATGTTAGTTCATTATCTAATCAATATTGTTATGGAAAGATCAGAAATTATATCGCTGTTGGAAGTTATCAATCAACAGGTTAGTTCGTCAGTTTTAGGTGGGATGGAAGAAGAATATGAAGAATTGGAAAGCATGGGACTGATAACCATTAACCGTGAGTCAGTGCAATGGTCGTCGGCAATGACCCCTGCCGGAAATGCTTATTTAGGGCATGATTAAATTGAATTGGGAATAGAATGCTGTTGACAGCTATAGTAAAACCGTCATTTCGATCCGGTAGCTAATCGGATCGAAATGACGAGTTTGTTAAGCGTTGCTGCTGCTTGAGCATTACTACTAAACGCTGACTGATTTATTGCCGGAATTCTAGTAAATTTGCGGCAAGTTTAGAATTGTGCCCAAACAACAAACGGCCATTCTATTCTGCAGATATGAACGATTTACAACTCAGAACAGTAAATGTTACCCGATACGTTACACCTTTGCGTGAAGGAGGCTCGATGCCTGCCATTGCAGAGGCTGACGATAATTTCCTGTATGTACTTAAATTTAGGGGGGCTGGCCAGGGCACCCGGGCACTAATTGCTGAATTAATAGGTGGCGAAATTGCCCGTATGCTGGGTTTGCGTGTGCCCGAACTGGTTTTTGCCAATCTTGATGAGGCATTTGGAAGAACTGAACCTGATGAAGAAATCCAGGATCTGTTAAAAGCAAGCGTTGGGTTAAATTTAGCACTGCATTACCTTTCGGGAGCCATTACTTTCGATCCGACGGTAACTACGGTTGATACTAAACTAGCTTCACAGATTGTTTGGTTAGATTGCTTTTTAACCAATATGGACCGCACTTGTCGCAATACCAATATGCTCATCTGGCATAAGGAACTTTGGTTAATTGACCATGGAGCTGCTTTATATTTTCATCACTCCTGGCAAAACTGGGAAGAACAAGCCGTTAAACCTTTCTTTTTAGTAAAAGACCATGTATTATTGCCCTGGGCTACTGAGCTTGAAAGCGTACAAGAAGAATTTATCAAAATCCTCACTCCTGAAAAAATATCGGCTGTAATCAACTTAATTCCTGACGATTGGTTGGAGGGAGAAACGAACTTTGAAACCAAAGAGGCCCATCGTAAAGCCTATATTTATTTCCTTACCGAAAGGTTAGCTCACTCGGATATATTTTTAAAAGAAGCACAGCATGCAAGAGAAATTCTTATTTGAGTATGCTGTAATCCGCGTAATGCCGAGGGTAGAACGTGAGGAATTTATTAATGTGGGCATTATTTTATTTTGTGCTAAACAGAAATTTTTAAAAAGCATTTTTGTGTTAGATGAAGCCAGGATAAGCGCCTTTTCAGCTGGAATTGATGTTTCGGAACTGAAAGAAAATCTAACTGCATTTGAACGGATCAGTGTTGCTGCTAAAGGATCTGGCCCGATTGGACAATATGATCAGGCTTCGCGTTTCAGGTGGCTTACCGCAACCAGAAGCACAGTGGTACAATGCTCGAAAGTGCATCCGGGTTTTTGTGATGATGCGGAGGAGACTTTGTTGAGGTTACACCAAGAGCTGGTTTTATAGTGCCATGCGCATGGCGCTGGGCGCTAGGCATTTGATTTAACTTTAACAACAAATATCTTCAGCTCTTAAACGATCTAATATTCAGCAATCTTCCATCAATTAACCAGTTAACCGATTTAAACAATTAACCATCTAGCCTTGCCAAAAGAATATTTCAAAAAACTTCAGGACCTGCTAAACACCGAGCGCGAAGAAGATTTACAATCCTATTTAAAACTTACTGAAAATACTTCTGCTGCAGATAGGAGGGCTTTAGGTTTAACCTGGTATCCGATTGCGGTCAGAAACACAGAAATCGGCCGTGGCGATTATTTAACAGTAGAACTGGAACGGACTACACATCAGGATTTTTCACATCAATTCCGTTTCGGATCTGCCGTAGTGTTATTTTCAAATCATGATGCCAAAGAAGATCGTATCGAAGGGATTATCACACATCAGAGTGGAAGCAGCATGAAAATCAGCTTGAGGGTAGATGAATTACCTGACTGGACCAGGAACGGGAAACTGGGTGTTGATTTGCTTTTTGATAATAACAGTTACGACGAGATGCAGAATGCGCTTAAACAGGCCACAAATCTTGCAGAAAATGATACTGAAAATAAACTGATCAGAATCTTAACGAAAGGTGAAAAACCTTCATTTAGAGGAGAAGAAAAGTTTATTATTCCCAATACCTTAAACGATTCGCAACAGTTGGCTGTAAATAAAATTGTTTCGGCTGATCATTTAGCCGTAGTCCATGGTCCTCCGGGAACAGGAAAAACCACAACGCTTGTACACGCCATCAAATCGCTTGCAAAACATAGTGATCAAAAGATACTGGTTGTGGCGCCAAGCAATACTGCAGTTGATCTATTAACGGAAAAACTGGCTGCTGAAGGTTTAAAAGTAATCAGGGTAGGCAATCCTGCAAGAGTTTCGGAAAGATTGCTTGCGGCTACGCTCGATCATCAAATGGCAGATCATCCCGAAATGAAAACCATTAAAGCGTTAAAAAAGCAGGCCAGTGAGTATAAAAACATGGCTCATAAATACAAACGCAGCTTTGGTAAGGCAGAACGTGAGCAACGCAAAGCCCTGTTCGATGAAGCCCATAAAATTGGAAAAGAAGTAGAAAAAACAGAACAGTATATTATGGATAACCTGTTTACCAAAGCGCAGATTATTACCGCTACTTTGGTAGGCGCGAATCATTATACTGTTAGAAACTTAAAATACAATACCATCATTATCGATGAAGCTGGACAAGCCTTAGAACCGGCCTGCTGGATCCCTATTTTGAAAGCGCAAAAAGTGATTTTGGCAGGAGATCACTTCCAGCTTTCTCCAACGATAAAATCAAATGAAGCAGCAAGAAATGGATTGAGTAATACTTTACTTGAAAAAGCTATAAATCTTCATCCAGAGGCTGTTGTGTTGCTTAAGGAACAATACAGGATGAATAAAGATATTATGGGTTATTCCTCTCTGGTATTCTATAATAATGAGTTAAAGGCGCATCGCTCAGTGGCTGATCATGTATTGTTTGCGGGAGATCAACCCATACAGTTTATTGATACGGCAGGTTGCAGTTATGATGAAAAATTAGATGGAACAAGCACCACCAACCCTGATGAGGCTGCATTTTTGGTCAAACATTTAACACACCTGGTGAGTAATTTAACGGCTCAACCTTTAGGGAGTTTTCCATCTGTCGCCATTGTTTCTCCTTACAAACAGCAGGTACAGATTTTAAAAGCATTGGTACAGGAAAATGAAATATTGATTCCGCACCTGGATAAAATTGCTGTAAATACCATCGATAGTTTTCAGGGGCAGGAACGTGATGTGGTATACATTAGTTTAACCAGAAGTAACGGTGAAGGAAGCATTGGCTTTTTATCGGATACAAGAAGGATGAACGTAGCCATGACGAGGGCCCGAAAAAAACTAGTGATTGTTGGCGACAGTTCTACGCTCTCAAAATCTAAATTCTATGCATCATTTATTCAATATGCAGAAAAATTGAATGCTTATCATAGCGCCTGGGAATTTATGGACCTATAGTTATAAAACTGTTACCTTTAATACGGGGAAGAGCTGAATAAAATTATTATTTTTACGTTTAATCATCCCAGATTTAATTTGTAATTCTTGGTTTTTTAAATATATAGATTTTTTGAAAATATTTATGCCGGTAAATATTGTATGCGGCTTACTATATTAATTATTCATGACTGAAACTATTAAAATTCTCATCGCTGATGATAGCGATATGATGAGGCTTGTAATGAAGCGTTTGTTTAGCAATTACGTTGTTTCACCGAATATTTCTGAAACCAAGAATTTATCTGATACCATAAATTACCTAAAAGAAGAATCGATAGACTTTTTACTTCTGGATATTAACATGCCACAAGGGGATAGTAATCCGGATACCATAAGAGAGATTTTAACGATCCAGCCTGATATAAAAATTTGTATGTTCAGTGGCAATGATAAAGATCTGCTGGAGCAAGATTTTTTAGAAGCCGGTGCCGTTGGTTTTGTTCAAAAAGATGAAAAAATGGGCGATTCTCTTCAACAGGTAATCAACAGTGTTTTTAATTAAGCCTTTTCGAGTTTCTTTTCTTCTTCAAGTTTGCCAGATATACTTGCACCTGCTATTAACAGTTCGTGGGTAATTGTTTTGGTATATTCAGTTATTTCTGATTTAAAATCTTTTACCGAAGATCCAGATCTGATCTCTTCCAGCCTTTTTTCCCATTGTCCGGTAAGTTCGGCCTGAGCAATCTGTTTATCTTTAACTACCTCATAAACGGCCAAACCCTTATTGGTAGGCACCAGATTTCTTTTTTCTCTGGTAATGTATTCTCTCGTAATTAAAGTTTCGATAATGGATGCACGTGTAGCCGGAGTGCCTAAACCACTGTCTTTCATGGCGTAACGTAGCTCTTCATCTTCAATTTCTTTACCACAGGTTTCGAGTGCTTTTAACAACGATGCCTCATTATACATCGGTTTTGGCTTGGTCTGTTTCTCTAAAAGTGATTTTTCTGTAATAGGTAACAGTTCGCCAACTGCAACTTTGGGTAACGCAGCATTATCTTCGTCTTTTTTATCGTCTTCCGGATCATTAAAAACAGCTCTCCAGCCTGCAGAGCGGATTACTGTTCCATTGGCAACAAAGGTAAGTCCCGATTGTATGGTGATTTTGGTGAGTTCTTTTAAACATTCCTGATGGAAAGCTTCAATCATCCGGCCTACAACCATGTCATATACAGCCTGTTTATCCGGACTTAGGCCATAAGCCTGTTCGCCAGTAGGTAAAACAGCATGGTGATCGGTTACTTTCTTTGCATTAACACTCCGTTTGTTAAGTGTAACTGTCTGTAAAAACTGAGCCTGTTTTCCAAAATCGGGATGATCTGTAAATTTTGTAATCAGATCCGGAACGCCTGCAAAAACATCATCTCCAATATAACGCGATCCGGTACGTGGATAAGAAACCAGTTTACTTTCGTAAAGGTTCTGCAAAATATTAAGCGTCTGGTCGGCGGTATATCCCTTTTTCTTATTGGCTTCCTGTTGCAAGCTACTTAAATCGTGCAATAGCGGTGGTGGTTCTTTTCTTGGTTTTGCTTCAACCGCTGTAATGTTACCGCCCGTAGGGAAACCAGAGGCCACATCTTCTACCAGTGCAAATAACTTTTCTACTTCTTCTTTATCTTTATAATTGGAGGTAGAAACCGCTTTAAAAGCTTGCTCATCTTTAGTAAGCAAGATGCTGATCTGGTAATAAGTTTGAGGCACAAAGTTTTTAATCTCTAAAAAGCGGGCGCAAATCATCGCCAGGGTAGGTGTTTGTACCCTTCCTAAAGAAAGTACTGTTCGGTTTCCAGCAGAAATACTTAAAGCTTGTGTGGCATTCATCCCCACCAACCAATCAGATTCTGAACGGCAATGTGCAGAATTAAACAAAGTATCGTAATCGGTACCGGGTTTTAGGTTTCTAAATCCATCTTTTATCGCTTCATCTGTTTGTGAGGAGATCCAAAGGCGCTTAAAAGGCTTTTTACACTTTAAGTAGTAGTAAATGTACCTAAAGATTAATTCGCCCTCACGCCCGGCATCCGTTGCCACAATAATTTCGGTAGCCTCGTCAAAAAGTTTTTTAATGGTATCTAGTTGTTTCCTTACTGCAGGATCTTCTACAAAACCATCTTTTGTTTTAATTTTTCGTATGGCAAGTTTGAATTTTTGCGGCAGCATAGGTAAATGCTGTTTCCGCCAACCGATAAAGCCATAATCTTGCGGTGGTGCCAATTGTAATAAATGCCCAAATGCCCAGGTAAAAGAATATCCTTTACCTTCAATGTATCCATCTTTTCTGGTGGTTGCTCCGAAAACTTTAGCAAGTTCACGACCAACAGAGGGCTTTTCTGCAATTACAATCTTCATGAATGGGCTTATCTTTTCAACCCCAAAGATGCTCAAAATAATGGCAATAGCTTAAAAAAATTACTCACAATGCCATTTAATGCTCTTTTTTAAAAACAAATACCTGCTAAGTTTGTCCATGATCTGTGTTGATAATTTTTATATCAAATTGATTAACAATTCGGTAATACATCGATCTAACCGCTACAATTGATTTTTATTAATGGACAAAATTTATGATCTGCTGGGAAGTAAGATAAAAGTGGAACTAGAACCACAGCTCATCCGGGTGTATAGCAATGCAGCACTCTGGCAATTTCTTGATGGCAAAGCCGATAGCCGGTTTAACCTGATGGTTGATGTAATTAAAGCAGATTATAATCAACATTTTGGCAAGGCGCTTGCCATTTCAAACGATTCGCTTATTGTAGAAATTCTTGTTCACGTGTATTGCGATTACCTGGGCTTAAATTTTAACCGCATTGTTAGGGTAAAATGGATTCAGGTTTTGGTTAAAAAGCTACTTAAAAGGGCCGAAATTGTAGATTGCGGCGAAAAAGGTGTAGACAGTAATCGTTGGGTGTGGGACTTACTGTCGGGCAGCAAATCCCTGTTTATCCGAATGCTTCCTAAAAACCTCAATGCGAAAAATATCAAATTGCATTAATCCACCTGCGCAGCGAAGAGCTGTTCTTGATTAAGAACTACACTTGCAGCCAGCGTTTCATTTAAAAACGCAGAGTTATATTGCTGGTCTGAATTATTGATAAAAAGTACTGTTCTGTCTGAAATGGTATTGATCACCTGATCGGCCAGTTTAGCAGCAACTGCCGGACAACCCTGACTTCTGCCCAATCTACCCAATTGATCTATACTTTGCTGGCTTACGTAACTTGCTCCATGCACCACAATTGATCTTTCCCTTGCATTGCTATTAAAACCCTGATCCATGCCATCCAATTTGAGCGAACGACCATGTTTACCATTATAAATTTCGCCGGTTAAATAGAAGCCCAAACTGCTCTGGTTGGAGTTGATGTTATTAGAGAAAGATGAAGGTTTATCGCCACCGCTGTTTTGGCCATGGGCTACCCAGGTGTTCATTAGCAGTTTCCTGTTAGCCAGATCGATGATATAAAGGCGCTTTTTACAGCTTTCCTGGTCAAAATCGGCAATGGTTAAGATGGATTTGGCATGTAGTAAACCCGAATATTTCATGTTGTAAAATCCGGTTAATGCCTTTTCGAAAACCTGTTCACTTAGTCCGGCAGAATCTAAATGTACCTGATGATAAATGTTTAAAATGAATTGATTGTATAGGCTATCTGCAGCTATGGCTCTAACTGCTTCTTGTTGTGAGTGTGGAAGCTCCACGGCTTTCCAACTTGTTCCGACAATGCTCATACCCGCTAATAAAATCGTAGCAATGCCCAGGATGTGTCTCTTCATTCAGTTTGGTTTAGTTTGATATTGAGCTATTTATACGGTGATTTTACTTAAATGTTGCCCACATCTATTTTGTAGTGTTAAAAATACAGGTTGTTTTACACTCTCGTGACTAAAGCCCTGATTATATAGCTTTGAAGAATGTGAATTTCTTTTTATTCAGAGAATTAAGCTAACAAAGCCATTTATTTAGTGTTATCTCTTAAATCCCGGACTATGAAAATTTTATTAACTGGTGCAAATGGCTATATCGGTACAAGATTGCTTCCGCTTCTACTGGAAGAAAAGCATGAAATTATTTGTATGGTTAGGGATAAGCGTCGGTTCATTTCCGAATCTGAATTAAGCGATCAGGTAAAAATTATTACCGGTGATTTGCTTGAAGCTGATACCTTAAATGAAATTCCTGAAGATATAGATGCCGCTTATTACCTGGTGCATTCCATGTCATCCAGCCAGACCGGATTTTCGGATATGGAGAAAGCCTCTTCAGAAAATTTTTCTGAAGCTGTTAAAAAGACAAATTGTAAGCAGATTGTCTATTTAACCGGCATTGCCAACGATGAACATTTATCTAAACATTTGGGATCGAGGTTAGCAGTTGAAGAAGAACTTAAATCATCAGGAAAAGCCTGTACCATTTTAAGGGCAGCCATTATTATTGGCTCTGGAAGTGCCTCATTCGAAATTATACGCGATTTAACGGAGAAAATTCCTTTCATGATTACACCAAAATGGGTGGAAACACGCTGTCAGCCAATTGGCATACGCGATGTTTTAGCTTATCTGATCGGTGTACTGCACAATGATAAAGCTTATAATCAAACTTTCGATATCGGAGGACCTGATATATTGACCTATAAAGAAATGCTTTTGGGCTATGCAAAAGAACGGGGTTTAAAGAGATGGATTGTGACTGTTCCTGTTTTAACGCCAAGGTTATCTTCACTTTGGCTAAACATGATTACACCCGTGCCTTATTCGCTCGCGAGAAGTTTGGTGGATAGCATGAAAAATGAAGTGATATGTAAAGATAACCGCATCCAGCAAGTGGTGCCACGCGATTGTTTAAGTTACGCTGAATCATTACATCTTGCCTTCGAAAAAATCGACCAGAATTCCATTGTTTCGAGCTGGAAAGATGCTTTGAACCGTGGTTATCTCCATTCAAATTTTATGGACCAGATTAAGGTGCCACAAAATGGTACCCTACAATATAAAGTTAAAATGCCTTTTGAACGTAAAGCGGAGGAAGTTTTTGAGAATATCTGGAGCATTGGTGGTAATAGGGGTTGGTATTTTATGGATTGGCTTTGGCATTTACGCGGATTTTTGGATAAAATGTTTGGAGGGGTAGGAACGCGCAGGGGGAGAACCAGCAATACTGATCTTCAGGCTGGTGATGTACTGGATTTTTGGCGGGTTTTACTTGCCGATAAAAAAGCTAAAAGACTGTTGTTGTACGCAGAAATGAAAGTGCCGGGTGAGGCCTGGCTCGAATTAAAACTGATTGAATTTCATGGCAAGGCATTCCTGTCGCAAATAGCTACTTTCAGGCCAAAAGGTTTATGGGGCCGGATATATTGGTACGCCATGTGGCCTTTTCACATTGTGCTTTTTAAAGGTATGGCGAAAGAGATTACTACTTATCAACCCAATAATTAAATCTATTTAGCTATTTTTGCCGAATAGATTAAAAAAATGGCCGACCAAGAAAATGATTATTCCTTCTGGACAAAATACAAGAGATTTGCTTCTACAGAAATCTTAATGTACCTCATCATGATTATTGGCATTGGTTTGGGGATTATTTTCTTAAGCTAAGGGTGTTTTGTTTCCCGTAGATTCCGCAGAAAAGGGCCGCAGATTGATTTTGTCACCCCGAGCGGAGTCGAATATGGTCTCTTTACAAGTTGTTTTAGCATTATGCTAACCAATGGCTAATGAACCAACGAGCTATTTCTTCAAACTAAGCGCTAGTTTTAAATAATCAGCTGAATTTACATCGTTAATAAATTTCGAAAAGTCGGCATATTTTTCCGCAGGAAACGTTCCATCGTTTAAAATAAACTTTCTATAGTATGTTAATTTTTTGCCTTCTATAGATGTTTTACAAACATATTGCCCAAAATCACTTTTAAAAGTTTTATCCTGTCCTATAATTAATGTGGTATCTACATTATCAGGTAGGGTATATACAATCGTATCCTCATCGGTATAACCACGGTTAATGTATACAGGCAATATTCTGTTTTTTATTTCGGGGATTGATTTTTTGATGTTAAAGGTATTAAGCTGTAAAAACATTTTGTTGCCATTAACAGGCGCATAATTGCGGATATTAAGGGTAATTTCTTCCGTTAATTTAGGTGCCATATCTTTTTTCTGTGCAAATGCCACCGTTTCAAAATCTATATTATCAATATTGTAGGTTTCTTTAAGTAGTTTATGTTGTTCGGTGATGGATTTACCGATCAATTCTTCCTGATTTTCGTATTGTGAACCTTCGTAAACCGTATTCATTTTCCCGGTAATGTTTCCATCGGCCTCGATAATGAGGTTTGCTTTGCGGATCTGCAGGTTCTCGGCAGTGGTTAATTTTGGGGTATGCAACAATTTTCCTCCTTCAGGCGTACAGGCCAGTACCAGCCGGTCGTCGGTAAAATCGCTTAAAAAGCCAAATGGAATTTTCTGACTGGTACATTCCAGCCAGGTGGTATCGCCTTTTAAAGGCATGCAGAGAATAATGTGGTTACCCTGCACCATACTTGCATATTTCGGATCCATGCTCTTTTTTTCTGAACCAGCCTCCACTACACAATAATGCGATTCTATATCGGCAGCACTCAACAAGCTTTGCATGTAGTTTACCAATGCTTTACAATCGCCATAACCCAGGCGGTCTACCTCGCTGGCAGCAATGGGCTGAAAACCACCAATGCCGATCTGCACACTGATGTACCTGGTTTTGTCCTGCAGGTATTGGTAAATTTTCCGTGCTTTATCTTTATCTGTTTTTTCGTTTTTAACTAAATCTTTCACCATTTGAACCGTTGCAGGTGGCAATGTTTTACGCTCTTTTAATAAATCGTCGTAAATCCATTTGCCTAGTTCTTGCCAGTTGGTGTAATTTCCTTTATGGTTATAATAGTAAAAATCGAGTGGGGCAATTTGTATGCTGGTGGCATAAGTTTCATGAGCAGGACTGTAAGGCTCAGTTCTAACGGCTAATATATTATTTACCTTCCAGATGGTTTTTTTCTGCTTTTCATCTGTGATTACTTCTGGTGTTCCGTTATAGTTTTGGGTTTTTACCCTTGTCTGATCAGTAGGTTTGCAGATGAAGGTATAACTGCTTTTTTCCACTGAAACATCGTCGGCAGGCTTGGGCGTCCAGTCGGGAATAATGAGGTTTTGTTTATTCCTGATTTCGTAGTTGTAAACCACCGTGTAAGGATATTCGTTTACCGAAGGAAGGTAATGTTTCACACGGCTATCCACAAAAAGAGAGAAACCATCGGCCGCACTCACATCTGCAAAATTGCTTTGGTTAAACTTAGTGACCGCAAGGCCTATGCTGTTGTACACTTCGCCCTTAATTCCTTTAATTGATATATTTTTATCATAGTAGATCACCAACCGGGCTTCATCTTCACCATTTTGGTTAAATACGGTGATGGCCTTTTTAACGCTCAACATCACATTATCAGGCGTACGCATATCGATTACGGTTTCCTGGTTACGGATACAGGCATTGGCACGGTTACGCAGGCTCGCTGGTATTAAATCAACATCGTAATTATCCTGGGCATACCCAATAACAGAGATGAAAAGCAAAAATGCCACCGTGAATAAAAATTTCATCTAATTTGCTTTTTTTAGTAAAAACTCAGTTTTTTGGTTTTGAATAATTTTACTATAAAATTCTTTTAGGTAAAGGTATTCATCTGCCTGATAAATGGCATTGTTAAGTTGCATAATTTGGCTAACCGAAATCGTGTTATCCTGTAAACCCGTTTGTAATAAATATTTTCCACCAGCGTTGGGTAAACCGATGGCCATATCTTTAGGTTTTTCTAATAGTTCGTACTTTTCAGGTAATGTTACATTGATGACGATGCGTTCATCTGATGCTGCACCTAAATCAACAGGATAAGTGCGTTCGTTTAGGTTAAACGGATTTTTCGAAATGGGGTTAATAAAAAACGGACTAAAATAAAATTGTTTGTTGTTCGATCCATCATTCACTGTAAATTCAATTTCATATTTTTCTGTCAAAGCATTTTCTACGCTATCTAAGTTAGAAATGCTGTGCTCCAGTATTTTTATCCTGGTTAAACGCTCATCCAGTTTCTCTACATATTCATCAGGAGAGTTGTAACGCGAAATATCTTTTCTTTTTGCATAAGCTGCGTAACCCATGCTATGCGTTAGCAACGTTCCAACAATTTTCCCATCAGTGGTCATTTTTCCGGTCAGGACATAATTAGTTGTAGATTTTTGGCTGGCTTTTAAATCGATCCAATATGATGGTTTTTTCAGGTTGATTACCCTGCCCTGATCATTGATACATCTTAAAGGTAACAAAGCGAAGGGCAGAAGCGGTTCAGTGGCGTCTAATAAATAACTTTTATCGCCAATATTTACCTTGGCAACTAAATAGTTAAAATCGCTCATTACCGGATAAAGTTTATTTACGGTTCCATTATCACGTGTAGATAAGAGCACGGCTTCAGCATCAAGGTTAGCTGCAGAAAGTGCAGCAATCAAACTCAGGTTAACATCTGCTACATTGCCCGATCTGTTATCAAGTGACTTTTTTATATTATCTTCTGAATATACCCCGTAATAATTATTCCACTTGATCTGTTTTTTAATGTAATTATAAATGGCTTTAGCTTTTTCAAGATCGTCTGTACTGCCCTTGGTAATGGTTGGAATAAGCTCTTTAAAAATATCCTTTCTTTTCATCTGGTCGCCCAGCGTTTTGTAATTAGAAAGTTCATAGTCAACATCTTTCCAGGTTTTGGTATAAAAAGTTTTTCCACCATTGATATTCTGTACATCAGAAAGTTCGAAATAAATAGCTGATTTAAAATTACTTGGAGCTGTCATGTTATCTTCCTCTATAAATGCCGGGATGTTTTTCATCAGGTAAGTCATCTTCGAGCAGTCGATTGCAACGCCTGATAGACGCAAACATTCTTTACTGAGCTCCGATTTCTGATCCGTTAGTTTCTGAAAACCACGTAAGGAAACATTGTAATTGTAAATGCCTGGGATATACGCAACATATTCACTGGATACTTTTGGAATATCACCCTGAAACTCCCATGTTTTATAATTAAACAGGTTCGGAGATCTTAAAATATAACTGTACTCAATTACCGATCCTTCTTTCAAATTAGGAAGGGTAAATTTAGTCAGGCGGGTATATTTCGACCTGTTTTCTGTAAAAACAGCTTTTTTATCCATCACCGATTCCACAAAGTTGTTATCGACGTAATTAAAGGTTGATGCTTTTAAATCGCTTATCGTTTCTTCACGGTTACTGTCTTTATAAGTTGGAATTACGATATTGGCTTCCTTAAAACCTTCTTTGTTGTAAATTTTGATTTTTACGTGGTGTTCAAAAATTAAAACCAGGCTATGGGTATTGTCGTCTATCTGGATCGAGGCCGTACCAAATTCTTTTAAAACAATAGCATTGGCGTTGCTGTCGAGTGTTTTTCTGTCGAACTGATAATCATCATGGGTAATGGCCCCATAGTTAAAGTTTTGAGCTTGAGTCGTTAATGATAGAATTAATAGAAACAGTAAACTTAGCGTCTTATTCATTTGAGCGTATATAAATTGGCGCAATTTAATGCTAGAAACTAACATTCTGAAATAATTTGACAATTAAATTTATAAATTAATAAAGGGGTTTTAGAGAACTAATGAAACCTTTTTAGCACTTTTGAAAAAAAGAATTTGACATTCCGATTCAAATCTAAATGTCGCCAATCTCACATCTTACAAAATGAAATTAAATTTAAAACGCCCTTTAGCCTTTTTTGATCTAGAAGCTACAGGGATAAATGTCGGAGCTGATAGAATAGTAGAAATTGCCATTTTAAAAGCCATGCCAGATGGTACCGAAATTGTTAAAACATGGCGTGTAAACCCCGAAATGCCTATTCCTTTGCAAACATCATTAATACATGGTATTTACGATGAAGACATTGCAAATGAGCCTACTTTTAAAGTCCTTGCAGCAGAAATTGCCGAGTTTATAGGAGATAGCGACCTCGCCGGATACAATTCGAATAAATTTGATATCCCGATGCTTTTAGAAGAATTTTTAAGGGCTGAAGTTGATTTCGACATGAATAACCGCAAGTTTGTTGATGTGCAGAATATTTTCCACCAGATGGAACAACGTACTTTAAAAGCAGCCTATAAATTTTATTGCCAGGAAGACCTGATTAATGCACACGCTGCTGAAGCCGATGTAATTGCCACTTACAAGGTGTTACTTGGTCAATTGGAAATGTACAAAGAAACCGAATTTGAGAGCAAACAAGGTGTAAAAAGCATTCCGGTGGTGAACGATGTTGATGCGTTGCATATTTTTACCAATATCAATAAACCGGTAGATTTTGCTGGTCGCTTGGTGTATAACGATAACGATGAAGTGTGTTTCAATTTTGGTAAACACAAAGGCAAAACTACTCATCAGGTATTTTCTGTGGAGCCTAGTTATTATGCATGGATGAAACAGGGTGATTTTCCTTTGTACACAAAAAAGAAACTGGATGAGGAGTGGGCAAAGTTTAATGCTAAGAAAAACCAAAACAAGACTGCAAAGCCGCAAAGCAATCCACCGGGAAATAAACCTGCCTATCAACCAAAACCACAGCCTAAACCAGAAAAACCTGCACAACCGATCAATAATGATATGTTAGAGCAGTTGAAAATGAAATTTGGTAAGTAGAATGGTTAATCGGTTAATTGTTTAAATCGGTTAACTAATGTTGAACGCTATGCGCATTGCGCTAAACCCTAAGCTCAAAAAATGAAATCTATTAAAATATTAAGTCTATTGTTGTTTAGTGCGGTTTATGCTAGGGCGCAAACAACTTTACCGATAGCGCCTGAGTTTCAGAAAACCTATCAAAAGGAAACCAGGAATGCAAACGGAAAACCTGGCAAAAACTATTGGCAAAATACTTCAAAATATGATCTGAATGTAGATTTCAATCCTACCAGCAGGTTGTTAAAAGGTAAGGTGCAGGTAACTTATACCAATAATAGTCCTGATACCTTGAAGGAAATTTGGTTTAAGCTTTATCCAAACCTATATAAAAAGGGTACGCCGAGAAAATCAAAATTCGCAGAGTCTGATTTGGGTGATGGCGTAGCGATCGGGAAGATGGCCGCAAATGGAAAACCGGTTACAGATTTTAAAATAGACGGTACCAATATGACGGTAAACGTTCCTGCTATTTTGCCTGGTAAAACCATCAGTTTTCTAATTGATTATAGTTATACTTTAAATAAAGGTTCACACATGCGTACTGGTCAGGTAGATGAAGGTTCGCATTTTGTAGCTTATTTCTTTCCGCGCATTGCCGTATACGATGATGTTGATGGCTGGAATAAATATCCTTACACGGGTGCCGAGGAGTTTTATAACGATTTCGATCAGTTTAATGCATCCATTACGGTCCCTGGCGGGTATGGTGTTTGGGCAACCGGCGATCTGAAAAATCCTTCGGAAGTTTTTCAGAAAGATGTGGTGTCGAGAATGTTATCTGCTGAAAAAAACGATGCCATTATTGATGTAATTACGGATAAAGATCTTGCTGATAAAAAAGTAACACAACCAAATGCTTTTAATACATTTAAGTTTGAAGCCAAAAATGTCACCGATTTTGTATTTGCCCTGAGTGATCATTACCTGTGGAAATCGAGCAGTTTGGTTGTTGATCCTAAAACGAAAAGAAGAACCCGTGTGGATGCTGTTTTTAATCCAAAACATAAAGATTATTATGAGGTAATTGATTTTGCCCGTAAAACGGTAGAAGCCATGAGTTATACTTTTCCGAAATGGCCTTATCCATATAACCACGAAACCATTTTTGATGGTTTAGACCAGATGGAATACCCGATGATGGTGAATGATAACCCGGTTGATAATCGTACAGATGCCATTACCTTAACCGATCACGAAATCTTCCATACTATGTTCCCTTTTTACATGGGCATAAATGAAACCAAATATGGCTGGATGGATGAGGGCTGGGCAACAATAGGCGAGTGGTTAATTTCTCCAATCATTGATCCAACCATTGTTGATGAATATGGTATTCAACCTACAGCTTCTTCTTCAGGTGGAAAAGACGATACGCCAATTATGACGCTAACACCAGATTTAAAAGGATCGGGTTCTTTTACCAATTCTTATCCTAAGCCTGGACTAGCTTATCTGTTTATTAAAGATTATTTGGGTGATGAGTTGTTTACCAAAGCTTTACATACTTATATTAAAAACTGGAACGGTAAACATCCTATGCCTTACGATTTCTTTAACAGCATAAATGAAGGTAGTGGAAAAAATTTAAACTGGTTCTGGAAAGCCTGGTTTTTTGAAGGTGGCGTAACAGATATGGCGATAAAAGCTGTTGATAAAACTTCAGGTGGTTATACCGTTACTGTTGAAAACAAGAGCATTAAACCTTTGCCTATCGATTTAACCTTGACTTTTGAGGATGGTTCAGTTGAAAAGAACCATAGCACCATTGGTGTATGGGAAAAAGGGAGTCAACAGGTGAAAATTGAGTTGAAAACGAATAAAAAATTATCAAAAGTGGTGATGGGAAATCCGCATACACCGGATAAAATGAAAAGTGATAATAGTTTTTCGGTGAATTAGGAACAAGAGCTGTAATTTCTAGAATCAATTTTTTCGAGAGAACTTCAAGAACAGATACAAAAAATCGATCGTCATTTCGACTGGAGCATAGCGGAATGGAGAAATCTTTGAACAATGTTAAAAGATTCTCCACTACGGTAGAAATGACGATTTTTCTAAATAATTTATCTCCTTTGATTTCGTTAATATTTATTGTTCCTTAAGAAGAAACTATGCCTGATAACGAAAAGTATACGTTTTAATGGTACAGACACTTTCTAGCTTAGAAACTAATAAATTTAAATAAATAAGTTTTCGCCTGCTGCTACTATATTTTCTTTATTAATAAGGTTTAAGTTAGGTACATGCCCCAGGCTTTTTACTTTTCCATATTGTTGAATATACCTTTCGGTCTCCTGATTTTCATCACCATTAAAAACGATTCCCTTTACCGGAATTTCGTATTGTTTAAGCAAATTAAGCGATAAAAGGGTGTGATTAATGCTGCCCAGATAATTTTGAGAGACCAATATTGCTTCTGCATTTAATTTTTTAATCAGGTCAATAATCAGTTCGTTTTCATTTAGTGGAACCATTAAACCACCGGCACCTTCAATAATTAAATGATTATCAGTTGCAGGGATATTTATTTTATCGAGATCAATCTCTATTCCATCAAGCATGGCCGATAAATGTGGCGATAAAGGTTGTGTTAACCGATAGCTTTCAGGATGGATGATTGTTTTTTCGTTACTGATTAAACTTTTGATTGTGATACTATCGCTGGTATCTAAATCTCCAGATTGTATCGGTTTCCAATAATCAGCCTTTAATTTCTCGGTTAGGATGGCGCTGATTAAAGTTTTTCCTATTCCTGTTCCTATTCCCGTTATAAAATACATTGCCATTTAATTTAATTCTTTAAGGTGTTTAACCAACGAAATAATTTCATCGTCGGTATTAAAAGTGTGCAGGCAAATCCTCAGCCTTTCTTTGCCTAAAGCTACGGTTGGACTTAATATAGCCCTAACATCAAAACCTTTACTTTGTAATGTAGTTGCGACCTGTTTGGTGGTTTCATTTGAAGAAAAAATTACTCCCTGAATGGCGCTTTTGCTATCGAGTGCATGGATATTTTGTTCTTTTATTGTTTTTCTGAACAATGCAATTTTTTGATGAATGAGCTGGTGATCTATGTTAATCAAAAACTGGTAAGCTGATTTAATGGCTACAATGTTATGAATTGGCGATGCTGTAGTATAAATGAAAGACCTTGCAAAATTGATCAGATAATGGCGCAGGCTTTTACTGCCCAATATAATGGCTCCATGTACGCCCATCGCCTTGCCGAATGTAATAATACGTGCGAATACCTTTTCCCTTAGGTTTAACTGGTTGACTAATCCTTGCCCTTTGTCGCCAAAAATACCTGTGGCATGTGCCTCATCCACGATTAAACTGGCCTGGTACTGTTCGCAAAGGTTTGCTATTTCGATCAGCGGGGCAATATCGCCATCCATAGAATATACACTTTCTATCACTACGAAAATGTTTCCTTTTGCCAGATGAAGTTTTGTTTCGAGGTCTTTAATGTTGTTATGAAGAAATTTGTAGCGGGTGGCATGATTTAAACGACAGCCGTCTATAATACTGGCATGAATCAGCTCATCGGTAATAATGGTATCGCCACGTTGCGGAACGCTCGACAGCAAGCCTATATTTGCATCGTAACCGGAGTTGAAAATCAAGCCACTCTCTGCCAGGTGGAAATCGGCAATAAACTGTTCGGTTTCTTCAGTATATGCGGTATTGCCGCTGAGCAACCTCGAACCTCCTGCACCATTTAAATAATGAGGAATCTTTGCTATATGATCTTCGATCAGTTTTTTTAACCCGGCTGATCTGGCAAAACCTAAATAATCATTTGAACAAAAATCAACAGGAGGGATGCTGGTTGATAAATTTCTGATGGAAAGGTTTTCCTTCCGCTCCTGAAGTTTGCCGTTAAGAAACTGTTCAATTTTGCTCATCGGTCAAAAGTAAATAAAGAGAAAGCATAAAATATAAATCTTTCAAAAAAAATGACACAGATAGTTTACAGTTGGTAAAGGCCATATCTGGTTTAGAATTGATAAATTTGTGTTGTTATGCGTGAAAATAAATATGATGACAGCGAGTTTTTTAAACAGTATAGTTTAATGAACCGTTCAATAAATGGTTTGGAAGGGGCTGGAGAATGGCATATCCTCAGAAGCCTTTTCCCTGATTTTGAAAACAAAATTGTGCTGGATCTGGGTTGTGGCTTTGGCTGGCATGCCAAATATGCGGTTGATCATGGCGCAAAATCAGTTGTGGCGATTGATTTATCCGAAAATATGCTAAAAAAGGCAATTGAGATCAATTCCTCGCCAAAAATAGATTATCAATTGTGTGCGATAGAAGATTTTAATTTTAAAGAGGAGGCCTATGATATTGTAATCAGTTCGCTTTCTTTTCATTACTTAGCCTCATTTGAAGAAATATCCCGCCAAATAAATAAAAGTCTTGTAAAAGGCGGCGTTTTTGTTTTTTCTGTTGAACATCCCATATTTACTGCTCAAGGCAAACAGGATTGGAGTTATGATACAGAGGGAAAACCGATGCACTGGCCACTTGATGATTATTTTATGGAAGGCAAACGTACGGCCAATTTTTTGGGAGCAGATGTGGTGAAATATCATAGGACATTAACCTCCTATATAAGCAGTTTACTTAATAACGGTTTTGAAATCAAAGCCCTGGTAGAACCAACGCCCAGCGAATTGAGCTTGTCGGAAATCCCTGAAATGAAAAATGAACTAAGGCGCCCCATGTTTTTGATCATCTCTGCAGTTAAAAAATAATCATTTGAGTATAAAAAAAGCGTCCTGGATAACCAGAACGCTTTTGAAAATTAATTAATTACTCTTTATTTATCTATCCTTGTGCAGGTGGATTAGAAACTACAGGTGCTTTATCTTTATTTCCTCTGCCCATTCCTTTTCTCATTTTCTCTCCTTTTTCTCTGGCTTCGGCACGGAAAGCATCCATTTTTGTTTTTTGATCTGCAGTTAAAACAGCATCTATTTTAGCTTTTTGTTCATCCATTGCTGCTTTACGTTCTTCCATCTTGCCTTTCCTATCGCCTTTATCAGCAGATCTCCAGGTATCCATTTTCTTTGCGTTTTCCAACTCAATGGCATAGATTTTAGTTTTCTGATCGGCGGTTAAGCTTAACTGTTTTTCCAATCTTGCGGTTACTTTGTCTGCCCTTTGTTCTGCAGTCATTTTTGGCATTGGCCTTCTGGCATGCTTTGTTGTGTCTTGAGCAAATGCAGCGGTTAAACCCATTACTGCAATTGCGATTGTTAAAATTGCCTTTTTCATGTTATGTTTTTTTATGTGTTTGTTGAATTAATAGATACATAAAAACGCAAACGGTTTAATCGGCTCTTGTTAAAAAATGTTAATTTTTATTTAACTGCGAAATAGATTTCTGCATCTGGGCCATCATTTGCGTCAGCGTTTCCATAGTTGGATCTGGTGTTGGCTCTGGTAATGAGGTTGATATATAGGCTTTTGCCTTCCAGATTTCGAGAATATCTTCTGCCGCAATAGTATAAGGATCGTACACCTTATTATCAGATATTAATTTCAAATCTTTATTTTCTCTGAAACGGTTGCCAGCCCTTTTATATACTACACCTTCGTTTTTACTGATGACGATGTAAGTTTCTCCTGTTTTTACTTCGTTCCAGTTGTCTAAATATTCACCGATAATCACACTGCCTGGCTGAACAGGTAACATACTATCGCCCATAATCTCAAAGGCCCTGAATGTACCCTGCCTCAAAGCAGCTAAAGGAAGCTGGAATTTAGGAAGATCGCTAATGTACTGTGGATCGGAGAAGCCGTTTAAATAACCCGCACTTGCTTTCACAGGAACCAGTTCGATGTTCTCACGGTCGTTCTGATCTACTGAAATGCTGAGTACGCGGAGGTTGGAGCCCTGGCTTTTTGGCTTCGGTTTCCAGCTGTCGGATATTTTCTCATTAATGAACTCGTCGATGGTCAGATCAAAATATTCTGCTATTTTTTTTAGTAAATCATATTTAGGTTCCGCCCGGTCTTCCTCATAAGCGCCGATAAGCGATCTTTTGATTTCCATAATATCAGCGAAATTCTGCTGTGTATGGCCTTTTTTCTTCCTGAGGTACTTTAAATTATTTGAAATATTCGACATAAAAATAAATTTTAAAATAAATTTGGAATTACTAAAATAGTTAGTAATTTTATGCTCATAAAGTTAGTAATATTATTTTGAATTGCAAGAACATATACTAAATAGTTTAGTTTAAAATTTAAATACAAGATTGATGAAAAAGTTTGTTTATATCGTTACCGACAGAAATCGTACAAGTATGCACGTGGGCATGAGCTCTGATTTGATTAAGACACTGGATTTCTACAAACAGATGCCAAACTTATTTTTTGATAGCGGACAGCAATTAACCCGTTTGGTTTATTTTGAAGAGTTTAAAACAGAAGCGCAGGCGTTGATTCGTTTTAAATCGATCAGCAGGTTTACACGTATGCAAAAAGAACGTTTGGTGAGGTCTTGTAATCCTGACTGGATTGATTTGACTATAGGCCTTGATTTCGAAAATATTCTTTTACACAGAAATATCACCAACCAGGTTAAGCTATCCTTCTCGAGTTTATCTTAACTCATATAAAGGTGTAATAAGGTAAGAAATAAAAGAATTATAATGAAAGCAAAAGTTATGTATAAAATTAATGCTTGAATGATTAGTTCCGTTAGGATATTTAATCATTCAAGCATTTGACAATAACTTGATATAGGTAATTTGAGCTTATAAAAAAGATTATATGTGGATGAGTAGGTTATTATTTATTCAACAACTCAGCCACCTGCGAACATCTGAATTTATATAACTTTCAAACCCTTCAAAATTATGTAAGTAATTTTATGTTGCATAATTGAGCTAAAGGACAGTAAGTAGGGTATCATTTATTAACCACCTGAGCTAACTTAGAATAAGTGAGTTTATACAACTTTACAATATTCAACTTTCCAACCCTTAACCTGTAAACCAATAATTCAGCTCTCTCTACCACCCTGGGGCAAAAGTTAAACCGAAAACTCCGGTTTTAACATCTTTTCTTTGAAAGGGGATCGCATAATAAGGTTCCAATACAAAGTAACCAAAAACATTTACCCTTAGTGATATACCAACACTCATTGCCGGTACACGCTCTGTTGTAGCCTGATAGGTAACGGGATTTCCTTTGGTATCTAAAACTGGCGCGCCTTTGCTATCTAATAAAGTCTCTGTAGTGTAAGTTGGCTCGCTTTTAAACTTCACTTTAGTATCGTTTGTCCAGGCTAAACCTGCATCAAAGAATAAGTTGAGATCTGAAAATAATAACTTAGATGGTATTGCTGCCAACTTTTTAGGACCTGTAAATGGTAATCGGACTTCAAAATTGAAGACAGCAATTTTACTACCTGCCAATTGATTGATGTCAAATGATTCTGATGACTGCGCAGACGTATTTTTATAAATCGAGTTCGATTCGTAACCCCGGATGAGGTAAGGATAACCCACATACATTGGATAAAGCCTGTCAGCATCTTTACCAATTCTTAAGGTATTGTAACTTCTTACGGCAAAAGTTACCGGCTTAGCTCTCCAATATTTACGTAGATCGGCTGTAACACCTGCGAAATTATAAGTGCCAAAGTATTTTTCTCCGCTTACACGGTATCTGTAACCATCAAGTGGGCCTGTTAAGCCAAAAATGGAATTATCACCAACAAAACCGGCATTCAATTGATAAAGGGTAAATGAACTTAATGGAATACCAATCGCATCTGCAGCAACATCGTTAGCAACCCTGCTTTTGTCTGAGCCGATATAATAACCGTTCGCATCGTAATAATTGCTGTATCTGTCAACACGGTAACTGTAATGCGAAAATGCTCCGCCCAATTCAAAACGGTGTATTTTACTAAATGGATAAGCGCCAAAAACCTGAAACTGGTCTTCGAAAGTTCTCACGATATCCGTTCTATCTACCTGTGCTTTGGTGGTTTTATTATCGCCATTTGGAATATCTTCATAGCCATAAGATCTAAATCCTGATACATAAGGGATGTGCGAAATGGCTGCTCCCCAGTTGATCCTGCTTTTTTGATTAATGTATCCTACCAATCCACCGAAATCATAAATTTCTCCATTGACAGATAGATTCGCGATAATTTGATTGGTACCCAATATATCGCTGAACATCCCCACAATACCCCCAGAAACACCTGTTCCAAAACGACTGGTAGAAACGCCAACACCACTGTTTGCCAGGTAATCTAATCTGAATTTTGGTCTGTATGGAACCGTTCTCATCGAATCGGCTACGATTTTTTCGAATCGGTCGAAGTTGTTCAGGTTGGAATTGATGATGTTTACTCCTATATTTTCCATAGGAGGGAGGATTGCTGCATCGAAGTTTTCTTCGCGGTTACCAATGCGTTTAGCCTTGAAACTGCTCAATTTGGCATTGTATAAAGTATAACGTTGGTAACGGTAATAGCTATATACAATATCATCTGTTGTGGAAACCGAAATGGCTGGCGAAAACTCGGTAATTCCACTGATACCGGTAAAATAATCGGTTAACTGATCAACCGTATTATCAGTGAAATTGTATTTATATAAGTTTCTGAAACCATCTCTGTTTGAGAGGAAGTAGATATTCTGACTATTTGCAGAAAATTGTGCGTTTAAGTTGTTTGCTCCGGGGAAAACATCAAGATTGCTCACCGTTTTAGAGGCAATATCATATACTGCTAAGTTAATGGGTAATACAGCGTTGATTACGTTTGCCTGAATTGCAGCTCTATCTGATGAAAATACTAATTTTTTACCGTCAGGAGAATAACTCGGTGCATAATCAGAATATACATCATCTGTAATCTGAGTCACTGCTTTGGAATCGAGATTATAAGAGAAAATATCACTTTGTCCTTCAACCATGCCCGAAAATGCAATATCTTTTCCATTTGGCGACCAGGTTAAATTACCAAATTGTTGCACCTGTGCCATTGGAGTTTGAGAAACGGTGGTGCCATTAGCAACGTTGATGATCATCATCTGGTTTTTACCTTGACTGAAAATACTGAAGGCAAACTGTTTGCTATCGGGCGACCATGCCCCGGCAGATTCGATAAAGTTAAAATCATCAATGTGGCCGTTTGATATCTGACTGCTTAATTTCCTGATGATACGTCCTGTTTTTGCATCTGCAAGGAACAGATCGATACCAAAAAGATCTTTTTCAGACATAAAAGCCAGGTATTTTCCATCAGGACTAAGGGCAGGGGCAACGTTCATGTTTCCCGCATTCTTATTATCGATGATTTTAGTACCAGTAATTTTAATCTGAGAACTATCGGCTTTTAACATCGGCTTGTAATGTGCATCTATGGAGTTTTTCCAAAGACCAGACAGCGTTTTGTCGTCGTAACCAAAAGTGTATCTAATGGCATTTTCGTAGCCATATTTTGCTGTATTCTTAAATAAAGGAACAATAGTGGTATCACCATATTGCGAACCGATATAAGTCCAAAAAGCCTGACCATAACGATAAGGAAAGTATTTGTTGGAATTGGTTAAGTCTTTTAAAGAAGGAATGTCGCGGTTCAACATGGCATCACGCATCCACATGGAAGTAAAAGCATCTTTTTTACCAATAGAAAGGTATTCGGCCATCCCTTCAACCATCCATAATGGTGTCTGTCCAACATTTTCCAAACTGATCGAATCTTTCTCTAATAAAAGGTGATATTGAAAGGCGTGAACCAACTCGTGACCTAAAACGTGTCTGGTTTGGCTGTTTAATTCCATAACAGGCATAATTACCCTGTTTTTCAGCGCTTCGGTAACCCCGCCTGTTCCAATGCCAATTTCTCCGTTAAGTACCGTTGTTTGTTGGAAATCAGGATGGTTATTATATAAAATAATTGGATTTTTCTTTAAAAAAGTATCTCTAAAAACCTCCTGATGCATTTTGTACCAGGTTTCGGCATCCTGCGAAAAGCGTTTTAAAAGTTTCTCATTTTTAATGTAGTAGTAAATTTCGAAATGGGGTGTTTGTAAAACTTTAAAATCAAGTGTTTTGTACCTCACCTTATTTTGACCGAAATATTGTGCTTTAACAGAAAAAGAAAGAATAAGCAACAGCAATAAGGAACAATACCGCTTTAATAAAGTAGAGCCTTTTTTCATATATATGGTTTTAGTAATGATTGTTCAATAATTTACAAAAATGAAAAGGTAAAAATCCGGAAATAAAAATAGCAATAGTTTAAAAGACTATTAAAAATTTAACACTTTTTAAAATTTCACTACCTGTTTTACACAAGCAGTGAGCTATTGTTGATTGTTGTTTTCGTTTTTCTTTCTTTCCTTTTCTTCCTGACGCTGTTTTCTCTTCAGTTCACGTTCTTCTTTTCTGGTTAGCGGAACAGTGGGGGTAACGGGATTTTGAGCAGGCTCTGTTTTCTTTTCTTCTTTTTTAACCTCAGGTTCGTTGTTTACCGGTTCAGTAGTAACGGGTACTTCGGTAGGAACGGTAAAATCAGTAGAATCAACTGTTACGCTGTCTGTTGATGTTGTGTCCCTGATAATTCTTGGACTAGGGCAATTGTAAGTGCGGGTAATATCAACTGTTGCTTTGGGGAAGGGACCATAAGTATATCCTGATTTTGGATCGAGGTAAACTTTTTCCATAAACTTTGCAAAAATTGGCAGGGCAGTTCTCGATCCTTCACCTTGCTCACCATTTTTAAAGTGGGCTGTTCTTTCATCACAACCTACCCAAACACCCGTTACCAGATCTTTGGTTAAACCCATGTACCAGGCATCAACATAATCAGAAGAAGTACCGGTTTTACCACCAATCTGGTTGTTTTTCTTAAACAGGTTAGGCCACTCCCACAAGGCTTGTGAAGTACCTTCTGGTTCTTCCATGCCGCCACGGAACATGTACGTCATTAACCAGGCAATTTCTTCAGTTAAAACACGCTTGGTTTTTGGCTTAAATTCGTCAATTATGTTATTGTCCTGGTCGGTAATTTTTTCAACCAATATGGGGTCGGTTTTAATCCCTTTATTCATGAAAGTAGCGTAGGCTTTTACCATTTCGTAAACGCTAACATCGTTTGAACCTAAACTTACTGATGGAACAGATTCCAAATGACTGTCAATACCACATTCGTGCGCATATTTAACCACATTATCCCAACCTACCTTTTCGGTAACCTGTGCGGTAATGGTATTCACCGATTTTGCCATTGCCCAACGTAAACTCATTTCTCGGTAAGAAACACTGTAATCGGCATTTTTAGGCTCCCAGTATTTGGTCTGGCCCTTATCCTGATAAGCAATTTTAACTGGTTTATCAGTAAATTTATCACAAGGGCTCATGCCTTGTTCTAAAGCAGTTAAATAGGCAAAAGGTTTAAATGTAGATCCTGCCTGGCGTTTAGCCTGATTAACATGATCGTATTTGAAAAATTTATGATCGATACCGCCCACCCAAACTTTAATTTTTCCGCTGGCAGGTTCCATGGTCATCATACCCGTATTTATGATTTTTCCGTAATAACGAATAGAATCTAAAGTAGAAAACAAAGTATCGCGATCACCTTTATAGGTAAAAATCTGCATCCTTTTCTTTTTGTTAAAATAGGCTTTAACAGAATCTGGATTATTCGGAAATTTCTTTTGTAAAAGGGCATAGATTGGCAGGTTTTTCATTGCTCTATCCGGATAATCGACTTTTTGTTTTTCAGAATCATACCATGGATCTTCATTGCCCCAAACACTGTAGAACCTGCGTTGTAAGATCCTCATCTCATCAGCAACGGCTTCTTCGGCATATCCCTGAAGTCTTGAATCGATAGTAGTATAAATTTTTAAGCCATCTTCGTAAAGATCGTAACCATTATCAGTGCACCATTTTTCGAGATATTTAGCTACTGCAGCCCTTAAATAAGAGTCGCCATCGCTGCCATCCTGCATTTTACCTTCTTTTAATTTGATGGGTTCTTTTGATAATTCAGCCAAGCTATCCTTGCTCAGGTATTTGTACTTATTCATCTGAGCCAGCACCACATTTCTCCTTTCCAGTGCCTTTGCAGGGTTTTTGGTAGGGTTATATAAGGTAGTACCCTTCAACATTCCCACCAACATGGCTGCATCGGTAGTAGATAAATCTTTAGCTTCTTTATCAAAATAAATCCGGCTGGCCGTTTTTATACCATAAGTATTATTACCGAACGAAACGGTATTGAGGTACATCGTAATGATGTCGTTTTTAGAATAATTAGACTCCAGTTTTACTGCAGTTTGCCATTCCTTTAATTTAACAATCAATGTTCTCACTAAAGGGATTTTGATTAATAAGCCCTGCGATTTATTATAACGTGTACGGTAAAGGTTTTTTGCCAATTGTTGCGTAATGGTACTGGCACCGCCATCTTTACCTAAGCCTATAACAGCCCGGCCCACAGCCTGAGCATCAATTCCCCAGTGTTTGTAAAAACGTACATCTTCTGTTGCTACCAAAGCTTGTATCACGCTAGGGGCAATTTCTTCATAGTTTACAGGAGTTCTGTTCTCTTTAAAGTACCGTCCGATCAATTTTCTATCAGCGGTATAAAGTTCTGAACCTACACGAAGGGTAGGCGCTTTGATATCATGAACACTTGGAGAATAGCCAAACAACCACAAAAAATTTAGCTGAAGCGCAGAAAAGAAAATTATTATAAAAAATAAAAATATGGCAGAATAACGTAAGTACTTGTTTTTTATCTCTTTAAACATATTGGATATGGTGATATTTAGGTAATTGCTGTGGCGTTAAATATAAAAAACTCTATATGCAAATTAACGTATTTAATTTACTTATTTTTTAGTTCTATATTTAAATTACAGATGCATCGATTTATATAAATAATACATGACTATGAAGAACGAATTTAAAGGCTTAATTGTACAAGGGGATAAGAAATTTTCGCTAAAAAACCATAAAACCGACTTTACCGGTGGATACAATAAGGAAAAAGCAAAAGATGCACTGGTAAATTCGAAAATAGAGCTTAACCACCTGCAGGAAAAATTGTATGCATCGGGAAAACATTCGGTACTGATTATCTTCCAGGCAATGGATGCGGCAGGTAAGGACAGTGCTATTGAACATGTGATGAGCGGATTAAATCCACAAGGATGTCAGGTTTACAGTTTTAAAGTACCTACATCTAAAGAATATGAACATGATTTTTTATGGAGGCATTATAAAGCCTTGCCAGAACGCGGACGGATCGGTATCCATAACCGTTCGCATTATGAGAATGTTTTGGTTTGTAAAGTACATCCTGAATATATTTTGAGTGAAAATATTCCGGGTTTTACGGAAGTAAAAAAGATTAACAAAGATTTTTGGCAACAACGTTATAAAAGCATCAAAAACTTTGAGGATCATTTAACTGCCAACGGAACAGTGATTCTGAAATTTTTCTTAAATGTGAGTAAAGAGGAGCAAAAAGAACGCTTTTTAGAGCGTATAGAGGATCCTACAAAAAACTGGAAATTTTCTTCAGGAGATATTAAGGAAAGGGCTTTGTGGGATAAATATATGGATGCTTATGAAGATGCCATCAATGCAACAAGTACCGAAGAATTGCCCTGGCACATTATACCAGCAGATAAAAAATGGTTTGCCCGTTTGGCCATTAGTGAGATTATCGTTGATAAATTAAAAAGTTTAGATCTCAAATTTCCGGTATTGGGTGAAGATGAAACAGCTAAATTGAGTGAAACCAAGAGTATTTTGCTAAGTGAATAAAAAAATGCAGGTCTATAAGCCGGGTTCTGTTTCCTGATTGCTCAGGCTTCTATCATTTATCCACTATAAACGTTGCCGTTTATCTCTAACGACCTACCCACTAACATCGGACGGGCAGCCCTTTATCCCGACATAAAGTCGGGATGTTAGCCTATTTGGTCTTTCAACTCCCGGGGTTTACAAACCACTGCAGTCGCCTGCAATGCTCGTGCGCTCTTACCGCACGTTTTCACCCTTATCCCGATGCCGCAAGCGGATACTGGACGGTATATTTTCTGTTGCACTAATCCGTAGCTCAGGTTTTCATTCCTGAACCCCTTTCCGTTAGAAAGCGGGATGCCCTGCGTTGCCCGGACTTTCCTCTCTTCCGGTTTTACCCGAAACAGCGATAGAACAACCTGCATTTTGCGCAAAGATGGTTTTTTTTGACCACAAAGACACAAAGAACACGAAGATTTTGTATTTATTTACAATTCTGTAAATCTTTCGAAACCTGAGCGTAAGGTACAAAGCCCTGTTTATTGCCAAAAGAATTGGTTACAAAAACCATTACCTGTGCTACGTCAATATCAGCCAGTTCAGGGAATGCGGGCATTTTTTCTTTGTACTCTTTACCATGAACAATCAACGTTTCATTAGCTCCGTTTTTAATAAAACAGGCCAAACGGGCTTTATTTGACTTTAAAAACAGTGAATCGGTTAAAGGCGGCGCAAGCTGACCTAAGCCTTCACCATTTTCACCATGGCAATTTTGGCATTTGGCTTTATAAATGTCTTTTCCGTTCGACATGTAATTTTGCAGATCAATGGTTTCTTGATTTTGGCAGGAAACAATGATGCCTGTAATAAAAAGGAAAAAGATTGAACTGATGATGTACTTGCGCATAGATGTTAGTTATTAACCACAGATAAGGACAGATGAACACAGATTTAGTTGTATGTTATCTCTGTTTATCCTGTATATCTGTGGTTGAAAATATTATTTGTACTTGCCCAGGAAGTATGGGATTCATTGAAAAATAGCATTATTCCGTGTAAATCCGTGTTTCTGCAGCAATCTTATTACTTTTTATATTCTGCCAATAAAACAGGAATATCCTTTTTTAACTGCTCTACCTGATCTTCTTTGGTGCCATCATAAGCACCACGGATACGTCTGTCTTTATCAATTAAAACTAAATAGCCCTGGTGGATATAACCATCCTTAGCAGTACTGTCTTCGCCAACGGCCACCAAGTAGTTTTTTTCGGCCAAAGTGTACACGCTATCTTTAGTACCATAAAGAAACTGCCATTTAGGACCATCAACGCCTAGTTTTTGAGCATACTTTTTCAAAACATGAGGTTTGTCGTATTTAAAATCAATCGTGTGTGATACAAACATTACATCTGGATTGGTTTTAAAGTCATTATAAACCGTCATTAAATTGCGGTGCATGGTAGGGCAGATGGTGGTACAGGAAGTAAAAAAGAAATCGGCCACATAAACTTTGCCATCCGTTGCCTTATTGGTAGTTACAACGCTATCCTGGTTTAAGAAAGACCAATTTGGAATGGTTTGATAAACCGTATCGATTTTTTCTACACCAGCAGCATCTTTAACGGTTTCGGCATGACGCTCGCCATAAAAAGGAAGTTTTCTCTCTTGTTTACAGGCTGTAAATATAGAAATAGCCATTAGGGATACAGCTAAATAAGCAGTGATTTTATTCATGATGTTATTTTAAAATGTAAATATACGAGGTAATTTTGTCTGGGACGTTAATTGTTTCGAAAAGTCCGAAAGTCGGGAGTCTAAGCATTTAAAATACACGGATTCATATCTTCCGACCTCGGTCTTCCCGACTCCTAACTTGTTAATTCTTTTTGAGAGTCCGCGGTCAGATGTCCGAAAGTCGGAGGTTTGGGCAACTAAAATATATGGCTACATATCTTCTGACCTCGGACTTCGGACTCCTGACTCCCGACTTATTTTTTTACGTACTTTGCGGGCTCTGCTACAAACTTTTGCTTACAGCTTTCTGAACAAAAATTATAGGTAACTTTATTATAAATCGTTGTTTTTGATGCATTAGCTTTAATCTTCATTTTGCAAACAGGATCTGTTACCACTTTTTTTGCTGAATCGATCAAATTTGTTTTTGGTGCATCAATCATAGATGTTGCATTTGATTTTACTGCTATTGTTGCTAATCCAATTAGGATTATTGCTGAAATTGATTTTTTCATTTTGATTTTCTTTAAGGTCGGCGGTCGGAAAGACCGAGGTTTGGGTACTTAACGGCTAAGCCCCATATCTTCCGACTCCGGTCTTCTGACCTCCGACTTATTGATTAATTATTTAATTTTATATATTTTAATTAACGAATCTGATTCTCTCGTAACCTTGATGTAACTATCTTCAACAGCCCTGATTTTGACCATTTCGGATTTGTAATAATCAAGATCTTCCTGGTCCGTTTTTCCTTTAAAATCGTCTTTGAAGAAGTGCATCCAATCCATCATTTTTTCATCAGCAGCATTTAATTTTGTAATTAAATCTTTGATTTTTTGTTTTTGTAACAATGAATCCTGAGCAAGTTTAACCTGATTGGATACCAGGATTTTATCTAACTTCATTTTATTTTTCACTACTTTTTCTCCATCAACCATCAATTTATCATGGATGTTAAGTACTTCCTGACGTATAGCTTTCGCATCAGGCTCCGTTTTACACGAAAAAAGCAGTGCTGTGGCTAGGCTTAACAACAAAATGTTTAGTCTTTTCATATTCTTTGATTTAAAAATTATAGGTAATCCCAACGTAAACCTTTCCCGCACTCATTGGATGGTCGGTTTCAGCTTCCCAGATGTTCTTTTGAATACCTGCATTTAGTGCTACATTTTTATAAAAAACATCTACACCTGCACCACCCATCAGGTTGTTCATCACGTGCTCTCCGGTTTTTTGACCTTTGTATTTTTCTCCACCAGAATACTCGTAAAAGAACTGTGCAGATGGCATAACCTGAACATCCTTTCCGATTCTTTGGGTATAAAAAATATTCAGGAAACTGGTTGTACTGTTCGCAATGCCTTCATCACGACCGTTGGTTCCGTTAACCTTGTAAGAAGTGTTTAAACTTGCTCCAAATTTGCCCAGGCCAACCATATAATTTAGGTATACAAAGCCATCAGTGCTTCCCGTTCCAGCCTGCATTAGCGACGAATAGCGGATACCGGCAGTATTTTTAAAATCATTTTTGCCTGTTGGTAATTTTATACCCGCTCCTGCAATCAGCTGTTGTTTAAAGTTATCTTCCAGTTTCTGAACGAGGTGATAACCCGCATATAAATTGATATCGCCAAGGCCCGAAATAGAAGAAGTATAGCCATTATAACGCTCACTGTTGGAAACGTAAGGTAAAATGGCATTAATTTCCAGTTTGCTGTTGATGAAATATTTCCCTCTGATTTCTAAAGAACGGTAAAGTTCGTAATCTGCTGGATTACCTGCATGATTGGTTATCGGAGAATCCTGACTACGGGCGGGAATAAAGAAATTTCCCCCATTAGGGAACAGGGAATGCGATTGTCCTTCATAACCATTAAAAGAACGGTAGCGGTATAAAAGACTGATACTATTGCGGTTATAATATGGAGTAATTCCCATAAAACAGCCGCAAATGTCGCAGGCAAAAACCTGGCTGCTGCAGAGTACTAAAATTAGAATTAATAATTTACGACTCACTGTATAATGTATTTTTGATAAATTCATTGTCTGTTAGTGTTTTTAAGAATACTTTAATCTGCTCTTTTTCTGTTGAGCTTAAGGAGATGCCACTTTTTAATTGTGCATCAAGATTGGCTGATGCTTTAACGCCAGAATTGTAGTGTTCTAAAACCTCATCCAAACTGTAAAAACGGCCATCGTGCATGTATGGACTGGTATATTCTATGTTACGTAAGGTAGGTACGCGGAATTTTCCAAAATCAGATGCCAGGCCTGTAATATGCGATCGCCCTTCGTCGCTACTTACCATATCCAAACCATGACTTCGGTATGAAAAATCAGTAAAAAAAGGTTCAACGTGGCAGGATGTACATTTTTCTTTGAATATGTTGTATCCAGCCTGTTCTGTAACAGTAAAAGAAGTCCCACTTTCTTTACGCATTACCTTATCATATTTTGAATTGCCCGAAACCAATACTGCCGTAAATTGCGTTATCGACTTCAAAATAAGTTGCGAGTTAATTTCTGTTGAACCAAAGGCCTGCTTAAATAAATCGGGATAAGGCGCTGTGTTTTTAAGGAACGTCACGATTGTTTGTATATCAGTACCCATTTCGCAGGCATCGGTAATGGCGTTTAATGGCGAAGTTTCGATGTTTTTTACGCCTCCATCCCAAAAGAACGCTTTTTGCCAGGCCAGGTTAAAAAGTGGAGGCGTATTCCGCTTTCCCTGGCAATTATTCACGCCATGGCTCACTTTATGATCCAGTTGGGTAAAAGCAGCAAACTGCTGATGGCAGCTTCCGCATGAAACGCTTTTATCGGCCGATAGTCGTGCTTCGTAAAATAATTTCTTGCCCAATGCAAAACCTGCATTGGTTAATTTATTGTCTTCGAAATTGTATGCCGGAGCAGGGAAGTTAGCAGGAACCGAAAAGGTGATTTTCTTTTCCTCAGGTGTTAGCTCATCTTCATTTTTGCTACAGGCATACATCATCGCAATGCTGATTAAAAGCACTGCGATGACGGTTATTTTCCTCAACATTAATTATGGATGTGATCTAAACGGAATAAACCATTTGCATAATTATTGGCTACAATAACAGAATTTGCACCACCCATGGTAAAGTTTAAATTAGCAAAGCTAATGTCGGTTTTACCTGTAAACAATGCAGCCGCATTTACAATAAAGTGCATGTTCGGTTTGCCATCGGTACGTACACGGAGCGGATTTGCCGCATTAATCTCTGTAGCAAAAGTTCTGATGGTATTATTTGGATCGGTAACGCCACCAATGTGGAAAGTAAGCATATTTCCGGCAGCTGCTGACTGTGGTGAAGTTCCTTCTAGTTTAACGAATATGTAACCGCTGTTCCAGGTCCAGAACATACCATTGATTGGATCCAAAGCTCCGGTTTGTGCACCGGCAAAATTACGGGCATAATCTACACCAATAGTATATTCAATCTTAGTATAATCGCCTGTCGGAACATCTTTTAAGGTAATGTTTGTCGATTCTGCTTTCGAAGCATCAATTAAAAAATAGCTCTCCGGAATGAGATAAGTCGTTCCATCTGCTTTGCTTAATTTGATATTGCTAACATAGTATTTAAATACGTTAATTTTAAAATCTTCGCCTTTGGCATTTTTGTAAGTAGTGGTATTTAAAACTAAAGGACTTCCGTTTACCTGGTTTTCAAACTCAATAGAGAAAGTAGATTTAGTGTCAGCGGCAACTTCATTGCTGTCTTTTTTGCAAGAAGATAATAGTATAATAGGGCATAACAATGCCAAAAAGTATTGTGATAATTTCATTTTAAGAAAATTGGATAAGTAAAAAATAATTGAAGAAATTCTAATACAGTTGTCATGCTGATCCGATAGCTATCGGATTCATTTCAGCATCTTTTGATGAAATACACCATAGACCCTGAAATAAATTCAGGGTGACGATCGCAAAGAAAAGTTTACTTAAACCGTTTTCGGTGGATGGAAAATAGAAATCGAAAGATCTTTAACCGGTTTTTCGATGTAAAGATTTTCTGAAGTGATGATAAAATAGGGAAGATGATGATTTAAAGCTATTGTCTGAAACTGAGGTTCAGCCTCAGTAACTCTTTTCAGGTTTTCCTGAGCCTGTTTGTTTTTGCCTTCGAGCTCTTTTAGCTTTTTAGCCAGGAAACATTGTCCATCGCAATGGAGCTCAGGATGTTCTTTGTTAATACAGAATACACTTGTAATGTACTCTTTATTCATTTTGTACCCGGAATAAATCGCCAATTGCATGAAACCATTAGAAACGGTACAGGTAATTAAAAGATATATGAGGACTTTTTTGAACATTTTTATTGTGCTGCAAAAGTATTAAAGAATTTGGTTGCGGCAAAGAAAAATTAAATTGAATTATGCAACGACAACTTTCAATCGTGTGATTGTTTTTAGCCACGGATTCACGGAGGACACGGAAAAATTTTTCTTATCATTTTTTTTGGCTGTTCCTCCGTGTTGATCTGTGTCTCCGTGGCTATAAATTACCTGCATTTTTAGTTAAAACAAATTTTATCTATCTTGCCATACACAAAAATGAAACCTATGAAATTATTTAGAACTATCGCAGTGATGATGGTATTGTCATCATGTGCCAAAAAAGAGGTACCCGATGTACCACCAATTTTTAACGACCCCAATTGGACCAGAGTCGAAATTGCTGGTGGGAGAGAAGCTCACGCCGTTTATGGGGATATTGACGATACATTAATGGTATCTACCCTAACAGAAATTTATCAAACTACCGATAAGGGCAAGACCTGGAAAAAAACAAAAGTAAATAATCAACCTATTTATGGTTTTCTATCTGTAAAGGATACCATTTTTGGTTTACAGGCAAACAGCTTGAAGGATAAAGCCAATGAAAAATTGGCAACTTTTAGCCAGTATTTTAGTTTGGATAAAGGATTTACATGGGATAGGTGCGCTAAATACGATATCTCAGAAGAGCGATCTCAAGAATATGCAGTTGTTTTTTTAGACTATCAGACTAAAATAAAGATAAAAGAGAATTTAGAGCCAATTAATGGAAACCCCGATCATAATTACATTTTAAAAAGTGATATTGAGGTTTTAAAAAATGGATTTTCAGAAATATTGAAGGTTCCATTTAATAATCAGCTTACCAACTTACATCTGGATAAGTTAGGAAGGCTTTATGTTTCTGCAACAAGGAGTATACATGATAAAAATACAGGGAAAGCCTTGGCAGCCGAAAAAAATGAACCCGCAATTATTTATATTTCTAAGAAAAATGTGAGGGAATTAATCGATTAATAGAAAAAATATTGCTCCGTGTTAATCTGAGTCTCCGTGACTAACTCTAATACGGTTAAAACAAAAAAACACAGATGAAGATCATTCATCTGTGTTCATCTTTTTTATCGCATAACGGATAAAACTATGCCTGCAAATCAGCCATTACCGCTTTAATTTTTTCTCCAAGCTGCGCATTAACCGAATCAAAATCTTTTCTATCTGCTAAAGGTGCATTTACACTGCAATAGAATTTGATTTTGGGCTCCGTACCACTTGGGCGTGCAGAAACAATACTTCCGTCTTCAGTAATAAACTGTAAAACATCAGAAGTCGGGTAATCCAATTTGGTCACTTTTCCTGTAGCTAAATCAGTTTCCTGACTTAATTCATAATCTTTCAATACCGAAACTTTCGATCCGCCTAATGTTGCAGGAGGATTTTCCCTAAATTTAACCATCATGGCTTTAATTTCTTCAGCACCTGATTTACCTTTTTTGGTTAATGAAACCAGATCTTCTTTGTAAAGGCCGTATTCTACATACATATCTAACAATGCATTGTATAAACTTGCGCCTTTATCTTTGTAATAAGCTGTCATTTCAGAGATAAAAGCAGCAGATACCACTGCATCTTTATCGCGTACCAAATCACCGATTAAATAGCCGTAACTTTCTTCACCACCACCGATAAAGTATTTTTTACCTTCTAGTTCTGTCATTAACTGACCGATGTATTTAAATCCGGTTAAAGTATTATAATAGGTTACATTTTTCTTTTTGGCAATGGCTTCGATCAGGTTAGAAGTTACGATGGTTTTCACAATAAACTGGTTACCATCCAATTTACCGCTGTCCTGCCAGGCTGATAACAGGTAATTGATCAATAAACTACCGGTTTGGTTACCGTTAAGCAATACCCATTCGCCATTATTATCTTTTACTGCAATACCTACACGGTCAGCATCAGGATCGGTTGCCAATACCAAATCAGCATCAATTTCCTTTGCCTTGTTCATAGCCAAAGTTAAGGCTTCTTTTTCCTCTGGATTAGGATAAACTACCGTTGGGAAATTGCCATCTGGTGTGCTTTGCTCTTCAACAACGGTTACATTTGTAAAACCAAACTGCTCTAAAGCTTTAGGCACCAAAGTAATTCCTGTTCCATGGATAGGAGAGTACACAATTTTTAAATCGTGTTGTCTTTTTATTGCTTCCGGAGAAATAGAAAGTGCAGTAATTCCATCTAAGTATAGTTTATCTACATCTTCACCGATTAGTTCGATATTGGCCTCCACACGGTCGAATTTAACTTCATCGATGCTTTTAATTTTGTTTACCTCATCAATCACCAATTTATCATCAGGTGAAGTAAACTGGCCACCATCAGCGCCATAAGCCTTATAACCGTTATATTCTTTAGGATTATGTGAGGCGGTTAACATTACACCACTTTTGCAGCCAAAATGACGCACCGCGAAAGATAATTCAGGGGTTGGTCTTAAGGCTTTAAAGAAATAAACGTGAATACCGTTTGCTGAGAAAACATCTGCGGTAATTTTGGCAAAATAATCAGAATTATTACGGCTATCGTGTGCAATAGCCACGCTGATTTTTTCTCCAGGATATTTGTTGTTTAAATAATTTGCTAAACCCTGTGTTGCGGTACCTATGGTGTATTTATTGATCCGGTTAGAACCTGCACCCATAATGCCGCGTAAACCGCCTGTTCCAAATTCTAAACTTCTATAAAATGCATCGGTTAATTCTGTAGTCGCATCTTTATCTACAAGGGCCTGTATTTCTGCCTTGGTATTTTCATCGTAATTTCCACTTAGCCATTGGTTAATTGTGGCCTGTGTTGATTGGTCAATTGCCTGCATTGAGCTGTTTTTTTTAATTTAATATCTGGTGTTGAACAAATTTTAACGGATGATGTTTGGTTGAAAGCCATTTATTTCAGCCCATCCAAATTTTATTTTGTTGAGGGTGTTGCTTTTAAGCTGCTTTTGTTTAATTTCACGCCCCGATACAATAATAAAGAAAATCCAGTATTAAAGTGGGGCGATTGTAACTTTTTTAAAATAGTTATAGAACTCGTAAAGTTCCCATCGTTCATCACGGGTAAAAAACAATTAATAAAATAGATGAAAACATCATGGTTTTTCAAATCACAATTGGGATAAAAAACTTGATCGCTTCATTACCGTTAAAAACAATAGGCAAGTAAATGAAAATTTTAAAATTTGGGGGTACTTCTGTAGGTAGTCCTGAGCGTATGACGAAATTGTTGGATATTATTAATCCAAATGAAGAGCAGATTGTAGTATTATCAGCCGTGTCTGGAACTACAAACAGTTTAGTAGAAATTGCAAATTATTTTTTAGCTGGAGATAAGAAGAAGGGAAGCGAGTGTGTCGAAAATCTATATCAGAAATATAAAGCTTTTGTTGTTGAATTATTACCCGCTGCCGAATTTCAGGAGCAGGGAAATGAAGTAATCGATTATCATTTTGGTTTCTTAGCCGGACTGGCAAACGATATTTTTACTTCAATAGAAGAAAAAGTGGTGTTAGCCCAGGGAGAGCTGTTATCTACAACTTTATACCATATTTATTTAAAATCAATAGGCGTGCCTTCAGTATTGCTGCCAGCTTTAGATTTTATGAAAACGGATGAAGATAACGAACCTGATATTCCGTTTACCACTAAACATTTAACGCCTTTACTGGAACAACATAAAGACAATAAATTATTCATTACGCAAGGATACATCTGCCGCAACAGTTTTGGCGAGGTAGATAACCTGCGCCGCGGTGGTAGCGATTATACTGCATCTTTGTTAGGTGCTGCAATTCTGGCCGAGGAAGTTCAAATCTGGACAGATATTGATGGAATGCACAATAACGATCCGCGTATTGTTAAAGGCACCAAACCAATTGCTCAATTATCTTTTGATGAGGCAGCTGAGCTGGCTTATTTTGGCGCAAAGATTTTACATCCTCAATCTGTTTTTCCTGCACAGAAATATAAAATCCCGGTTCGTTTGTTAAACACGATGGAACCTTCTGCAGCAGGGACTTTGATTACCCACGACAGCGAAAAAGGGAAAATTAAATCAATTGCTGCTAAAGATGGCATTACAGCAATCCGTATCCAATCGAGCCGGATGTTATTGGCTTATGGTTTCTTACGTAGGGTTTTTGAAGTTTTTGAGCGTTATAAAACACCGATCGATATGATTACCACTTCTGAGGTTGCCGTATCTTTAACCATCGATGAAACTGCTCATTTACCACAGATTATCGAAGAACTGGAAAGTTTTGGTACCGTTGAGGTAGATACCGATCACAGCATTGTATGCGTGGTGGGCGACTTCGGTTCAGAGAAACATGGTTTCGCCAGCAGGGTTTTAGAAGGCTTAAAGCACATTCCGATCCGCATGATTTCTTACGGAGGAAGTAATTATAACGTTTCGCTCTTAATATTAAGTGAGTACAAAACCGAAGCTTTAAGAAGCTTGCACAACAGGTTATTCGAATAAGAGGAAAAAAGCGCCTGCAGCTACCAGAAAGCCGATAAGGAAATGAAAAGCCAGAAAGCTTGCCGGCAGCAATCCGTTTTTATATTTTTTGTAAGAGTTATATAATCCTGCAGAAAGAATAAGGATGATAAATATGGCAGCTGCTATCTTCATTTTTTGATAAATAAGAGGAATAGAACAATGAGAAGTAACACGATAAAAAATCGGATTTTTCCGTTGTATTGTTTCTGGGTAATTCTTCCATGCTTTAAATCCAGGTAATTACCCAAATAAATTAGCCCGAAGAATAAAATTAAAATTATAATAAGGAATTTGAACATGTTCGCCGATAAAGATATATCAAAGTTTAACAATATTGAAACACCTTTTTACTACTATGATACCGATCTGTTGCAAAAAACCTTGCGCACCTGTGCAGATGCAGCGGCTCCGTATCAATTTCATATCCATTATGCACTAAAAGCAAATTTCAATTCGGTGCTTTTAAACCAGATCAAAGAGATCGGTTTCGGTGCAGATTGTGTGAGTGCAGGTGAGGTAAGAAGAGCTGTTGAAGTAGGCTTTGACAACAAAAAAATCGTTTTTGCCGGAGTAGGTAAATCTGATAAAGAAATTAATGAGGCTTTAGACCTTGATATTTTCTGCTTTAATGTAGAATCTATTCAGGAGTTAGAAGTTTTAAATGAACTGGCTGGTAAAAAAGGCAAAACCGCTCAGGTGGCTATTCGTATCAATCCTAATGTTGATGCACATACCCACCACAACATTACCACCGGTTTGGATGAGAATAAGTTTGGTATCAACTCATGGGATTTACCAGAGTGCGCCGAAACTTTAAAAGCTTCACCAAACCTGAAATTTATCGGTATTCACTTTCATATTGGTTCTCAAATCACTAATCTGGATGTTTATAAAAACCTTTGCGTACGCGTAAACGAATTTGCAGCCTGGTTTGAAGATAAAGGTTTTAACCTTAAAGTATTAAATGTTGGTGGCGGTTTAGGCATCGATTATTACAATCCTGACCATCAAATTCCTAATTTTGAATCTTATTTTAAGATTTTTAATGAATTTTTGACTGTTAAACCTGGGCAGGAAGTGCATTTTGAGCTGGGTAGGGCATTGGTTGGTCAATCAGCTTCACTAATTACCCGTGTACTCTACATTAAAAACGGTAAAAAGAAAAACTTTGTGGTTTTAGATGCTGGGATGACCGAATTAATGCGTCCGGCTTTATACCAAGCTTATCATAAAATCGAGAATCTTAGTCAGTCCGGAGTCGGAAGTCCAAAGTCTGAAGTCGTAAAATATGATATCGTTGGACCTATCTGTGAAAGCACCGATTGCTTTGGTAAAGAGGTTGAACAACCAGAATCTTTCAGGGGTGATATTTTCGCTATCCGAAGTGCTGGAGCCTACGGCGAGGTGATGGCTTCAAAATATAACTTAAGGGATGCAATAAGATCTGTTTATAGTTACGAGATATAATTTTTTAGTTTTTTGTCATCCTGAATGCAATGAAGGATCTTTAAACGAAAAATGCCTACTATAATAAATAACAGAACCTTTTTTCGTCATTGCGGAATATTTAACTGGTAAATCAAGACCCTGAAATGAATTCAGGGTGACGGCCAGAGTGATAGCTAGCAATGACGATTAATCATTTTAAATCGTCTCTAAATACAATTTCTGAAGATCAACTGCCGAAATATCCCTGGCATCCAAAGTATGTACAAGCGCTCCTTGTCGCATAATCCCAATCCTTGTACCCACATTTACCGCATTAAAAATATCGTGCGTGGCCATAAAAACACTTCGGCCATCGTGCGAAAGCTGTTTTACAATTTCACTAAATTCATCTGTAGCTTTCGGGTCGAGGCCACTTGTTGGCTCATCCATTAAAATTACCTTCGCGTTTTTAGCTACTGCAATAGCAATTCCTACTTTTTGCCGCATGCCTTTGCTGTAACTACCCACTCTTTTATGAAAAGCATCTGTCTGTAAACCTGCCTGCAATAAAAATCCTTCAAGTTCATTTGTTTTATAGGTGTATCCTGCGATACGGCTAAAAAAGTCGAGGTTTTCTATACTGCTGAGGTGACTATACAGCATCACCACTTCGGGGATGTAGGCTAAAAACTGCTTCGTTTGTTCATTGTTAGGGCTAACTACCAGGCCATTTACCTTCGCTTCGCCGCTACTGGCAGCTGTAAAGCCAAGAAAAAGGTTAATGGTAGTGGTTTTGCCGGCGCCGTTTTGCCCCAATAAACAAAATACTTCTCCGGCTTCTACCTTTAAATTCAGGTTATTCAGGGCAACATATTCCTGATACTTTTTAGTTAATCCGATTGCTTCTAACATATATAAATAGAATAAATGTATTATGGTCTGATTATCGCTAAACAGACCGCTTAAAAACTAAAATTTTACTCCCAGTGAAAGTCTGATGGTAAAAGGCTCACCTTCAATAAAGAAATAATTGTTACCTGTATATGGGAAATCAGTGGTAATATCTCCCGAAGCCATATAACGTTTATTGGTTAAATTGTCTGCAATTAGCCTAAACATATACTTCGGATTGCTAAAACTCAATCCTGCATCAAATTTTGTATAATTGGGTAAATAAGTATCTCTTTGGCTAATCGCCGAAAGTTTGATAATGGTGGTTTGGCCGGCGCTGATGGAAATTTTGTTGTAACCTTTTAAAGGGATGCTGTACTGCAGCCAGGTATTGAAAACCTGTTGAGGTACATCAGGCATTTTTTGCCCCACAATTGATGGATCATCAGCTGTTGGGTTCAGGTTATTATCTTTCGTTATCTTGGCATCCACATAAGTATAATTCGTGATTAGTGAAAGGCGATCGGTAATATTCCCGATTACATCCACTTCAAAACCATTGCTTACCACTTCTCCCAGCTGGAGGTAATAAGCAATTGCGCCTCCGGCAGCTGCATAACTTCTGAAATCTCTTGCTGCAACATTTCTTTTTACCGAATGGAAAGCATTTACAGTAGTTAACAAACGGCCATTAAACCAGTTCTTTTTAAGACCAAGTTCAAGGTTGGTGCCTAATTCAGGCTCAACAGGTTTTGATACGGTAACGGTTTTTTGTCCGGCCTGTGGGCCATCAACAGTTTCGGTTACCACCTGACCAGTTTTAGGCACAAATGACTGATCGAACAGAAAGTAAACGGAAGATGTAGAGTCAGGCATAAAACTTAAGGCCGCACGCGGCGAAAAAGCATGCTGTTTATAATAATCAGGTGTACGCGGACCTTTGGTTGTAGTTAAGATATTCCTGTTACGGTAATCCGTATAACGCGCACCAACGGTCAGCAAAAATTTATCAAGTGTTATGTTATCATAAACATAAGCAGCAGAGTAGTGAATGTGGTTTTCCTGTCTGATTGATCTTTTGGTAATGCTTACCGTATTCGCATCCACATAAAAATTAGGATTATTCCTTTCAAATGGGGTGGCATTGGTGCCATAATAAGTAGATAAGGAGTCCTTACCCGTGGTATAATCACTTCCAATCAGCAAAGTATGTTTTAATATACCTGTTTTGAATTTCCCCGATAAAAACAGATTGGTATTGTAGGTTTCGCCCAACAGATTCGAGTTGCTGGCAATACGGTTGGTTTTGCCCTGATCATTAAAACTGATCGAAGTCCGGTTGTTTGCCGATACCATGTACCATTGATTGGCCGGTGCCTTAACAAAGTTTGATTGTGAAGTAAGCTGCCAGTTTTCATTAAATTTATGCATGGCACTAAATCTGAAAGTATGTGTTTGCGAAACACTCAAAGGTAATCCAATACCTGCACTAAAATTTAGGCTGATCGGATCCTGCAATACATCTTTATCCTGGCGCAGTTTATTGATTGATGATCCGTTTTTAACTTCTCCGCGGATGTAATTGTATTCGGCTATCAAATAAGTGCGTGGACTAAAATTGTATTGTAATACCGGCGCGATTACATATTTGGTGGTTTTCATGTAATTGAGATAAGAATCCTGGTGCTGGAAAGCTGTGTTAAAGCGGTAAGAAAAACCTTTGCTTTTTAATGCACTCCCAATATCTGCAGTAGCGCGGAAAAGATTATAATTGCCGCCTGTAAGCTGCACATTCAATAGTTTTTCTTTTGGCGATTTGGTTACAATATTGAGCGTTCCACCTGGTTCGCCTAAAGCACTGATAAACCCTGCCGGACCTTTAATAAATTCAAGATTTTCGATGATGGATTCATCATCAAGCGTTGCACCTAAAACCAGGCGGTTTGGCATCCCGTTAATTGTAGTGGCGGCATTAAATCCCCTCACTTTTATCGATGCCGAATTATCAAAGGGTGAGCTGTTGTAGCCAAAATATACACCACTGGCATTTCTGGCCATATCTTTCAACTGCAATCCACCTTGTTGTTGTATCAGGGCAGAAGAAATGCTGATGATATTCTGTGGCATCTGTAATAACGGAACCTGCATCCTTAAGGTATTGGATAAGATATCCTTTTTTAGTTTCACCGCTTTTTGACCATCAATCCTAACCTCGTTAAGCTGGCGGACTTTCGCAGTGGAATCCTGTGCAGATCTGTTCCGTTTTTCGTGCTGTGCAAAAACCTGTTGTAAGGAAATTATTAAAAGTAAGGTGAGGTAAAGTGTTTTCTTCATTTTTGTGTGATTGGTGTTATATATTATTGTTTGAGTTAATTCTTGATACGGAATTTTGCAGAAAGAAAAATGATGCAAAAACTGATGCCCAACAGATAAATAATGTCCCGGATAATAATTGAGTTTTTGTTTGCTGCTGGTTTAAGTTTAAATTGAGGTAGATTTCTTAAATCATTTAAGCTTAGTTTTTTATCTGATATGATATAATCATTCATAAAATCAACCCAGATCTTCTGAAAAGCATTTACCTGATCCTGATAAGAGAGATAATCTTTTAGGCCGGTTTCTGCAATTCCGTTCAGCATATATTGTGTTTTGGTCGCCGGGTTGATCCAGCTTAAACGTACAGCTGCAGTATTTTGCTTTTCTGGATATTGATTATAGTTTTCGATACTACGCGTCATGCGTCGGCCCAAAAGATCATAATAAGCCGCAAAGCGTTTGTTGCTGTTTTCACTTGTATCTGATGGTACTCTTAAGCGGCGGTACTTAGGATTATTTAAGTAAAAAGTATCGATAAGTAGTTTGCGCGGCAGTGCCCAAACTGTTTCACTATTTTCTCTTAATGCAACAGCGGCATCTGTTTTTAAAGGAATTGGATGATACAACCTTATAGTGGCATTGCACAATGCCGGCAACAGCAGCAAGAAAAAACACCATAAACCAAACAGATAGAGAGCATTGTGTACGGAACTTTGATTCAATCTGATGATAAAAAAAACAATGGCAAACCAAAATAAAAGGTAAGCACTGATGCTGAACAGCCATAATATAGCGGCTATTGGATCAAAAGAAATCAGCAATACCGAACTGATAAAACCGATTACACTGAGCAACCAGGCCATTATACCAATCAGCACAAACCTAAAAACCAGTTTATAACTTATAATTCGGCTAAAATATAGACCTTGTAAGGAAAGTAATTTATCCGTCTGCTGTTCTTTTTCTTTAGACAGGGTGTTATAGGTTAAGGCAATGGCGAGTAAGGGAAGCAGATAAATAATGACATAAGCAAGATCGAAATTGCCAGATGCAAGCACCTCAGGATTTGAGATTTCGGCATTTGCACCCTGCATAAAATTGCGCTTGCGTGTAATTACATCATAATATGGTGCTAAATCGCGTTGCCCAATAGATAACATGCTTATTGAATGAGGTTTATGGATAGCATTTAAAGGGTTTTTATATTCAATTACAGCAGGGATACCAGCCTGATTAAATAGTGTTTTACCTTCTGCGGTAGTGGTATCAGCAGAAAAACTGGCCACAGCTTCATTATACTTTTTTTGATATCCGTGCTGAAGGCTATCAATGGCGGCTAACTGTTTCTGGGTAAAGCGATAGCCAGAATAAATACTATAAAGGCCGGCTGCAAAGAAAAAACCGATTAAGAAAACAATGAATTTTTGTCTGGCGAGCAGTCGTAGTTCAAATAGAAATATAGTTTTAAACAGATGCATAATTAAGGGCTAAAACACGTGAAGCAACAAATTGAAGTAAAAGAACAAGCATTAAAATCCATCCTGTTAAAGAAAGTATGGCTACTTTTTTTAGCTGCAATACCTCATTAAGCGGAGGTAACTGGTACTTGAAATCTTTAAGCCGACTGAAATATTTAGGGCCAACCGTATATTCACCTTTAACATCTTTGCTATGCATGGCCAGTTGCATGTTCAATTGCCTGATGAGGCTATTGCGGTAAACCTGGGCTTGTTTAAAAAAGGTTTCATGATGGTGATAATCTGAGCCTGCTAAGGCCATCGAAAGACGTTTTGTAGATAGAAAAGGATCAAAAATACCTGACAGACTTAAAAAATGTTGCTGTTTATTAAAAGTATTTTCAATCTCCCTGAAATAATGATTAAAAGCCATGGTACGGTAATCTTCATTAAACTGAAGCGTTAAGCCTTCAATGTTAAATGGCAATGCAGAAACACTATCCACGTGATATTTCTTTAGCAAACCGTTTATGTAGCATTCACCGCGAATATTGTAAGCATCTTTTCCATTTAATCCTTTTCTATAGCCTTGCTCAACTAAATCGCTAAATGCAGCACGCGACATTAATGGATAACTGCGATCGGCCACGCCAGTTATAACCTTCGGAAAAATAATGCTCATAAAAATCCAGAAACATAAGGCACCCAGCAATGCTTTTCCCGAATGGTTGCTTATAGCCGAAACAATGGTGCCTAATAAGGCAATTAACAAATAGTACAATAAGAAAGTAAGGAGTATCCACAGAAGCCTGGTTAAAAGCAAAGCCATATCTTCTGAACATAAAACAGCTATTGTCATTAATATAAAAAAAGGAAGTACAATAACTACGATAAGCAGGTAATTGGCCCAAACCTTTGCCCAGATAATTTTGCGGCTACTTAAGCCCTGGGCCAAAAGCATTTTAAGCGTGCCGCTTTCTTTCTCACCGGTAATGCTGGTAGAAGTGTTAAACAAAAGAAGTAAAGGGATAAGCAACTGTAAAATAAGTGCGAAAGTGAGGTTTCCAAAACGCATAGCAGTGTCATTGTTTTCAGCTTCGCTGTTGCTGATTTCGTGTTGAATATGGGCTTCTATGCGGTAGGTATTTCCTGTATAGTCGTTAATACCCGTATCAAAAACATTAAGCAAATTAACAGGCTTGAACAGGTAAGTTCCAAAGTGGGCTGCATCATGCGGATTGCGTTGTTGGTGTTCCCATTGCTGCCTGAATAAGGCATTGGCTTCCAATCGCTGTGTATGGCCTGAATTATAATTTAAGAACGTACAAACTGTAGCAGCTATAAATAACAACCATATCATAACTCCTGAAATCAGAACAGTTTTGTTCCGGTAGCTTAGCAATAATTCTTTTTTGATCAGCATCTGCCAGGTGGCAAAACTTTCCATTCTCATCTAAAATTTTATGTTTTATTTAATGCATCAAAGTTGCATTATATTTTACATATTTGCAACTGTATTGCATTTACTAATTTTCTTTTCTTCATGTTTAAAGATTTTATCCGTAGAAATAAGTATCCGTTTTATAAGCAACCTGATGCGATGGATTGCGGCCCCGTTTGTTTAAAAATGGTTGCAACCTATCACGGTAAAAATCTTTCCATGCAGTATTTAAGAAAGTTGTGTGGAATAGGAAAGCAGGGAACCACTATGCTTGATCTGATTGATGCTGCCAATCAGATGGGTTTTAAAACCCTTGCTGCAGAGCTACCTTTAGCTAAACTGCCTAATGTGCCATTGCCTTGTATATTGCATTGGCAGAAAGAACATTATGTTGTGCTTTATGAAGTAAATGATCAATATGTTTATCTGGCTGATCCGGCTTTAAATGGTAAAATTAAACTCGGTATAAAAGATTTTTTAGCCGGTTGGGCAATAAGTACGGAAAAGAAAACAGGCAGGGTTTTGTTGCTGCAGCCAGATCAGGCTTTTGTTGATTTAAAAGAAATTCCTGAGCATAAAACTTCGCTGTGGTCATTATTACCTTACCTCAAAATGAACCGTAAGGGCTGGCTGCCTATAGTAGTTAGTTTGCTTTTGGCGAGTGGCTTTTCGCTTGTTATTCCATTGCTTACCCAAATGGTGGTGGATAAAGGTATCAACGCAAAAAATACAAATCTGCTATTGCTAATTTGTCTTGGCCAGTTGATGCTTTTTTCGGGAAAGATGCTGATGGATTTTATGCGGGCCAGAATTCTGTTCAGGATTGGAGCTAAAACAAGTATCATCATGTTGAAGGACTTTCTTGCGAAACTGATGAAACTGCCTTTTTCATTCTTTGATAACCGGCAGGCGGGCGACAATATGCAAAGGGTAAACGATAACCAGCGCATTGAAGAATTTTTGACAAATTTTCTGATCAACTTTATCTTATCGGCCATTACCTTGTTGGTACTTGGTGGCGTACTATTCTATTACAATTGGAAAATATTTGTGCTTTTTATTATTGGTGCGGCAATCAGTATCCTTTGGTCTAATTCTTTCCGGCAGAAACGAAAAATCATCGATCAGAAAAAATTTAAAGTACTTTCTGCGAATCAGCAATTGCTCCTGGAGATTTTTTATGCCATGCAGGAGATTAAACTTACGGGTAGCGAGGAAGATAAAAAAGAACTGTGGGAAAGCCTGCAGGATCAATCGTTCGACCTCAAACTTGAAGCACTTCAGCTCGATCAGCGCATGCAAGGAGTAGGTTCTTTTATTAATGAGGTTAAAAATGTATTGATTACCTATGCTGCAGCTATGCTGGTCATCAACGATCAGATTACACTTGGAGGCATGCTGGCGGTTACTTATGTATGTGGTCAGCTAAATGCACCTGTAAATCAACTTGTAGAATTTTCGAGGGTATCGCAGAATACCAAATTCAGTTTAATGCGGATGGACGAGGTACAGCAGGAAGAAGAGGAAGATCTGGAGTTGAAAGAGCAGTTAAAAAATGCGGGACCTGTTGATATCATGCTAAATAAAGTTTCCTTTAAATATGGAAGCAGGCATTCGCCCTATGTTTTAAAAGATATTGATCTGTTAATTCCGGCAGGAAAAGTTACCGCAATTGTGGGCATGAGCGGTAGCGGTAAAACAACCCTTATTAAGCTGTTACTGAAATTTTACGCCCTCGCTGATGGAGAAATTGCCCTTGGTGAGCAAAACATCAGTCAGGTGAATGCCAAATCGTGGCGGAAACATTGTGGTGTAGTAATGCAGGATGGTTATGTTTTTATGGATTCTATCGCCAATAATATTTTCGCTGGGGCCGAAGTAAAAGATCTTAATCGCCTTTATGAAGCTGCAAAAATGGCCAACATGCACGATTTTTTCTCGTCAATGCCCTTTGGTTACGATACTGTAGTAGGAAGAGATGGTTACGGCCTTAGCGAAGGGCAAAAGCAGCGTCTTTTAATTGCCAGAATGATTTACCGTAATCCAGATTATGTATTCCTTGATGAAGCGACAAATGCACTTGATGCCCAGAATGAAAGGTCGATCGTAAATAATTTAAATACTTTTTTTAAAGGCAAAACCGTGTTAATTGTGGCTCATCGACTTAGTACTGTTAAACATGCCGATCAGATTGTGGTGCTGCATCAGGGTAGAATTCAGGAACAGGGCAGTCACGAAAGTTTACTCCTCAATAAGGGAAGTTATTATAACCTGATCAAAAACCAACTCGAACTGGGAAAATAAATACCTATCAATATGAGCTTACAGATTTTTCCTTATTCTTTGGTGCGTTACGCCGGATTGCATCATCAACTTTTTGATCAGCTAAAGCTAAAAGATTTAACCAATCTATTAAAATCTTATAATACAATAATCGCTGAAAAAGAGCAGTTAAAAAATAGTTTTTGCGATGCACTGTATCCCATAATAAATCAACAAAAAGATGATAAAGTAAGACAGCAGATGATTAATCTTAAACGGCAGATATTCAATGATAAAAAGATAAATTATGGTCATGTTGGTTTACTGCCAGAAGAACTGCAGATCAACCTGTACATTTATTTAAATAAGGTAGAAGAACTTACTGTTTTCGAGAATAAGAATGCTTTAAAATTTGATCAAGAACAAAATCTTCAGCGAAAATGGCTGCAAGAAATATCACAACTACCTGAACTTCAAAATGGTCTTTTATTGTCCAGTCCATTGCTATACGAGCAATTAAGCAGTTTTATTAAAAAAGATAGCGGAAGCTTTAAACAAAAGGAGCAACGCATCATGTTTAGCCTGCTACGCTACATCAGCAGGATGGCCTTTAAAACATCGCCTTTCAGTAGTTTTACCTATACAGGTTTAGCGACTTTAAGCACAGCAGGAAAGTTCAATCCCATTCATGAAGTTAATAGCCGCTTAAAATTAAATAATGCAATATTCGAATACCTCAAGTCAATATTAAAAAGACATCCCTTGTTAAATGAATATTTATTGATTAAACTGAATATAACCGCAGAAATTAGAGAAAATAAAATCTGCTTTTTAAGCAATTTCAATAACGTAGAATCTTTTCAGCAGATCAATGCAAATGGCTTACAGCTAATTATTTATCAATATCTGAATGAAAATCAGCATCCTGTTTCACTTAAAAGATTGATCTTAAATCTTGACCAATATCTGGAAAACCCAGATCACGAAAGCATCAAAATATACCTGTTAAAACTAATTGAAGCGGGAATGATCGAAATGGACCTGGGATTTTCAGGCATGGATCAGGAATGGGACCATAAACTATTGCTTTTTCTTGGATCCTTAAAAGGAGTGGAGCCATCGGTAATACCACTTATTGCACTTTTTGAAAATCTACAGAAACACCGGTTTGAATATCGCTCAGCCAATTCTTCTGCCCGTTATCGGCTTCTTCAGGAAGCAGAGAAAGAACTGAACAATGCCTTTGCTGCGTTACAGCAAGAAGCCGGACTTCCGTTTCACACCAGTGTTTCTGATCAGAAAATAGATCAGGAAAGCCCGGGAGCAGAAACATTTTCAGTCGATAAATTTGTACCATATTACTTTTCAGCCAGAAATATTTTTTTCGAGGATTGCTTTACTGCTGAAAATTTAATACTTCCCGAGTCAAAGATTAAAGATTTTGTCACTAAAACAGAAGAACTGATCAATTATCTGCTTCCGCTTGATGTGATGCGTAAAGAAAGGAATAAAATGCGTGATTTCTTTTTACAACATTATCATAACAATGAATCAGTTGCTTTAACAACTTTTTATAAGGACTATTATTTTTATGTTAAAAAACCCGAAAAAGAAAGCGAATTGACTCTGGAAACTAATTTTTTAGCCTTAAAACATTGGAAAAATTCCGTTTTAGTAAAATTATCGCAAATTGATACTGCTGATGAAAACCTTATTAAATTAGATAGTAATTTCTTTTCAGACCTTTCAAATGATCGCGATTTGTCGCAAAATTCTACAGCAGGGATGTTTGTGCAGTTTGCCGAGGATGAAAATGGTTTTTATGGTGTTATAAATGCTTTATTGCCCGGAATGGGCAAAATAAGTGGTCGGTTTTTATCGCTTTTTGATCAAAAACTTACAGAAAGCCTTGTTCAACATAACGAAAAACTGTATCCCGATAAAATTAAGGTGGAGTTGAATGATGCTTCAACATTCAACGCGAATATCCATCCACCATTATTAAACCATGAACTTGAACTTCCTGGGGGAAATAACATCTATCCACCGGACAAACAATTTAATGTGCACAACTTAAGGGTTCGATATGATGCTGAAAAAGATAAACTCACGCTTAATAAAGATAATTCGGAATTGTACAGTTACGATTTGAGTTTAGAATCTTTTTACAATAGGTCTAATCTTTATCAGTTGCTTGCGCATTTCAACCCTGATGCCCGCATCTCTCTGCAACCTTTTATTCAACTGGTCGATCAGTTTTACCAGGATAAGCTTCCTGTTCCGGCACCAGATTTATTTGTACTGCCCAGAATAGTTTATGCAGATAATGTGGTCATCAGGCGTAAAACGTGGCGTATAAAAACGGCTATTGTTCCACATCAGGAGCAGCTGGAAACAGACTTTGAATATTTTATCAGATTAAATAACTGGCTTATTGATCATGAAATACCAAAACAGATTTTTCTCTTCCTTCGGAAACGTGCTTATCAGGTTAAATCTGATGAAAAAAGGGAAGGTTTGCACGATGATTATAAACCACAATACCTTTCTTTTGATAATCCTTTATTGATAGCACTGTTTAAGAAATTGCTGTTAAGGGCTGGCCATTACATTACGCTGGAAGAGGTATTTCCGAAGCCAGATCAGCATCCGGTACGAGAATATTTAATACAATGGTACAATAATTAGTGGCTATGGAAAATCTTGAAGAAAAATGGCTATCAATATATATATTCTACAATGGAGATGCAGATCAACTTTTGAAACAGATGGTACATCCTTTTATCCGGCAAAGGGTTTACCGATGGTTTTTTATCAGGTATTGGGAAGGTGGGGATCATATTCGTTTGAGGTTAAAAGTTGCGGTTGATCAGCATGATTCTATCATTAAAAAGTTTAGTTTACAAAAAACACTGATCAAGTCGGTTCAAATTGCAGCATACGAGCCTGAAATAGAACGATATGGCAATATTCAAAGCATGGCCTGGGCAGAACACTATTTTGAATGTTCTTCTGTATACATCTTAAACTGGATTACGAAAAAGGAAGTAAATCAATCGGTACTCATACAAGCTATAAAACTACACCTCACCTTGTTATTTGCCTCAAAATATGATGACAAAATATTGATTGATATATGCAATTTCTTTTTAGAAGGCTGGCTACCTAAACTCTTCAACCAAACAGATCCGAAAGAAACGCAAAGGTTGTTTTGGCTAAATCAATTTGAAACGGTTTTCGAAACTTCAAAACATCAGATTATTAAAGCAGCAGATCAATTTTGGCAAAGGCTGAATAAGAGAGAAATAGATCATGATTTAGATGCTTATTTATCCGAAACCATCAGCGTGATGAACTTGTATAAAAGCGCTGTATTTGAAGAAGATAAGTTATTTCAGATAATTTCGAGCTTTATGCACATGAACAATAACCGATTAGGTATTTCGAATTATGAAGAAGCTTATATTATGTATTGCATTATAACGTGCCTTCAATTTATTCACGAAAATTCAGTCCATAAAGTTTAAATATGTTTACTGCAAAACAGAATGAAAACCTGGAAAAACAACTCTACGAAATTTACGGGGAATTGTATTTCAATCTTAGGGAAACTGATCAGGAAATCTGGTGGCCAACGCCATTTTACATTAACCCTGATGAATATGAGTTTAGGGAAAGTTATGACCTTTTCAACGGCAACTGTGGTATTATCCTGTTTTTTTTAGCATTATATAAATTCGATGGAAATATTGATCATTTGAGAATAGTGAATAAAGGAATGCACCGGATCTTAAATGCTAATGAGGTCCTTAACCCAAAATTCTTTGCCTTATATACTGGCTTGGGAGGAGTAGTTTATACCTGTATTAAAGTTTTTGAAGTTACAGGTGATATTTTCTACAAAGAAAAAGCACTTGAACTTACTTTGAAGAATCAATTGCAATTGACCACAGGTTTGTTGAAAACCGATCTTTTAAGTGGTTATAGCGGTAATTTATTAATGCTGACACTGCTTTATCATCATACCAACCATCCAGAAGTTTTAAATGAGGTTAGTTCATTAATCGATCGGTTAATTGCTGAAGCGCGGATTTCAGAGCAGGGCTTAAAATGGGATTATTCCAGCTCTAAAAAGGCTTACGATAGCATGACGGGGTTTTCTCATGGCGCATCTGGCATAGCCTGGGTATTGATGCAGGTTGGTCAGTATTTTAAGGCTGCGGGTTTGATTTATCTTGCCGAAGAGGCTTTAAAATATGAAATGCAGTATTACCATGCACCTGCTAAAAACTGGCTGGATTTACGTCTTGGTCCGCACCGGCTAAACAAACCTGACCTACATCAATGGAAGCTGGAAACTTTTTTACCCGAAATGACCGATGTAAATGCCTGGGCACATGGTGCTGCAGGAATAGGAATAGCAAGGGAAATGGCCTTTAACCTCACCAAAAGTAAAAATTACGATGTAGACTGCCAAAATATTCTCGATCGTTGTTTAAGTGATCTTAAAAAGTTCAATCGGACTGATTTTACACTTGTTAGTGGTTATTGCGGCATAATCCCGTTCTTGGTTCATCGTAATATGGGATCTCAAATCCTCTTCATATTAAATAAAGCTGCAGAACTGCATCAAAAAACGAAAAGTTATAATACTTATGTTTCTTGCGGTATTGATGATTACGGTCTGTTATCGGGAAAAGCGGGGATTGGTTATGTCATCCTGAATTTATTAAGTAAGAAAAATGCGGATAGCATATTAGCCCCAAAATTGCCAAAAGCCAGTGGAGAACCCTTTTTTAAAGATAAGTACAACAAAAATCAGGTTAAAAAATCCGTTTTTTCAAAATATTTTGCCAGAACATTGGAAAAATTAGATGCTGTCGATTTTACGTTTTTTGACACTGAAGGTATCCATGATTTTAAAACAAGGCTCGTATCAAAAAACAATGGTGCAGAAATTCAAAACTTATTCGATTTAGAAAGCAGGTTAGTTGATTTGTGGAAACGGCATAAAGGTTATTTTAGCTTTGAACAGAAACATAAGTATTTGCATAAAATAACCAGCGAAAGCCTTATGATAACTGACCAAGCTTTGATGGAAAAATCTTTCAGGTTAAGTGGGCATGTAGAAATTTATCGACATAATAAAGATCTAAATATTCATTTATTGATCAGTGAAGGAAATGGAATAAAAGAATTGAAGGTTGGTGTGTTTGCGGCAATGATTTTAAATGCAATCGAGAAAGAGAAAATGAAAGGAGTGAAGCTCGTAAAATCGCTTCAATTTATTCTATTTGGTGAGAATCCAATTGAAAAATCTTTGGTTGAATTAGAGGATAAAGTGGTTCAGCAGATCCGTTTATTGATTAAGGCTGGGTTTATTAAGATAGTTGGTTAACTGGTTAATTGTTTAAATCGGTTAATTGACGCCAACCGCTTGTCGCTCAGCGCATCAAACAAGGCGCCATAAAGACGCCTTGAGATGAAAACACCTGTTATTAACTAACAAATAACGGTGGTACATTTAACAGGTGGCGTATGATGGTCATCTGTTTGTTCGGTATGGGTAGGCTCTGATAAATTACCTAAACCGCCAGATAAACGCATAGCCACTTCGCTATCAATACTGGTTACAAAACTCTCTAATTGAAGGTCTTCTAAACTTAAAGTGATTTTTTCTGATTGATTTTTCATAAAATAATTGATTAATGTTGATGCCTACTGGTGGTTACGGGGTTTCGGCTTATCCCCGGTTGCAACAGTACTAAGTTAGTTAATTGCAACTATGTTGCAAAATAAAGAGCGATATTTTTGCAACATAGTTGCGAAAATAATCAACAAAACCATTAAGATGTTGAAAATCAATTGTTTAAAAATTTTACAATAATGAGCTAGAGCACAGATTATTGCCGAACTTGATTGAAAAGAATGCCAAGAAAGATTAGGTATATTACTTTTTGTTTTTGGAAGCCATAAATACAATTACACCGGCAACTAAGATGATACCACCAGCATATGGAGGCCAGTTAACAGATTTTTCCTTATCGGCAGATATTTGAATGGGGCCTGCGTCAACAATTTTTTCTCTTTTAGTATAAGAGAAGCCAGTCCAGATGAGCATGGCGATGCCCACAACTATTAATACAATTCCTAATGTTCTGTTCATAATATTTTATTTATATCAGAACAGTACCTGATCCATTATGTTTTATTGAAATGAATAGCCGAAGCTTATTTTTTGTGCATAATTAACGTTATCAGCCAATTCATAAGAAAGAGAAAATTGCTTGATGTATAAGAAATAATTAAAAACCCAGCCAAATGAGTTTTTCCCGTTAATTTCATCGTAGGCTTTTACCCCAGATCTGAAACTATTTGCAAAATTAGGCGTACCGCCAAGAAAAAATCTAAATGCGTGCCGTATACCATGGTCATTTCTGGCTCTCCAGATCACTTCCGTAGATAATCCTGTTGTCCAAAGTATTTTTCTATTTGTTACCGCTACGTAATCTGGAATAGGGTTGTTGTATACCTCTTGTCTGAATTTGGTATAAGCCCCACCCTCGAAACTAAGTGCATTTTCAAAGTTAATGTACCTGAAATCTGTATTGCCATTAGCTGAGGTATTATGAAATCCGGCAGATAACCGTAAACCAACGCCACTAATGGATTTTTGAAATGATGGAAGATAATTCTTTAAATCAGGTGCATTTTTATCCCTATCTCCACCTTTTGCTTTTCCTACATAACCGAAAATTCCATAAGAAATATTTGCTTTTTCGAAGGTATGCGAACGGCTTATATTTGCCATTCCTAACCCGAAATTGGTACCAGTGTTCGGCGAAGTAGAACCAGCATAACTTGCTGATGCCGTTGTTAAGGTTTTTAGGGTATCTGCACCCATTGCTTTTGGCATATAACCCATATTGTTACCCAATACAGCTGGGGTAAGCAAAGATGTGCAAGAAGTAAATGCGGCAAGGAAAAGTAAAGAAGAAAGAGCGATAATTTGATTTTTCATTTTGTTGATTCTTATTTATTCATCAAAAAAATCAACCAGTCCACCTAAAAAATATTCCTGAATACCTTCAGTAAAATCCTCATAATCTTCATCAGGGATATTGGTCTGCTTAAATTCCAACGATGTTCCCTTTTTATCTTCGTGAAGTTTAATGGTTACGATAGAAGGTTCGTTTTCTTCTCCGAAATACCACTGCTGCACAATCTGCTTGCCATAAGTAAATTCGATGTTTTTACCCGTAATATCTCCATCCCAGAAAGAAAATTCCGTTCCAGGCACTTCTTCAAACTCAACTTCAGCACCTGTCCATAGTTTTATGCTTATATCTTTGGTAAGCGCTAAATAAACTTCTTCAGTTGAGGCAGGTATGTAGGTGTATTTTTTAAAGTCTTTCATTTTCTTCTATTCTATTATGCGCCTCAAAATTAGAAGTATTATTTGGAATATTATTGCTCTCGAAGTTTTTAGATAAATCTTGTATCAAAGCCATAGTCCATAAGTGTTTAGGATAGGTAAATACAAATGTGGCTTTAACCCGGTCCGATTTTAAGAAGTATAAAATCCATATGCAAGAAGCAATTGCCTGCCCTAAGAGTGTTGGGAAGGTAGTATAATAAAATGTTTTGTCTGTAGTTTCGCTCACTAAAACGACACTTAAAATATCCAATAATGCAGCTACGAATGCTAAAATTTTGAAAGTAATAATGGTTTTTGGAAAAATTTTCCTTCTTTCGAAAAATAAAAATATAATCAATATGCTTGAAGCCAATAAACAGGCATTAAAAACGCATTCGAAAATAAAAGTAAACTTAAACCCAAAAGTTGCAAATCTGCTTAGATTATCGAGGTTATCCCAATTGAGCTGATTATACAGTCCAGACTTAACTACACTGATGAAAATAGTTATTGGAGATATTGCAACTCCAATAGCAACCAATATGAGCCAGCCACCAATTTGAGGTGCGGATTTAATCGCTTCTAAATCAAAAGATTGCTTTTTGAAATAAATGATCAGCGTTAAACCAATAAATAACAGGAAAGAGAAGATCGTTAGGGTTACAAGCCAGTAATTGATGTTTGCATAAGATTTTGATGCGCTATTATTTCTTCCATTGTAGAAGCCGTTCCCATCGTAATAAATGCCATAAGATATGGTGTTTTTAATCTCTTTTTTGTCTTTAATGTACTGTTCTAAGCTATTGGTTTCCAATACAGGTTTAAAATTTTGAAAATAATAGGATAGGTATAGCGTATCAAGCTTAGAATGTGCCGAGTACAGAAAACGATAATTTTCATTATCTATATTTACATTTTCCCGTTCTACATTTGCCACAAATGGAAGTATAATATTGATCTCCTGATCGATATTGGAAGGGTATACTGTTGAAAGTGGTACATCCCTGTACTTTTTTAATGAAACAAGTTCGTCTTCAATCAGATCTCCATAAAAAAATGCAGATAATTTTGATTTATCAGATTCATCTTTTGCCCAAAAGTTTTTGATCTCGTAATCTTCTGTTACCGTAATGATATTTTCCTCCTCATTATCATCCACTTTAAGCGGTTTTTTTACGGTAAGTCCTGGATAAATCCCTACATAGTAATCTAAGTAGGTTTTTTCGTAAGAATCAATACCATCTTCGCTTAAATTTGCTCTATAATCATCAGCGTAGTTATTGGAATAGGTGGTTACTATTTTAAGGCTCGTTTTTTCTTTTTTGGCCGTGTCGCCAACTTTAAATACCGTACGTGATTTTGTTTTGCCAAGGATACGCGATGGTGTAGTTTTTAAAGCGTTGGTTCCCGGTTTTATGACCAGAACATTAGCATCGTATGGAAAATTGATACTTGTTATCGGGCCCCTTTGATCGGAAATAGTGGGGTCGATATAAATATTCCGATCGTCAATTTCAACCATTACTACCTCGTGGTTAAATACTGTCGGACTAGGTAGTAGGGCTGCTGTTTCTTTTTCAAGATAGGTATTGATAAAAACTGAATATGCCTTAATCCTATTGGCATTTAACAGGTAGCAAAGTAAAGTTGCTTTATCCTTACAATCGCCATAACGCTGTTGCAATATTTTTTCGGGCGTGTTGGGGCGGTGCGAATATTCCCCAATTTCGATGCCCATATAACGGATTTCATCCTGAACAAACCTGGTTGCAAGTGTTAGGTATTTTTTCTGATCATTTTTGGACTTAACCTTAAGCTCGGCTATTTTATCGTTAATGATTTTTGAATTTTTTAAGTCGTAATTTTTTAAATTCAGTCCCCAGTTAACAATTTCTTTCCAGCTATTGTATTCAGAAAGCTGAACCCTGGCATAGGGATTATAATAAGAAGGCTCATTATCGTTATCCGGATAAGTTTTGGTCATGGCTGTTTGCCATTCGAAAATATTAAGACCGTTTTCAGCTGTTTTTTTAAGTTTAGGCGCATCATTAAAATTTTTGGTATTAATATTGCGTTTGTTGCTGAAAATGATGTTGTTATATACATTTACAATCTGACTGCCACCTTCAAAATAAATGGTATTCGAGTATTTGGTAAAGGCCGGATTACTTCCCTTAATCGTATATGAATATTCTATTTTGTCGCCTTTTCTAATGTCGTCCAGAATTAAATAAGCAGTATATAGGCCACTGTATATAAAACGCGAAAGTTCTTTCTCCTTTTGAATAATCTTAAATTTCTGGGCGTTTAGTTTATCCAGCGGCTTGTTGTTCCGCCAGATCACCAGCTTATGAAAGATGAGTTTTTCGTAACTCGGATCGTAAGAAATAGAGATTTCGGAACCATTTTGAACGCCATTGCCCGAACTAATGTCCCTGATCATGTGCTGGTAGTATTCGTTGGTTTCCAGGTTATTTTGCTTTTCAAATAAAAAGATGTAATAACCATCCTGGATGTCTTTGTTCGCAGGTTTCTTATCTACTGTAACTACCTTTCTAATCCACGAAGGTTCTGTACGCGAGGTAGAAAAATTTTTACCCTGCGCAATTGATTCTAAGGATAATAAGGTGAAGACAAAAAGAAATAAAAGTTGGAGAGCGCTTTTTCTAAGCATATAATTATTGTTGTTATTTAAAGGCGTTTAATCCTGTTACGTCCATTCCCGTAATCAGTAAATGTATATCGTGTGTACCCTCATAGGTTACTACCGATTCGAGGTTCATCATGTGTCGCATAATCGAATACTCGCCGGTAATTCCCATTCCGCCAAGCATTTGGCGGGCATTTCGGGCAATATCGAGTGCAATTTCCACACTGTTTCTTTTGGCCATCGATATTTGCTCAGCCGAAGCCCTGTTTTCACTTTTTAATACGCCTAAACGCCAAACCAAAAGCTGACCTTTGGTTATTTCGGTTACCATTTCAGCCAGTTTCTTTTGCTGTAACTGGAAACCACCAATGGGTTTCCCAAACTGTACACGTTCTTTTGAATAGCGTAGAGCAGTGTCGTAGCAGTCCATTGCTGCGCCTAAAGCGCCCCAGGCAATACCATAACGCGCCTGGTTTAAGCAGCCCAACGGTCCTTTTAATCCGCTGATTTCAGGGAAAATATTTTCTTTAGGTACTTTAACATGATCAAAAACCAATTCACCTGTTGCTGAAGCCCTTAAACTCCATTTGTTATGTGTTTCCGGAGTCGAAAATCCTTCCATTCCACGTTCTACCACCATTCCCCTGATCTTGCCTGATTCATCTTTTGCCCAAACCACAGCAATATCTGCAAAAGGGGCGTTGCTGATCCACATTTTGGCACCGTTTAATATATAGTGGCTCCCTGCATCTTTAATGTTCGTTACCATTCCGCCCGGATTAGAGCCATGATCAGGCTCTGTTAATCCGAAACAGCCCATCATTTCGCCACTAGCAAGTTTAGGGAGGTACTTTTTACGTTGCTCTTCTGTACCATAGACATAAATAGGATACATTACCAACGAGCCCTGAACAGAGGCGGTTGAACGGATACCAGAATCGCCACGTTCAATTTCCTGCATCAAAATTCCATAAGCCGTATAATCTAAACCGGCTCCTCCATACTCAACCGGAATGGTTGGTCCAAAAGCACCAATATCAGCTAAACCTTTTATTAAATGTTTTGGGAATTCTGCTCTCTGAGCATAATCTTCAATAATCGGGCTAACCTCTTTTTTTACCCAATCTCTCGCTGTTGCACGGATTAATTTATGCTCATCGGTTAACAGTTCGTCCAACAAATAATAGTCTGGTGCCTCATAAAGGTCTTTTTTTGTTGATTTGCTCATGTAATTTCGTGTTATCTGGTTAAGAAATCGCGTTCATTTCAAAGGTAACAATTTACGGCAAGGGGCATTATATTCATGAATAAAAATTTAATTTTGCAGCTTACAGAACATACATGAGCCATTTCAAACAAACAGTAGCCTTAAAAGATGTAAAATGTTTTGCCCTGCATGGTTATTATCCGGAAGAGCAACTTATTGGAAATCATTTTGTTGTAGATTTAGAAACAGAATTTATACCACGAGGTTTTGATGATGAACTGGCTCAGACCGTTAATTATGAAGATCTGAATAATATCATTCTCCAGGAAATGAAGCATACTCAAAAGCTTTTAGAGACGGTTTTGAAGAATATCATTTCTAAAGTAATTGAACTTTATCCTTTTATTGATACCATTCAAGTGAGCATGAAGAAATTAAATCCGCCTATGCCTGGCCAAATCGGACACTCTTTTGTTAAATTATCTTACACATCAGCCAAATAAAATGAATTTTACCAAGATAAATCCTGAAATTTTAGCAGAAATTAAAGCGGCAATAGGAGCAGATAAAGTTTTTACTGATGCGGAAAGTTTAAATCATTACAGTCACGATGAAACGGAAGATTTACGCTATCAGCCCGAAATTGTGGTGAAACCAAATTCTCCGGAAGAAGTTTCTGCAGTGCTGAAAATCTGTAACGCACATCATGTTCCAGTAACGCCCAGAGGAGGTGGTACAGGTTTGAGTGGCGCCGCTTTACCAATTTATGGCGGTGTTTCCTTATCAATGGAAAAATTTAAAGCCATTATCGATATTGATACCGAAAACTTACAGGCAACGGTTGAACCGGGCGTAATTACAGAAGAATTTATTAATGCTGTTGCCGAAAAGGGACTTTTATACCCAGTTGATCCAAGCAGTAAAGGATCTTGCTTTATTGGTGGCAATGTGGCCCATGGTTCTGGTGGACCAAGGGTGGTGAAATATGGAACGATACGCGAGTATATTTTAAATCTGGAAGTGGTTTTGCCTAACGGTGATATCATCTGGACAGGTGCCAATACTTTAAAATATGCATCAGGTTATAATTTAACGCAGTTAATGATTGGTTCGGAAGGGACTTTAGGTGTGGTTACCAAAATTGTAACCAAACTTTTGCCTAAACCAACCCAATCCGTTTTAATGATGGGCTCTTTTAGTACTAACGAAGATGCATGCGCAGCTGTCTCAGCAATTTTTAGGGCAGGGGTTACGCCATCAGCTTTGGAGTTTATGGAAAGGAAAGGTGTGGAGTGGGTAATTAAATTTGACGATATTAAATTTGATTTAAAGGATGATGTTGCTGCATTGTTGATGATTGAGTTTGATGGCGATGATTTAGATGATATTTTTAAAAATTGTGAGAAAACCAATGTGGTGTTAGAAGAGCACAACTGTACAGAAGTTTTGTTTGCGGATACTGCTTCTCAAAAAGAAGAACTCTGGCGGATGCGCAGAACAATGGCCGAATCTGTAAAATCGAATTCTGTATACAAGGAAGAAGATACCGTTGTTCCGCGTGCAGCTTTGCCTAAATTAATCAGTGGAATAAAAGAAATTGGAACAAAATACGGTTTCGAAAGTGTTTGTTATGGTCACGCTGGTGATGGAAACCTGCATGTAAACATCATTAAAGCCGGAATGAGTGATGAAGACTGGAAAAATAAACTCAAATTCGGCATTGCCGAAATATTCGAATTAACCACTGTTTTAGGTGGAACTTTATCTGGTGAACACGGAATTGGTTTGGTGCAAAAAGAATTTATGCCGATCAAATATTCCGAAATCCATCTTAATTTAATGAGGGGCATTAAAAATGTTTTCGATCCGAATGGAATATTAAACCCTGGAAAGATTATGCCTGATTAATATTCGTCACCCTGAACTTGTTTCAGGGTCTTTATGGTAGCTTTTTATATTAAGATGCTGAAATAAATTCAGCATGACGACTGGTATTTTTACAGCTGTTCAAACCCCAGCATTTTCTGTTTTTCTTCTTCTGGGATTGCGGTGGGTTTACCTGTGGAGTAATCAACCGCAATGCAAACGGTTTTGCCTTTACTGCAGATTACTTCTTCAGTCCCTTTTATTTTTACAATCTGGTAATCCAGGTCAAAACTGGTATTGCCAATTCTTGATGTTTTTACATGGATGGCTATTTTATCGTTCATTACAATGGGTAAAATATAATCCAGCTCTGCATGGGCAATCACGATTCCGGTTTTCTTCCAGTCCCATTTTATAATTTCTTCCCAGTATTTGGTTCTGGCAATTTCGAGGTAAGTAAAGTAGATAGAATTATTTACATGCCCCATTATATCGAAATCAATAAAGCGCAAATGAATATTGGTTTTATAGTTGAATTTGTCTGAAAAAGCCTTAATATCTGTCAATTTGTCTTTTGATTTAGATTTATTTTGCCAAAATGTCTTAAAAATCATAAATATTTGGATTGGTATATAAGTTGAATAGGATGAATTATCAATTTAAAAATTAAAAAAATAAAGAATAAGCGATATGACACTAGTAAATTTTAACAACAGAACCCGTAACACAGCTCCTTACTTTAACAATGTTTTTGATTCATTGTTTAGCGATGCCATAACTAAAAACAAAATGGTTGATAAATCGCCAAATGTGAATATTCATGAAAATGAAACTGCTTACGTTATTGAGTTAGCTGCTCCGGGATTAAAAAAAGAAGATTTTCAGATCAATTTAAAAAAAGACACGCTTTCTGTTTGGGCAGAAGTTAAAAAAGACGAAACCCAGGTAGCTAAAGATTTTACACGTAAAGAATTTGATTACAGCTCTTTCGCAAGATCATTTAATTTACCTGATAGTGCCGATGGCGATAACATTACTGCTGAATATAAAGATGGTATTTTATCAATCAACATCAGCAAAAAAGACGATGCTAAATTACAACATAAAGAAATTATAGTATCGTAATAAAATATTCTCGGAAGAGGATTTTTCATAATAGTTTGGTTTAAGTTTAGGTTTTATAAGGTTAATGCCGGATGGCATTAACCTTATTTTGTTTATAGAAATTCGTCATTTCGACCGAAGTGGAAAAATCTGCTGATTGGATTTAAAATATAGATCTCTCCTCAGAAGGTTCGGGACTATGCTTCATCAGATAGCTATCGAACCAATATGACGATTAAAGGAATGCAGTATTTAGATTGATTTTAAGTTGCATTCTTAAAATCACGTTAATCTCATTTTTCGTACTTTTGCGGCATGGAGAGAGAAATTCTGGATACAAAGCGTAAAGCACTTAAAATAAACCTTGACCCACGAATTTACGGCACCTTTGCCGAGATAGGAGCGGGACAGGAAGTTTCGAGAAACTTTTTTAATGCTGGCGCAGCATCCGGAACGGTTGCCAAAACGATGTCGGCTTACGACATGACTTTTAGTGACGCTATTTATGGAGCAGAAAGTAATGGTCGTTATGTAAGTCAGAACCGCCTTTTGCAGATGCTCGATCATGAATTTGGTTTACTTAATGAACGTTTATCGGGCGAAAAATACGAAAGCCGTACTTTTTTTGCTTTCGCTGATACCGTTACTACCCTGAATTATAAACGTACAAATGAACCTCATGGCTGGGTTGGTATTCGTTTCCAGAGCGAACCGGGCGGCTCACCAAATGAAATATTCTTCCATGTGCGTTTGTTGGATACGGATGTGAACATGCAACAGCGTGTTTTAGGGATAATTGGTGTAAACCTGCTTTATGCAGCATTTTACCATTATCAGGATCCAAAACTGATGGTAGAATCTTTAGCTGATAACTTAACCATCGGATCTGTAGAAATCGACCTGATTTCGGTTAAAGGACCAGCTTTTCCTGAAGTGGATAACATCTTGCTTAATCTGTATATGATTATGAAAGATTTTTCTGCAGCGGCCATTTTCGATGCAGATGCACATCCCAGGCAGGCCAAAGATCTGTTGTATAAGAAAGATATCATGATCTTACGTACCAAATATGGTCAGAAATCGTTGCCTAACTTTAATCTGTTCAATAAAGCTACCGATCAGTTTAAACGTACAAATAAAGTAGAGGAGGGGAACCTTGCGGTAATGATAGAGGTTTTGTTAACCAATGTTTTAACGGATGGACAAGAAACCCCTGATGATATTGACCTGGAAACGGTGGCTAAAAGAGCACAGGAAATGTGCGATACGGGCAACATTGTAATCGTATCTAACTTTACCCGCCATAACCGTTTAGCGAAATATCTGGCAAGGTGCAAGCCTAAAAGTGTTGGATTGGCAACAAACATCAACAACTTGAAATTTGTATTCAATTCTAAAAACTTTACCGGCGAAAATTATTCAGGTCAGTTATTAAGCTACGTGAACGATATGTTTAATACCAATGTGCGTTTATTTGCCTATCCTTTCCTGGATAAAAAAACCAATCAGGTAATTACCACAGCCAATATGCCGGTTACACCAGAGGCAAAACCTTTATTCGACTTTCTTTTGATAAACGGGTATATTACTGATATTAAAGATTATAGTGAGGACGAGGTGAAGACCGCTTAAGGTTTACATGCTGTCATTCTGAGGCTAAATTTATCGCATAAAAATCAATATTAACGAATAAGGATTTTTAGTGCATTCTAGGTCGTGTGAATCGTCATTGCGAGAAGGCTTTTTCAGCCGACGAAGCAATCTTTATGGCAGGGATCACTATTATGAAAGATTGCTTCGTCGTTCCTTCTCGCAATGACGACCTTGCTTTTGGAATCTGTCAATGGTAGGAACAAAGAATCTTTGACAACTCTGTTATTTAGCGTTAATTGAAATCAATTTTGCATTATTTTGAGATTCTTCACTGCGTTCAGAATGACAAGTTGTGCAAATTAAATTATTTAATCAACTTTTCAATTACCTGTTTATAGCTATCGCTTACCGGCAACTCCTTATCATCAATAAATAAAGCATTTTTTCTAATGGACGTTATTTGATTGATGTTTACGATAAATGATTTGTGGATCCTTTCGAAATGAGCAGGCAGTTGTTCTTCTACACTTTTCATGCTCATACGCACTACCGCGGCTTTCGGACTGGTTGATATATGGATCTGGATATAATCTTTGAGTCCTTCTACGTAGGTAATTTCATTAAAATTGATCTTCATTAAACTGTAGCCCACATTTACGAACATATAATCCTGTTTGGGTAGGTTGGCATGTTCTGCCGATTGTTTGAGTTCGTACAGATCTTTAGCTTTATTGCAGGCTTTCATAAAACGATCGAGCGATACCGGTTTCATTAAATAATCCACCACATCGAGTGCGAAACCGTCCAAAGCATATTGTTTATAAGCCGTAACAATAATTACCATTGGCTTTTTTACCAAACTCTGAATAAATTGTAAACCTGTAATGCCGGGCATCTGAATATCTATAAAAATCAGGTCTATCGATTGTTCCTGCATCATTTTATTGGCAGCAAAGGCATCATCGCAACTGGCGACCAATTCTAAAAAAGGAATACGGCTAATGTTGTCAGCCAGTAATTGCAGGGCTAAAGGCTCATCATCAATGGCTAAACATTTTATCATACTGTTAATTTTAAAGTGAGGTAAACATTAAACCAGCCATCTTTTTTCTCAATTTCCAGCTGATGTTCTTTGCCATAAAGTAAATTTAACCGTCTGCTTACATTTGCAAGGCCAATGCCAGATGCAGCATCTTTTACCTCAGTCTCGTCTTCGCTATATTTATTCCGGACAGTAAACGTCAAAAGTTCGTCTTCTGTTTTTAAGTTAACGAATATTTGGGGTTTTTCAATCATCCCGACCCCATGTTTAAAGGCATTTTCAATAAACGGGATCAATAACATGGGTTCAATCTCATCAAATTCACTTTCAATATCAATGTTCGTTTCTATAGTTACCTTTTTACCGAAACGCTGTTTTTGCAAATCAATATAAGCCTGCAGGTATTCGGTTTCGGTTTTGATGGATACTTTTTCTTCGTCAGTTTCATAAAGCATATATTGCATCAAACCTGATAATTTCATCACCGTTGGTTCCAATTCATTGCTTTTAAGCCTTACCAGCGCCACAATATTGTTTAAAACATTAAAAATAAAGTGTGGACTGATCTGTGAACGCAAAAATGAAAGTTCGGTTTTCATATTTTCCTTTTCGCGTTGCAAAGCTCTTTTCTCCTCGTTAATCCGGTCATAGATCATGGTAAAGGCAGTACTGGCTGCAATCGTTAATAAAAATGTCGGTGTATTAAACCAAAGTGTACGGCCAAGGCTGAAATCAAAATCGGGCAGTAAAATCCTGAATAATATAGAATGAATGGTGATAGCCAAAAGTAAACAGCCAATAAACGATAAGCCATACCACAAATATTTCTTTCTGTAAAAAAATGAGGGAATTAAAACCTTGTGATTTAAATAAAATATAGCAATCCAGTAGAAGTAACTGATGAAATTTAAGCGCAGGAACTGGTTTTCTTCGTAACTGCTTAGCGGGTGAGGAGGGCGGCTTCGGTTAACATTAATAATATAAGGCAAAGTGATCAAAATCACCCATACCAGAATATGCAGGGTAATTTTTATCCACTTTTTGGAGAAATTAATTGTCATTATTTTTTCTTTGGCGCTTTGCATCGCTAAGTTATTATTTATTATGTTTTTACGCTTTGTCACGCTGAATTAATTTCAGGGATCATGTTAAAATGCTTTAAGATCCCCCGCCTGCGCGGGCATGACGAGATCGCTAGCCCTGGTGCTAATCGCTATTCGTATCTTAATGCATCGATCGGATCTAAATTAGAGGCTTTTTTTGCCGGGTAGTAGCCGAAAAAAACTCCTGTTACCGCACATACAATAAAGGAAATAACGATTGAAGATTCGGAAATTAAAATTGGCCAGTTTAGGAAGTAAGAAATAAGGTAAGCTGAACTTACACCCAATATCACCCCTATAATACCACCTGTAATACTGATTAAAACCGCTTCTATTAAAAATTGCATTAAAACATCTTGTCCGCGGGCACCGATTGACATACGTAAACCTATTTCTCGGGTACGTTCGGTAACCGAAACATACATAATATTCATAATCCCTATACCACCAATAAATAGTGATATACCAGCAATAGCGGTTAAAAGAACGGTTAACATGCTACTGGTAGAACTGATGGTACTGATTAATTCAGCCTGTGTACGTACCTGAAAATCGTCGGTTTCTGCCGCAGTTAACCTGTGGCTTTCTCTTATGGCATCCGAAATTTCGGTTGTGGCAGCTGCGCTTGAAGCTTCCGTAGTTGCAGAAGCATAAATACTCTGTAAGTAATTGGTCGCCGTAATTCTTTTTTGTACGGTGGTGAAAGGAGCAAGGATAATATCATCCTGATCCTGACCAAAATTACTCTGTCCTTTAGGTTCTAAAATACCGATTACCTGAAAAGGAATATTTTTAAACCTGATGATCTGCCCGATCGGGTTGCTTCCGTCAGGAAATAGGTTATCGATTACGGTTTTACCCAACAGACAAACCTTAGCAAAACTTTTTACATCATTTTCTGAGAAAAGAATACCATCCTGAAGTTTTAACTGGCGGATGTTCAAATAATCCGGACTCACCCCGGTAATGGTGGTTGGCCAGTTATAACCACCTTTAATGGCCTGTCCACTCGTAGAGACTACTGGAGATAAGCCATTTATATTTTTGGATTGTAACTTTTGAATTGCTGTAATATCTTCCAGTTTTAAAGTCTGAATGCTGCTTCCCTGCAAACGTACACCACCGGGTTCATTACTTTGCGGCATAATGGTAATCATGTTTGAGCCCATTCCTGATAATGAAGACCTGATACTTTGTTTTGAACCTTCACCAATCGCCATCATGGCAATTACCGCGGCCACCCCGATAATGATACCGAGCATGGTTAAAAAAGCACGTAGCTTATTTCTTTTTAATGCCCTGAAGGCAATCTTTAATAAATTTATAATGCTCATGATCTTCTCAAATTAGTAATCATCAGATTCTGGTAAATTGGCAAGTGCCTCTTTGGCCGAACGTTGATTTTGATTGATACTGTCCTTTTGCACTTTTCCATCTCGAAGCATAATCGTTCTGGTACTAAAAGCAGCGATATCGGGTTCGTGCGTTACAAAAACAATGGTTTTACCTTCTGCATTCAGTTCCTGCATCAAAGCCATAATTTCGTATGAGGTACGGGTGTCTAAATTTCCGGTTGCTTCATCGGCTAAAATCATTACAGGGTGATTAACTAAAGCCCGGGCGATGGCTACACGCTGTTGCTGGCCACCAGAAAGCTGACTTGGAGTATGATCAAACCGCTCGGCAAGTTTTACCGATTCGAGCGATTTAATGGCTCTTTCTTTCCGTTCTTCAGCCGTGATGGTTTTGTTATAAAACAAAGGAAGCTCTACATTTTCCAGTGCCGATGTTCTCGGTAGCAAGTTATAGGCTTGAAAAACAAAACCAATCTTGGTATTCCGCAAGCCAGCCAGTTCATCACGGTTTAAGCTTTTAACATCAACACCATCAAGTAGGTAACTGCCCTCAGTAGGTTTATCTAAACAACCCAGGATATTTAAAAGCGTCGTTTTACCCGAGCCACTACTGCCCATAATGGTTACAAATTCGCCGGCCTTGATATCGAAAGTGATGCCTTTCAAAGCCCTAACGGTTTGATCGCCCATTACAAACTCACGTTTTAAATCGTGTATATCTAATATCTTCTGTTCCATTATTTCCTTCTGTTACCGCCTGGGCGTTTTGGCATAAAAGGACTAGATTGACCTTGAGCTGCCGCCTGACTTTTACCCATGCTTTGTGAACCAGTAATCACTACATCTGCCGCTGCTAATCCTGATAAAACTTCAACATGTGTATTGTCGTTTATACCGGTTTTAATTTTCTTCTGCACCAGTTCTTTCTGACTTTTTTGTACCCAAACATAAGCTTCGTCGGCTCCCGCCGGCTTTCTGTCTGGATTAATCCAGCTCATTTGATATTTACCAGCTAATGTTGAATCCGGAGCAAATTTTATAGCTTTGGTTGGGATAAGCAACGCATTATTTACCTCTTTGGTGAAGATGGTGATGTTTGCTGTCATACCGGGTTTTAACTTATTTGCATCATTCGAGGTATTGATAATGGTTTTATAAGTAACCACATTTGATGAAATGGATGGACTTAACCTGATCTCCTGAATGGTTCCTTTAAATGTATCGTTTAAAAACGCATCAACAGTAAATGTGGCTCTTTCTCCTTTTGAAATATCGCCTACATCTGCCTCATCTACAGATGCTTCTACCTGCATTTTGGTCAGGTCCTTCGCAATACTGAAAATGGTTGGTGTACTGAAACTTGCCGCTACAGTTGTTCCTTCACTTACACTTCTCGAAAGTACGGTTCCATCAATTGGAGAATAAATACTTGCTAGTGATAAGTTCTTTTGTGCCGAGGCAAGTTGTGCTCTAATGCTATTAACCGATGCTTTTGAAGCGTTATAGGTATATAGTGCATTATCATAATCTGCTTTGCTTACCGCACCAACTTTATACAAATTACTTTGACGGCTGAAATTGCCCTGCTGGTAAACCAATGCACTTTGAGCGCTAACCAGGTTGGCCTGATATTGGTTTACAGTCGCCTCAAACAAGGTTTTGTCAAGTTCGGCAAGGAGCTGTCCTTTTTTAACCTTTGAGTTGAAATCAGCATAAAGCGTTTTAATGGTTCCCGAAACCTGTGTACCTACAGCCACCGTATCTACCGGTTGTACTTTACCTGTGGCGGTAACATTTTCTGAAATATAACCCATTTTAGGTTTTTCGGTTTCGAGAACAACCACCTGTTCTTTTTTGCGCAAAGCGAAGTACCAAACCGCAAACAATGCAACTGCGATACCGATGATAATAAATATTGTTTTCTTTTTCATGATTCAAATATTAAGTAGACTAGGCGGTAGCCATCATCATGTATTTTAGTTAGTAATAGGAACGCCTGTGTAAAAATTATAGATCTTAGTGTAAAGGCTTGCGGTATATTTGGCTTGAACAAATGCCTGTAAAGCCTGCACATATAAGTTTTTCTGTTGGAGGTTTTCTACAATATTGTTGGTGCCTTCTTTTAAAGCAGCGTTCGAAATGCGCAAAGCCTCGCTTGTATATTTAAACTGTTCCTGTGCTGCCGCATATTGGCTATTTGCATTCTGTACGTTAATGTAAGCGCGTTCTACATTTTGAGTAAGTGTCGTTTTAGTATCCAAAAGAGATAAACGAGCCTGTTCTATACCAATATTTGCCTTTGCAACGTTTGTTTTGGTTACTTTTCTGTCAAAAATCGGAATAGATAGCGTTAAGCCTAAGTTTTGATAAAAGCTATTATTTAGCTGATAGCCATAGCCACCAATATTATTATTGTTATAGCCTGTATTTAGCGATCCGCCTAAACTCAGCGTAGGGCGTAAGGTTGACTTTGCTTTAGCCAGCTCGGTGGTTTGAAGCTGGATATTCAATTCACCGCTTTTAATTTCCGGACGGGTGCGCAATGCCTGATCTTGTGCCGAAGCTAAATTATCCAATGCCGGGGCTACTGCAACGGTATCAGTTGTACTTACTTCAAAAGGAGTAGCTGTGGGAATTTGTAACAGTTGTTTTAAGGTTAAAATATTCTGCTGTAAAGTATTCTGCGCTGTAACCAAAGTATATTTATCGTTGGCATAAGTAGCCTGCAACTGCAACAGATCTTTTTTTGCAATGGTTCCAAATTTAAATTGCTGTTCTGATTGTTTAACCTGCGCTTCGCTGGTGGTCAACAAATCTTTTAAATAAGTGATATTTTCTCTGGCCAATAGAATATTCAGATAAGCCTGTGTGATGGAGATGGTAATATCGTTTTTAGCGGCTTCTACCGATAGATTTGCAGTTTGCAGGCTAAGTTCTTTAGACTTGATGTCGTTTTTTAAATAACTTCCATTGTAAAGCGTCATATCAGAACTTAAGCCAAAACCACTGGTATTTTGCAAGCCTGATTTATAATTGGTGATGGCTTGTGAAACATTCCCGCTCAGATTTGGAAGTACAGCTGCTTTCGAAGCAATTAAATTTTGCTCAGCCGTTTGAGAACTCAGCTTTAAGGTATTGATGCTGATGTTTTTTTCTTTGGCGTACCCGATAGCCGTTTTCAGATCCCAAACTTGTGGGATATCCTGAGCTTTGGTTTTGAAGCCCGCACCAAGCAAAATGAGTACGACAATATATTTAATGTATCTGCTCATGGCGAATAAATTTTGTGTCTATAGAACTATTGAACACAAAAATATATCCGATTAAGGCCACATTTTAACAATTGAGACCAATGCAGAGAATACTGCGACGAAAGGTTAAAACTTTGAGATCAGTTGAAAACGGACTTCAATCAAGAAGTAGGACATTTTGTGTTTTTGGACAAAAAATAACACACATGCTTTAGATGTTCTCAGGTGACTTAAGTGGTAAAAAAAATAATTGAACTACCTAAGTTACCTGAGAACTATGCGCACCAAAAAGATACAATTGTTTTTTTGTGTCTTCGTGGTCAAAAATTAATGCGCTATAATAGTAGAATCAGATGAGGCTTCAACTTCACTGGTGATAAACCTTCTACCAATTAATAAACAAAATAGGGCTATAAAAGCGGCAGCAGTCATAACCAGTGGCATTGGTACTACTGAATGCTCACTAAATAAACTTACCATTACCGAGGCTAAAGCACCCAATCCCATTTGCAAGGCACCCATTAACGCAGATGCGCTACCCGCATTTTTGGTGAAAGGTGCGAGAGATAAAGCAGCAGCATTAGGATTGATCAGGCCTAGGCAGGCCAGAAATAATGCGATAAAACCAATGGTAGAATATAAGTTTAGCCAGTTATTTAATGCGAAAATCAAAAAGATCAAACTGAAAACACATTGTGCAATTAATGCCCAGGTTACAATCTTTTTGCTCGTAAACCATTTTAAAATCAGGCTATTCACCTGACTTGAGCCTATAAAAGCTACCGATAACAGGGCGAAAATCCAGCCATAACCTGTTTTACTTACTTCATAAATCTTCATGAATACCTGAGGGGATGAAGATACATAAGCAAACAAACCTGAAAAAGTGATGGAACTTATTAGCGCGTAGGTATAAAATTGCGGTTCTTTTAAAACGGTGTAAAAATTGGTTAAAATAGGCTTCGGTTTTAAAGAATAGCTCGGATCAGGTTTATAACTTTCCGGTAATTTAAAAATAGAGGCCAGAAGCATTAAAACCGCCATCAAACCTAAAAATACAAATACATATTTCCATCCTAAGGCCGAAATTAAGTAACCACCAGCAGTTGGTGCAAGCATCGGTGAAACAGCAATTACCAGCATTAATGAAGCAAAAACCTTTGGACTTTCTTCTACAGAGAATAAGTCCCTAACCATTGCCACAGAAGCTACGGCTGTGGCACAGCTCCCGATGGCCTGTACAAAACGTAAAACAATCAATTGATTCACATCAGTTACCGCCAAACATAAAAAAGAAGCAAAAATATATAGTGCTAAACCAAAGTATAAAGGTTTTTTTCTTCCATATTTATCCAAAAGCGGGCCGTATAATAACTGACCAGCAGAAATCCCGATAAAAAAACTCGATAAAGAAAGTGCAACAGTAGATTCGGTGCTTTTTAAATCCTTTGCAATATCCACAAAACCAGGTAGGTACATATCAATTGAAAAGGGGCCAAGCGCAGCCAGTGAGCCCAAAATAAGGATCAAGAAAAAGTGTTGTTTTTTAGCCATGAAATTACCAGAATTTGATGGCGCAAAGATTGGGAGATTTAAGTTCTTAACCTATTTTTAGCGTCGAATGATTGTAAAAATCATCATTTTATGTTGAACTAATTTTACAGTAGGGCAGATGCGTAATCTTTGTGTTATCAATGCTAAAAATAGAAGCCTCTTTATGCTAAAATCTGTGATTTATTTTTAGATTTATACTCTATGACTTTTAAGACGAAAGAAAGCCGTTTACTACTCATTCTGGGTAGCTTTTTTGTGGCCAATGCCATTTTATCAGAGTTTATCGGGGTTAAATTATTTAGTGTGGAGGAGACGTTAGGGATTAAAAAGTTTGACATTAACCTTCTTGGTGTTCCCAACTTGTCATTTGTGATGTCTGCCGGTGTATTAACCTGGCCTATTATTTTCATCATGACTGATATTATAAACGAATATTTTGGTGTTAAGCAGGTCCGCTTTCTATCTGTCCTTACCTCAATTTTAATCGCTTTTGCTTTTTTGGTGGTATGGGGATCAATGCATTTAAGTGCTGCTGATTTTTGGGTGCATCAAAACATTAATGGGGAAGACCTGAATATGAACAATGCTTTCGCTGGGATTTTCGGACAAGGCATGTGGATTATTGTAGGTTCCATCACTGCATTTATTATTGGACAGCTGGCAGATGTTTTGATTTTCCACCGGATTAAAAAAATTACCGGAGAACGTGCATTATGGTTACGTGCAACCGGCTCAACATTGGTATCGCAACTAATTGACAGTTTTGTGGTGATTTTTATCGCCTTTTATTTAAACCCGCAATACCATTACAGCTGGAAAATGGTCGCCGCAATCGGCTTGGTTAATTATACTTATAAATTTATTGTCGCCATTTTAATGACGCCTATTTTATATGTAGTACATGCCATTATAGACGGTTATTTAGGAAAAGACCTGGCGCACAAACTGATTAAAATGGCAGGTAGGGGATAATTTAACCAAATAATATAAAATATGAGATTAAACATTTTAATGCTCTTTGCTGTGCTTTCGTTATTGGCTTGTGCCAATAAAAACGAAAATAAAAAAGACCTTGATATTCAGGGTACCTGGCAATTGATTTCGGCTACCACTATTGATAAAGGAAAAAGTGAAACCACTGATTATTCAGGAAAACTGAAGATGATCAAGCTATTTAATAACAGCCATTTTGCTTTTCTGAAACATAGTCTTGATCCCAAAGATACCACTAGTTTTGATGCAGGCGGTGGAACGTTCATACTAAAAGGAGAGGATTACACCGAACACCTGGAATATTATAAAAACAAAAATTGGGAAGGCAAATCCTTTAATTTTAAACTGGCCATTCATCAGGATACTTTAATCCAAAAAGGAGTTGAAAAAGTAGAAGCCGCAGGGGTTGATCGTGTGATTATAGAGAAATATATTAGGGTAAAACCTTAACACGACTTATTATACTCAATTTTAATTCGAGATGTTTTTAAATAGAACATATTGTTGTTCTGATATAAAACATTTCTTATATTTGAGGTATGGGAAATGAGCTTTCGAAAAAAGAAATAGGTGAGCGTATTATAAATCTGCGTTTAAAAAAAGGATTCTCTCAGGATGATCTTGCAAAAAGTATTGGCATTTCGCGTCCATCATTAACACAGATAGAGTTGGGCAATAGAGGAATCAGTTTCAGTGAAATGCAAAAAATATCGGTTGTTTTGAGCTTTTCTCTGGATGACTTTGTATCTAAAAAATTTTACAACAAACAGTATTTAGAACTTCCGGATGAAGCAGAGGAAAATATTTCTGAAGAGCGTATTTCTGTACCTACATTAAATATAAATAAGTTTAAAAATATTTTGCTTTACATATTGGAGCGTTGTTCTGGCAAACCCAATGTAGGCGAAACAGTACTGTACAAATTGCTTTATTTCTCTGATTTCAATTATTACGAATTATATGAGGAACATTTAACTGGTGCCAATTATAAAAAACTTCCTTACGGTCCCGTTCCTCAAAAACTGGATATAATTATCGATCAGATGATTGAATTAAAACAGCTTGAAAAAATCAAAACAGATTATAAAGGCTTTCCTCAAAAGCGATTTATACCACTAGAAAAAGCAGACTTAACAAGGCTCAAAGCCAGCGAAAAGGATGTAATTGATAAAGTAATCGATCAGATGAGCGATTGGTCTGCCAATGCTATAAGCGATTATTCACATAAAGATTTGCCTTGGGAAGTAACCGAAATTGGCAACGATATCAGTTATAATTTAGCTTTTTATCGCGAATTGCCTTATTCAGTAAGGGTTTATAATGAGGAAGAAAACGATTGATTATGCACTTTGAATCCATAATAGAATTTGACAAAGACCTTAAAAAACTTTTAAAGCGATACTGTAGCCTGAATTCAGATTTAGAAGATGTTAAAACTATTTTAAGGGTAAAACCAGATGAACGTAATCCTTTTAGTTTTCGGATAGATAATTTAGGTATTAACACCTGTGTAATTAAGATTAAGAAAATAACCTGCGATAGTTTAAAAGGGAAAGGAGTAAATACAGGCCTGAGATTAATTTATGCCTATTTTGAAGAAGAAAAGAAAATCATATTTATTGAACTTTACCATAAAAACGATAAGGCCAACGAAGATAAAGACAGGATTTTAGCATATTTTAAATAAAGGCAAAAGGTCGGACTCGCTCCGACCTTTATACTTAACAACAAAACAAATAAAAAAATTAACCTTAAAAAATAAATTATAGGCTTGCCAATTCTGCGGCAAAAACATTTTCACTCAATTGCTCTTGTTTATAAATCTGTCTGCCGGTATAGGCAACAAAAACAGATTGATCTAAAAGCAAATCACGGTTTTTTATCAAACTTTCTAACTTAACGGTTCCAACCACATATTTATAGCTGCTGGCCGCATAACGCTCGCTAATGTTATCGAATTCCAATAAAGTAATCAGATCTTCATCTGCATAGCGCAAATAAACTTCTAAAAGAATTTCTTCTGTATGTTTTACCCCGTTTTCTGAATGGTATTTTTTATACTCATAACGGTAATCGTAACGTAAAGCCGCAATATCAGATAATACAGCTGCACCAGTAGGGTGGCCACCGGCACCTTTTCCATAAAAGAACTGTTTATCAGCAAAGGCTGCTTGTACCGCAACTGCATTGTACTCGTTTTCTACATTGTAAAGGAAATCATCTTTAGCCACCAGTTTTGGCAATACGTAAGTCACAATGTCTTTCGTATTTACTTTACGTGCCGTTGGAACCAACTTAATTTTAAAGTTTTTCTCACGGGCATATTTAATATCATGCTGAGAAAGGTTCTGGATACCGATATTTAAAATTTTATCGGGATTTACAAATAAACCATAAGCATGTGCTGTAGCAATCGCCAGTTTGTATTTAGGATCATAACCTCCCACATCCAAAATCGGGTCGGTTTCTGCAAAACCTAAATCCTGTGCCTCTTTTAATGCCGAATCGTAACTTTGGTTTTCGTTAAATATTTTCGACAGAATATAATTTGATGATCCGTTAAAAATACCACTCAGCGCATGGAAAAGTTCATTGTCGTAATACTCTTCCAGGTTACGGATAATTGGAATACTACCGCAAACCGCGCCTTCGTACAATAGGGAAGTGCCATGTTCCTGCTGTAAATCAACCAATTCCTTTAAATGTGTCGCGATCATTTTTTTATTGGCCGATACTACGTTTTTACCGTTTTTTAATGCAGTAGTTACAATTTCGTATGCCGCATCAGCATCATTGATCAATTCTACAATGGTATTGATCTCTGTGTTATTTAATATTTCATTACGATCGGTAGTAAACAGGTCTTTGTTTAAAGTACGTTTCTTCCTTGGATCTTTTATCGCAATTTTAATGATCTCCAGGTTCAGGTTCTGACTTTGGATAATATCCAATAAACCTTGTCCCACAACGCCAAAACCAAATAAACCGATTTTTAAATTCTTACTCATTGTTATTTTGTGATTACACAGATAGGAGGATTGCACCGATACTAACTGTTCTTATTTTGTAATTTGTTTTAAATTTTGTTTAGACATCCAATTCCTTACCTTCCGCCTTTATACCCTCAACCTCTCTAAGCGGTATGCTGCAATTTGATGATCTTTTTATCCCGGCTTTCCTTGATAAAATTTCCGATTACATTGGTCAGGGCATCTGTTTCGATCAGGAAACCATCGTGGCCATAATCGGAATGTAAAGCCGTAAATTCTGCTCCAGTGATATGATCGGCTAAATACTTTTGCTCTGATAATGGAAATAAAACATCGTTTTCTATGCCGATTACCAAAGTATTTGCGGTGATTAATTTTAATGCATCTGCAATGCTTTTGCGGTTACGGCCAACATTGTGGCTATCCATTGCTTTAGTTAAATAATAATAGCTGTAAGCGTTAAAACGGTTAATCAGCTTTTCTCCCTGGTAATTCTGATAAGAAGATGACCTGAAATTGTCCGTTTTATCATTTACACTTTCTACCTGGGTGCTTCCATAAGCGCTATAGGTTCTATAACTTAATAGTGCAATGCTGCGTGCCGTTTTTAAACCCTTGCTACCGCCATTTGGCTGGTTTGCGTAAAAAGTTCTGTCGGTAGTAATGGCCAAACGCTGACTTTCGTTAAAAGCGATACCCCATGGAGAATGGGCTGCATTAGTCGCAATTAAAATCAGGTTTTCAATTTTATTAGGTTCTGAGATACTCCACTCAACTGCTTGCTGTCCGCCCAATGAACCACCAATTAACAGTTTTATATAATCGATGCCCAAATGCGTAGCCAATAACTGGTGTGCAGAAACCATATCGCGTATGGTAAACTGCGGAAACGAAAGGTAATAAGGCAGGCCATTTACCGGATTTGTATTCAGCGGACTTGTACTTCCATAATGAGAACCCAAAACATTTGCACAAATTATATAATGCTCCTCTGGATTGAACAAGGCATTTTCACCGAATAAACCTTCCCACCATTCAAAAACATCCGCATTAGCCGTAAGCGCGTGGCAAACCCAGATTACATTATCTTTATTGGCATTTAATTTACCATAAGTTTGATAAGCAATCTGAAGATTGCGAATTTTTTTTCCGCTTTCTAGTTTAAACTGTTTGTTATAATGATATGTTGACGCAAAATTCCCCGAAGTGGATTTTACATTATCTTTTTTACTGTTGTGCATTTTGTAATGTTGTTGTTGTTAAAAAGCCCTTTAAGGGGCAAGAATCTAGGCGAGTAAACTTTCAGTAGGAACCTGCGCATTAATGGCTGCAAATGCCTGTTCGAAATCGGCTTTAATATCATCGATATGCTCAATACCAACCGATACCCTTAATGCATTTGGTTTTACACCTGCAGCCAACTGTTCTGCTTCACTTAATTGTTGATGTGTGGTAGCTGATGGTTGAATAATCAATGTTTTAGCATCGCCTACATTGGCCAGGTGCGAAACCAGTTTTAAACTATCGATCACTTGCGAGGCATTTTCTTTGCTGCCTTTTAATTCGAAAGATAAAACTGCTCCAAAGCCATTACTTAGATATTTTTTAGCCAGGTTGTTGTATTTACTGCTCGCTAAGCCTGGGTATTGCACTTCTTCAACCAGTGGATGGTTTTCTAACCAGGTGGCCAGTTCTAAGGCATTATCTACGTGGCGTTGTACGCGGAGCGATAAGGTTTCTAATCCTTGTAATAAAAGAAACGAATTGAAAGGTGATAGGGCAGGCCCTAAATCTCTTAGTCCTTCTACACGTGCCCTGATAATAAACTGAATATTACCAAATGGTCCGCCGATGCCAAAAACATCACTGAAAACCAAACCGTGATAGCCTTCTGATGGCTCAGAAAACTGAGGGAATTTTCCATTGCCCCAATTGTAGTTTCCACCATCAACAATAACGCCACCGATACTTGTACCGTGCCCTCCAATCCATTTGGTTGCCGATTCTACTACAATGTTTGCACCGTGCTCTAATGGTTTAAACAAATACCCTCCTGCTCCGAAAGTATTGTCGACCACTAAAGGAAGATCGTATTTTTTAGCAATTGCAGCAATTTTCTCAAAATCAGGCACACTAAATGCCGGGTTGCCAATGGTTTCCAAATAAATGGCTTTGGTTTTATCTGTTATTTTTGCTTCAAATTCTTCAGGCACATCCGGATTTGCGAAATCAACATGGATACCCAAACGTTTAAAAGCCACTTTAAACTGGTTATAGGTTCCGCCATAAATGTGAGAGGAAGAAACAATACTGTCTCCAGCTTCCAAGATATTATTTAAGGCAATAAACTGAGCAGCCTGTCCTGATGCAACAGCTAAAGCTGCTACGCCACCTTCTAAAGCTGCAATTCGTTTTTCGAAAACATCATTGGTAGGATTCATGATCCTGGTGTAGATATTCCCAAACTCTTTTAAGGCAAATAGGTTAGCACCATGTTCGGCGCTGTTAAATCCATAAGAGGTAGTTTGGTAAATTGGAACGGCCCTTGAGCCTGTTGTTGGATCTATTTCCTGACCAGCGTGTAATTGTAAAGTTTCAAATTTATATGATGTTGACATGATTGCTATTTTATTTGTTGAACGATTAGATATGTTGGTTTAGGTTGATCCTAAAACCTGGCAGGGCGTATCCCGATTTATCGGGACCTTCCAGTTTGAAAGAAACAAAAAAGGAAGATTTTTAAATTACTGTATGCAACAGCACATACAAGTAACCGCACGCATATCGCAACAAATAAAAGAAATAAAAGATTGTTCTACTTTTTTCGGTTTTGCACTGGGCTCGCTTAGCGATTGAAGATTTAATGTTTTCATCAGTTCTAATTTATATCTCCGAACAACACCGTGTTATCCGGTCAGGAATTGGCACCTTCTCTTTCTGAGGGTTGCCAGTGGGTCATCGAGCCAGTCTCTCGCCACTTCTTTATAAATCAACCCGTGAAGATTGACTTTTATTTAGCTTCTCGCCAAATAATATTCCAAATGTCTGAATTTAATTTTAATCCACAAAATAAAATTTTGATTTTAAATTAACTACCTATAAATGAACTTCTTATTTTTATCTTAGGTTTATCGTTAAAAACTTTTAATATAAAATTAACGCTTAATATTCTAAGTTTGTGCATCCTATTTAAATCGTAACTTCATGAAAAACACAAAATCCCTATGTTTAGGGCTATTATTTATAGTAGCAAGCTTAAATAATGTAAACGCTCAATTTGGAGGCTTAAAAGACAAATTATTAAAAGTGGGTACAGCCCAGGGCGCTAAAGCTTTGGGCGTAGATAAGTTTTTAAAACAGCCTGCTGCCATTACCACCAGTTTTGAAGATGTAAACAGGGAAGGTGAGAAAATGCCCGACTTTATTACTTCTTTAAAATTAAAAGCTCAGCCTTTATATTTATTACCTAAAAACCCTGAAGGTGGTTTCGTGCTCTGCGAAGGTCTTTATGAGATGACCAATAAAAGTTATTGTTTAAAGGCCGGAACTTTTGCACCGTCAAAAGGAGATGGTTACATGTTTGCACCGGTTTTAGGCCCGAAAGAAGAGATTGTAGTTTCTATTCTGAAGAGTGCAGAAAAACATCCTGAAGTAGAACAGCACGATATACAAGCACTACTCTGGACGATTATTGCCAGAACAAAATTTGCCGATTATAACGGACAAGTTAAAGTAACCGCCATTAAACTATTAACAACCAAACAGCTTACCCAATTAGAAGGTGGCGCCTTAGGTGTTTTGCCTTTTGATGTAATGGAAAAAGCCAAAGATCAATTGCCATCGGGTGTGAGGGCTGTTTTTGAAGCAGAAAACAATATCCGTCAGCTAGTGGCTTCAGGAAATTATACTTATGCCGATATGGAGAAATATGCCATAGTAGCAGGCATGGCTCCACCAAGAAGCGATGTGCCAAGTGGCATCTGGACAAAACACCCTGACGGTTATTATGTGCGTTATTTTCCTTCAGGATATTCGATTACCAAAGTGCAGGTATACGTGCCAAAAGAATTGTTAGCAAACGGAAATAAATTGGTTTATGATGCAGCAGGAGATATTGCTTGTCCCGCCAATACAGGATCGCAACGTTTAGCACAGACTAATGAGCCATTGGAGGCAAATTATTCGTTAAAGTTGACTACGATTTGTAATCCTAAGTAAGATAAAATAAATCGTCACTGCGAGGAGGAACGACAGCCTGCCCCGACTTTTCGACGAAGCAATCTTACAACGATCGCTACTAGCGTTCGCATTAAGATTGCTTCGTAGGCTGAAAAAGCCTTCTCGCAATGACGAAAATCTCCTTATCCCAGCGCCTGCGCTAAATCGGCAATAATATCATCTACGTGCTCTAATCCTACTGAAATGCGGAGCAAGTTTTTTGGTGTTTTGCTATCAGGCCCTTCTACCGAATATCGGTGTTCTATTAAACTCTCCACTCCACCTAAACTGGTTGCCTGAGCAAATAATTGAACTTTATTTACCACTTTATGGGCTGCTTCAACATCACCTTTAACCAGGAATGACATCATTCCGCTAAAATCTTTCATCTGTTTTTTTGCAATTTCATGCTGTGGGTGACTTTCCAACCCAGGATAAAATACAGCTTCCACATTTGGGTGTCCGTTTAAATAATCGGCTACTTTTTTTCCGTTTTCACAATGGCCTTTCATGCGGTAGGCCAGGGTTTTAATGCTACGGGTTAATAAAAAGCAATCGAAAGGAGAGGGCACAGCGCCGCCGGTTTGCTGTATATTTTTGATGCGCTCCCATAATTCATCTTTTTTGGCCGTAATTAAAATTCCGCCAAGCACATCGCTATGTCCACCTAAATATTTAGTACTGCTATGCATTACAATATCAGCGCCCAATAAAATCGGATTCTGTAAAATTGGAGAAGCAAAGGTACTGTCGCAAACCAAAGTGATATTTTTAGCGTTAGCAATTTTGGCAATTTCTTCAATATCTGTAACCTTGAGCAATGGGTTAGATGGTGTTTCGATCCAGATTAACTGCGTATTGGGTTTAATGCTGCTTTGCATCAGGTTCAAATCCGTTTGATCGACAAAATCAAACTCCAGACTCTCATTAAAAATAGTAAGCAACTGTTTTTTTATTCCCCAGTACATGTCATCCGGTGCTATAATATGGCTACCAGGTTTTAATGCCTGGAACATGGCTAACCCGCAGGTATTACCTGAAGAAAAGGCTGCTGCATCTTCACCATATTCTAATTTGGCTACAGTGTTTTCTAAAGCAGACCGGTTTGGATTGCTTACCCTGCTATACATGTGTCCGCCCGGATAGCCGCCATCTTCGCCACGAAAAAAAGTTGTAGATAGATTAATGGGCGGTGTAACATCACCTGTGGCAGTTTTAACAAGATTAGAGGCGTGAATAGCAAGGGTTTCGGGTTTCATGATAATTGATGGTGGTATGAATAATATTGGGATGCAATTTAATAATTTGCCGCTAATTTAAGGTTCGTAATGGTTTTGGCAAGATTTATGTAACAAGTTTGTCGAAATTTAATTACACAAAAAATGAAAAGATTATTTATAGCTATCGCAATAGCATGTTCTACTTTAGTAATGTTACAAAGTTGTAATACCGCAAAAAGGGTAACTGCTGGTGTTACAGGTAGCAGGGGTACAGTTGTTCGCGACTGGGTAGTTAGTAATGTAGCTTTAGAAGGTTTACCTGATGGTGCTGTACAAGGCCTATTTGGTGAAAAATCTTACAAATGTTTTCAAGGCAGTACATGGCATTTAACAAACAGTGGTAATGGCTCTTATACTTTACCAGGATCAAGTGCTTGTGGCGCTGTAATGCAAACTATTTTCTGGTCTGCAGCTCCTAAAGATCAAACTTTCCAGTTCAAAAAAATATTTGAAGGCGATAAAGCTAAAAATGTAGCAGAAGGTTACCGTTTGGTATTAACTGATCTTTCTAGCACACAGATGATCTTGAAATCTCCTATTGAATTTGGAGGCAGAACTGCAAACATTGTATTAACGTTTACACCAGCAGCAAGATAATTTAATATACCTTTGAAAAACATAAATGAGAGCACTTCTGAAAAGAGGTGCTTTTTTTGTTTCAACTTTCTTTTTTCTTTGCCACGGATGCACAGATTTACACGGAGGTTTAGCGTTTATTTTCTATGGACAGTTTCTAAAACCGTCATTTGGTTTTAACAACTAATCATTCAGATATAAACTATCCTGTTTTAGTAACAGAAATACCGATTTATAAAGTGTTTTTTCCGTGCATTCCGTGTGTTCGTGGCTGATATTATTATGCTCAAGTGAGTTTTTAACTGGATACCCAATCAAAATCTGTGTTTATCCGTATTTATCTGTGGTTGATTATTACGATTAACATTCAAAAATCGCTGTTTGTTACAAGAAAATGATTTTCAAATCGCCTCATTATTGTATTTTTGTTCAAAATAAATCAGGAATGAATACAACTGAGCAAGTTGAAAAAATATTAGCTGATACCAATTTATCAACTGAATTACAAAACATAGCACACAAAGTTCTTCATGGAGAGCGGATTACATTTGACGAGGGTGTATACCTTTATGAACATGCCGAATTAGGTTATGTAGGTGTACTCGCTAACTTTATCCGTGAGAAAAAGCATGGCGATAAAACTTATTTCAATCGCAATTTCCATTTAGAGCCAACCAATCTTTGCGTTTACGACTGTAAGTTCTGCTCTTACTCGCGTTTACTTAAACAAAAAGAAGAGGGCTGGGCTTTAACCATGGAGCAAATGCTCGATATTGTTAAAAAATACGATGGTGAACCGGTAACAGAAGTCCATATTGTTGGCGGCGTGCTTCCACAATATGATGTAGCTTTTTATTCGGCATTGTTTACCGCGATTAAACAACATCGTCCTGATCTGCATGTAAAAGCATTAACACCTGTAGAGTACCACTATATTTTCAAAAAGGCTAAGATCGATTACGCAACAGGTATGCGTTTGATGAAAGAAGCCGGATTGGAATCGATACCGGGCGGTGGCGCAGAAATTTTCCATCCAGAAATTAGGGAGCAGATAGCAAAAGATAAATGTACCGGTCAGCAATGGTTGGATATACACGAAGAATGGCACAAATTAGGCATGCGCAGTAATGCCACCATGCTTTACGGACATATCGAGAAATATTGGCACCGCGTAGATCACATGGAGAAACTCCGTGAACTGCAAGACCGTACAGGAGGCTTCCAGACTTTTATTCCTCTAAAATTCAGAAATCAGCATAATCAAATGAGCAATGTGCCTGAAACTTCAGTAATTGAAGATTTAAGAAATTATGCCATTGCCCGTATCTACATGGATAACTTTGACCACATTAAAGCTTATTGGGCAATGATCAGTCGCGAAACAGCTCAGTTATCTTTAAATTATGGTGTGGATGATATCGACGGTACTTTGGATGATACCACAAAAATATATTCAATGGCCGGTGCAGAAGAACAGACGCCTGCAATGAGCACTAAAGAACTGGTTAATCTGATTAAACAGGTAGGAAGAAAAGCCATAGAACGCGATACGTTATATAATGTGGTTACGGATTTCGAAAATGTAGTGTTTGAAGAGGAAAAGAAACCGCAATATTATAAGCTACCGGTAGTGAATTAGGATTGTTATGATGACAGGATTTTGATCTTATTACAAAGTCCAAAAAATTTAGTCAACAAAAACATTAATCCTACAATCCCATAATCTAAAAAAATCCATTTTAATGGTTAAAGAAATATACATCATACGCCACGGCGAAACGGAACTTAACAGACAAGGAATAGTACAGGGAAGAGGTATAAATTCTGACTTAAATGATTTAGGCAGGGCACAGGCGGAGGCTTTTTACCAGACTTACAAAGACATTCCTTTTGATAAGATATACACTTCGGATTTAAAACGTACCTGGCAAACGGTTCAGAAGTTTATTGATTCGGAGTTGCCATGGGAAAAGCTTTCAGGATTAGATGAGTTGGCCTGGGGTGTTTGGGAAGGAAAACCGAATACCGAAGATGCACGGGATGCTTTCCGAGAGATGTTACAGAGCTGGGAGAATGGAGATTATACCGCTCATTTTGAGGGTGGTGAAAGCGTACAGGATGTTTATGAACGCTTAAAACAACCTATGGACGTTTTAATGACCCGACCTGAAGAAAAAACAGTGCTGCTTTGTATGCATGGCAGGGCAATGCGTGTTTTTCTATGCTTATTATTGGGTAAGCCATTGAACGAAATGACAGAATTCCCTCATCAGAACACCGTGCTTTATAAAATGGGTTTCGAAGACGGGAAATTTTCTGTTCTCGAATTTAACAGTGCCGTCCATTTAGACGGTTTAGTAATTGAATAATACGCTTATCGCCAAACGCGAAGCGCAAAATATAACACCTTGAATAAGATTAAAATATCGGCTGTTGCCTACACCAACACCAAAGCTTTTATATACGGATTAAAACATTCGGACATTATAAATAAAATTGATTTAAGTTTAGATATCCCTTCAGATTGTGCAGCAAAAGTAATTAATGGTCAGGCTGATATCGGCTTAATGCCTGTTGCAGCAATTCCATTGGTTCCCAATGCGAACATCGTAGCAGATTACTGCATCGGTAGCGATGGTGGTGTAAATTCTGTATTCATTTTTAGTGAAGTTCCGGCGGCCGAAATTAAAACGGTAAGATTGGATGCCCATTCCCGTACATCGAACAATTTAGCTAAAGTATTGCTTAAGTTCCATTGGAAAAAAGAAGTTGAGTTTACAACTGATCCAAATGCAAAAACAGATGCTTTTGTTTTAATTGGCGACAGAACCTTTGGTAAAAAAGACGATTTTGCTTATGCTTATGATATGGGCGAGGAGTGGAAAAACTTTACCGGTTTGCCATTTATGTACGCAGCTTGGGTGGCTAATAAAGAAATCCCGCAGGAATTTAAGACCGAATTTAATAAGGCTTTAAAATTTGGCCTGGATCATAGAAAGGAAGTATTAGAGGAGTTACCAGCATCGCCAAATTTCGATCTTGAAGACTATTTGTATCATAAACTTCAGTTTGATGTATCTGACGACCGTAAAAAGGCATTGAATTTGTTTTTGGGGTATATTGAGCAGTTGTAAAATAGAATCGCTTTTTACAGAATCAAATCCTAAATTAGCCTAAAATCCATTTTTAATGTTAGATGAATTAGAGATTATTCCTGTTGATTTGTTGGCACCCTATTCTTCGCAGGTTAATGATGATTTACAGGAGAAATGGGATCAATTACAGGATGCAGAATTATCTACAAATGAATTTAGTTTTTACACATCAGTAGCATCAGTTTATTCAAGCAAAATAGAAGGCGAGGATATAGAACTTGATTCTTACATCAAACATAAAAGGTTTGGTATTGAGTTTTTACCTGATTACACAAAAAAGATCGACGACTTATATTCCGCATACGATTTTGCCAAAGTTAATCAGATTAAAACCGACAATATTGCGAAGGCCCATCAATTATTGAGTAAACACATTGTGGCCAAAAATTATCAGGGGAAGTTTAGAAACCACAACATGTATGTTTCTACCCCTGATGGACGTATAGAATATGTAGCTGTATCTCCAATAAAACTTGCCAAAGAAATGGAAAAATTACACCATGATTTGACTTTATTGTTAAAGGCAAGATTAAATATTAAAGAAATCTTCTTTTTTGCATCCATGATCCATTTGGTATTTGTGAAAATCCATCCTTTTAATGATGGAAATGGCCGCACAGGTAGATTGTTGGAAAAATGGTTTCTATCTGAAAAACTAGGCGATAAGGCCTGGTTTGTTCAATCAGAGAAGATGTATTATGAAAATCATCAAACCTATTATCAAAACTTAAGGGTTTTAGGTTTAGAATATGAAGAATTGGATTATACAAAAGCATTATCCTTTTTATTGATGTTGCCCAAGGCATTATGATTAAACAGATCAAAAGGAAAAAATGCCTTGCAACGTATCCAATATTTCCGCTTAGAACGTATAATGATGATATTGAAGATTATGATTATTTCTATCCAGATATTTTTTCAAGTTATATTTTAATACTGAAATCGAAAAGCTATAAAAAGCTCCTAAATAATTTAGGAAAAGAACTTTCAGATCTCTGTGCTGGTTTAAAATCAGGTAGTTTGATTTTCCTTGGTGATGAAAAGTTGGCATGGAGGTTTCGCGAAGGGAAATATAAGAATTTTAAAAAAGGAATGGAGTATTTTGCTAATCAGGGTATTAACAAAACATTTTCTGGTGGTTTAGCCGTTGGTTCAGATGATATGGTTGAATTTGTTAAATACCTTACCGACCTGACAGCAGTTAATGGACTTATACAATATGTTCACTTTATTGATGAATCTAAAAACATTATCGGCTCAATTTGCAATTATGGGGATATTCATATTACTACAATGAATAAAGATGGCAATGAGCTGTTTATACAAGCTGTTTCAAATACAAAATTTGAATTTGTAAATGGAAAATGTTATTCGCAGTTCTATATTAAAGATAGAAGGCCAACATCGTTTTAAAAACAAAAAGCAACCTGTTCAGATTGCTTTTTGAGTTAAATTATTTTGATTGATAGACCTGATCCCAATGTTAAAATCGGGACAGGATAACAATGCCCTTAATGCGTTTTCATCTTCCCAGCCACTTTTTCGAGTGTACTTTTTAATTTTGTTAAAGCGCCTGTAATGGCCAGATCGTAGGTATTACCGAGGTTAGAAACTGCAATCGGTTCTTTGCCTGTGATCCTGGCTTCTAATAAACATCTTTTATCATCTAAGCCATCTTTACTGCCATTTTCATCAGATAAATGTACTTCCAGGCGTGTAATTAAATCACTATATCTGCTCAAACCTTCACTTAACTGTGTCTGGATTTTTTCATCGTATTCCTGGTGTATGGTTAAATTTTTGTCGGTATTTAGTTGGATCGTCATAGTTAAAAGATTAAGTTAAATTTATATTAGGTTAACACATGAGTGAGGTTAATTGTTTCTATTGGTTAACTGGTTGATCGTATAAATTGTTAACTGTACAAGTACGAGAACAATTATGCAAATTGGTTTAAACAGCCCGTTGTTAAATAAACCTGATTGAAATGAAAAGCCCGTAAGTGAGGAACGAGCGCGGACTTGTAATGAAAAGCAGGACTGCACAATCCCAAATGAACAAAACCCTTCATTTTCAAATCATGGTTTAACTGTAGAGAAATGGTTAACTGTTAGAGCAATAGTTAATTGTTTAAACTGTATAAATTGGTTAATTTTAACAGATGCGCTAATTCCTACGATTAACCGATTAAACCACCAATTTTTTTTAACTTTTCAACAAAACAGTTGTAAAATGCTTATTCGTGTTATCTTTATGGCTTTTGTAAATTAATTTCAGTTTTGGCTAAAGACACAAATAAAGAAACCCCGTTAATGCAGCAATACAACGCAATTAAAGCGAAGTATCCGGGCGCACTTTTACTATTTAGGGTTGGCGATTTTTATGAAACCTTTGGCGAAGATGCCATTAAAACGGCACAGATTTTAGGCATAGTATTAACCAGAAGAGGTACAGGGCCTAATGGCGGTGCATTAGAATTGGCAGGATTTCCGCACCACTCATTGGATAATTATTTATCCAAATTGGTTAGGGCAGGACAACGTGTGGCCATCTGCGATCAGCTCGAAGATCCTAAAACCACAAAAACCATTGTTAAACGTGGTGTAACTGAATTGGTTACACCGGGGGTAGCTTACGGTGATAATATTGTAAACCAGAAATCGAACAACTTCCTGGCCTGTGTTTTCTTTGATAAAGCACAATTGGGTGTTTCATTTCTAGATATATCGACAGGCGAATTTTTAATTGCTCAGGGAAATAGCGATTATATTGATAAACTTTTGCAAGGTTTTAAACCTACGGAGGTTATTTTTCAGAAATCGAAGCGACAGGCTTTTACCGAAAACTTCGGCGACCGCTTTTATACTTTTGGTTTAGATGAATGGCCTTTTACTTCTGATTATGGTAATGAAACCTTGATGAAACATTTTGAGGTTTCTTCTTTAAAGGGTTTTGGTGTTGAGCGTTTGCAGAGCGGAATCGTAGCTGCAGGTGTGATTTTGCATTATCTGGGCGAAACAGAACATCGTAACCTGCAGCACATCAGCTCGATAGGTCGTATTGAGGAAGACCGCTATATGTGGTTAGATCGTTTTACCATCCGTAACCTGGAGCTGGTAAATTCACCTAATGATAATGCAGTAACGCTGTTTGATATTTTGGATCATACCTGTACGCCAATGGGTGCACGTTTGTTGCAAAAGTGGATCATAATGCCTTTAAAAGAACTTAAACCGATTCAGGAGCGACTTGGAATGGTAGAGTATTTTGTGAAGCATGAAGAATTACAGGGCGAGTTTTTAAATAACATCAAACAGATTGGCGATTTAGAGCGATTGATTTCTAAAGTAGGCTTGCAGCGCGTTGGCCCGAGAGAATTGGTTGCCTTAAAACGGGCGCTTTATCATATCGAAGCCGTTAAAAAACTGGCTGCTGACTCTAAAAATCCTTTTTTAATCAAAATAGCAGATCAGTTAAATCCTTGTTTGGCGATTAGAGAAAGAATTGAAAGGGAATTACAGCCTGAGCCACCAGCTTTGCTGATTAAAGGAAATGTAATCGCAGACGGCATTGACGAAGATTTAGACCGCTTGCGCAAAATAGCTTTCGGTGGCAAGGATTATCTGGTGCAGATACAGAAACGTGAGGCAGAAGCAACAGGTATCCCATCCTTAAAAATTGCCTTCAATAACGTCTTTGGTTATTATTTAGAAGTTACCCATACCCATAAAGATAAAGTACCAGAGGGTTGGATTCGTAAACAAACGCTGGTAAATGCCGAGCGATATATTACTCCTGAGCTTAAAGAATACGAGGATCAGATTTTAGGTGCTGAAGAGAAGATTCAGACCATCGAAATCCGCTTGTATAACGAACTGATGTACGAAACCGCCAGTTACATCAAACCGATCCAACTCGATTCGTTTTTAATTGCTCAGCTGGATTGTTTATTGTGTTTTGCACAGCTGGCCGCTAAAAACCATTATAACAAGCCAAAAGTCACTGAAAATAAGGTGCTTGATATTAAAGGTGGTCGTCACCCGGTAATTGAAAAGCAATTGCCTGTAGGGCAGGAATACATCACCAATGATGTTTACCTGGATACCGATAGTCAGCAGATTATTATGATTACCGGACCCAACATGGCCGGTAAATCGGCTATTTTAAGGCAAACGGCTTTGATTGTGTTGATGGCACAAATGGGCTCATTTGTACCTGCCAAGGATGCCGAAGTAGGTTTGGTAGATAAGATTTTTACTCGCGTAGGAGCTTCTGATAATATTTCGTCGGGAGAAAGTACGTTTATGGTGGAGATGAATGAAACGGCTAGTATTTTGAACAATATTTCGGATAACAGTTTGATTTTATTGGATGAGATTGGCCGTGGAACAAGTACTTACGATGGTATTTCGATTGCCTGGGCCATCGCAGAGTTTTTGCATCAACATCCAACCTCGAGACCTAAAACGCTTTTTGCTACCCACTACCACGAATTGAACGAGTTGGCGAATACCATGCCGCGCATTAAAAACTTTAATGTTTCGGTAAAAGAAATGACCAATAAGGTAATCTTTTTACGCAAGCTGGTTCCGGGTGGAAGTGAGCACAGTTTTGGTATTCATGTGGCTAAAATGGCCGGTATGCCACCAAAACTGATTGGTCGTGCAAACGAAATATTAAAAAAACTTGAAATTGACCGTACTGAAGGACAAAGCATTAAGGACAGCATTAAAAAAGTGCAGAACCAGGCTTATCAGTTGCAAATGTTTGCCATTGACGATCCTGTTCTGGTAAAAATCCGCGATACCCTGAATAACCTGGATGTGAATGCATTAACGCCAGTAGAAGCACTGTTAAAATTAGACGAAATACAGCGATTGATTAAGAATTAGGAAAAGTGTGGGGTGTGAGGTTTAAGGCATAAGGTCTTAGTATTCCTATACCCCAGCGCCATTAATATTGATAGAATGGAAATAACCATAAACCTTCCACCTTATACCTTAAGCCTCAAAAAAAATATTTTTTATTTAATAGCGCTCATGCTATTCCTGTCATCCTGCGGGTCAAGAAAATATACCGTTAGAAGTGATACCAAAGCCTCGAAAGCGGCTGATGCCATGGCGAATTTAAAAAGCAAACAACTTTACCGCTTCATTACGGATTGGACAGGGGTGAGGTACCGTTTTGGCGGATTGGATAAGAGTGGTATCGATTGTTCTGGTTTTGCCTTTTTATTGGAGAAAGAAATTTATGGAGTTACACTTCCAAGGATTTCACGCGATCAGGCCAATGCGATAAGAAGAAAGGATGTGGACAATTTAAAAGAGGGCGATCTCGTATTTTTCTCTTTTGGTGGAAATGATGTAGATCACGTGGGGGTTTACCTCAATAATGGTTTTTTTGTACATGCAAGTACCACAAGAGGGGTAATTGTCGATGATTTAACCTTGCCAGCTTATCAGAAGGTTTTGGTAAAATCAGGATCGGTGAATTAGTTTTTCCAGGGAGGGCGGCGTCATTTCGACTGAAGTGCAACGGAATGGAGAAATCTTTAATATTGGTTTATTCATTCCCAACCCGATCGTGTGGACACAATTAATTATAACATTTTTCTATCGCTCTATGCCGCGGGGCATGGTACTTTGGAGCGCCAAAGTACCCAAAGCGCTTTGTCAATCCAGCAATGAGCCTTTTGCACAATCTCACGCGCATCAAAAAAACAGTGACACTTCGTTTTGTGTTCAATATTTTTTTTAAAATTAAATCATCGTTTATGAACACAAAACCACTGCGTTTCAGGTTTGTTACTGCCATTTTTACTGTTGTGCACCTGTTTTTTTGATTTCCCTGGCCCTTGGGATTGACAGCGTCCTTGGTTAAAATCCGTACTTTATTAAAGTTGGTTAGCAAAATGCCTAAAAATACTTAAAAAAGATGTGTCAACACAATAGGCTTGAGCGGGAATGACGAGCACTTTAAAACAAACTTTAACATTTTTCGTTATCCATTTATGCGTATATTTTTCATAATCTGCTTATCTTTAATTACTTATTCTGTTAATGCGCAGGTGAAACTGCTCAAATTGGATGATTTGGATAAACGCATTGCCAATGGAAAAGATACTACTTATGTGATTAATTTTTGGGCTACTTGGTGTTCTCCATGTGTTGCAGAGCTACCGAATTTTGAGAAATTACGCTTAGCGAATTTAAAAAAACCGGTTAAAGTACTTTTGGTGAGCCTGGATTTTAAATCAAAACTGCAAAAGGAAGTAATTCCATTTGTGGAGAAGAATAAGATTAATGCTGAAGTATTTCTTTTGAACGAGCCCGATCAGCAACAATATATAGAAAGAATTGATAAAAAATGGTCGGGTGCTATTCCGGCTACGCTTTTTGTAAACAAAAACACCAGACGTTTTTACGAAAAGGAATTTACGGAAACGGAACTGAAAAATACTTTGTTAAACTTAAAATAGATCGTGATGAAAACATTGATTTTAATGGCTTTTATGTTATTTTCCGTAGTAACATTTGCACAAACTGAAGGTTATAAAGTAGGCGATGTAGTGAAAGATTTCTCTTTGAAGAATGTAAACAACAAAAACGTTTCGCTAGCCGATTATAAGGATGCCAAAGGTTACATTGTGGTCTTTACCTGCAATACCTGTCCGGTAGCTAAAGCTTATCAAAATCGTGTTGCTGCATTAAATGCAACTTATACAGTAAAAGGTTATCCGGTTATAGCCATTAATCCAAATGATGCAGAAGCTGTACCTGATGAAAGCTTCGAAAAAATGCAGGCTTTGGCTTCTGAAAAGAAATTCAACTTTCCATATCTCTTAGATCCTGATCATGTAGTAACTAAACAGTTCGGTGCAACCAGAACACCACATGTATTTATCTTAAACAAAACTGATAAAGGAAATGTGGTAGAATATATCGGCGCCATTGATAATGATCCCGAAGAGGCAAATAATACCAAAGTTGATTATGTGAAAAATGCAGTTAATGAATTATCTCTTGGCAAAAAGCCAGTAATCTCCTCAACCAAAGCCGTTGGCTGTAGCATTAAGTGGAAAAAGGGTTAAACGTAACTTAACCACCATTGCCGGTGTTTCTCCTTATATTTTTTAAACCACCGGCATGGTAAATACAATGATGCCACTACGCAAATCCATATTAAATATACGATAGGCAAACTAAAGCCAAACGCTGCAGGCCTAAATAAAAACGGCACCTGTACAATTTCCTTGGTGTTATGCCCTGTGGCGAAAAATACTATAACAAGAATGGTATGCAAAAGATAAAAGTGAATTACATAGTAAAAGAAAGGTACTGAGCCATACACTGAGGTTATTTTGGTAAACCAATTATTAATTCTTTCTGTAAAAGCTAAAATCAACATCGCCGTACCCAAAGTCATGGAGATATATTGTAGCGATGGCGGGTATTTGCTTACATTAAAAAAGGCTAAAAGATTCTTAAATAAGTCGTGATATTCTTTCCGCGGAACCGGATCTCCATATATATTGATTAACCTTAAAGCAATAAAAAGTAATAGCGTTAGTGAGCCTGTAATCAATAAATTGCGCTGTCTGCGTTCCGCTTCGTAACCTTTCTTAAACCAGGCACCAATTCCATAACCTACAAACATAACACCTGTCCATGGGAGGATGGCATAGAAGACACCAACTAAATGATTGGCTGATAAAGGGACAACCGTTCCGGATGCGGTAAAGAACACTTTTAAAATCAATCCACCAGTTGGATCTTCCGGTGCTGGAAATAAGTTGAAAACATTGTGGCCAAAAACCAGAATTAAGCCAATAATTAATACTGTTTTATATGAAATCCGGCTTGCCAAAGCTAAAAAAATCATGCTCCAGCCAATTACCCATATTACCTGAAGAATAATAAAATTATATGAAGGATTAAAGGTTAATCCAAGAGAAATGATTGCGATTTCTATAAAAATCAGCCATAACCCGCGTTTTAATAAAAAAGAACTGGCCTGTGCCGGTGTTTTATGCTGTGCGGATAAATAAGCAGACAGGCCTGAAAGAAAAACGAAAGTTGGTGCACAAAAATGTGTAATCCAACGGGTAAAAAACAGGATTCCGGTTGTGGTATCGGGGTTTAAAGGATCGCCTGTCATTGCTCCGATATGAAAAAAATCCCTCGTATGGTCCAAAGCCATAATGATCATCACAAGTCCGCGTAATATATCTATTGATAAAATGCGTTTTGATAGGGCAGTGCCATCAGTATTCATGGTAACAGGTTTAGTTTCTTAAATATACAAATTCAATTTATTTCATGAATGCTTAACGCTTCAGGGTTGTAATATTTGTGTATATCATTTAGTTAAGGTAAAGAAAATCGATTTAGGAGTATTTCAATTGCTGTTTATCATTTTGATGTTCCAAAAATTATAATAATATTTGTTAAGCGCTAACCGAATAAAATCTTCTTCTTAATATTGTATACTATCAATATCAGACAGATGCCGGTTAATAAAAACAGAACCAAATTATCATAACACATCATAATGAAAAGAAGAACATTTATACAAAACACAGGCTTGTTAGGAGCAGGGGTTGTCGCATCGAAATTTTCTTTTGCGGCTAATCTCGCCCCGGAATTTCCTGTGGTACGTGTAGCTGCTGCAAAACGACATTTTCAGAGCAAGGCCGTAGATGCTGCTATTAAAACTTTCCAGGCAAACGTTAAAAACCCCGAATTGGCCTGGTTGTTCGAAAACTGTTTCCCTAATACACTTGATACTACTGTTTACCATTCTGAAAAAAATGGCCGACCAGATACGTACGTGATTACCGGCGATATTGATGCCATGTGGCTGCGAGATAGTTCGGCACAGGTTTGGCCTTATCTACAGTTCGTAAATGAAGATGAACCACTTAAAAGACTAATTGCTGGTGTAATTATCCACCAAACACAGTGCGTTTTAAAAGATCCTTACGCCAATGCTTTTTATGGCGACGCCACTAAGGTAGGTGAGTGGAAAACCGATAAAACAGCTATGCAGCCAGGTGTACATGAGCGTAAATGGGAAATAGATTCGTTATGTTATCCAATCCGTTTAGCTTACCATTACTGGAAAAAAACAGGCGATAAAACGCCTTTCGATGCCGATTGGAAAAAAGGAATCGAAGCTACTTTAAAAACATTCAAAGAGCAGCAGCGTAAGGCCGATAAAGGTCCATATCATTTCCAGAGGGAAACTACCCAGCCTACAGATTCATTGCCAATGGCAGGTTATGGTTTCCCGGTAAATCCGGTTGGTTTGATCTGTTCGGCTTTCCGTCCGAGTGATGATGCAACCATCTTTCCTTTCCTTGTTCCATCTAACTTTTTCGCAGTTTCAAGCTTAAAGCAGGCGGCAGAAATGATTAAGGCTTTGCAGAGCGATAAAACGCTGGAAAGCAATTTATTAAATCTTGCTGATGAAGTAAATGCGGCATTACAGAAACATGCCATTGTGAACCACCCAAAATATGGTAAAATTTACGCTTTTGAGGTGGATGGTTTTGGAAGTTCTTACCTGATGGACGATTCTAATGTACCAAGTTTATTGGGATTACCTTATTTAGGCGCTATGAAAGTGGAAGATCCTATTTATCAGAATACCAGAAAATTTGCGCTTTCTAAAGACAACCCTTATTTCTTTAAAGGTACTGCTGCAGAAGGTATAGGCGGACCACATGCCGGGCAGGACATGATCTGGCCAATGAGCATCACAATGCGGGCTTTGACCTCTAAAGATGACGCCGAAATTAAATATTGTATCGATACTTTGCGTAAAACACATGCCGGCAAAGGTTTTATGCACGAATCTTTTAATAAAGACAATCCTGCAAACTTTACAAGGGCCTGGTTTGCGTGGTCTAATACTTTGTTTGGCGAATTGCTTTGGCGAACCTATCACGAAAAACCAGCTTTGTTAAAAGCGTAACATATACAGCCGTATTGATCAGTGATTTCATTTTGACTGATCAATATGGTCTTGCCATATTAAACTTATCTTGATAGCATTTAGCCGGTTTATTGCATTGCAGTCAACATTATTTACGTGGATTTTATACTCATAAGTGTTAAATCCACGTTTTTTGTAAAACATGCGTTAGAATATTTAATCGATAGCGCTTAAAAGAAGAAATATTTGTAAATTGCAGCAAGATTATTCATTCCGCTTTGCAAGATCCCAATAGAACCATCCTTTCTGATATAGAGAGTATTAACAAAATACCTGCTGTTGCACATATTTTAGAAATTGTGTGCCGGACAACAGGAATGGGCTTTTCTGCTGTGGCCAGGGTAACTTCAGATAAATGGACTGTATGTGCAGTTCTGGATGAAATTAATTTTGGTTTACCGGTAGGTGGAGAACTGAAGTTAGAAACAACCATCTGTAATGAAATCAGGCAACACCAGCAAGCCGTTGTGATTGATCATGTTGATGAGGATGAGAATTTTAAGGGTCATCATACACCAACGATGTATGGCTTTCAAAGTTATATTTCAGTTCCGATTATTTTAAAGAACGGCGACTTTTTTGGTACACTGTGCGCAATTGATCCTAAACCGGCCAAGCTTAAAAATCCTACCATAACAGGAATGTTTACCATGTTTGCCGATTTAATTGCATTTCATTTAGATGCACTTGAACAAATAGCCATTACCGAAAAAGAGCTCAAAAAAGAGCAGGAGATAGCCATTTTAAGAGAGCAGTTCATAGCTATATTAGGCCATGATCTCCGGAATCCTTTAAATGCAATATCGAGTAGCGCCCAATTATTATCGCGTTTGAATTTAGACGAACGTGGAATCCGCATTGCAAAAATTGTTAAAGATTCTTCATTCAGGATGAATGGTCTTATAGAAAATATGCTCGATTTTGCCAGTGGCCGTTTAGGCGAAGGGATTGCCATTAGCAGAACACCCGATGAGGATTTAGAAAAATTACTGATTCAGGTGGTGGATGAGTTGCAAACCATTTGGCCGAGCCGAAATATTGAATTAAATTTTGATTTTCGTCACCCGGTTAATGCCGACGGAAAGCGTTTGGCGCAACTTTTCTCTAACCTGCTGGGCAATGCCTTAAATTACTCACCAGCAGATTCTCCCGTAGTAATTACAGCTTTTAGCTCTAGTGAAGAATTTAACCTCTGTGTCGCTAATAAGGGCAAACAGATTCCTGCGGCTACCATGGAGCGCTTATTTCAGCCTTTTTCGAGGGGAGAGGTAGAGCCAAATCAAAAAGGACTTGGTTTGGGTTTATACATTGCGTCAGAAATAGCCAATGCACATGAGGGATCTTTGGATGTATCTTCTACACCAGAAAAAACCTGTTTTACCTTGCGCTTACCTTACAAAAAATGATAACCTTAAACGATCAGTTACCAACCTCTACGCTGCTGGAATTAAAAGTTGGAGATGATATTTCCAATGGAAACCAATCAGGCAAAATTAAAAATATCGAGATCAGCGAAACAGATGAATTTTTAATGTTTCTATTCCAATTAGAAAATAACCACATTATTATTAAAAAACTCAAACAGGTTTGCTAGTTATTTCCGTTCGTCATTTCGACCGAAATGCAATGGAGCGGAGAAATCTGCTGCTAAATCCCTGTTATAGATTTCTCCACTGCGGTCGAAATGACGTAGTTTTTCAGGATGACAATTGCATATAAAGCCATCTTATTAATCTTATAAAATTGGTCTCGGATCAAATATTACCTGAAACGATTGAATTTTTTCATCTACTAATTTGTACCAGCCACAGGAAAAGATTGTTTTTGCGCCCATATTAATATCATACCACAGGCAAACTTCTTCCTGATCTACAAATACTTTTTTAACATCGTATTTGAATTTTATCTTTTTCATGTCTTCTACATACACATCGGCACCATTTCTTTCGCCCATTACGCCTTTAAAAGTCATGTCGTCTTTCAATTGCTGTCTGGCCAGATCAAAGTCTTCCGCATTTAATGCATTGATAAAATCAAGCACAACTACTTTTGCATTGTGTTCTGTTGTTATTTTATTGGATGTACTCATAGTTTTCCTTTTAAATAAAAACGAATATCAGAATAGAAAATTTAAAATAAATAATTGAATGACAATATGTTGTATTAACTTTTTTATTTGTTCTCTCATTCTATCCTTCAAAACTATAAACTTTTCCTACCTGCGTTTTAAAGCTGTATTTAAAATCATTTCCTGATTTTTCTACAGTAATTCCTTTAATTTTTTTAAGCGCATTCGGACTTCTCACCATACAATCTTCTCCAGATAGCGATTTGATTGATAGTTTTACAATTTTACCATCTTTCCACTGCAAATTGGTAATTTCAAAGTTGCCTCTTGCTTTTAAGCCCTGGATACTTCCCGCCGACCATTGATCGGGCAGTGCAGGTAAAAACTGTAACTCGCCTGTTTGGCTCTGTAATAACATTTCTGAAATGCCTGCAGTATACCCGAAATTCCCGTCAATTTGAAAAGGTGGGTGTGCGCAGAAAAGGTTCGAATAAATTCCGCCGCCTTTATTATAGTCAGTGCCTGAACCGCCAACTGGCGTAATAAAATTCTGTAATATTTTATAGGCATGATTACCATCCTGTAACCTTGCCCAGAAATTCATTTTCCAGGCCATAGACCATCCTGTTGATTCATCACCACGTGCGGTTAGGGTTACTTTTGCAGCTTTAGCTAATTCTGGTGTTGTAATGGTGCTGATTTCCCTGCCTGGATGCAAACCAAAAAGGTGGGAAATGTGCCTGTGCTGGTCTTTCGGGTCATCACGATCGGTTTCCCATTCCTGCAATTGGCCCCATTTACCGATTTTTGGTTTCAGTAAATGTGCTTTAAGATCGGCTATATGGTTTTTATAATCCTGATCGATGCCTAAAATTTCAGCAGCTTCAATATAATTGGTAAACAAATCGAATACAATCTGTTGATCGTGGGTTACACCATCTTCAGTTGGCCCGTGCTCTGGCGACCAGCCCAAAGGTGATACCAAAGTGCCATCAGGTCTTCTTTTCAAATGGTCATCCCAAAATTCTGAAATTTCTTTAATAATAGGATAAGCGAAATTTTTCAAATAGGCCTTATCTTTTGTAAAGGCATAATGTTCCCAAAGGGCCTGAGCATACCACGCACTTCCTGGTGTGTTCCATAAAAAGCTCATTCCACCAAAAATATTATTTTCCGTTTTAACCGTCCAGCCACGGGTGTTTGGGTATTGTTTGCGTGTTGCAATGGCACTTACTTCTCGCATACTGTTAATATAATCCAGGTATGGAATATGGCATTCGGAAAGGTTCGTCGGTTCTGCCAGCCAGTAATTCATCTGGATATTGATGTTGGAGTGATAATCACTTCCCCATGGTGGTGTATTGCTTTCGTTCCAGAGTCCTTGTAAATTGGCAGGTAAACCACCTTGTCGTGAAGAGCTGATCATCAGATACCTCCCATATTGAAAAATTAGTGCTTCTAAAGCATGATCAGGTGTTTTTTTATAATTGATTAGTCTTTGGTAAGTGGGTAAACTATTATTCTTAACGTCATCATCACCTAAATTAAGGCTTAAACGACTAAATAACTGCTGATAATCCTGGATGTGATTTTTTAATAATGCAGCATATGTTTTTGGTAAAGCTTGTTTAAGAATGTGTTCTATTTTAAGAGCAGGTTCTTCTCCTTTCCAGTGCTGTTCGCGTTTATTGTTGTAATTGGTAGCCGCAGTAAAAATAATGGTAATGGCATCTGCCTGATCTATTTTTAATTTTTCACCATCTTCATCCTTTACCGGGTAACTTTTTCCGCTTTCAATTTTCATTACTGCAGTAGCCTGGTAAGGCATTCCATTTGATAATTTGCCACTAAATTCAACTTTATTTCCATTAACCATTATTTTTCCACCATGCGCATTTTTTAGCCTTATGGCAACGGAATATTTGCTTTTTTGATCAGCAGTAAGTCTCAAAACCATTACTTTATCCGGAAAGCTGCAAAAATATTCCCGCTTAAAATGGGTGCCATTTTGAGTATAACTGATGGAATGAACTGCATTAGCAAGGTTTAGCTCACGTTTATAACCGGTAAAATTTTGATCTTTCTGGTCGAAATCGATAAAGAGATCCCCAAAAGCCTGGTACATGCCTCTATCATTTTCATCACCTGTCCAAAGTGTATTATCATTAAACTGGATATGTTCGTTGTTTACGCCTCCAAAAATCATCCCCCCGATGCGGCCGTTGCCAATAGGGTAGGCTTCTGTCATCCAGTCTTTAGCCGGCTTATTGTCCCAAAGCAATAAACGGGTGGTTTGTTTACTTTGCGCGAATAGGGCATTCGAAAAACTAAGCGCTAAAAATGAAATTAGCAGAAAGCATATAACTTGCCTAAGTTTAAAAAGCATGGGATATTTGATTAGTATGTTTTCAAAGATATATATAATCAGATAATAGTTTTTATTGCGCAGTGATGAATGCATCTCGATTATTGGCATATTATTCAGTTATTTAAGCAATTGGTTTTTATTGATACACCAGATTTACCAGGTAACTATTCTGATATTTTGCAGCTGAATTTAATAGATTTTATATATTTGATAGTACACACTAAATCGTTTTATGTAAAATGAAATCGCTAACCAAATTTCTATTCTTTGTTTTATTTCTAAATGTATTGAGCGGTTACCGTGCTCAAAGCCAAAGCAAAACAACTTTCACTAAATATGTTAATACTTTTATCGGTACAGCACCATTAACCGATCCTAAAATATTAGGTTATGAGCTTCCCCAAGGCTGGCGCTCCTGGGCTGGTTTAACTTTTCCAGGCAGTTCATTACCCAATGCCATGGTACAGTTAAGTCCGATTACCGAATTTGGTTCTGGCGCAGGTTATGAATATGAAGACGATACCATTTACGGTTTTGCACACACCAATAAAGGCCACTGGAACCTTTGCAATATTCCCATTTTGCCACTTTCCAATCCTGGTGATAAGTTTGGATCAAAGTTTTCGCACAAAAATGAAAGTTCAGCTCCCGGCTATTACCAGGTTTACTTAGATGATTATAAAGTAAATGTAAAGCTCACTTCAACATTAAGGGCTGGATTTCATCAATACGAATATAAAAACAACCACGATAAACAGGTACTTTTTCTTCTGGGAAAGGCAAATAGCGGCGTTTCTACCTGGAATATAGAACAGGTTGGCACTTCCGCTATACAGGGTTTTCAGGGGGGAGAAAATATTTATTTTTATGCAACCGTAAATGGCAAAATAGATAAACTCGATCAAACAGATGTTGGCAAACGTTCTGGTTACGCCATTATGCATTTGGCTGATGGAAGTGCAGGGCCGGTAGAATTAAAAATCGGACTCTCTTTTGTAAGCACGGCCAATGCCAAAGAAAATTTAGAAAAAGAAATTGGCAATAAAACTTTTACGCAAATCCGTAATGAAGCGACTGCAAAATGGGAGGCACTTTTATCAAACATCCAGGTAAAAGGTGGTACCGAAAAACAAAAGCAGATGTTGTATTCGTGCCTGTACCGTTCGTTTTTATGGCCAGCCTTGCGCAGCGATGTAAATGGTGAGTTTAAGGATGCAAAACACAATACCACAAAAGGCAATTTTAATTATTATACCGAACCCTCGCTTTGGGATACTTACCGTAATAAAGACGTGCTTTTAGGCTTAATTACACCTAAAGTTACCTTAGACGTGATTAAATCAATGAAAGATGTGGGCGATAAAACAGGTTTCATTCCAACCTTTTTCCATGGCGATCATGGCGCATCATCTATTGCCGGGGCTTATTTGAGGGGAATTGATGACTTCGACATTAAAGGCACTTATCAGATTTTGTTACGCAATGCCAATATTGAAGGTGGTGCCCGGCCCTTTATAAAAGAATATATCGAGAAAGGCTATATCTCCGATCCTGACGTTAAAAATCCACACGTAGAAACGAAAGCAAAAGCTGGCGTTTCTAAAACGTTAGAATATTCTTATGATGATTACTCGCTGGCACAGATCGCGAAGAAACTGGGTGACAGCACCAATTACCGCATTTTAATGGCCAGATCAAAGAATTATAAAAACATGTTCGATCCCAGTACCCGTTTTATGAGGGGAAGATTGGATAATGGCGATTGGATCAAGCCTTTTAATCCGCAGTATCCTTATTACGAATACATGTACAGGGAAGCCAATGCCTGGCAGGTTTCGTTTTATGCACCGCATGATATGAAAGGCCTGATTGAGTTATACGGCGGTGCAGATGGTTTTGAATCGAAATTGGATTCGTTATTTACTTTGCCCTGGAACCCGAAATACATTGCACGTAATGTAGAAACCATGATCGGACAGTACTGTCAGGGCAATCAGCCTGATCACGAAGCGCCTTTTGCTTATACTTTTATTGGTAAACCCGAGAAATCGCAAAAAATTATTGATAAAATTTTGAATGAACTTTATGGAATAGGTAGCGATGGTTTGGCACTTTCGGGCATGGATGATGCGGGCGAAATGTCGGCCTGGTATGTGTTTGGTTCACTGGGATTGTATCCGTTTTCTGCAACCGATCCAAATTACATTGTTACCGCACCGCTTTTTGATGAAGTAAAATGGAAAACCAGCACGGGCAAATTATTAACCATCAGTAAACCCGGCAAGGGCAGGGAAATTACCGATATTAAAGTAGATGGAAAAGTCAACCAGGGGTATTTTATTTCTCATGATTTGTTTAGGAATGGTGGGAAAGTGGAGATTGTGACGAAGTGATACACTAGACCTCGCAGGTTTCAAAAACCTGCGAGGTCTTTTTAGAACAAAAGTTCCGAATTCATTTATCGAGTTCGGGACTTTTTGTTTTAGAAAATATTATTAACTGTTTCTGGAAATGTAGGGTTCCGCTTTTCATCGCATTTTAAGTCCCGCTTTTCGTTTTATTCCGATGAAGGATCGGAATGTTCACTCCAATCGGGTTTATTACCGAGGATCGTTGCACAATGGCTGCCATCTAAATCAAACGATAGCGAGATGTTGATTTTTCATCTGCAGAAGCGGAGGCGGGCCTGCATTGGCAAAAAGCTGCTCTAAATGTTTTTCCAAACTACTAGATAAAGTCTATTGTTCTTTTTTAAGCAATTATATAACGATCAATTATATCCTTTAGGCTTAATTTTATCATTTCTACCTAATTAATGAGACAATTTCTCTTTATAATGTTAAAAATGAGTAAGGATTGAATAATAATTCTGCTTAATTTGTAGATTTGACAAAATGTCCCCTGATAATCTGCACGATAAAGAAGAATTAAAGTATTTACAAGACCTGAAAGATGGTCGGCGTGATGCTTTTGACTTTATTTATGCCAGATACAGTAAAATGCTGCTTCCAAAAATGCAGCGCATGATTAAATTGAATGAGGTTGTTGATGAACTTTTACAGGATGTTTTTCTAAAAGTCTGGCTCAACAGGGCCGAAATCGATCTCGACAAATCATTTAAAGGCTGGATTTTTACCATTGCGCAGAATAGCGTTTATGGTTACTATCGCAGGTTGGCCCTGGATGTTAAAATGCAAAGGCATTTATTGGAAACTTTCGCGGAGTTTTACGATCAAACGGAAGATTATATTTTCAACAAGGAAAGGGTCGAATTGCTTAACCAAGCTATCGAAAAACTTCCCGCACAGCGCAAAGAAATTTTTAAACTTTGCCGTATCGAAGGCAAAACTTACCAGGAAGCTGCCGAAATTTTATCATTAAGCCCCTCTACCGTGAGTAATCAATTGGTTAGCGCTACCAAATACATCAAACGTTACGTCTTTTTTCATTCTCAGGAGTTTATTGTTTTCTGCATTGCAGCCTATTTGAAAAGCTAAATAAAAATATTTTAAAAAAAAATCAAAGTGCGATAGTGTGTTTGTCCATCTCGTGCATATTATATATTGACAACGATGGAGAAAAGACCTTTAAGCCCCGGATTATTCGAAAGATTTCTTGCCAATAAAAGCAATGCTGCAGAGCTTGAGCAGTTATTTGAACATTTTGGAGAAGTTGACCAACAGGAACTTGAAAAGCTGATTAAGCTGGATTTTGAACAGGATGCTATGCCTTTTGATGTTGCCGAAGAAGGAAGGTTAGCGCTAATCCATGCCGGATTATCGGAAAAACTTTTTGCAAAACCTGAAAGCCGTATTTTAAAAGTGCTAAAGTCAAACCGCTTCATCAGAGTGGCTGCCGCCATATTGGTGGTGATTTCCGTTTCCTTAATGATTGCCAGGTTCTTCAACAGTAACCATGGTATTGTTCCGGGTTCGGCCAAAGCCATGCTAAGTCTGGGTGGAAGGGAAACAGTTTTAGACGGGAAAAAGGACAGTGTGCTGTATCGTAGCAAAGGGGTAACAGTAAACACCAAAGCAGATGGTACAATGATTTTTATGGCTGTAAATGCCGATTCTGTCGAGGCCTCGAAACTGAACACCCTAAGCACTCCAAACGGTGGCGAATACCGTGTTACTTTGAGCGACGGCTCTGTGGTGATGCTCAACGCCGGCTCTAAGCTTAGCTTTCCAACTGATTTCCGCGGATCAGAAAGAAAAGTGTATGTAGAGGGGGAAGCTTTCTTTAAGGTGGCCAAAAATCCGTTGAAACCATTTATTGTTAATGTGGCCGGCAACGAAATCAAAGTTTTGGGTACACAGTTTAACGTAAGCAGTTATCCTGAAGATGAAGGCACAGAGGCAACCCTGTTAGAGGGCAGCATCCAGTTTACCAATGGAAATGGCGATCAGGTAGTGTTAAAGCCTGATCAGCAGGTGATTTCTCATCATGGAAAATTAGATCTGCAAAATGTTTCGGCTGAAGACTTTAATGCCTGGACAAAAGGAGAGTTTTTATTTAACGATGTGCCCTTATCAACTGTGATGCAGAAACTGGGCAGGTGGTATAATGTGGAAGTAGATGTGAAATCTATTCCGCAAAAAAACCTTTACCTTAAAATATCCCGAAAGGCGGATATTGATGAAGTGCTGGATGCTATTGCTACGGCCACTGATTACAGGCTAAAAATCAAAGAGAATAAGATCGTGTTTAAAGAATAAGGTTGCTCCGTCGTCGATCAATTAACCAACCAAACTAAATTTTATGACAAACCATTACTTTCGCCTCGTCCGATCTGGATGCAGGTATTTACTGAACTGGCCAAGCGTTTTTTGCTTTATCGTTTTGTTATCGATAACAGCAAAAGCACAAAATACCCGGTACACCTTTACACAAGCACCCTTAAATACCGTTATCTCACAGATTTCGGCGAAAACAAAATATGAATTTGTGTACGATGCGGCGCTGGTTAAAAAAGCCAAACCCATCAACTTTACCCTGAACACAGCAGATATTAAAACGATTATGGATGCAGTGGTTAAAGGACAGGATTTCAACTACGAAATCAGCAACAACCGCACCATCATCTTAAAAGTACCAAAGGAAGATATTGCAGATGATTATATACTGCATGGCATGGTTACCGATAGTTTGGGTTCGCCATTGCCAGGTGCTTCTGTAAAAATTAGAAACACCAATAAATATGTCCTTACGGATGGTAACGGGCACTTTAATCTTAACTTAAGCAATCAGTACAACACGCTTGAAATCAGTTATATTGGTTATCTATCTTCTACCCAACGTCTTGATCGTACTGCCGCTTTAAAGGTGGTTACCGTTAGGTTAAGTGCCAATGCATCTTTACTGGCAGAGGTTGTGGTAAATGGTTTTCAAACGCTTCCACTCGAAAGGAATGCGGGTGCCTTTTCCATTGTTGATCAAAAAAAATTGAATGAGCAAATTAACCCAAGTATTTTATCTGCTTTAGAGGGCCGTGTTGCAGGTTTAGCTTATGATAAGAATCCTTATGGGATAGGTGCCGATAAACAGGTAATACGCGGAAGAGGTACATTTTCAATCTCACAAACTGGTGTAAGAACTGATCCTTTAATTGTAATTGACGGATTACCTTCAGAAACTCCTTTAGAAGACGTAAACCCCTATGATATCGAGTCGGTAACGGTTTTAAAAGATGCTGCAGCTTCTTCTATTTATGGTTCCAGATCAGCCAATGGTGTAATCATTTTAACCACAAAAAAAGGGAATAGTCCGGCTAAAATCTCTTTAAACACCGATTTTTTTATTGACACTAAACCTGCTTTTAATTCTATGCATTATGCGTCTACCGCTGATATTTTAGACCTGGAAACAGATGTATATAATAAAGAGCGTGCACGTTATACCACAACCGAATCGATGTTTGCGGCTTATGGCACAGTTGCTAATGGATCAATCAAACATTATAGCCCGCTTTATCAATTGTACCGTGATCGTGATGCCGGAAAAGTAACAGCTGATCAGGTTAACCAGCAACTGGCTTCCTGGGGAAATGCCGACTATTATGAGCAGTATAGGGATAATGTTTGGCAAAATGCATTCCGCCAGCGTTACAACCTCTCTTTTAGTTCTTCAAGTGCAAAATCAAATACTTATACCTCTATAAACCTCGATAATTCAGCTCAAAAAGTAATCAAGAACAATGATCAAAAGCTGAACATTTATTTTAAAAACACTTACAACGTAAATAAATGGTTAACCACTACACTTGGTTTTAATGGCACTTATACAAAATCGGTTTCAACTGATGCATCTTATGATTCCTATAATGTTATTCAGCCTCGCTATGCTTCTATTGTTAATCCTGATGGCAGCTTAGTATATGCAGATTATGTGAATTTGCCAGATGGCATTGCCGGAGCAAATGTTAATGGCGCAATGGTTGCGGCTCTGAAAAACAATCCGCAGTTCCGCTCTTACCGTTTTAATATTTTAGAGTCGCTGGATGAAGGCCAGGTTAATTCAACCAATATTGCACTAAGGGGTTTTGCTAATATTCAGGCAAAACTAATGGAGGGGCTTAACTTGTCCAGTCAGCTTCAGGTCGAAAATACATCAGCTAAATCGAATCAGTATTATGATGTAAATTCATATAAAATGCGTGCAGCTTATAACGCGCTTATTGGCTATACACCTGCCACTAATGTATATACATACGGACTTCCAACTGGAGGTAGATATGGCCAAACGGAGAGTGGAAATAATAGTTATACATTCAGGAACCAGTTGAGTTTCGACCGTACTTTTGATAAGGGAAAACATGCCATATCTGCCATTGCCGGTTTTGAGATGCGTCAAACATTTTCGCCAAGGGGTATCGAAGACCTGAGATATGGTTATGATCCGGTTACACTTACCTCAACCTTGATCAATACCCAATCCATTAGTCAAACCGGTTTGCCAAGTTATATTTATGGCGGGAACAGAACATTATCTGTTTTAGGCAGAACGCAGACTGAAATTAAACACCGAAATCTTTCTACTTATGCCAATGCGGGTTATACTTATTTAAATAAATACAACATCACAGGTAGTGTAAGGGTAGACCAAGCCGATTTTTTTGGTGTAGATCCTGAATATAAAAACAGGCCACTCTGGTCGGTTGGTACCAGCTGGAATGCCAGTAACGAAGAATTTATCCAGGAACAAAAATGGATCAGTTTGTTGAAATTACGTGCAACTTATGGCGTTAACGGAAACCAGAATTCGGAAAGTTCTAAATACTTAACAGCCAGAAGAAGAAGCGATAACCTGTTTCCATCCTTACAATATATTGATGTTACCGCTTTACCCAATCCAAAATTACGCTGGGAAAAAACAGAAACCTATAATGGTGGTGTAGATTATGCCTTCTTATCGAACCGTTTAAGGGGAAGTATAGATGTATATTATAAAAAGAGTACCGATTTAATTGTAACGGCAGAATTAGATCCAACTGTTGGGGTGGCCTCGAGGATGATTAATAACGGTACATTAATTAACCGCGGTATCGAATTTACATTAGGTGGCGATTGGTTGAGATCGGGTGATTTAACCTTAAGCGCTACATTTATACTGGGCTTTAACAGAAGCCGGATCGGTAAGGTAAATAGTGCACTTTCTACGGCTGGAAATTATATTTCATCTCCTGCCTTCTATTATATAGAAGGTTCTGCCTACAACACGTTATATGCCTACCGTTATGGAGGCATGGTGAATGGTTATCCCTACTTTTTAGATGATAGTGGTAAAGCCAGTATTGATTTTGATGCCAGTGGAAATCCCATCGTTTCCAGTATTAAAAGTATTAACAATTTTGCCAGTTTGGTAAATATGGGCAGTTTAACCCCAACTTATACCGGTTCATTTTCACAACGGATTGCTTACAAAAATTTCGAGCTGGGTGCTTTACTGGTATTTTCAGGTGGTAACGTAATCAGAAGGGATGTAACCAATATCAGTGCTTATGATGTAACCGACGAGAACATTACCCAGCGTTTCAAAAATGGAAATGTACCTGATGTACCCCGCATATTGGTTGATTATCCGGAAGCTTTGATCAACAGTGCCAGCACCATTAATACCATGTGGCAAGCTGCAGATATTAACGTGGTTAAGGGAGATTACATCAAATTAAGAAACATTTCCTTATCCTATAACCTGCCTAAAGGTATGATTGGTAAATTCAAACTTCCATCTGCTAAGTTCACCGCTCAAGTCAGCAATTTGTGGTATGCAAGTGCAGCAGGGGATGATATCGATCCGGAATCCTATTCAGGTATTACAGGCACCAGAACCCTCGAAAATCCTAAATCATTTGTATTTGGCTTAAACCTAACCTTTTAACAAAATGAAAAAAAATATAATAATTATCGCATTCCTTGCCCTTATTTTAACGGGTGGATGTAAAAAATATACCGATCTCACTCCAACAGGATCCTTACTTGTAGAAACTGCACAAGATTATTACGAATTGGTTTCCTACCCAAACAGGGCTTACCTCATCAGCAATTTTCAGTACCTGGTTGATGATATGTGGATGAAAGAATCGAATTTTATAGGCATTACACCCAATATTAATACTGTCCATTTTAGTTTTAATGAAAGTGTAGACCGGGTTTCTTTAATTAGCAGCTCAAATTTTTACGAGCGCTCTTACGTTTACATTAACCGCTGGAATACCATTATCTCTTTGGTTGACGGCAGTAAAGGTGACGATAATGTAAAAGCATTGGCCAAGGCCGAAGCAAAGGTATTGAGGGCTTTCGATCATTTCCTTTTGGTAAATGTGTATGCCAAAGCTTATAACGCGGCTACTGCAGCTACTGATGGCGGAATCTGCATCATGGATAAATACGATTTAGAGGCACAACCTGTAAAATCGACTGTAGCTCAGGTTTATGATTTCATCCAGAAAGATTTAGATGACGCGCTTCCATACTTGCAGACACAACCATCAGATCCTTACCATCCATCACTGGCTTTTGCATGGGCATTAAAGGCCAAGGTGCATTTGTTTAAAAGGGAAATCGCGCAAGCCAAAGCGGCCTGTGAGAAATCACTTTCTTACAACAACCAGATTTTCGATCTGGTAAACTATACCACAAAACAGGGTGGACCATCGGTTACACCGATTATTGCACCCAACAACCCTGAAGTTTTGAGTTACATGTACATTCAGGGTTACAACGAAACTAATTTTGGTTATACCTGGCTAATCAGTCCGGAGTTGAGGGAATTGTTTGGTACTAATGATGCGCGTTTCAATATGTTCTTCAATACCACCAGTGCCAGTTTTTTAGATATCGGATCAAACGCTGCTTATTACAATGTTGCCTATACCAGGTTCTTTTATCCAACGGTGGGTTTAAAAACTACTGAAGTATATTTAATGCAGGCGGAGTGTTTGGCCAGGGAAGGCGATTTGGCAGGTGCCATGGCGGTGGTAAATAAACTTCGCGAAAAACGCATCCTTTCAGGCACCATCACGCTTCCGGTTCCGGCAACGAGAAAGGAAACCATGGACATTATCATTAATGAACGTCGGAAAGAACTGTTCCTTGGTTTTAACCGGTTTATGGACTTAAAACGCTTAAATACCGAGCCTGAATATGCAAAAACAGTGGTTCGTAAATATCCGATTGTGAACAAAACCGTTCCACAGCAAACCTATACATTGTTGCCCACCTCGAGATTGTATATCATTCCGTTTCCACTTAATGTACTCAAGAAAAATCCTAACCTCACTTTAAATACCGACGAAAAGCTACCGTTTTAACATGAATATTAAACACCTTATATTTCCAGTTGCGCTCTCGCTCTCTTTAACTGCTTTTGCACAGAAAACACCTGTTGTAAAGACTGATAGTACCACAAAGAAAGGTCCTGTTGACTATCAAAAGATCATTCCGGCAAATGCAATAGGCCAAAACGGACTCTTTAACATCAGGCAGGTAGACCAGAAATGGTTTTTCGAAGTACCCGATAGCTTATTGGGCCGTTACCTGCTGGCTGTTACGCGTTACGTTACTACGCCTCAGGGTTTCGGCAGTTTTGGCGGCGAGAAAGTGAATGAACAGACCATTTATTTCCAAAAGGGTAATAATAACAACCTCTTCTTAAAAGGTGTGGTATACCGTCAGGAAACTAAAAACACTTCTGAAGCCATTTATCAGGCCGTAATGCAATCACAGGAAAGTCCGATTGTTGCCAGTTTCGATATCAAGGCACGTAACCCAATCAATGGAAATTATGTAATCGAGGTAACCGATTTTTTTAAAAAGGATGTTCCGGTAGTTTCGATTGCAGCTGATGAAAAAACGGAGAAAAAACTCGGTAGTTTGGCTGACGACCGTTCTTTTATAGAGAAAATAAGCTGTTATCCGCTTAATGTTGAAGTGAAGAGCACTAAAACCTATTCTACTTCTGGTTTAGGCATTCCTGCCGGTGCCTTAACCGGGGCCATTACTTTGCGTTTAAATACGTCGCTGTTGTTATTGCCCAAAGTACCTATGAGAAAACGTCTTGCAGATGAAAGGGTTGGCTTTTTTAATAACAAGTACATCCTTTTTGATGAGAACCAGCAAGGCGCACAAACGAAGTATTTAGTGCAGCGTTACCGCCTTGAACCTAAGAAAGCGGATATGGCTAAATACAAAAAAGGCATACTGGTGGAGCCGCAAAAACAGATTGTATATTATATCGATCCGGCTACCCCAAAAAAGTGGCGTCCGTATTTGATTCAGGGAATAAACGACTGGCAAAAAGCTTTCGAACAGGCCGGTTTTAAAAATGCGATTATTGGCAAAGAATGGCCGGAAGCCGATACCACCATGAGCCTCGAAGATGCCAGGTTCTCCGTAATCAGGTATTATGCTTCTGAAACCCCTAATGCTTACGGACCGCGCATCAGCGATCCGCGCAGTGGCGAAATTATGGAAAGCCATGTGGGCTGGTATCATAACGTGATGAAACTGGTGCACGATTGGTACATGGTACAAGCTGGTCCCTTAGATCCAAGAGCGCGCAAAATGCAGTTCGATGATGAACTCATGGGACAGTTGATCCGTTTTGTTTCTTCGCACGAATTAGGCCATACATTGGGTTTAAAGCATAATATGGGTGCCAGCAGCCAAACACCGGTAGAGAAACTGAGGGATAAGGCCTGGGTAGAGAAAAACGGACATACCGTTTCGATTATGGATTATGCACGTTTCAATTACGTGGCACAGCCCGAAGATCACATCTCGCCAAAAGGCATTTATGCACGCATTGGGGCTTATGATGAATGGGCCATTAACTGGGGTTATCGTTATTTTGATGGTGCGAAAGATGAATATGCAGAAGAAAAAATCTTAAATAAGATGACTACGGATACTTTAACCAGAAACCCGCGCTTGTGGTTTGGAGGAGAAGGTAAGGATGAAGATCCACGCAGTCAGGCTGAAGATTTGGGCGATAACGCCATGTTAGCCAGCGACTATGGGATTAAGAACCTGAAAAGGGTAGTGGCCAACCTGATGCAATGGACAAATGACCCCGGAGATCAATACGATAACCTGGCCCAGTTGCATAAAGCAGTGGTAAGGCAATATGGCCGTTACCTGTATCATGTAATGAAAAACATCGGTAACCGCTACGTAACGAAAAGAAGTGTGGATGAAAAAGGGGTGGTTTATGCCGAAATTCCCAAAGCAAAGGTGAAGAGTGTGGTCGATTATGTTGGCCGCCAGCTATTTGAAGCACCGCTATGGATGTATCCCAAAGAAATTTCACAATACATTGATGTAAAACCAATGGACGAGATTTCTGATCAGCAGACGCAGATTTTAAACATGTTTTTAAGTCCTGGTTTATTGTTTAACCTGAGCCAGAAAGCTTTGAACTCTGCAGATGCGTACCCTGTTAGCGAATTTTTAAACGATGTGTTGCCTACAGTATGGAAAAAACCATCGCTCGATCCTTTAAAAGATTCCTATCTGCGAAGCTTGCAACGTTCTTACCTGGAAAAGGTGGGCATGTTAATCAACCCTAAAGATATAGCCGATGGAAAAGCGATGAACAGCGCCCAGCGCAGCGATGTAAGACTGGAAGCCATCACCCACGTTAAGGCCATCAGGAAAAAGGTGGAGGAACTCCTGCCGCAAACCACAGGCATTAACGCCACGCATTTAACAGATATGCGGAACGAAATTGATAAAATCCTAAAAAAAACAACTTTAAATCCTTAACCACATGAGAAAATATACATGGGCCATCATCATAACAATAGCCAGCTTAAGTTTTAGTGTAAGTGCACAGGTAAAAACCTCTGCACAGGAAGTAGCCACACCCGAACTGGCACAAAAAAGAGAAGCTTTAAAAGAAGCGATTGTAATGAATTACCTGGGCATTAAAAATAGTCTGGTAAAATCAGATTCGCTACAGGCGATTAAATTTGCTGCAGAATTTGCTTCACTGCTCAACCAGTTTAAATTTAAAAAACTATCGCTGGATGAGATGAATGCTGCCACAACTACACGCGAAGAAATTAAAACGCTTGCATTGGCCATTGCCGCCACAAAGTCCATTAATAAGCAGCGCAGTGAAATGGATAAATTATCGGTTAAAATGTGGTCGGTTATAGAAAGATTCAAGCCTGAAAAAACCACCCTTTACAAACAGGTTTGCCCAATGACGGGTACCACATGGATTAGTGATGATAAAGCGATCCAGAATCCGTATTATCCTAAAAACATGCTTACCTGTGGAGAAGTGAAGGCAAGTATTTAATACCACATAAAAATAATAGTTAATGATTAAAAGCGGTTTTCTGGATAGAAACCGCTTTTTGGTTTCATGCTTTTTGCTTAGGCACTTTAATAAGCGGCTTATATTAACGCTCTTAAGTGTTATTGAATAACTTCACTGATTTGTATAAGGGGCTGAATATTGGTGTATTTTGGAAAATCAGCTCTGATTTTTTCGGCTTTCACCTTAAGAACGTTCTCGTAATCTGAAATATTATCGAAATACAAATATCCAATGGCTAAAAACGGAACAGGCATATCTGGTTTGCCACTTGAAATTCCCTTGTCAATAGCGATATGTTTCAGGCCGGCACCAAAAAATTGCGCCATTAAAGGCATGTGTTTTTTGGTATAATAATCCATATCAAATGTTTTTCCCTCACCATTTGGATACAAAACCGTTACTTTGATCATTCCTTTCTTTACTTTGAAAGTATCGGTTGTTTGAGCTTTTAGAAAATTTGAATAAATTCCTAAAAATAGCAATAGTAGAATTGTTTTTATTTTCATTTTGCAGGTTATTAATTGTTTATATCATTATTTACATTTATTTCTTTAGTTTTTATATTATTCTAATATAATGTTATTTATCGTTAATAATTAATCTTGAGTTCTGTTAAAGCTTTGATTATGAATGCATTTAAATCAATTAAGTTGTTTCCTTTAAGTAGTTGAATCTTTCTTGGTAAATTATGCTGTCTGTAAGATAAAATAGATATGATAAATAAAAATGATAAACCTGAATTCTGGGAAGCAGCTTTTGGTGAGAAAAAAGAAATGTGGGGTTTTGAGCCGGCCAAGTCTGCACTGTTCACTAAAGATTTTTTCTTACGTGAAGCTGTGAAGAATATCCTGATACCCGGAATTGGCTACGGGCGTAATGCACAAATTTTTAAGGAAAACGGAATAGAAGTTACAGGCATCGAGATTTCTAAAACGGCCATCGAAATGGCAAAAAAACACTATGGAGATGCTATGGTGATCTACCATGGTTCGGTAACGGATATACCTTTTGATGATAGCCTGTATGACGGGATATTTTGTTATGCCTTAATTCACTTGTTAAATAGCGATGAAAGGAAAAAACTGATTAAAGATTGTTACAATCAATTATCAGATGAAGGGTATATGGTTTTTACTGTTATTTCAAAAACAGCCAATACTTATGGAAAGGGAAGATTGATCAGCAAAGACCGTTACGAAATATTTGAAGGGGCGCAGTTATATTTTTATGACCGGGAATCGATAAAAACCGAATTCGGCGAATATGGATTATTTGAACTTACTGAAATTGAAGAGAGTCAGCCGTTTTATTTGGTAATGTGTAGAAAGGGTAATGACCAATAACCAATTTTCAATGATCAAATAGCAACCGATTTAAGGTTAATGCTAAAAACTGAATGATGGAAAAATGGGTTCTGCGGTGATCAGTGTAATCTGCGGGAAACAATTACACACCTAACTCTTTGATCTCTGTGCCTTCTCTCCGTGCGCTCTGTGGTAAAAAACAGCGGGCTATATTGTAAAAAAAAAGAGGACCGCATTACTGATTCTCTTTCATTAAAAAATTTTAATTATATAAACCCAGTTCCGCTAACGATGCAAACTGTAAACCATCCTGTGCTGAATTAGCAATTACTTTAAGATACCTTAATGTTTTTGTGCTTCCAAAATCGAAATATTGCACTCCTGCAGCATTTTGAGCTACATAGTTATTTACGGCCGTAAAATTAATATTATCTGTACTGGTTAACACCTGGAAATTTTTAATCGCCCTGCTTAAGCTATTCCTTTGTACCAGGCTTAGTCCTTTTGCCGTTTTGTTTGAACCAAGGTCGATCACGACCTGATGTGGATAGCTAGCTGCAGTGCTGGTCCACCTCGAATGCCAGTAAGTACTTTGGCTTCCATCAATTAAAGTTGCTGCCCGGCCATTTACCGCACCTTCGCCACTGGTTTCCTCAGAGCTAAAAGAATTGATGCTCCAGCTGCTTTTACTCAATTCGTTTAAAGGTGCCACATTATCCTGTAAGGTAGAAGGATCAGTTGTTGGTGCAGATAAACCTAAGGCAGCCATATCGGCATAAATTTGGGTGGTAGCTGCAGCAGTAGAGAGGTTTAATCCCCATTTCTGAAAGAAATTACTTAGGTTTTTGCCAGATAAGTTACAGGCTTTCAGCATAAAATAGCGCATGCGGTCGTCGTCATTTGCCAATGTTGGATTTTCGATGCGCATATTTTTGGCCAGCGTTCTATAGAAATTATCGCCATATGCCAGGGTTAATTGCTGGAACATGCATAAGCGGATAAAAAGATCGGTGAGCGGGTTTGCATAACTTGTTGAACCATTATAATCTTTACTACCAGCCGGTTTGCCTAAATAAGTAAAGGCTTTAGGCCAAACACCATCATTTACCAACCTGTTGATGGATGGGGTGAGCGTACGCTGAACATATAAACTATAAAGATTTACGGTAACTTCGCCCAGGGATCCCCAGCGCCACATCATCTGGTGCTGATGGCCAAGTTCGTGCCATAATCCCCATCCATTGGTACCCACTGCATCTAAAGTTAAAATTGCATTTACATCAGAGGTGATGTAGGCCGTACGGTAATCATAAGCGAAGAAATAATAATTTGGATCTTCGTGTTGTGTGAGGAGGTAGGTATGTACATTTTTTGCATGGGCGGGTAACGAATTGTCTAAACCATTTAAATCATCTTCGAGTGCGATTATCTGGGTAATTTTATTGAGTATGGCAGCCTGATCTTCGTTCTGGTACTGGATGGCTTTAGTACGCGATACCACAATTACACAATTCGATCCCTCGAGTACCACATCAGGGGTAGTGTAGGTTTGTAATTGACTGATCCAATCCGAATTGGTAGTAACACCCAGTTTAAAATAAGGCGCATATTGATAACCAGTATTGAAAGTTACTTTTGCTGTAGATCCGGTAGTAGAATTGGTGTACCTCAACCACAATAAGCCACCGGCGGCATTGGTAATGGTATTGGTACCTGCAGTTAACTGCACTACTGTAGGCTGTGCATTCCATGTGCCATACCTCGAGTAAGTGCCGATAAGCAGTTTTGGCAAGCGTGTTCCTGCTGTTTGCTCTACAGTAATGTCTAAAGTTGCATTTGGCGCCATATAAAGGCCTGTAGCCGTAAAATCAGTTAGATTATAACCGTTTTTTAAGCGGTCTTTTTCAATTGAAGCATTAATTTTTTCGGTAACATTAAAAATATTCGTCTGACTGGCTGATAGGAGAACCGAACGGTTTGTGGCTTTGCTATTATCGACTTGTTCTGGCAGTACGTTTGCTTTTTTACATGCAAAAAGGCAAGCTATTGCCATCGCGGTGAAGAGTAGGGATTTTTTTTTCATTGTTTTTAGGTTAAGTAAATATTTGGTTGTTATAATGTTGAGTTATATTATTGATGCCATTCCAACTATTTTGCCCTCTCTTTCAAACCAATGCTATAATCATCATAGGTCTGCCTGCACTGTCAATCGAATGTATTTATAATTACATACAGTTAAAAGAAAAAAGACTGCGCAAACGTTTGCTTACCAGGCTAATACTTGTTTATTCCTGGTCAAATCCCATAAAAAAAGCCAGAATTTTTCTGGCTATGGGTTTTTAGAAACTTCGTTGTGCTCAAGTGGCTCAGGTGGTCAAATTAAAACCTTTTGTGGTTACCTCGCGCAATTATATGTTTTGACCTAATAGTTTCAACATTCTTTCCTGTGCATCATCTGCATGCATCCACTCTGCCATCTCAAGCGAATCCTGAGTGGCTTCGGCACCTCTTTCCAGCATCTTTTTTTCGTAGGCAGAAATGGCTGTCTCAAGTGTTGTATAATCACTGCTGGTAAGGCATTCGCTTAAATCAAGTGCATCCAGCATGGCCAGGTTTACTCCTTCACCTGAAGGGGGCATAATATGCGCTGCATCTCCCAATAACGTAACATTCGGTTTTGCATCCCAGGTTTGATCCAATGGTACTACATATTGCGGGCGTAACATTATCGGATAACTTGCATTTTCAAATAATTCAAACCAGATCTCGTTCCAGCCTGCAAACTCTTTTTTAAACCATTCAAGTATATTTTTATGGTCCGAAAAATCGACACCGTTGCTTTTTACCCATTGCTCATCTTTTTCACTACTGGTATAAAAATCGATACTTCCATCGCCTTTTGATGATACATGCAAGGCCTTGCCGTCACCATGAACATATATTTTTCCGCCTTTTAATAAATGATGCATATTGGGGATGACTGATTCAGCATGCTGTACATTTCCCTGTAAGATGGTGATGCCGGCATAGGAAGCTTTAGTGGGCGTTACAAACGGACGTATCTTAGAATTAGCACCATCAGCCCCGATTACCAGATCGGCGATGGCTGTTGTTCCGTTTTTAAAGGTGATTTTCCATTGCCCGTTAACCTGCTCCATGGATAAAAACTGACTGCTCCAAACCACTGTACCAGGCTGCAGCGAATTTAATAACAGGTTTCTTAATGGCCCCCTGTCAATTTCCGGCCTGAAGTATTCATTATTAAAATCATCATTCAATGTTTCCGTGTGTTCATCAAAAATGATATTGCCCTGAGGATCAATAATTCGCCCCTGATCGGCACCCGGCCGGTAAGTTTCTTTAAAAGCATCCATTAATCCGGCCTTTTCAATGGCCTTTAAACCCGATTCAAAGTGTAGGTCGAGTGTGGCTCCCTGTACGCGTATGGCAGGGTTTAAATCTCTTTCGTAAACCTTTACTTCAACACCTTTAAGCTGTAAAAGTCGGGCGAGGGTTAAGCCACCAGGACCGCCGCCAATAATGGCTGTTTTTTTATTTTCCAGTAACATATTTTTTCGATCTTATTTATTGCACACAAAAATGCATACACTTTTATAGATAAAATAGCTACTTTTAATATTAAAACAGTCGTAAATGAAAATATCGATTACCGATACCGGATCTGGAATTGCCAGCGAACTTGCTAAAGCCATAGGTGCACGGGTAGAGGGACGGTTTATCTATATTCCTAGAAATAAGGGCGGCGGTTACATTACCGGCTTTTCGTGGGGAAAAGATTTTCGGGTAATGATCAGGAACTATTATCTCCATGAGGAAATTTATATCGAACGCACCAACGAGCTGTTGGAGGGGCAGGAAGATGTGATTTTCCTGTTAAGTGGAATTTTTCCAACACCCGTAAAGTCTGAAAAACAGTTGTCAGCAGAACATTCAAGTGTATTGATCTGTATGCATGCTGTTTCATCGGTTATGGCCATGCCTTCTGATACGGGTTTTGGAAGCGTTACCATTGCCGTTTCGAGGCAGTACCTCCGTTTGCTTTTTAGCACGATAAACCATCCTATAGTAGAAAGCATATTGGGATCGAAAGATAATTTTGTATTTGAAACCAGCATTTCTCCCGAAATGATTAAAACTGCAGACGAAATGATCCATCAGCCTATGCCCGAAGGTCTCGAAAGCCGTTATTACAAACTAAAGTGCGAAGAATTGTTGTGTCATATTTTCGCGCTGTTATTGCAAAGGGAAGCCATACCTGCCAGTAGCATGCATATTGATGATATTAAAGCGATATATGCCATTAAATACCACTTGCAATCGCACCTTGCCGAAGCTCCGAATGTTGCTTCACTTGCCAGAGATGCGAATATGAGCGAACCAAAACTCAGGAAACTGTTTAAGCAAACTTTTGGAAAGGGAGTTTTTGAATATTACCAAAGCACACGCATGTTTGAAGCGGCGAAATTGTTAAAAGAAGAACGATTTTCTGTCTCAGAAGTGGGTTATCAATTGGGTTTTACAAACCTAAGTCATTTTACAAGGGTTTTTGAACAGCATATCGGCATTAAACCTAAAAAGTATTCGTTAAGTTAAGCTAAACGCAATTTCAGTTTCGAAAATTACAGTATTTACAGGTTTTGGTTTCATATTTTTTATAAAATAATGTTACGGCTTAATATTTATCATAAAAGTTTGGAATACCACCATAACAATTTGAAATATCACATGGAAAATTGCAAATTGCGTTTAAAAATCATTCAATGGGTAGAAAAGTAACTGACGGACCTCTTAGAAATAAGGAAAGAACAAAACAAAAACTGATAGATTCGCTTGGTGTTATCCTCATCGAAAATGGTTTTAAAGGTTTAAACGTGATGCAGGTGGCTGCAAAAGCCAATGTAGACCGTAAACTGGTTTACAAATATTTCGGCGGACTCGAAGGACTGGTAAGAGAGTATCTCTTTACCAAAGATTATTGGAGATTTAGTGATGAACAGACTGCTGAGGTAATCGCGCAAAGTAAGGCTGATTTTGGAAAGAGAATGGCTTATCAGCTACTCGAAGATCAGTTAAACGCTTTAATGGCAAATGAAGAGATGAGGAAAATTGTTACCTGGGGACTCTCTGAAGATTTTGAGCCTTTGAAAGAGCTCAACCTGGAGCGCGAGGAAGTAGGTGAAAAGCTTTTTGCAGCAGTGTATGATGATCATTTTAAAGATAAGGATAAAAATATCAGGGCCATTGAGGCCATCCTGATTAGCGGAATATATTACCTTTCACTATATGCTCAAACCAATGGAACTTTTTGCGGTATTGATGTTAAGGCAGAAAAAGGGCAGGATGAAATAAAAAAATCACTCAAACAGATTATTGATTGGGCTTATTCTTAAGTCTGTTTAAAATAAGATTAAGCCATTATCTATGATACTGGTAAAATGCTAAAATATGTCTATAACTACTGAAAGCGAAAGAACAGGAATGGAACAAGCAAGTGCTGCTGTAGCCATTACCCTTAAAAAGATGCGCGAATTTGCCAAACCGGGCATTTCAACCAAGGAACTGGATGAGTATGGTGGCAAATTGCTGGCAGAAATGGGCGCACGTTCTGCACCTTTTTTAACCTACGGTTTTCCAGGATATACCTGTATCAGTATTAATGAGGAAGCTGCGCACGGCCTGCCATCGGCAGATAAAATCCTAAAAAATGGCGATTTGATCAATATTGACGTTTCTGCCGAATTAAATGGCTTTTGGGCTGATAATGGAGGTTCGTTTGTACTTGGTGATGATATTTATGGTCATGGCAGGCTTGTAGAAACATCAAAAGAGATACTGAAAAAAGCCATCAGTAACATTAAAGGCGGTGTGCGGATATCTGAAATCGGGAAATTGATAGAAACTGAAGCGAAAAAGGCAGGTTATACGGTAATTAAAAACCTGACTGGCCATGGCATTGGTCGCAGCCTGCACGAAGCACCTCACGAAATTGCCAATTATTGCGACCGGTTTAATATTGCCCGTTTTAAAAAGAATCAGGTGGTGGCGATAGAAACTTTTATTTCAACACGATCAACCATTGCAGATACACAGGCTGATGGCTGGACATTATGTGGCAATAAAGGAGGTTTTGTTGCGCAACATGAACATACCATTATGGTAACCGGAGGCGAACCTGTAATATTTACCACAGAAAACGGTATTTGGGATTAAAGCCTGATTCCTATAATAAGGTCGTCATTCTCAACTTGATTGGGAATCTTAAGGCAAGCGATTTAAGATTCCCGCCTGCGCGGAAATGATGACAGTCCTAGTAGAATCTGCAAATGGCAGACCAGGTCAATCGGAAATTTATGTAGTATAATTTTATAAGGATATTAATCCCTAAGTTTTGCAGAAATTTCTTTCAAAACATTCATACTAAAAGTATGTCTGCCTGCAAGCCAGCGCTCAATTTCTACAGGATTAATATCTACCAATACAGAGAGATCATTTTTGGTAAGTCCTTTATCTGTTAATGCTTTTGCAGTTATGCCTGCAACTTCAAAATTCGCACGTGTAAGTTCCTCAATAGCTGGATTTCCATTTTCTTCCAGCCAGATGGATACAAAATCGTTTTCTTCCATTCGATGTTATTCCTTGATGTTTAAGCAAATTCAACGTGTTTAGTGCCGTTAAATTTATTTTTCGGCGAAATTAAGAATATTCAAGATGAATATCTAATTGAGATATAAACACTTCCTCATGATGTTGATAATCGCATCCAACCTTTGTTAGCCCTTTCTGTATTCAGAAACCAATCAGATAGTTTACAGATGATGTTTAATTGATAACATAAATTGCGCAATAAGTTTAAATGGATTGTCTTGCTTTGCGCTCATTAGCAAGATTAGATTCTAAATGGAAAAAGTACAGACAAAGATCAGCTTAGATCTTCAGAAATTCATCGACAAATTTGAACCCAACAAATTTAAACTGATGGCTAACGGAATTGAAGTGAGGGGAGTGAACGACATTCACCGTACCATTACCGGGGCAAAAGACCTTATTAAAAGACTGCAACTCAATCTCATCGTAGCCCATAATGCAGAAATGCTGAGTTACCGTGGATTTGAGGTAAATAATCTATAATAAGCGTAATGTTTGCAAATAAAATTATACTAAACAATTGTTTAGTATAATTTAACTTTTTAACTTTATTCTGATTATTTTAATACACGCATTGCAACAGGCGTTGCTTAACAAATTGATAATATAGGAAGAACTGTATTTTTAATATCTAAATGGTTTTTTTGCAATGAAAATAAGCTAGGGCAATGGGTGATTATAATCTGCAGACCGATAATGAACTTTTTCTTCTGCTCAAGAAAGGGAATCACCGTGCCTATGCCATACTTTATGAACGTTATTGGGCAATACTCTTTAGATATGCCCGTAAGATACTTCAAAATGATGAAGAAGCCAGGGATGTTGTGCAGGATGTTTTTGTGATGCTCTGGTCGAAAGCCGAAACCCTTGAAATACAAATTTCCCTTTCCGCATTTTTATATGCTTCCACCCGGAACAGTATCTTAAAAATTTTTCAGCGCGGGAAAGTTAAAGACAGTTACCTTAGTTCTTTAGAAAAATTCATTGATGAAGGTAACAATACTACCGACCATCTTTTGCGCAACCGGGAACTGGCTAAAAGAATCGAACTTGAAGTGGCAATGCTACCCGCAAAAATGAGAGAAGTATTCGAACTTAGCCGCAGGTCTTATCTATCGCACAGAGAAATCGCTATTCGAATGGAAATTTCAGATCAAACGGTAAAAAAACAGATGGCAAATGCCTTAAAAATTCTCCGTTTAAAGCTGGGCACATTCTTCTTTTTAATTTTTTAATTTTTTTTTCATTTTATCTACTCCCTAAGGGCAAGTAAACGTTCACACCCATACATTGACCAATTGAGGAAAAATAGTATGGAGCAAAAACGGGCAAAAGAACTGCTTGATAAATATCTGCAAGGGAGGTGCAGCCCTGCGGAGGCCGATCTGGTAGAATCCTGGTACCTGAGGGAAACAGATCATCCTGGAGAGATTCAACCCGAACCCGAATATAAGGAATTGGGTAAATCAATATGGAAGAATATAGCGCAAGAGAACAATAAAACCAGAAAAATTATACCTTATTATAAATGGACGGCAGCGGCAGCAATTGTAGTGATGCTCGGTGCTGTTTTATATTATTTTACCGATACATCAGTATTAGATCATCAATCAACAGCGTTAACTGCGCAACATGACATTAAACCTGGTGGAAACAAAGCTTTTTTAACACTTTCTGATGGGCAGCGCATTGCTTTGGATGATGCCAGTAACGGAAAAATAGCGGAACAAGCAGGGGTAACTATATCCAAAACTGCAAATGGGCAATTAATGTATCAGGTTTCTGATTCAGCTAAACCACCAACCCGGGCTGGTTTTAATACTATTGAAACACCTAAGGGGGGACAATACCAGGTTAATTTGCCCGATGGAACTAAGGTATGGCTTAATGCAGGTTCGTCTCTCCGTTATCCGGCTCAATTTGAACTTAACAAAAGAACGGTTGAGCTTAAAGGGGAGGCTTATTTTGAGGTGGCCAAAAGAATGGTGAAAGAAAAGCGACTACCATTTATCGTGAAAACCAATTCGCAGGAAGTAGAAGTGCTGGGCACCCATTTTAACATCAACAGTTATCCAGACGAAGATTATACCCGTACCACTTTGCTCGAAGGCTCAGTAGCGGTACATCCGCTTTCCGCTACTTCAAACAGAGTAGCAACTGCAAATCAAATACTTAAACCCGGAGAACAATCTACCCTTAAAGGCGAATCTATTAAGGTAGCTACGGTTGATACAGAACAGGTACTGGCCTGGAAAGAAGGATTTTTTATGTTCGATGATGAAAACCTGCAGAGCATTATGCACAAGGTTGCGAGGTGGTACGATGTGGAAGTGGATTTTAAGGACAATAACCTGAAAACAAAAAGCTTTAGCGGTACGGTTTCGAGGTTTTCAAATGTATCACAGCTACTTAAGAAGATAGAATTAACCGGTTCAGTACACTTTAAGATTGAAGAAAGGAGGATTGTAGTTATGAAATAAAAGTCAAAACTGCAGTCAAAAAAAAGTCAGCAATGCTACCAACATTACTGACCCTTAACCGGCATAACCGGAAAATATGCTTTGGCTGAGTTAAATACACTATTTGCGATAGAATAATTTAAACCAAAACAAACGAACAAATGTATACAAATTCTGCTAATATTTTTTGCAGGTACAGACCCTGCGCGACCAAATTTTTGCTAGTAATGAAACTCATAATAGTTTTGATGGTAACTTGCCTGCTGCAGGTAAACGCCTCAACAAGCAATGCCCAGAGTTTATCTTTGGTCCAAAAAAATATAACCATTAAACAGGTTTTCAAAGCCATCCGGAAACAGACCGGCTATAATGTGTTATGGGAGGCCGATAAACTCCAAACCAACAAAACAATTGATGCGAAATTTGAAAATGCTTCTTTAAATGAAGTATTGGGCAAATGCCTCGAAGGTAAAGCGCTTACTTATGCCATTGATGAGAAAACAATCATCATCAAAGCCAAACCTTTATCCCTGTTAGACCGGCTGATTAACATTTTACAGGCGATAGAAATTACCGGAAAAGTACTCGACGAAAAAGGAGGTACCTTACCCAATGCTTCCATTCTGATTAAAGGCACTAAAACCTATCACAAAACCGATGAAAACGGGAACTTTAAATTTAGTGTGCCCGATGAAGGCGCGATACTTGTTGTTTCTTATTTAGGTTATAAAACGCAGGAAGTAGCCGTTTCAAAAAGCGGAGCAGTTAACATTAACCTTCAGCCTGATCTTTCAGACCTTGAGGATGTGGTAGTGGTGGGCTATGGAACACAAAAAAGAGCAAATCTTACCGGAGCTGTAGATGCGATCACTGCAAAACAACTCGAAAACCGGCCAATAGCTAATTTAGGGCAGGGTTTGCAGGGATTAATTCCTAATCTAAATATTTCCATTGCTAATGGCAGACCCAACACCGCACCTGATTTTAACGTAAGGGGTTTTGCTTCCATCAATGGCAGCGGTGCACCACTTATTCTGGTTGATAATGTCCCTTTTAGTGCATCAGACCTGTTAACACTAAATCCTGCCGATATAGAAAGTGTATCCGTATTAAAAGATGCAGCCGCTTCCGCTATTTACGGCGCAAGGGCACCTTTTGGAGTGGTGTTGGTGATCACCAAATCAGCCAAAAGCAGTAAAATTAATGTAGGCGTAAACAGTTATGTGGCTTTCCGTACGGTAGGTAAATTACCTGAAGTGGTAACCGATCCTTACGAAGTACTAAAGGTTAAAAATGAAGCTGCCTTTCCCTTATACAATCCGGCTTACAGTGCAGCGCTTGTTGAAGCTGCCAGATTACGCTCACTCGATCCATCAAGGCCAGATGTAATCGCTGATCCTACAGATCCGAACAAATGGTTTTACATCGGATCTACCGATTGGTTAAAAGAAGCCTACGAGCAATCTGCACCAACCTATAATATAGGTGTAAACGTTTCTAAAAAGGCAGATCAATTGAGCTATTACCTTTCTGCAAACTATTATAAACAGAAAGGGATGATCCGGGGTGCTGATGAGAACAATAACATCTACAATTTAAGGGGAAAAGTAGATCTGATTATTACCAAATGGCTTACGCTTTCCAATAACACCATGATCACCTCAACAACTTATGAGGCCCCGACTTTTATTGATGGCAATTATTTCTGGAACATCAACCGTACCAATGTGACTGATATTCCCCGTAACCCCGATGGTTCATGGACATCCGCAGGGGCGGCATTGTTGGGCGCCGTTCAGGAAGGTGGAAGAAGAACCATGAGTGCAAATACCGTTCAAACCACTTTCTCTTTTGATGCCTCTCTGATCAAAAATATCTGGAGTTTAAAGGGAGATGCTACTTTTAGAAGGGTAGACAGTTTGGGTAAATCGTATGAGATTCCGGTTCCTTATAAAACAGGACCAAATTTAGCGCCTCCATTGCCTACCACAACCTCTGCAACAAACCAGAATGGAAATGTAAAATACAATGTCATCAACCTGTACACCCAGGCACAAAAACAGCTGGGAGATCACTTTATTTCAGGATTGGTGGGCTATAATCAGGAGGAGTTCAGAAATGCAAGGTTTTTAGCTTCCCGCAAACAGTTGATTTCCAATAATCTTCCTTCCATTAATTTAGCAACGGGCGATCAGACCGTTACCGAAAATATTGCAGAATGGGCTGTACAGGGTCTTTTTTACCGTTTAAACTATAACTTTAAGGAACGTTATCTTTTAGAACTCAATGGCCGGTATGATGGATCTTCGCGTTTTGCACCAGGCAAAAGATGGGTATTTGTGCCTTCTGCATCGGCAGGCTGGATGATCTCCCAAGAAAAGTTTTTTGCACCGGTAAAAGAAGCATTATCTATGGATATGTTTAAGATCAGAGGATCTTACGGGGTGCTGGGGAATCAGGCCGCTGCCAATGAATACGATTATCTGGCGAAAATGACCAGTGGAAAAACGAGCCAGATCCTGGGAGGTACTCAACCCATTTACGTTAATCCACCAGCAGCAATATCCAATAATTTCACCTGGGAAAAAGTATCAACCATTAATCTGGGTGCCGATTTAAGTTTTTTTAAAAACAGGTTAGAACTAAATTTCGATAGGTATACGCGTTTTACCAAGGATATGCTGGTGCCTGGAAAACCACTTCCCGGCGTTTTTGGCGTAAATTCGCCAACGGCAAATGCTGCCGACCTGAAAACGAAAGGCTGGGAACTGAAACTTGGATGGAGAGATCAGCTGATGTTGGGTGGTTCACCGCTGACTTATAATGTGGTGCTGGCTGTAAGCGATAGCAGATCGTACATCACACGTTTTGATAACCCAAATAAGCTCATAAGCAATTATTATGAAGGACAGGAAATTGGTGAAATCTGGGGTTTAGAATCAGAAGGTTTTTTCCAAAATGCCGACGAGTTGAAAAATCATTCCAATCAAACGGCAGTAGGAACAGATGATCAGCGTTACCAGTATTTTGTTGGCGATATGAAGTTTAAAGACCGCAATGGTGATGGTAAGGTAGATTTTGGAAATAAAACGGTCGATAATCCTGGCGATTATTATAAACTGGGCAATAGCCGGAGCCGTTTACCGTATAGCATCGATCTTTCGGGCGCATGGAAAGGCTTCGATTTAAGAGTATTTATACAAGGTGTAGGCAAAAGAGACTGGTATGCTGCAGGAAGTAACATTTATTTCTGGGGAATTTATGCGCAGCCATGGACTAATGTTACCGTTCAAAACCTCGATCACTGGAGTCCTGAAAATCCAAATGCCTATTTCCCGAGAATAAAAGCCTATGCTGCCGAAGATACAGGAGAAGAACTGGGCATACCCAATACCCGCTTTCTACAGGATGCCTCTTATTTAAGGGTAAAGAATATCACCCTGGGTTATACTTTACCTAAAGGTTTGCTGAAAAAATTAAAACTGGAGAACGTACATTTTTATGTGAGCGGCGAAAACCTGTTCGAGCATTCTAACCTTAAAGTAAAACTCGATCCCGAAGGACTTAATGGCAATATTTATCCTTTTCAACGTACCTATTCATTCGGTTTGAACTTTAATTTTTAACATTAAAACAGATGAAAACAAAATATTACATCCATATTCTATTTTTCTTAATCATTGGAGTATTGGCAGGCTGTAAGAAAGATTTTCTGGACAGGATTCCGGAAACCACCATTACACCAAATCAGTTTTTTAAAACAACAGCCGATCTGGAAACCTATACCAATGGATTCTACGGCATGTTTGGTCCAGGCACCAACGATCTTTTTTCTGATAATATCTCGGTAAACTTAGGCGGTAGCGAGCTGGACAACATGATCAGGGGAAAAATCAATCCGGCAAATGTTGGCGGATGGAAATGGGAGAACCTTCGCAGAATCAATTATCTGCTCAATAATCTTCAGCAGGTTCAGGGTGATCCGGCCACCATTAAACACTTTGTAGGCATAGCTCGTTTTTACAGGGGCATATTCTATTTCAACATGATTGCACGTTATGGTGATGTTCCTTATTATTCTACGGTGTTGAATCCTGATGATCAGGCCCAGTTATATAAAGCTAAAGATCCGCGCACTTTAGTTGCCGATTCGGTAAAAGCCGATCTGGAGTATGCTGCAGCCAATGTTATCGCAACAGGAACCAATACACGCATTACCAAATGGGCAGCCTTATCGGTGCTCAGCAGATTTTGTCTGTTCGAAGGTACATTCAGAAAATACCATGATGAACTTGGTTTGCAGTCAACCGCCAATACCTTTTTGCAAAGGGCCGAATCGGCCAGTAAAGAAGTGATGGCCGGAGGATTTAGCATTTACAATACCGGAAAGAAAGGAGAAGATTATCAAAAACTTTTTACCAGTCAGGATTTGAGCGGTAATAAAGAAATGATATTTTATGATGATTACGACAAGGCATTAAACCGCGCTAACAGTACCCATTATGTTTTCGATTGGCAATGGGCATTAAGCAAAAGTTTGATCGATACTTACCTGATGACAGATGGTACAGCTTTTACTTCAACTGCAAATTGGGACAAAAAAAACTACGCTGAAATTTTTAATAACCGCGATCCCCGGATGGCAGTAACCATTATGCCTCCGGGTTTTTCTACTACGCTCGGCGGAATACCAAATAAAACCAGACCAACTTTTGGGGGCTATCCGCAGATTAAATTTTATGCGATAGATCCAACTACTAAAGTTTACACTGAGTTTACTGATCTGCCGATCCTGCGTTATGCAGAGGTTCTATTAATCAATGCAGAGGCGAGGGCCGAATTGGGTTTACTTAATCAAACCGATATAGATAATACCATTAATGTTTTGCGTAACCGTGCAGGGGTAGCCCCGTTAAGTATGGCCGCTGCCAATGCTGCCCCTGATGCGGTTTTAGCGGCCATGTATCCACAGGTAAACGGAGCAAATAAAGGTGTGCTGTTGGAAATCCGCAGAGAGCGTAATGTGGAGCTGGCCTGCGAGGGTTTCAGGTTTACCGATTTATTACGCTGGAAAGCGGGTAAACTACTCGAAAAACCTACCCAGGGCATGTATTTAGCCAAACTTGGCGCTTATGATGTTACTGGCGATGGGGTAGAAGATATAGCTGTTTTACAAGCACCAGGTCAGGAAACACCTCTTGATGGACTACCTGCTGATGTTAAAGCAAAACTGGTAAAATATTACCTGAGCGATAATAGTTTTTATTTAAGCAACGGAACTTCTGGTTTTATCATGTTTCCTGAGAACCTGAGTTCGCCAAGATCGTTTATCGATCCGAAATATTATTATTTCCCGATACCCATGCAACAGATTTTACTAAATCCGCAGCTTAAACAACCAACGGGTTGGCAGTAAGACATCATAAATAGAGAAGCGTCATCCTAAGGGATAATTTATTACATAAAAATCAATATGAATGACAGATTTTGTGGCAATATGATAGACTGCGAGGGATCGTCATTCCCAATTTCGATTGGGAATCGTAATGCAAGCGCTTTAAGATTCCCGCCTGCGCGGGATCCGATAGCTATCGGATGACGACTGTTCTAATGGAATCTATCAAAGTTAGCTTGTCGAAGGACTTAACGGCATCCGCTGTAAAGTGTTTCGACAGGCTCAACATGACAAAATATCTTTAACTGAAATATTCAAAACACACATGAAAAGAAGAAATTTATTAAAATCGATCCCTTTAGCCACAGCAGCGCTTGTACTTGGTGATCTTAAAAATATAGCCTCAGCTGCTCCAGTTGAGAAAAATCTCAATAAGAAACCTGTATTAACCATTGCACACATCACCGATGTACACATCCGGAATGGTGATGATGCTCCTGCGAGATTTGAAAAATGCCTGAAAGAAATTAAAAAACTCAAAGTGGATTTTTTTCTGAATGGAGGCGATAGCATTCATGCAGCCGACTATAAAGACATTAAACGTGATAGTGTAATAGAACAATGGGGAATCTGGGATAACTGCATCAAACAGATCGCAGAATATGAAGTACACAGCTGTATTGGTAATCACGACATCTGGTGGGCTGCACCATCTACCGATGATGAAATGTATGGTAAGGACTATGTGGTGAAAAGATTAAAAATTCCTAACCGCTATTACAGTTTCTCTAAAAAAGGCTGGCATTTTATCATTTTAGATGGCAATAATAAAAATACCGCTCTGGATAACGAACAGTACAAATGGCTTGAGAACGAACTCGAACGTTTACCAGCAAATACGCCGGTGCTGCTCATGTCGCATTACCCTATACTAACGGTTACCGGTACCTGGGAAGGTGGCCAGCATGGCGACCATAAAGAGTTGAAGGAGTTGTTTTACAAACATAAAGATAAAGTGAAAGTTTGCCTCAGTGGTCACCAGCATTTACTGGACAGGGCCTGGTACAATGGCGTTGAATATTATTGTAATGGTGCCATGAGTGGCTTTTGGTGGGGAAAAGGGGATAAAAGGTCTGCAAAGCCTTATTATTATCAGCAAACGGCTCCTGGCTACGCTATTTTAAAACTCTATAGTGATGGTACTTTGGAAAACAAGTATATTGAAACTGAACAACCAGAAGCAAATGGGTAAGGTTAATTAATCGTCATTGCGAGGAGGAACGACGAAGCAATCTTTCATGCTTAAAAGCCTTGTAATAAAGATTGCTTCGTCGGCTGAGAAAGCCTTCTCGCAATGACGATACCTTTTATAACTAACTATGTCCAGCTTCAGCAATATATTCAGGATCAACCGGTGAAGAATAATCACCAGGTGTATTTTCCAGATAAGACTGTTCCATATCATTAAGATAATCTTTCAGCTGTGCTATCCTGGCAATCATATCGGTCTTTTCCTGCTCACTATGTTCTGGAGCGCCGTCCATGGCTTTAATTGTATCTATGGCATAATCCATAAATATTTTAACGTTTTCTGATAAAAGTTCTTTTTTCATGTTAGTTCTATTCATTGTTTGTTAAACTAATGTTATTAAGATTCCCAATTAGGTTAATCTGCTGTCCAGGCCGAAACCGATCCGGCAGCGACAAAAAATTCTCCCCAGCCATTTTCATCAATAACCACTTCATTATCAATATTTTTTAACCTGTCACGGAAAACCCTTCCCGCAAATTGCTGACCTATTTCCATGGCTTTATACCCTTCATCTCCATTTGAAATTAATACCGCTAAGCCAGAATTTTCATGCTCTTCATCGCCTGATAAGGTCCAGCCAATGCAATTTGGATGATCAAAATAGTCGCGCTGGGTACCATACACTTTGTTTTTTCTTAGCCCAAGCATGGTTTGTATTTCTTTTACTGGTTCAAGCACAATTTCATGCTCATTGCCATCATTTCCTTTGTCGCAGTATTTAGCACCATAAAGATCAGGATAGAAAATGCAGGGATAGCCCGTATTGCGCAACAGGATCAATGCATAAGCCAGCGGACGGAACCAATGGTCTACTGTTTGTTCCAACGACTGTAACGGTTGCGTATCATGATTTTCAACCAGGGTAACCGCAAGGTCTGGCCTGACTTCTACCAGCGTATTTTGAAAAATTTCGCTCATGTTAAAGTCGTTTCCTTCTTTCGATGCACGTGAAAAATTTCCTTGTAAAGGCGCATCAAAAAGCGACATGCGGCCTTCGGTAATATCAATATATTCAAGCAATGAGCCTAAATCCCATGGCGACCAGTATTCGCCTACGGTAAATAGCTCTTTTCCTGTTTTCTGCCGAATGTGATCCAGCCATTCATTGTAGAACAAAGGATCCATGTGTTTGATTGCGTCTAAGCGGAAGCCATCAAATTTAATGGTTTCGTGAAGCCATTCTCCCCAGTTTTTAACTTCCTCGCGTACATGTGGGTTCCGGTAATCAATATCGGTAAGCATCAGGTAATCATAATTACCGTTTTCTTTATCCAAAACATCCTGCCAGCCATCACCATATTGATTCTGAATACTGAAAATAGCCGTTTCTCCTGTTTTATTGTCAAAATCGACACCTGCAAAACATTGAAAATCCCATTCGAAAGCTGAATATTTTTTTGCCCTTCCCGGATAGGTAAACTTCGTATAGGCCTCAATTTCATAAGGTTCAGAAATAAAGCTGTTCCTGTTTTCAGGATCAACCTTTCTGACGGTTATTGTTTCGGTTTCATCTGCACCTCCAAGGTGGTTAAGTACAATATCCATATATACTTGTAATCCCGCTTCCTGGGCCACACGTACACCTTCTAAGAGTTCGGCTTTGGTACCATATTTTGTTCTGACACTTCCTTTCTGATCAAATTCGCCCAGATCATAAAGATCGTAAGAATCATAACCCGTTGATTTTTCACCATCCATGCCTTTATGTGCAGGAGGAAGCCATAACGTATCGATTCCAAAAGATTTAAGTTCTGTTGCTTCGTCCTTTAATTTTTTCCAGAGTGAACCATCAGAAGGATAGTACCACTGAAAATATTGTAGCATGGTATAGTTTTCCATATATTATAATAAGTTTATGGGGATACAACATTATCTACGGCTTAAGGTTTGAGGAGAGTTTAATCTGTTTACAAAAAAACAGTAAATAGCTAATGGATAAATTCAAATAACGTTATAATGACGTTTAAAATTTACTAAATTTAAATCTTCAAACAAATAAGAGAAATCGGTATAGAAAAACTGATTGTAACCTAACCAATGATAAAATCACATCAACAAACCTGCGGCATATTATTTTGGCTAGCTGTATTTTTATCATGCAGTACTGCCCGGGCCCAACAAAATATAATAAAAGTAGAAATTGATCCTGCTATTCAGTTTCAAACCATGGAAGGTTTTGGGGCATCTGATGCGTGGTCCTGTCAGTTTGCAGGTTTATGGCCTGATGAAAAACGGAACAAAATGGCCGATCTTCTTTTCAGTACCCAATTTACAAAAACTGGCCAACCGATCGGTATCGGACTAAACATGTGGCGTTTCAACATCGGTGCGGGCAGTACAGAACAAGGGGAAGCCAGTAATATTAAAGATGAATGGCGCCGTCAGCCGGCTTTTCTTCAAATTGACGGGAATTATGACTGGAATGCATTACCTGGACAAACCTGGTTTTTAAAAGCAGCAAAAGCTCGTGGCGTAAAACAATTTATCGGCTTTGTAAATAGTCCAAATGTTCGCTTTACCAAAAACGGCAAATCTTATTCTACTGATGGCCTTTGCAATCTCGATTTTGGAAAACTAGAAGATTTTTCAGCAGATATGGTAAACACTATAAATGGAATAAAGAAAACCACAGGCATTACGTTAAACTACCTCAGCCCTGCAAATGAGCCCCAATGGAAATGGAACGAACACAACCAGGAGGGCTGCCCTTACAACAATGCCGAGTTGGCCTCAATTTACAAGGGCATTAATACCGCATTCTCTAAAAATGGAATTAAAACTAAAATTCAGATAGGAGAGGCTGGCCAGCTGGATTACCTGTATGATAACGGAAACACGGTTAAAGGAAATCAGGTTGCTCAGTTTTTCGATATTGCTTCGCCCAATTATGTAGGCAATCTTTCTCATATCGATCAATCCATTTCAGGTCACAGTTATTTTACCACAAGCCCCAAAGAAAAGTTAATAGAAGTACGTGAGAAAACGGCTATGGCGGTATCGAAAATAAAGGGATTAAGGTATTGGATGTCGGAATATTGCGTGCTTGGAGATGACTCGCTAAAAGGAGATAAGCGTGATTTGGGCATGAAAACGGCTTTGTTTATTGCAAAACTCATCCACCACGATCTTGTTTTTTCGAATGCTTCCTCCTGGCAATGGTGGCTGGCCATTTCGAGCGGCGATTATAAGGATGGTTTGGTGTATATCGATAAAAATAAAACTGATGGGCAGGTGTACGAGAGCAAACTGTTATGGGCATTTGGTAATTATAGCCGTTTTATACCAGTGGGCAGTAAACGTATTCAGGTTGAAATGCCTGAAGAAAAAACTTCACAGCTTTATATATCATCATATGTGAACAACAAAAAACTGGTAACGGTTGCAGTAAATACTTCCCAGAACGACATCGATCTTGATATAGCGGTTAAAAACGATACACAACATTCGGTAAAAACTTATGTTACTTCTGATGAATATAACCTTAAACCGTATAAAGAATATAAAAATACCAGCAAAATCCATATACCGGCAAAATCAGTGACGACCATATTAAGCGATTAATCCAGAAAATTTAATCTTTAGATGTAAAATTTGGGATGGTTAAGATTTCTATTTGCAACGATATATATACGCGCGAAACGGTACAGTGTTAAAAATCTTATATCAAAAATAACAACTCAACGGTTTAATGTATTCTAATTGCGAGTTGCTAATCAGGGCTTTACAAAAACTTTAAAGGCTTTAGCTTCGTTTCTTAAATAACCCCGGCAATTAAACGCCGGTTTATAAAGGAGTAGCCGAAAACCTCAAATAGAGTAGGCATTATTAAAATTAGAAAACGTTATGAAACTTCAAGAGTTAAATTTAAACGAAATGAAAGAAATCAACGGTGGTGGTTTATTTGGTGGTAATGATTCGTCAAATTCAGGCGGTCTGTTAGGATCAATCGGAATTGGTAACCTGTTATCATTCTCAAACGAAACCCAAGACGGAGATGAATCGAGTAAAACCTCGTTCTCTTTAGGGAATAACATTGGTGGAAGCCTAGAAGGTTTATTTAAAAGCTTAACCAGCTAATTTGACTTAACTAATCTTTTATAAAAAAAGGACTTCTTCGGAGGTCCTTTTTTTTATGCCATTAATTGCGTAACGTTTTATTGAGGTAATTGTTTTAATTAATTGACAACCAAATAGTTTATTGTATTCTGTGCTGTTGTTCGAAACACTGGTTTCAGGAAATCTGACCTCTAAACTAATGCGTTTATTAATTAAATGGCTATTAAAGCCAAGTTAGGGGATGCTGAAAACCTATAACAGAGTAGGCTTATTAAATCTATTTATTATGAAAATGCAGGAATTGAATTTAACAGAAATGAAAGAGATTAATGGTGGTGGTTTATTTGGTGGTAATGATTCGTCAAATGCTGGCGGCTTATTGGGATCAATCGGAATTGGTAACTTATTATCATTCCAAACTGCCAGTGAAGATGGTGATGAAGCCAGTGCAAGTTCGTTGTCATTCGGCAACAACATCGGTGGTAGCCTGAGTGGCTTATTCGATAGTTTAAGCAAATAATAAATAATTAGTGTTGAAAAAGGAGGATAATCGTTTTATCCTCCTTTTTCTGTTGAATTTAAATCAGGATCATGGAAAATTTATCAGAAAAAGAACTTAAAACCATCAATGGTGGTGGGATATTTAATGGAAATACAGGCGCATCGTCTATATCCCTTACAGCCACAACCGATAGCTTATTGAGTATTTCCTTTACCAGGAGTGATGGTGATTATAAAAATACAACAACCCTTTCAATAGGAAACAATATTGGTTTAAACCTGGGTTTATTAGGCCAAAAGCTATAATTACCAGGCATAAGCAGTTTGTTTATGCCTTTTTCTTGTATTAAAAAACTAAACAGGCTTAAATGCGTATATAATTTCAGATATGGATAGCGATAAATATATATTTCCGAAAGAAGTGATTGAAAATACGGCCGAATACCATTTTCATACCCATAATTCGTATACAAAGATTATATATCAGGTAATACTTGCTGTATTAATTTTTGCTTTTTTAGCCATGTTCCTTATTAAGGTTGATGTTAATGTGAAAAGTACAGGACTTTTCAGGCCAACTGCCGAAAGGAATGAAATAAAACCCTTAATTGCTGGCCGTATTGATTCGCTGTTTATTAAAGAAAACATGCATGTTAAAGCCGGTCAGGTTTTACTCACGATCAAAAAAGAAAATATAGAAAGTCAGGATGCGCTAAACCAGTTTCGACAAACTGATGTTGAAGATCAATTATATGATCTCGGGTTGTTGATCAACGCCTATAAAAGAAACGACTGGTCGAAAAAGCTTCCTTTAAAATCAGGTGTTTATGGTCAGCAATACAGCTTGTTTATGCAGCGGGTTACCGAGGCTAAGGCACGTTATCAGCTTGCCTATAAAAATTACGACCGTTATGCCTATCTGTATAAAAGAAAAGCAGTTTCTGCATTGGAGTATGATGAGGTTAAACTTAAAAAAGATAATGTATTTAACGAGCTTTCTTTAATTGGGGAGGAGCAGGGTAGTAAATGGCAAACCGAACTTAACCAGTTGAATATCCAGCGCCAGCAGTTAGGTTCCAGAGACCGTCAGTATGAAGAAGAAAAAGAGTTTTACACCATCAAAGCACCCCTAACCGGAACAGTACAGCAGTTAAAAGGGATCCAGCCGGGAAGTTCTATCGCAGCAAACGAAATTTTGGGTGAGATATCACCCGATTCAGGCCTGATTGCTGAAACCTATGTACAGCCTAAAGATATTGGCTTGTTACACGTGGGCACAAAAGCCAGGTTTCAGATTGACGCCTACAATTATAACGAATGGGGATTGGCCACTGGAAAAGTGGTGTCTATTTCGAGCGATGTTTTTATGCAGAACGGAGCACAGCCTTTTTTTAAAGTTAGATGTTTACTGGATAAAAATAGTTTAAAACTCCGCAATGGTTATATCGGTAAAATTAAAAAGGGAATGACCTTACAGGCCCGTTTTTTTGTTACGCGGAGAACACTTTTTCAATTGCTTTACGATAAAGCAGACGATTGGTTAAATCCAAATGTAATTCCTCAAAGTAAAGAAACCCAGGTAACGAGCCTATGAAAACCATTAAACAATTTTTTCAGGCATTAAGATCAGATAAAAAAGCCAAAAAAACCATTATTAAGCAGCATGACGTTACCGACTGCGGTGCGGCCTGCCTGGCTTCAATTGCCATTCATTATGGCCTGGATATGCCAATTGCACGTATCCGTCAGTACGCCTCTACCGATAAAAAAGGCACCAATGTATTGGGCCTGATCGAAGCTTCTGCCAGGCTTGGTTTTTCGGCTAAAGGTGTAAAAGCCAGTTACGATAATCTTTTTACCATTCCACTGCCGGTTATTGCGCATGTTAACCACAATAATATTGCACATTATATTGTACTTTATAAAATTACTGAAGAATATGTAGAAGTAATGGATCCCGCCTATGGCGAAATGCAAAGATTAACGCCTGACGAATTCAGACAAAAATGGACCGGTGTTTTGATTATGCTTTTGCCGGGAGATGATTTTACAGCAGGAACAGAACGGATTTCGCTTGAAAAACGGTTCATTTATTTGTTGATGCCACATAAATCCGTTTTGATCCAGGTATTAATCGGTGCTATTTTTTATACCATATTGGGTTTATCTACCTCGATATTTCTCCAGAAGATTGTAGATAACGTGTTGCCCGAGGGAAATACGAACCTTCTTAACTTAATGGGCACGGTGATGATCATCATCATTTTGGTGCAGATTTTTATCAATTATGCTAAAACACTATTGACCATCAAAACCGGACAACAGATTGATGCCAGGTTAATATTAGGCTATTATAAACATCTTTTAAAACTTCCGCAGGCTTTTTTTGATACCATGCGTGTGGGTGAAATTATTTCACGGATGAATGATGCCGTTAAAATCAGGGCTTTTATAAACGATGTGCTCGTGGGTTTTGCCGTTAATGTTTTTATCCTGATCTTCTCCTTCGCTTTAATGTTTACCTACTATTGGAAACTGGCCCTGATTATGCTTACCGTGGTGCCTTTATATGCGCTTGTTTATTATGTATCTAACCGGCTGAATAAAACCACGCAGCGCCAGTTGATGGAGAAAAGTGCTGAATTGGAAAATCAATTGGTAGAATCGGTAAACTCAGTAAGTACGATCAAACGTTTCGGACTTGAAAATTTTTCGAACCTTAAAACCGAAATCAGGTTTATCAACCTGCTAAAAACAGTTTATACTTCGGGTACAAATTCACTCTTGGTGGGTAATGCAAGCGGTTTTATTTCCAGCATCTTTGCCGTGATCCTGTTATGGGCAGGTGCAAGTTTTGTACTCCAGAATATGATTACACCGGGAGAGCTTTTATCATTTTATGCTATTATCGGTTATTTTACAGGTCCGGTAATTAGTTTGATCGGGATGAACAAAGTTTTTCAGGATGCGCGCATCGCCGCCGACAGGTTATTTGAAATTATGGATCTTGAACGCGAAAAAACGGAGAATAAGACGGATTTAACACCCGATATGATCGGAGATATTGAATTTAGGAATGTAAATTTCAGGTATGGTACACGTGTAACCGTGTTTGATGGTTTTAACCTGCATGTACCAAAAGGAAAAATTACCGCTGTGGTTGGAGAAAGCGGATCAGGGAAAACCACTTTACTTTCGCTGCTTCAGAATATTTATCCGCTTCAATCAGGCAATATTATGGTTGGTGAGTTTGATATCAATTACCTCAGCAATGAAAGCTTGAGGAAACTGGTTGCTGTTGTTCCGCAGGATGTACATCTCTTCGCTGGCAACGTTATCGATAATATTGCTGTAGGGGAAATGGAGCCTGATATGAAAAAGATTATCCGAATCTGTGCACAACTCCATATTATGGATTTTATTGAACGGCTTCCAAATGGATTTGATACTTATCTGGGTGAAAATGCGACCAATTTATCAGGTGGGCAGCGGCAACGTTTAGCCATTGCCAGGGCCTTGTACCGTGATCCGGAAATCCTGATCCTCGACGAGGCCACTTCTTCGCTCGATTCTTCTTCAGAAGAACATATCCATCATGCCATTTCTTTGCTCAGGGAAAATGGAAAAACCATTATTTTAATTGCACACCGCTTAAGTACAGTGGTAAATGCAGATAAGATTGTGGTGTTAAAAGAAGGAAAATTAATAGAAGAAGGAACGCATAGTCAACTTGTAAAATTAAAAGGGATGTATACAGGTATGTGGCAAAAACAGTTTCCTGCACCCGAAAGTGTTTAATAAGTTCCATAAAATCACCGGAAAAACCGGTTAAAGATCATTAGATCGCCACATTGTTTGGAAGCGGATAATGGGTAACCACGACTTTTTTTCTCGCTTGCTTATTTTTGCCTGTAGGAGCGGTAACATTCAGCACAGTGATAAATTTTGTAGGGTCGCCGGTTGATTCGTAGACCACTACTTCAGCATAATCGGGCTGCGTAATTACATCAGAATTGTTTTTTAATACATCAAAATTTTTATTTCTCAGCTGGTTCAGCAGGTGGGCTTTATCGTGAACAAAGGGGATAAGCAGGTTGGGGGTACGGCGCTTCATCCAATGATCGTTCAGCTCTGAATATGGAGTTTTAACCTGGCCGTTCCAGGCAACCACAATGGTGCCTCCCGTAATCACAAGAAATTCACCTGTCCATATTACCCAAAGCAGAAGCCCTGAAATATTATCGCTGCCCTGAATGCGGAAAGTGCCAATTTCGTTCAGGGCCACGATTTCCTTAAATAATACCCCAGGGTGAACAAACAGAAAAGCCATATCTTGCAAAAGCTGTTTGAGGTCTGCCGTACTCTGGTTAAAGGTAAATCCCCGGCGGCTATACATTACGGCATCAAAGAAAACCCACTGAACGTAGAATGCGAGCAGGCTGCATACTAATGCAATAGACAAAGCAACCTGAAGGTTTCTGATCTTACCGATCCTAATCCCCTGATCTATTGCCAGTCCCAGGAGCATACCGAGTAAAAATGCACAAATGGCAATAAACCATATGTTAGGTATTAACTGGGCAAGGATAATATAAAAAAGCGGTAGCAAAATAGAGGCAATAATGCCAATAGCCAGGGTGGTCAGGATGCCAGAGGTGGAGGCATGGCCTGCAGGAATGTATTTTTCTTCCATGTGAGTGTGTAATCAGATTTTAATCTCAAACAGCTGGTCATATGAATTTGTTTTTTAGAAAATCTGTTGTTGTGATGTTTTTATGCTAAAAAAAAATATTGTAATATTTTTCTTTTGAACTATTTTTATAAAAAAAACACACATGAAAAAAATAATACTGGCTTCATTTTTACTAATCAGCGGACTTGCGGCACACGCACAAACTTATCAAGCCGTCACCAGTAAAAACAAAACCTACCTGGCAACGGTTAAGGGGCTTTCGTATACCTATAAAAATGGAATGGTTACTTTAAAAAATAACGGAAAATATAACCTTGGCACAGTTAGCATCATTGCTTCCTCTAAAACAGACGCCAGTTTGTTTAGGATCGCACTATTTGAAGACGGGCTTAATAAGGGACAGACACAGCAGGCAAGCGTTTATTTTACCACAGGTGAGGGGAAGGATAATCATGAAGTTGCTTTGACTGCGATCGATCAGAAAAATCTGGTATTCTCCTTTGATAAAGCGGTCAGGGCTGGCCGTTAATTGCTGTTTTTGAAAACAGTATTAATCTTCATCTATCCTCCAACCTATTTCTTATTTTTGCAGGAATTAAATGGCTAATTTGTTTATGCTAAGATATGGATAATGGATTTTCTGATTGCAATCAGATTGCGGTGGTTTCTGCTTTTTCTAAGCTTGTAGATACTAATTTTCAGGGCGATATAAACGCAATTTGCTGGTATAGGAACCTGGTTGGAGACTTTAGTGAAATTGTGTCTAAACTTCAGTTGAAAGATAACCTAACCGAAGTTTCCATGGAAGACCTTTATGCATTGCAACTATCGGAAGAAGGTAATATGGCCAGGGAAATTATCTTAAGTGATTTTCAGCTGTTAACAGATTTCGGGGCATCTCCTTCTCTTAATTTAATCAAAAGTTACCAGCGGGATGATGAATTGGATTTTATTTCAACAGATGTATATTCTTATCATGTAGACCGTTCACCGATTGGTTCTGATACTTTTTTATGTACCTATTATGGTGCTGCCAGTGAAATCTTAGCTAATAACCAGGTTGAACAAAAAATACTGGTTCCGGAAATCCGGCAAAAGCTTAAAGAATTGCATAACGGCCCGGAAGCGGAATTTGAAACCTTTTTAACCGAACATTATTTTGATCTGCATTATCAACCTAAACCTTATGCCAGACCTGTAAATCTGGGTTTGGGCCATTTGTGGAGATTAGCGGTAGATCATCCTGAAAAACAGACTTTACCTTGTATTCACCGGGCACCCACCGAAAAAAATGGTGAATATAGACTGCTCCTGATCTGTTAAATATTTTTTTGAAAATCCCTTTCTTGCAATGTGAGAATTTTCACTGGAAAGTAATTTGTAAGAGATTTTTCTACAAAGCTTGCTACCGTTATATAAATTTGGCTGCCCATCCGTTATAGGATCGTCCTGTCCGTGGAAATTACCGGCAGCCATTTAATTTTAAACCTCAAAATATGAATTTCAACAAATCGGTCAGAATAAGCCTGGCCACGCTCTGCATTACAGTTCTTTTAGCCCCATCTCTGGCCAATGCACAGGACAAAGAGAAAAAAAGATTACAGGCAGCGGGTACGGTGCTGGATGATTTTGGTAAAATGAAAGAGTCTATCCCTTCTTCGCTACTTAAGGTTACCGAAGGGATCATTATCGTGCCAAAGCTGATCAATGCCGGCTTTGTAGTTGGTGGTAAACGCGGCAGGGGAATAGCGATGGTGAAAAGGGAAGACGGCAGCTGGAGCAATCCTGTATTTGTGACTATTACCGGAGGAAGCGTCGGCTTACAGGTCGGAATACAATCTGTTGAGCTGGTGTTGGTTTTCAAGCATAGCAGCAGTCTGACCGGGATAAAGAAAAGCAGTTTTACGCTTGGTGGCGACCTTTCGATCGCAGCTGGTCCGGTTGGACGTAATTCTACCGCCAATACCGATTATAAACTTGATGCCGAGGTATATTCCTATTCGCGCAGTAAGGGGCTTTTTGCGGGGATATCACTGAATGGAGCTTCGCTTGAGTTCGACACGGCTGCAGACACAAATTTTTATGGAAAGGGGATGGGGCCAGCTGAGATATTTGCTTCGCAGGGAGATCCGGATGATGCTGTTACTAAAATAAAAACATCCCTTTCATCTTTGAAATAGCTTATCAGGAAAACTCCTGCATGCCCGGTACCGGTCTTTTAGAGCCTGCCGGGATACTACTAAATTTAATATTAAATAAGTAAATCAATGAAGAAAATAGGATTTTTATCATTCGGGCATTGGTCTGACCATCCCTCATATCAAACGCGTACCGGAGGAGATACCTTACTCCAATCCATTGATCTAGCTGTTGCAGCGGAAGAAATAGGTATGGATGGCGCATATTTCCGGGTTCATCATTTTGCGCGCCAATTGGCATCTCCATTTCCGTTGCTTGCTGCAATAGGGGCAAAAACAGCTAAAATAGAGATCGGTACCGGCGTTATCGATATGCGCTATGAAAATCCGCTCTATATGGCTGAAGATGCCGGTGCTGCCGACCTGATTTCCGAAGGCCGCTTGCAACTGGGGATAAGCCGTGGCTCGCCCGAGCAGGTAATCGAAGGCTGGCGGTATTTCGGTTATGCACCTGAAGAAGGTGAAACCGATGCAGATATGGGCCGTAAGAAAGCTTTGGCGTTTTTAGATAAGTTAAAAGGCAATGGATTTGCCGAGCCTAATCCTTATCCAATGTTCCCGAACCCGCCCGGCTTGTTACGCCTGGAGCCCTATTCGGATGGACTGCGCGAACGGATTTGGTGGGGTGCTGCCTCAAATGCGACTGCAATATGGGCGGCAGAAAACGCCATGAACCTTCAAAGTTCTACCTTAAAGTTTGATGAAAGTGGCAAACCTTTTCATATCCAGCAGGCTGAACAAATTCGATTATACAAGGAAGCTTGGAAAAAAGCCGGTCATCAGCGCGAACCAAGGGTTTCCGTAAGCCGTTCGATTTTTGCACTGGTTAACGACCAGGACAGGTATTATTTTGGCCAGCAGGGAAAAGGAGCCGATAGCTTTGGTTATATCGAAGCCGATAAACGGGCTGTTTTTGGCAAGAGTTATGCAGCTGAACCTGATCAGCTTATCAAAGAACTGAAAGCGGATGAGGCCATACAGGAAGCAGATACGCTATTGCTCACTATACCGAACACTTTGGGAGTAGATTACAATATCCATGTGCTGTCTTCTATTTTAGAAAATGTTGCCCCGGCATTGGGCTGGAGATAAAGGTTTATCGCCATTGATTTAAAAACAGCATCAGTAACTGGGATTTTGGGGAGGACTGTTTTGTATGAAACCGGTCCAATTGTAAGTCTCTTAAACAATATTTTAAATGGATGATCCGAAGTGAAATCAGGATCATCCATTTTAGTTCTTCGCTTAAGCTACCTCAACATGCAACTTATTCAGCTTAAGGATATTATGGGTAATACGGCTTGAATGTCAATTCCAGCCAGAACCAGTAGGAGAACCGTTCGGTAGTATCCCGGGCAGATCGTAAATTAGTGATCTCATAATTTGCCGGTATCTTAATTTCCTGGTATTTTAATACCTGTTTTTCTTTTAACATTGCAGTTTCACTTTCCGTGCCGTCGCTATAAACAAAGTTGATGGACTTTAAAGGGGCAAGGCCGATATAAGGCTGCGAATAATAAAACCGTAACGCAACAAGTTCTTTATCAGGATCAACCTTGATGGTTTTTGTTTTATCGCCACCAATTTTGGTTGCCCGCTGCCCGTCATGACGTTCAAAGTTCACCTGGAAACTGTCCATGCTATCACCGAAATTGTAGATAATTTCCTTAATTTTTCCAGATTTCTGGCTCTCATTTGCCGGGCGCAATGGGCGCAATTCGTTTTCGTTGCCTGGTGAAAAGGGGCCTATGGTAATTTTATTAAAAGCCGGATCAATGGCCGGAGGTACTGATTCTGAACCGGGCATCAGGCGGTTGGTATAAAAAAAAGAGGCGTATGACTGCGCAAAATCGGCCATCCAGAAAGACATCCAGCCTTCCTTAATTTTTAGCAGTTCTTCCTTCCTGTAATCTTTGCCATCAACAAATCTGTAGCTCTTCTTAAATGACCTTTTCCCGAAGGTGTCGTTTATTTCGATATCGGTGTCTTTAATCAGTTTGCCTGTGGTAATACTTTCGTAAACAATCTGAGAAGCACGCCATTCTATCAGCGCAGGAATCTGTTCGTTAAAAAACGACTGGTAGTTTTCTATCTGCCGCTGCAGATCAATTACCCAGGCATCGTCAAACTCTCCATAAAGTGCTTCTCCTGAATCAACCCTTTCTTTAAGTATGGCCAGGTGCACCAGCGAAAATGCAACGGTAAAGGGGATAAGTTTATGTTTATTTTTGGATTTAATCAGCTTGAAATACATTTCGGTGCACTTGCTGATGAGTGTATTGAGCTGCATGGCCTGCTCTGATTTGTTTTTGGCCACCACGTAGGAAACCATGTCGCTTTTAATCGCCATGAGTTCGCTTCCATCGCGGGTGATTTCAAATTCCAGGATAGCAAGTTCAACCATTCTTGAAACATTTTCACTAACCTGCGCCCAGATATCAGCTTTCGCTTCCTGCCAGAAACTTTTGATTACGTAACTGATGGCACCTCCGATATAGGGTGCTTTGGTTGCCAGGGAAATGACGACTGTTCTTGCTTTGGATTCCCAGCTTGATTTGGGCGAAGGCGGGGGAAAGGGAAAAAAATCTTTGCCGGATAAAATCAGGCGTTCATAATCGGTAGGGACGGGTTTGAGCGTTGTGGACATAGCTATAAATAATTAAGTTATATATCAATTCAGGTCAGGAGTGATCCTGGATATCGTTAATACCGGAAGGGATTGAGCGTTACCAAAGGGCTCTTGCCTATTGGGAGCCTAAAATATGAAAAATATCATATTGACGGAACGGGCTACGGTTAAAAAAATAACGGAAAAAATCAGAACATGAACCTAAATGGGAAAAAGTGCCGGATTGGTTAGAGCAGAATTTCATTCTGGCTATGGCAATGTCTCTATTTATTATCTCTTCGGAGGTATGCCGAAAGAAAAGATGCTGTCTTGCTCTCTTTGCATTTGATCAGTCCTTCAACCGGACCGCTATATAAAATTTTCCCGCCATTTTCACCTGCTCCCTGACCAATATCAATAACCCAGTCGCTTTGTGCAATAACCTGCATATCATGTTCAACCACCACAACTGTATTTCCTGCATCAGCCAGTTTATTGAACTGCACTAACAACCGTTCAACGTCCGAGGGGTGAAGCCCGGTGGTGGGCTCATCAAGAACATACAGCGATGATCCTTTCTGGCTTTTTTGCAGTTCGGTGGCCAGTTTAATGCGCTGTGCCTCGCCACCTGAGAGTTCTGTTGCTGCCTGTCCAAGCCTGAGGTAACCAAGTCCTACCTCCCGCACAATATCAAGCGCCCGGTAAACCGCAGGATCCTCATCAAAAAAATCGCAGGCCTGATCTACGGTCATTTCCAGTATCTGGGCAATGTTTTTATCCTTATAGGTAACTTCAAGGGTTGCGGGATTATATCGTGATCCATTGCAGGTAGGGCAAGGAGTATATACACTCGGCAAAAACAGGAGTTCTACCATTACAAAACCTTCGCCAAGGCAGTGCGGGCACCTTCCTTTAGCTACGTTGAAAGAAAAACGTCCGGCATCATACCTGCGTTTTCTGGCGAGCGCGGTGTCGGCAAATCGTTTTCGTACCTGATCGAACAAACCTGTATAGGTTGCGAGGTTTGATCTTGGCGTACGCCCTATGGGTCGTTGGTCAACCACAACCAACCGGGTGATTTCTGCCAGGCCGCCTGATATCTTTCCCTTAACCGGTGCAATGGCTGTTGATTCCGGTCCTTCCACGCGTTCTTCTCCGCTATCTGTTTTCTGTCCCAGGCCATCTGCAACCAATTCAACAAGAACCTGGCTAACCAGGCTGCTTTTCCCGGATCCGGATATTCCGGTAACGCAGGTGAGTACGCCCAGGGGGAAATCAATATTCACATTTTTCAGGTTATGACGGCATGCCCCGGAAATGCTCAATTGGCCTGTGGCTTTTCTTGGGGTACGGATACCGGGAGTTTGATCATCAAATAAAAATGAAGCTGTAGTTGAATTAGTTATGCTTTTTAAACCTTCCGGCGGACCGCTGTAGAGAATCTGCCCTCCGTTTCCGCCGGCACCCGGTCCAACATCAACAATCCAGTCGGCATGTTTAATCACCTCGATCTCATGCTCTACCACAAAAATACTGTTTCCTGCATTTTTCAGTTTGTCCAGAATGCCCAAAAGTGCCATTGTATCTGAAGGATGGAGGCCGGCCGAGGGTTCATCCAGAACATAGATGACACCAAAAAGATTTGAATGGACCTGGGTGGCGAGTCTTAAGCGCTGAAGTTCTCCCGGAGATAAAGTTGGTGTAGTACGTTTCAGGCTCAGGTAGCCAAGCCCGAGCTCCAGCATCACTTCGATCCGGGAAAGTATGTCTGCGCAGATCCGTTGCGTTACAATCTGTTTCTCTGATTGCGGGCCTTTTTGAGGAACCGCGTATTTTTTGAAAATGACCGAAAGTTCAGAGAGGGATAATCCTGAAAGTAGTGCAATATCTTTTCCATCAAAACCAACCGAAAGTGATTCTTTTCTTAGTTTCTTGCCAAGGCATAAAGGGCAGGAGGCGCTGATCATGTACTGGTTTACCCTTTTCTTCATCAGTTCAGACTGGCTCGAAGAAAATGTTTTGAGCACATAGGGCTTAGCACCGATGAAAGTACCCATGTAGTCCGGAGTCCTTTTGTTTTTTATGGCATTTGCCGTCTCCTGTGGAGTTAAACCGGGATAAACAGGCACTGTTGGGGTTTCCTCCGTAAAAAGTATCCATTCACGGTCTTTTGCCGGAAGATCTCTCCATGGAATATCTACATTATATCCCATCGATACCAGAATATCCCGCTGGTTTTGGCCCTGCCAGGCAACCGGCCATGAGGCAACCGCCCTTTCACGAATAGTGAGGCCGGGATCGGGAACCATGGTTTTTTCGGTTACTTCAAAAACACTGCCCAGTCCGTGACATTCAGGACATGCGCCTTCTGGCTTATTCGCAGAGAATCCTTCTGCATAAATGATGGACTGGCCTTTTGGATAATCGCCGGCCCTTGAATATAACATGCGCAATAGGTTGGATAAGGTTGTTACGCTTCCCACAGTGGAGCGGGTACTTGCGCCACCGCGTTGCTGCTGGAGTGCTACAGCGGGCGGAAGCCCATCAATTGAGTCGACCTCTGGTACGCTCATCTGATTGAACAGCCTGCGGGCATATGGTGAGACCGATTCGAGATACCGGCGCTGTGCCTCAGCATACAGCGTTCCAAACGCAAGTGAAGATTTGCCCGATCCTGATACTCCGGTAAAAACTATGAGCTGATCTCTTGGAATATCGAGACTGATATCTTTAAGGTTATGTTCCCTTGCACCGCGGACCCTGATCACATTCCCATTTTCTTTCCCTGCCATATTTCAATCATTTTATTTTATGCAACAACCAAACGGCTGACTAGGTTTTATTAAAATGGATTTTACAGGTGAGTACCTTCTTCGAATTTACCTTCGATGGTATTGTTAAAATTTTGTGGTAAGCAGGAAAAATCACTAAATTATTATATGTAGTGTAATATTTACATTAACGTATTTTGTGAAAGGCTGGTTGAGAAAGAAACAGTTTAGATGTTATTGAATCAAAAAATGATATTTTCTCTACCGGAGTGGCCAATAAAGGCTAATTATTAATTTTATATTACAAAAGACATTGCTTACCTTTCGCAACTAAAAATCCCGTATGGAAAGTCAAGTCTAAAACCTTAACCGTTCATCTAATATGTCATTTAATACGCTGAAATTGCTACAAAAACAAAAAAAGAACATCCTTGAAACCTGGATGAAAAACCAACTCTCAGATGAGGGGCTTAGAGAAGACCTGATCAGCAATGAAGATCTTAGAACTCAGTCAGAAGAACTGATTTCTGCTTTGGTTGCTAATCTTTCAGGAGAGGACCTGGCTGACCTTGAAGGGGACAGCTGGAACCCGGTTATAGAAATATTAGGTGGTATAGCCATTACACGTGCCCGCCAAGGATTTTCCCCACGCGAAACAGGCAGGTTTGTACACACCCTAAAAGAAGCTCTGCTTGAGGTATTGCAGCACGAAGTTGAGGATCCAAAGCAATTATTTGAGGAAAGCCTTAAAATAAACAGGGTTATGGATAACCTCAGTATTGTTACCTTCGAAACATTTATCAAAGGCAGAGAAGAAGTAATCCTCCGTCAAACCGATGAGATTGCAGAAATTTCAACTCCTGTGATCCGCGTATGGGATGGCATTTTAGCCCTTCCGATAATCGGCACTCTTGACAGTTCACGTACCCAGGTAGTTATGGAAAACCTGCTTCAGGAAATTGTGGAGACAGGCTCGAGCATTGCCATCCTTGATATTTCGGGTGTACCTGCTGTAGATTCGCTTGTGGCCCAGCACCTGATTAAAACAGTTAGCGCAACCCGTTTAATGGGTGCAGAATGTATAATTAGTGGTATCAGACCGGAAATAGCACAAACCGTTGTTCACCTTGGTATAGATCTATCCAATATTATAACCAAAGCAACATTGGCAAGTGCATTATCTTATGCATTTAAAGTGTTAAGGCTAGAGGTTCGTAAAAGCAGTTCTGTTCAAAAATCTAATAGTTTATAAAAATGGATAAAATTCCTATTCTTAGGATGGGAAACTTTCTGCTGGTAACCATTCAGGTTGACCTTTATGACAGGCTTGCGCTTGATCTTGAGGCTGACCTGGTTCAAATGGTGAATAAAACCAGTTCGAAAGGTGTACTGATTGATATTTCGGCAGTGTCCATAGTCGATTCCTTTATGGGGCGTATTATCGGCAACATTGCAAGCATGTCCAAAATCCTGGATGCTGAAACTGTGGTGGTGGGAATGCAGCCTGCTGTAGCCATAACGCTAATTGAGTTAGGACTGCCGCTAAAAGGTGTGCATACCGCGCTTGATGTTGAAAGAGGGATGAACCTGCTAAAGTCTATGATAGGGGATGATCACGGGGACGAAGACGAAACCGATGATGATGATACTTTCACTGAGTAAAGATACCGTTCAGGTGCAAAGGGAACAGGATGTAGTTCTTTTGCGCAACAGGATCCGCGAGGCTGCCGTAAAGATTAAGATGGGCTTGGTTAACCAGACCAAGCTTATTACCGCTGCAAGTGAGCTGCTCCGGAATATGCTGCGTTACGGCGGTGGTGGCAACTGCCTAATTGAAGTGGTAACACGCGGTCGCGACAATGGCGTAAGACTTACCTTTTCAGACAAGGGGCCTGGTATTGAAGATATTGCTGCAGCCATGCGCGATGGTTTTTCTACAGGAAAGAGTCTCGGGCTCGGACTGCCCGGCGCAAAGAGATTATGTAACGAATTTGATTTAAAGAGCAAGCCCGGTGAGGGGACAGTTGTGATGATATTAAAATGGGCAAATGGTTGATGCTACACATGTAAGCCTTCAGGCTAACGACAGAAGTTATTTTTCACTGCTAAAAAAGGAAATCCATCAGCGTTTGATGGATGCCGGAATGGAAGCGGGCAGGATTGCAGAGGTAGATATTATCGTTGCAGAAATGACAAGCAACCTGTTTAAATATGCAGATGAGGGAGAAATCCTCTTTGGTAATTTTACTGAAAACGGAGTGCAATATGTCGAACTTATCAGTATAGACAGCGGGCCGGGGATGCAAAATCCGGCCAGGATGATGATGGACGGTATTTCGACCAGCAATACCCTTGGTGCAGGTTTGGGAAGCATTAAAAGGCTTTCGGATACCTTCGATATTTATTCGCTTGCCGGCTGGGGCACAATTTTGCTGAGCCGGATTTATATAGGTGAACCTCCCGCCAGAACTGGCTTAACCGTTAGACCGATAGTGGTTAGTAAACCCGGCGAGAAAGTTAGCGGCGATGGATTTCTGTTGAAAACCAATGGTCTCGACCTTAAGCTTATGCTTGGAGATGGTTTAGGCCACGGCCCTGAGGCCAATAAGGCGGTAAATGAAGCGGCTGCGGCGTTCAGGGTATTTCCCGACAGCAGTCCGGTTGAAAACCTTCGCTTTATCCATTCCTCCATCCGCAAAACCCGGGGTATGGTTGCCAATATCACTCATTACAACAGCGAAAAACGGGAATGGTCATCTTCAGGAATCGGAAATATTGCAGCAAAGTGGATCGGGCCATCGGCATCCAAAAACCACATGTCATATAACGGGATTGTCGGGCACAATATTCCAACAACGATGAATGATCAAATTTACAGCACGGCCGAGTATAACCAGCTGGTTTTATGTTCAGATGGGATAAAAACAAGGTGGGAAATCACCAAATATCCCGGAATTTTAAAACATGATCCATCCATTTTAGCAGCGTGTATTTATAAAGACCATGCACGCAGGACCGATGATATGTCAGTTATAATCATTAAAGTTCGTTAATATGAAAGAAATCCTTGATATTTCTCTTGAAAATGAAATGGACCTGGTATTGGCACACCGCCGTTCTATGCAGGTAGGTGAACAGTTGGGATTAACCGTTGCTACGCGAACAACATTTGCTACTGCGGTATCGGAGGTGGCCAGAACAGCTATCGAATACACTGATAACGGAAGGGTAAACATCATTATTTCCGGAAAATTTCCGCGTTATTCATTATATGCGCATATTGTTTTCGATTCCGACCAGGTTTTCAGGGCCAGCGACGAAGGCTTTTTTTATGCCAAAAAACTGCTTCCTGATTTCACCTTTAATTCATCGGGAAATGCCTATGTGATCAAAATGAGCCTCGGGCTTCCCCGTTCACTTAAACTAGATGAACCAAAACTGGTTCTTTTGAAGGCCTATTTCGAAAATGTAGAGCCTTTAAATGCATACGAGGAGATTAAAAACAAAAATAGCCACCTTAATAGGCTTACCGGTGAGCAGGAAGAAGAAATCCGCATGCGCCGGGAACTTGATGAAAAGAAGAAAGAATTTATTTCCATTGCCAGTCATGAACTAAAAACTCCAATAACCGTAGTAAAGGCATATACCCAGATGCTAAAAAACCTGAAGGGCGAATATTCCGAAAGAGTATCAGGGGTACTGGATAAGCTTGACCTGCAGACAAGTAAGCTGTCGCTTCTTGCCCAGCAGTTAATGGATGTGTCAAAAATCGAGAATGGCAGCCTGCAGTATGACCTGGTAGAAGTCGATCTGAATTCTTTTATAAAAGAGGCACTCGAAATCCTGTCGAGTGTTCATATTGGAAACGAGATTAAGTTAACACTTGGCGAAAACTGCCGGATAAAGGCAGATCCGTTACGCTTAGAGCAGGTGCTCACCAATCTGCTGGGAAACGCAGTAAAGTATTCGCCAAAAAATTCCGCCATTGAGGTGTTAACCAAACTTTCTCCTGACGGGAAAAACATAACAGTTACAGTTACAGACTGTGGGCTTGGCATGTCAAAGGAGGGTATCGAACGTATATTTGATAAATTTTACCGTCTGGAAGAGGTAAGCAATTCTCATCCGGGCCTGGGTATGGGCCTTTATATTACTTCAAAGATTATATCCGATCATGGCGGACGAATCTGGGTTGAGAGTGTGCCGAATGAAGGATCATCTTTTTCGTTCGCCTTTCCTGTGTGTTAATAAATTATAGACTATATTATCTTGCCGCATCGTAAACAACTACTGCTCAATTATTATAGGCTGGTAATTGCGGACAGCTTATTTTAGCCGGTTTTCTATCTCCCGATAATTTCATTGATCAGTGCAGCATGAAGTTCAGGGCCGCCCTGTTGTGGCTTAAGGTCAATTTTAAAAAGGGCTATTTCTTCAGAGAGCTGCTCATAGCTGGCAAAAGATGCTAAAATTGATGGTGACCTAAATTATGGATTACAAGGAAGAAGCAAAGAAAATTTAACGGAGAATGGCATACCTGCATTTTCCATCATGAGAAGTTTAATTTTTACTTAAATGAAATTATAGGTAATATTCAAAACCTTCTTAAAAGGATATTGTTTATCCTAAATAAAAATTGCTGTCTATACCCGCTCAATTATGAAATTTTTAATCCCAAATGCCTTGGCCAGGGTTTTCCTATGTGCTGCCATACCGCTTTTATCTTTCAGTGCATCTGCAGCAGACAATTTTCCTTATGGATGTATTATTTTTTATGATGGTGCGGAACGCGTTTTTACTGATTTTCAGGGTATTGATCCGGTAGGAGGTGCAAGGACTTATTCATTGGCAACAAGTTATAAACAGGGAACCGGCAACTGTGAGGTGAGGGTCGATTTTTCTACCCCATATTCGGGCGGCTGCAGTGTTACCGGAGTAACAAATGGATCGAATGTTACCATTGCAGAAGTGTACAATTGTTCGATTGACCACGGGACGGCATTTTTTATGGTTTTATTAGGATTGACCGGGGTTGTTGCCATACGCAAAACAGATAAAAATGATTTTGAGGATTAAATGGTACTAATTGTTATTCCTGCCATTTATAGATTGATTTTGAAGGAATATATGTAAAAATAATCTCTGAGGAGATGCCGCCTTTTGCTTATTCTGCCAAAGCATTATGGATGCGAGAGAAGCAGTTGAAAGTGAAATCAACATTTTTGTGATACTATTCAAAGATTTAAAGAAATTAAGGCGTCAATGGAGATTTTGAAATTACTAAGTAAAAGGTTAAGGTCAATTATATCAGGCCATATGGGACAATATTCGAACGTATTTAAGGAAAACCTGATGGCTGGCTCAAAAACGGTAGTTCTTGATTACCTTTTTGGTGAAGGAGACGACATAAACGCCTATCAACTGGTACGGTTTGCAGAAAGTGAGCCCTGGAATGTATTATGCAATGGCTATCTTCTGGGCCGCTTAAATAAAGCGAACGGAGCCTGGGTAGAGGTAAATAACGGAAGTTTAGGAGAAGAAAGGATACTTTCAATCGGTAAGTTTATAGATAGTCAACATTTCAACCTGCTGCCCGATAAGATTAAAGTCCACTGGGAAGAATCTGTTCAGGAGGTGATCATGAATAATGATAGCAGTTACATGGTAGTTTGCAAGGCAGGAATAGAATTTAACCGCTTTAGGCTGATGTTTTGCTCATTTATCCACGAACTTGTTAAAGAAGAATGGGCTGTCACTTTCAAAGTTTATAACGCTACATTCAGCGATGATTTCGAAATAGAAGTACTGTGAGGCAGATTGAAATAAATTGCATTTGATTGAGTCATATTAGAAAAGCTATCTCGGCTTAAATACCATTAAACCAAAAAAGACGCAATTTCTTGCGTCTTTCTGTGATCCCGCTGGGATTCGAACCCAGGACCACTACATTAAAAGTGTAATGCTCTACCAGCTGAGCTACGGAATCATTTCCTTTTGTTTAAGGAGGTGCAAATATAGATATTTATCCTTTTCCTGCAAACATTTTTAGAAAATGTTTTTGATGTTTTTTGCGTCAATTAAAATTAGTATTTATAACTGACTGATTCTAAATTTTGTAAGGCTGAAAATAATTTTAAAATTTATTTTAAATCTCGCAGTTATTTCAAAAATCGGCTTCTATTTACTTGTTTTCGGAATAAAGTTTAAGAAAGATTGAAACTGTGCTTTATGTTTGTTCCTGTCGAGTTTAAAATAAAAAGCACCTCTTCTCGAACTCGATTTATCCTTATCCGTTTGTTTAATCAATAATCCACTAGCGGTAATCTTGCGGATGAAGTTCCGGTTATCAATCGGCGAATCGTAAACCTGTTCGTATAAAGCCTGCAATTGTGGTATGGTAAACCTTTTAGGCAAAAGCTCGAATAAAACAGGGTGGAGGGCTGCCTGATAACGGATTTTATCCATGGCTGCCTTTACCATTACATTGTGGTCGAAAATCAGTTCAGGAACCTCTTTTAGCTTAAACCATTCTGCATGGTATTGATCATTGATCTGTTTACTGTACTTATTGATGTCGATTAATGCGAAATAAACAACTGAAACGGTACGCTCAATCGGATCACGTTCTGGACGGCCATAAGCATGTAGCTGCTCCAGGTAAACATCATGTAATCCGGTCAGTTCTAACAAGATCCGTTTAGCAGCCTCATCAAGATCTTCTTCTTCGCCAATAAAGCCACCCATTAAACTCCACTTATCTTTGACTGGTTCTATCGCTCTTTTAATGACCAAAAGTTTCAGCTGATCGCCGTCATACCCAAAAATAATGCAGTCTACTGCAACGAGGACAGGTTTTTGATTTAAATATTTTCCCATTTTAAAATAGCGTATTTAGTTTGGTATCGTTATAATCTTTAATATAGCCTAAGATATTCGGATAACCTTCAAATTCTTCAATTGGATGTGTTGTAGTAAGTACAATACAGGACATTTCTGCATTCAGTGCCGATTCTACACCTTTTGGTGCATCTTCAAATACAAGGCAATCTGCAGGTGCAACACCTAAAGCCGATGCTGCCTTTAAAAAAGTTTCGGGATCAGGTTTGCTTACCGATACATCATCGGCACTTACAATCGCATCCATGTAATGACGGATGTTAAGCCCATCAACCACAAAATCGATGTTAAAAGGTATGGCTGCAGAGCCGATGGCCATTCGGATATTGGCTTCTTTCGCACGTGCTAAAAAATCACTTAAGCCATCAATTAAAGCCAAATGTGGCATATAACCTTGCTGATAGCGTTTCTCCTTGTCGATCGAAAGCCGTTCAACTTCTTCCTGGCTAAACCTGTCGTTGCCAAAAACGCGGGCCAAAACCTCATGGTTTTTACCGTACATTTCCTTTTTTACACTTTCGTAATCAAGTTTAGCACCTAGATCCTCCGTCATAATAGCATACCAGGCCAAAGTATGGTATTCCATATCATTGATCATGGTGCCATTTAAATCAAAAAGAAAAGCTTTAGGCCTGAAATTCAAATCGTACATACAGCTGCTAAATTATGTGATTTTTTTTACTGTTGATAATCATCATTAATATTAGCTTAACAATAATTATAATCGTTACAATAACGTTAATTATTTTTACTACTTTAGCCTTAACCAAAAATAAATTTAAACAGAGCCAATACCGCTTTTGCAGACATTGCAGAGTCTCGTTTAAGCTCAAATTTTAACCAGATGAAAAAAATATTCCTTAAGGCTTTGCCCTTCGCTACATTGTGTTTAACCATTGCTTTCACCTCCTGTAATCCCAAATCAGATAAAGGAAGCCAGGCAACCGAACAAAGCGATTCTTTAAAATATTCCGCAACCATCGATGGCAAAAGCGTTAAACTTTATACCTTAAAAAACAAAGAGGGTGCTTCAGTTTCCATTACCAATTATGGAGGAAGGATTGTTTCGCTCCTGGTACCAGATAAAAACAAAAAATTAACCGATGTGGTACTGGGTTATGATAGCCTTGGTGCTTACCGTAAAAAAGGCGAGCCGTTTTTTGGTGCACTGATTGGCAGGTATGGTAACCGCATTGGCAAAGGTAAATTTACCCTTGAAGGAAAAGAATATGCTTTACAGCTTAACGATGGTGTTAATACCTTACATGGTGGTACAGACGGATTTTTCTCGAAGGTTTGGGAGGCCAAACAAGATGGACAAAAACTGGAGTTGAGTTATGTTTCTAATGATGGAGAAGCAGGTTATCCGGGCAAACTGAACGTTAAAGTAACTTATACGCTAACGGATGACAATGCTTTACAGATTGATTATCTGGCCACTACGGATAAAGCAACCGTGGTAAATTTAACCAACCACGCTTATTTTAACCTGAACGGTGAAGGAAACAACACCATTCTTGATCACGAACTAAGTATCGATGCAAATGCTTATACCCCTGTAGATTCGACCTTGATTCCAACTGGTAAATTGCAGCCTGTAGCTGGCACGGCCTTCGATTTTAATAAAGCGAAAACCATTGGCAAATCGATAGGTGAAAACGACCAGCAATTAAAATTCGGGAAAGGTTACGACCATAACTTTGTTTTAACCCATCACGATGGCAAAACGCCTGTAGCGATTGTTAAAAGTCCGGTTACAGGAATTACTTTAGAAGTTTACACCACAGAGCCTGGAATACAATTTTATAGCGGTAACTTTTTAACAGGTGTAGATAAAGATGGTAAAGGCGGGAAATCTTATCCTCACCGTTCTGCTTTTTGTTTGGAAACACAGCATTTTCCTGATGCACCGAACCATGCAAACTTTGCGTCAACGGTACTTAAACCAGGCGAAACGTATAAAACGAGTACCACTTACAAGTTTTTGTAAACACCAATACTTAAGAAATAGACAAAGATCATTGATAAAATTTGAAGAGGAAGTATCATAAATATAGAATTGTCATCCTGAGCTTGCCGAAGGACCTACCTTAACACTGTTTAAGGCGTTTCGACAGGCTCAACGTGACAAATTTCTAGAAACTATGTTTATGATACAGCCTCTTTTTGTTTATTTTATGTGCAAATTCGGCTTTAAGGGGTTAATAACCGATCAGGAAATTGTGTAATATGCTCAATGGTTAATTGTTGCATGATCTGGTATAAATGAGTTTTGAACATGTTGATGGTATGATCGCCTCCTTCATTCCCTAAAGCACCAACTCCATACATAAAAGGCCGGCCCATAAAGTTAAATTCAGATCCAACGGCATGTGCTCTTGCTAAATCAACGCCAGAACGAATACCACCATCTAACATAATCTTGAGTTTTGATTTGTAAGCATCATTTCCCGCGAGTTTAATTAAAGAATTGATTGAGGATTCACCCGCATCAATTTGTCTGCCACCATGATTGGAAACAATCACACCATCAGCACCGATTTGGATAGCAGCCTGCATATCTTCATCAGTCGCGATTCCCTTCAGTACCAAAGGTCCTTTCCAAAGATCACGAATGGCAGATACCTTTTCAATATCAACCTTGCCCGTAAATGTTTTGTTCATGAACTGTCCCAGTTGCGACATATCCATTCCTTTTTCCATATAAGGTTTTAAGGTAGCAAATGATGGAATTCCATGTTGCAGGGTTTTAATGCCCCATAGCGGACGGGCAAAAGCCTGCAAGATATTATTGACTGACATTTTTGGTGGAATAGATAAGCCACTCTTAATTTCTTTATATCGTAAACCAAATGCAGGCACATCAACCAAAACCACTAATACCGGACATTCAACAGCTTTTAAGCGACTTAAAATATCATCTCTCAGGCTATTTTCCGTAGGATGGTATAATTGAAACCATGCTTTTCCTTCAGATACTTCGGCAATTCGTTCGATACTACTGGTGGATACAGTGCTTAATGTATAAGGAATATCGGCTTTAGCGGCAGCCTTAGCTAAAATTTCGGGTGCATTAGGCCACATCAAACCTTGCAAACCAATCGGAGATATCCCAAATGGAGCACTGTAACGACGGCCAAATAATTCAACCGACATGTCGATATCTCCACCAACACGTAAGTAATTCGGTTTGAGGTAAATATTGTCGAAGTCGCTCTCGTTTCGCGATAAATTAAGTCCCTCGTTACATCCTCCCTCCAGGTAGTCAAAAGCAAATTTAGGAATCCTTGATTTTGCCTTTTTTCTTAAGTCCGCTACAGAAGGGAATTGGGGATTGTAAGGGAATGTAATCTTTTTACTCATATTTAAATATTGTATTGGTCAGATTCTATTTTTAAAAAGCGAAAACTAATATTTTATATTATATTTTCCATCCTGCTCTATCTGCTGTTTTGTATTTTAGTTATGGAGAATATAGATTTTTTTGCGTAGGGTTCTGATCTGTCATTCTGAACGCAGTGAAGAATCCTTTGCAAATAAAACATCATCAAAAAGATCCTTCATTGCATTCAGGATGACAAATTGGTCAAAAATAGGTCGTTAAACACCATAAAACGCTTTCGCATTATCGCTAAAAATCAGTTTACGTTCTTCTGCAGAAAATCGTTCGGCATATTTATGCACTAAATTAAACCAATCCTGGTACGGCCTGCTGATTAACATCACCGGCCAATCGCTGCCATACATCACCCTTTCAGTGCCGAAATGTTCGAAAACCGTATCAAAACAATTGAAAAGTTCTTTTTCTTTCCAGTTTTTCCAATCAGCCTCTGCTAGTAAACCAGAAACTTTACAGTGCACATTAGGGTTGGCTGCTAAGGTTTTAATATTTTCCGACCATGATTTTAAATCCTGGCTTTTCACATCTGGTTTACCACAATGATCCAATACAAATGGCTGATGTGGAACCTGATCAACCATTTTGATAATATCAGGCAATTGATTGTGGTAGCACAATAAATCGTAGGTGTAATTGTATTTTTTTAACAGGTTAACGCCGGCAATGAATTTTTTATTCAAAATAAATTCCGAATTTTCTGCCTGTAAAATGTGTCGCCAGCCTTTAATGGCCTTGAAATTGCTCCAATAGGCTAAACGTTCATCCAAATTGGGATTAAGCAGATCCACCCAGCCCACAATACCTTTAATGATTTCTTTTTCTTCAGCTAAATTTAATAGAAAACGGTTTTCTTCTTCCGATTGATTGGCCTGTACGGCAATGCATCCGGTAATCTGAAGATCGTGATATGCCCCTGACAGATTTTTCGGATGAAAATCCTGCTGGATAACCTTCATCTCTTCATTGATCCAGCTATCCCTAACCGGATCGAAATTCCAAAAATGCACATGTGTATCAATCATAAAAAGCGATTAAAGTTTAAAAATCTGGTCCATTAAAATCCATTTTTCACCTGGTTTTGCACCTGGCATGGCCTGCTGGAACTTCCACATTAAAGTTTCCCATTCCTGCACTTTCGGATTGGCTAAATCAGCTTTTGCCTTTTTATCAAAAGAGAAGCTTTCGTTCACCTCCATAATCATAAATAACCGGTTACCAAGGAGATATATTTCCAGGTTTTCGATGCCTGAAGAACTTATACTTTCTTTAATCTCCGGCCAAACCGATTGATGATACTGCTTATATTCTTCTATCAGCTTTTCATCATTTATAAGGTCAAGTGTTAAGCAGTATCTTTTCATGTTAATTTCCGTTGTAAGCTTTAACCGTTTGTTTGCTGGTGCCCAGGCCATCTATCCCTAATTCTACCACATCACCCGCTTTTAAATACCAGGGCTCCGGTTTCTGGCCCAAACCTACACCTGCAGGCGTTCCAGTGGTAATTACATCTCCAGGTAAAAGTGTCATAAACTGGCTGATGTATGAAATCATAAAAGGAACATTAAAAATCAGGTTTGAAGTATTGCCATCCTGTAATGTTTTGCCGTTTACAGTTAACCAAAGGCGAAGATTGTGTACATCGGCAATTTCATCCTGAGTAGCGATAAACGGGCCGATCGGCGCAAAAGTATCACAGCTTTTTCCTTTTACCCATTGTCCGTTTCTTTCGATCTGAAACTCACGCTCGCTGTAATCATTGTGCAACACATAACCCGCGATGTGATCCAAAGCATTTTCTTCGGAAACATAACTTGCTTTTTTACCCACAACAATGGCCAATTCTACTTCCCAATCGGTTTTTTTGCTATTTTTTGGGATAATTAAGTCATCATTTGGACCAACTATTGCCGAAGTAGCCTTGAAGAATAAAATCGGCTCTGAGGGGATAGGTGCATTGGTTTCTGCAGCATGGTCTTTATAGTTTAAACCTACACAGATAATTTTAGAAGGACGAGCCAATGCAGGGCCAAGGCGTACGCCTTTATCAACCTGTGTTAAATCAGCAGATTCGATGTCTTTTTTAAGTTTTTCTAAGCCATCACCGCCAAAAAAATCTTCATTATAATCTTTCACCAATGCAGAAACATCGAAATAATTATCGTTTATAATCACTCCTGGTTTTTCAGCTCCCGCTTCGCCAAATCGTATTAATTTCATTATATTATATTTAAAATTGTGTTATTAATTGTTTAAGGTCGTAAATCCACCATCAATAGGGTAATCGCAGCCCGTAATAAAAGAAGCTTCGTCACTGCAGAGGTATAAAGCCAGCGCGCCTACTTCTTCCGGTTTCGCCATTCTACCGATAGGTTGTGTTTTAGAAAGCTTTTCGAACATTTCAGGGATGTTATCCGGATAGTTTTTCTGTAAAAAGCCATCCACAAAAGGCGTGTGTACCCTTGCCGGAGATATGGAATTACACCTGATGTTTTCGCCAATATAATCCTTGGCCACGCTCATGGTAATGGCTTTAACTGCACCTTTTGCCGCACTGTACACGAAACGGTCGGGTAGGCCAATCAAAGCCGCAATTGATGCCATATTGATAATCACACCTCCACCGGCTAAACGGATCTGTGGAATGGCTGCATGCAAACAGTTGTAAACACCTTTAACATTTACGCGCATTACCCGGTCAAAGTCCGCTTCTTCAGTAGTATCGGCCTTTCCAATATGCGCAATACCTGCATTATTGATCAGGATGTTGATCTGCCCAATCTCGTTAAAAACATCGTGAACCGCTTTATGATCAGAAACATCGCAGCCATAACTAAATGCTGTACCGCCGTTTTCTTTAATTTCATTGATCGTATCCTGTGCTTGCTCAGTTCCCAGTTCGATGATGTGAACTTCGGCACCCTGTTTAGCTAAAATGGTTGCAATGGCCTTTCCAATGCCGCTTCCCCCGCCTGTAACCACGGCTCTTTTGTTTTTTAGTGAAAACATGTATGGTTATAAATTATAATTGATTAGAATATAGAATACAAATAAAATAAATATTGTTGGTTAAAAATTTTATCTTCTTGTCTAAATATTAACAGATATTGTCATACACTGCCATGAAGATACCAGGCGTCTTACCTTGCATAAATTTTACAAAGACGAATGGCTAATTTACTTATATTTGAATATTATTTTTATATTTAAATAATATTTTAACCAAATATCACATATCATCTTTCCGTAAAAGGGGAGTTGTTAGCGCCAAACTGAATGAGAAATTTTCTGATTTTTATTTCCTGTTATTTTTTATCGATACCTTTATCTCAGGCAACTAATCGTGCACAAAAAACCATTATAATTTCTACGGAGAACCATGTTCGGGTACGTTTCGGTGCAGAAAGAATTTCAAAAGCTTTATCTCAATTAAACTATTCGACCAAAATTGAAATAAAGGATAAATTCAGTGGTATGGGCAATGTGATTGTGATTGGCGTATTTTCTGATAAACTTTTTACCAACCATCTTCCTACGGAAATTAAAAATAAGATCTCCGTTACAAAAAAGGAAGGTTTCCATATCTATACGTCAAAAAACGGTACAATCTATATAATCGGTAACGATGCATCGGGTGCCTTGTATGGCTGTATAGAATTGGCCGATCAAATTAATAGCACGGGTAAATTACCTAAACAACTGTCTGTTTCCGATCAGCCAGAAATGGTATTACGTGGCACTTGTATCGGCCTGCAGAAACCCGATTACCTGCCCGGACATGATGTTTACGAATATCCTTACACGCCTGAAACCTTTCCATGGCTTTATGATAAGGCTTTGTGGATCAAATACCTTGATATGATGGTGGAGAACCGTTATAATTCGCTTTATTTATGGAACGGGCATCCTTTTTCTTCCTTATTAAGGTTAAAAGATTATCCTTATGCAGTGGAGGTAGACGATGCTACGTTAAAAAAGAATGAAGAAATTTTTAGGTTTTTGACTACTGAAGCAGATAAACGTGGCATTTGGGTCATCCAGATGTTTTATAATATCATTATTCCAAAACCTTTCGCCGATAAACATGGCTTAAAAACACAGGATAGAAACCGTCCGATTATCCCTTTAATAGCTGATTACACCCGAAAATCAATTGCATCATTTGTGGAGAAATATCCGAACGTAGGTTTAATGGTGGCTCTGGGCGAAGCGATGGAAGGCGTTGGCCAGGATGATATTGATTGGTTTACCAAAACCATTATCCCTGGGGTAAAAGATGGATTAAAAGCTGCCGGAATTAAGGAAGAACCTCCAATTGTACTGCGTGCACACGATACTGATGCGCCGAGCGTAATGAAAGCCGCATTGCCGCTTTATCATAATCTATATACCGAAAACAAATTTAATGGCGAAGCTTTAACTACTTATACGCCGCGTGGTGCCTGGGCCGATTTAAACAGAAAGTTGGCGGCTATAGGAACCGTTAACATTTCTAACGTGCACATTTTAGCTAATTTAGAGCCATTTAGGTATGGTTCGGCTGATTTTATTCAAAAATCGGTTCAGGCGATGAATAAAATTTATGGCGCAAAAGGATTACACTTATATCCACAGGCAAGTTATTGGGACTGGCCATATTCGGCTGATGAAGTAAAAGGCAGGTTATTAGAGGTAGACCGCGATTGGATCTGGTATAAAGAATGGGCAAGATATTCGTGGAATTCGCAGCGCGACCGCAAACAGGAAATCGACTATTGGGGTAAAGAACTCGGCGATAAATACGGTACCGATTTAATGGGTGGCAAAGCCATTTTGAATGCTTATGAAGAATCGGGAGAGATATCTCCAAAACTTTTGCGTAGATACGGCATTACAGATGGTAACCGGCAAACGCTGACTTTAGGTATGCTGATGACACAATTGATTAACCCGTACCGTTACGGACTTTTTACTTTACTATACGAATCGGAAGCGCCTGAAGGTGAAATGATTATCGATTATGCAGAAAAGGAATGGAAGAAGCAGGGGCATATTGGTGAAACTCCTGTTCAGGTGGCAAAAGAAGTGGTTGAACACGGCAAAAAAGCCATCCAATCGATAAATGAAGCTGCGCCAAACGTAAAAAAGAATACGGCAGAATTTAAAAGGCTTAAAAATGATATTTATTGCTACGATGCCATGGCTAATTTTTATGCGGAGAAAGTAAAAGCAGCCCTTTGGATATTGAGGTATAAATATTCTAACCAGGTAAGCGATTTAGAACAGGCCTTGCCTTTTTTACAAAAAAGCGTGAATCACTACGCAGAGCTGGTTAAATTAACCGATCATAATTACCTGTATGCCAACAGTATGCAAACCAAACAACGTAAAATACCGATGCGTGGTGTAGACAAAACTTTTATCCATTGGAGAGAAATGTTGCCCGTATTTATCAAAGAATTGAATCATTTTAAAAGGAGCATCGATTCTTTAAAATCAATAAAAGCTGGAACGCTTGCTGCAATTACACCTTATAAAACGGCCAATGTTAAGCTATTGAACGAAACTGAAAGTTATATCATAGCCAAAGATGCCTCACTTTTTACGGACACAACAGTTAAAATAAAAGAAGTGGCTGAACAATTACTTGGTTTAAAAGGCATTAAATTGAGCAAAGCACGACAAATTAAAAATGGTACAGAAATTAAGTTTAGCACCAATTCTCCTGTAAAATTACTGGTTGGCTTTTTTAACCAGAAAGATTCTCAATACCTGGCTCCGCCACAATTGGAAACCGATGCAAGTGCCAATAATTACGGTCAATCCGAAATTAAAATATCAAATGCGTTGGTGTCTTATGGCTTTCCTCCGGTAAATGTACACGCGTATACTTTTCCGGCAGGAACACATACTTTAAATTTAGGAAAAGGAGCCTGTTTGCTTTTAGGTTTTATTGATGATAAACAGGAACTACGCATTTTTAACGCAGGTTTAGATGGCAGGGGAAAAGACATAGATTGGTTATTTGAATAATGGGAAATACAAGAAAATTTATAGCAACGGCAGTACTGTCGATATTGACAATTTCCGGCTTTGCGCAACAGAGATCAATTCTGGGGACAGAAAAGCTGAAGAAATACGTCGAATATTTTAATTCAATAGATACTGAAGCCGTAAAAAATTATATTCCAAATAACGAGGCTTTTAAATGGCTAGCTGATCAGGCTCCTTTATTCGAATGTCCGGATTCGGTATTGGAACAAAATTATTATTACCGCTGGTGGACTTACCGTAAACACCTGGTTAAAACGCCTGAAGGTTTCATATTTACCGAGTTTATTGAGCCGGTTAAACATGCAGGAAAATATAACTCAATCAGCTGCGCATTGGGTCACCACATTTACGAAGGCAGGTGGCTGAAAGACAACAGTTACCTGAAAGATTATATCAAATTCTGGCTTTACCATGCCGATGTGGGCCAAACGAAACAACGTTTTCATCAATTTAGCAGCTGGGTGGATGATGCCATTTATCAAAACTATCTGGTAAAACCGGATCACGGATTTCTGAAAGAAATTTTGCCCGCATTAGATAAAGATTATGGTAAATGGGAATCTGAACGGCAGCTTAAAAACGGATTGTTTTGGCAAAATGAAGTGAAAGATGGCATGGAAGAATCCATCAGTGGTTCACGTAAAGACCAGAATCAACGTCCAACCATAAGCAGCTATATGTATGGAAATGCAGTGGCCTTAGATAAGATATCGGTACTTTTAGGTGAAACAGCAATGGCAGATAAATATAAAAACAAAGCAATTACCCTTAAAAAGCTGGTTCAGGATAGTTTATGGAATACTTCTGCTTCATTTTTTGAAACGAGAAAAGCCAAAGGTGGCTCGGCCGAGGTAAGGGAAGCCATTGGTTTTACACCCTGGGATTTCAATTTACCCGACGATCAGGCAAATTATGCAAAAGCGTGGGACCAGTTATTGGATACAGCCGGATTTAAAGCACCCTGGGGTTTAACCACAGCCGAAAGAAGAAATCCAACATTCAGAACCAGAGGAACCGGGCATAGCTGCGAATGGGATGGGGCACTTTGGCCTTTTGCCAGCTCACAAACGTTAAAAGGATTGGCAAATCTGTTAACGAATTATAAAAAACATGGTAAAATGAATGCAAATATCTTTTATCAGGAATTGCATCAATATGCTGCATCCCATGTCAAAAATGGAAAACCTTACTTAGGGGAGTATCAGGATGAAAAAACCGGAGAATGGCTAAAAGGTGACAATCCTCGAAGCAGTTTTTACAATCATTCTACCTTTAATGATTTAATTATCAATGATTTAGTTGGTGTAAAACCTCATCAGGATAATGTTTTGGAGATTTCTCCATTAATCCCGAAAAATCAATGGGAATGGTTTATACTGGATAATGTTTCCTATCATGGTAAAATAGTGACAATTTTATGGGACAAAACCGGTAAAAAATATAACAGGGGTAAGGGGTTATTGGTGTTTGTTGATGGCAAAGAAATTTATAAAGGCAAAGATTTGAAGCCTTTAAAGGTTAAGATGGATTAAATCAATTATCCTCTGTCTGTGTCCTCAAAGACCGAAATTGTTTTTGGTTCGTGGAGACACGAACCAAGGCAGTAAAAGTTAAAATGGATTAAGTTAGTCACCTCGGTCTGTGTCCCCACAGACCGAAATTAACTCCGATTGGTTCGTGGAGATACAAACCAAGGCAGTAGCCAGTGAAAGTTAAGATGTATTAAGTTAGGCGCCTATCCTCTGTCTGTGTCCACACAGACCGAAATGGTTTATAGGTTCGTGGAGACACGAACCAAGGCGTATAGAAAAGCGATAAAATCGCTGACCTCATTCAACCTCGTTACAAACGAGGACGAGGACTTTACGAATAAATTAAATGCCTCGGTTCGTGTCTCCACGAACCGAACTATAATAAAAAACAATGAAATATATTTTCAAAACCTTATTTTTTGTACTTGCTTTAACTACTTGCTTAACCGCCAACGCCCAATCTTACTATAACGTAATCAAATATGGCGCAAAAAACGACAGCAGTAAACTGGCCACAACTGCCATCAAAAATGCAATAGAAGCAGCATCAAAAGCGGGTGGCGGTACCGTTTATTTTCCAGCCGGAAAATATTTGACCGGGGCAATTCATTTAAAAAGCAACATTACCATCTTAATTGATGCTGGTGCCGAATTGCACTTCAGCGATAATTTTGACGATTACATGCCCATGGTTAAAAGCCGCTATGAGGGCGTAGACGTAACCAGTTTTTCACCGTTATTTTATGCCTATAAGGTAGAAAATATTTCGATTATTGGCCGGGGAATTATCGATGGCCATGGTAAAAAGTGGTGGGATTTTGTAGAAGGTTATAAAGATGGTCAACCACGATCAAAATGGCAAACCACTTTTGATGGCTTAAATAAAGATATTATTCTTCCTGACGACCCCAGGCAGATGAAAAGAGGTTTTCTCCGTCCGCCGTTTATACAGCCTATGTTTTGCAAAAATGTATTGATTGATGGAATTACCATCCGCAATTCACCCTTCTGGACGATCAATCCTGAGTTTTGTGAAAATGTTAAGGTTCATGCGGTTACCATCAACAATCCCCATTCACCAAATACCGATGGTATCAATCCTGAATCTTGTAAAAATGTGCACATTTCAGATTGCCACATCAGCGTGGGTGACGATTGCATTACCATTAAATCAGGTAAAGATGCACCCGGACGAAAAATGGCCATTCCGGCAGAAAACTACGTAATTACAAATTGTACGATGTTATCAGGTCACGGTGGCGTGGTTATTGGTAGCGAAATGTCGGGCGATGTGCGAAAAATAGCCATTTCGAATTGCGTTTTCGACGGAACAGATAGGGGGATCCGCATTAAAACTGCACGAGGCAGAGGCGGAGTGGTTGAAGAGATCAGGGTAAGCAATATTATCATGAAAAACACTAAAGATCAGGCCATTGTATTGGATATGCAGTATGCAAAAACAAATGTAGAACCTGTTTCAGCGCGGACGCCTATTTTTAGAAATATACATTTCAGCAATATTACCGGTCAGGTTAACCAGGCAGGCTATTTAAATGGTTTGGAAGAAATGCCTATCGATAATATTACGTTCAATGATATTAACATGGAAGCCAAAACTGGTTTTTATATTCAAAATTCTAGTAATATTGAGTTTCATAATGTAACCGTAAATACAGAATTGGGTCCATCTTTAAAAGCTTCTAAAGTGAATAATTTGATTGTTGATGGATTGAAAAGCAATGAGCCACTAGCAAATTCAGCAGTAATTGATCTTACAAACGTATCCGATCTGTTTTTGTACAATGCTTTTCCTGTAAAAGAAACGGTTACTTATTTGAAATTAAGCGGCGCGGAAACCAAAAACATATACCTTGGGAATAATAATTTCAGAAGGGTTAAAGAAGCCGTTAAAAAGGAAAAAGAAGTAAAAGCAACCGTCCAAATTATTTCGGGCGATAAAGGACAATAACATGAAGTGTAAACTTTTATTAGGCATTTTATTTTTGATATTGGTTGTGCATGCAGGCAGTTTTGCACAACAAAACAACCATACTTTATGGTACACTAAAGCCGCAGAAAAATGGACAGATGCTTTACCCATCGGAAACGGCAGATTAGGCGCGATGATTTTCGCCGGAACGGCTGTAGATCATATCCAGTTTAATGAAGAAACCGTTTGGACGGGTCAACCTAGGGATTATAACCGAAAAGGTGCATATCAATATCTTCCCGAAATTAGAAAATTGCTTTTCGAGGGGAAGCAAAAAGAAACTGAAGCGTTGGCACAGGAGCAGTTTATGGGGTTGCAAAGCAGTCAGGGCGACCGAAAAGTTTGGGTAGCTGAAATGAAAGCTGGAAAAGGCATACAGGGAAACCCAGCCCTTGTTAATTTTGATGATAAACCCTGGAAAACGATAAAAGTACCTTCTTACGAGGGTTGGGAAGCGGTTGGATTAGCCAATTTAGACGGTGCAGTTTGGTTTAGAACAACTTTTGATGTTCCCGAAAATTGGCTGGGAAAAGATCTGATATTAGATCTTAACCGCATCCGCGACCAGGATTTTACTTATATCAATGGACAGCTAGTTGGCAATACCGATAACACGGAACCTAGAAAATACACGATACCCGCAAAATTGATCAAAAAGGGCAGAAATGTGATCGCCATACAGGTGCTCAATTATTTTGATAAAGGCGGGTTGGCAGGTTATAAGGATACTTCAAAAAAAATCGGCATTTATCCTGTTGGAAGCAGTGTAGAGCAAGGCATTTCCCTGGTTAAAGAATGGAAGTATAAAATTCAGGATGAAGATCCACCTGCCGTTCCTCAATATCAGGGCAGTTATCAGCCTTTTGGAGATCTGAACCTGTATTTCAAACAGACCAAATCTATTGTTACCAATTACAAAAGATCCTTAGATATCAGTACCGCAATTGCAAAAACAACCTATACTTTAAATGGCGTAAATTATCAGCGTGAGTATTTTGCGAGTCAGCCAAACCAGGCCATTATAATCCATTTAATGGCCGATAAAAAGGCATCCATCAGTTTTGATGCAGAACTTTCCAGCGCTCACCGAAAATCATCTGTAAAAGCTTTAGGAAATGATGTAATTGCTTTAGCTATTCAGGTAAAAGATGGTGTGATTAAGGGAGAAAGCCGGTTAACAGCTTTAATTAAAAATGGTTCGGTAAAAGTGATTAATGGCAAAATTAGCATCAATCAGGCCGATGAAGTAACAATTTATTTAACTGGCGGAACCAATTTTATCAATGCACAGGATGTTTCAGGGAACCCTGCAACGGCCAATGTTAAAGCACTCCATAGTTTAAAAGGTAAAGCGTACACCGAAATTAAACAGAACCACATTAAAGAATATCAAACTTATTATAACAACTTTAGCGTTGATTTTGGCACTTCGGAGAATGAAAATCTACCGACAGATGAAAGACTGGACAAATTCGCAAGTGCTAATGATCCTGCATTTGCAGCATTATACATGCAATATGGACGGTATTTATTGATTTCGAGTTCAAGGCCGGGAACGCAACCTGCTAATCTTCAGGGTATTTGGAACGACCTGCTCACACCACCCTGGGGCAGCAAGTACACCACCAATATTAACCTCGAAATGAACTACTGGCCGACTGAAATCCTTAATTTATCAGCCTTAAATGAGCCACTTTTTAGTAAAATAAAAGGATTATCAAAAACTGGTTCGGTAACAGCAAAAGAATATTACAATGCGCGTGGCTGGGTTTTACACCATAATACCGATTTGTGGAATGGTACAGCCCCGATTAATGCCTCTAATCATGGTATCTGGGTTAGTGGAGGTGGTTGGCTAAGTCAGCATTTATGGGAACATTACCAATTTAGTAAAGACCGTAAATTCCTCGAAACCGAGGCTTATCCTTTGATGAAACAGGCTGCTTTGTTCTATGAAGATTTTTTAGTGAAAGACCCAAAAACAGGCTGGTTGATCAGTACACCGTCCAATTCTCCGGAAAATGGTGGTTTAGTAGCCGGTCCGACGATGGATCACCAGATTATCAGATCGTTATTCAGAAATTGTATAACTGCTGCTGAGGTATTAAATGTGGATGAAGATTTTAGGAAATCCCTTAAGGAGAAGGTAAAACAAATCGCGCCAAATCAGATCGGCAAATATGGACAGCTACAAGAGTGGCTGGAAGATAAGGATGATACGACCAATAAACACCGTCATGTTTCTCATTTATGGGGTGTTTATCCTGGAAATGACATTACCTGGGATAACAACGAAAAAATGATGCAGGCCGCTAAACAGTCCTTATTGTACCGCGGTGATGATGCTACTGGCTGGAGTTTAGCCTGGAAGATTAATTTCTGGGCCAGATTTAAAGATGGTGATCATGCCATGAAACTGGTTAAAATGTTAATGAAACCGGCTAATAATGGAGCTGGGTCTTATGTCAATCTCTTTGATGCACATCCGCCTTTCCAGATTGATGGAAACTTTGGCGGTGCAGCCGGAATTGCTGAAATGATTGTGCAGAGCCATCAAGGTTATCTGGATATTTTACCGGCTTTGCCTACAGCTATTCCAAATGGTGAGATTAAAGGTTTACAGGCACGTGGTGGATTTGAACTGGATTTGACCTGGAAAAATGGCTTATTGACCTCAATTACCATCAAATCTAAAACAGGGGGGAACTGTAAAATCCATTATAAAAACAACAATATAAGTCTTGAAACCAAAATTGGTGAAACTTATAAATTGAATGGAGATCTGAAATTGCTATAAAATATGAAGAATAAAATCGTCATTGCGAGGAGGAACGACGAAGCAATCTCCTTTGCAAGAGACTTAGTTAAAGTTAATTCTTTAAAGTTTTTTTGCCCCACGCACCATGGTTCGTGTCTCCTAGAAGAAAAAAAAACGATGAATATACCGCGCCTTGGTCTGTGTCTCCACAGACCAACATTGAGATCAATCTTCTTCATAATATTGTTATTCACTTCTTTGCTTGAGATCAATTTTGTTCATGCACAAAGCTCAACCAGAAAAGATATCTCTCTAAACTCCAATTGGCTTACCATCGCTGATGAGAAAAACAAAAATGCTTTTGATGGTTTTCAGTCGGCTGGCTACAACACCTTAAACTGGAAAAATGTTAATGTTCCACATAACTGCGACCAATACGAAGGTTACCAACGCAAACTTCATGGCAATAAACATGGTTATGCCTGGTATCGAAAAACATTCAAAACCAATGAAATTAAACCCGGCAAAAGGTTCTTTTTATACTTTGAGGGCGTTGGTTCTTATGCCACGATCTGGTTAAACGGCAAAAAGGTGGGCTACCATGCAGGCGGGCGAACAACTTTTACTTTGGATGTTACTGCTGCCATTAAATTAAATAATCAGGAGAATATTTTAGCTGTCCGGGCCGATCACCCCGCGAATATCCAGGATTTACCCTGGGTTGATGGTGGTTGCTCTACCGAACGCGGTTTTTCAGAAGGTTCGCAGCCCATGGGGATTTTCCGTCCGGTGCATTTAATTGTAACCAATGATATCCGTGTTGAACCATTTGGCATTCACATCTGGAACGACAATAAAATTTCAGAAAAAGCCGCAGTATTAAACCTGAGTACCAGCATTAAAAATTATACTTTAAAGTCAAAAAATATATCGATAATTAACCAATTGCTTGATGCAAGCGGAAAGCAGGTTAAAGAAATCAAAAAAACATTGATTGTTCCGCCAGGTAAAGAAATCCAGATCGATCAGCAAACCGACAAAATTGTCAATCCAAAACTTTGGTCTTTGGAAAATCCATATCTCTATACTTTACAAACTATCATCATCGAGAATGGAAAAATTGTAGATGAACTGAAAACGCCTTATGGCATCCGCTGGATCAGCTGGCCATCCGATGGCTTTCGGATTGGCGATCAAGTCAATCAAAAACAGTTTCTATTAAACGGAAAACCTGTTTTTATTAACGGAATAGCAGAATATGAGCATTTAATCGGGCAGAGTCATGCTTTCAGTAACGAGCAGATCAGGTCGAGGGTGATGCAGGTTAAAGCAGCAGGTTTTAATGCCTTCCGCGATGCACATCAGCCACATCATTTATTGTATTCTGATTATTGGGACAAGGAAGGGATTTTATGCTGGACACAAATGGCAGCACACATTTGGTACGATACGCCCGAATTCAGGAAGAATTTTAAAACGCTTTTAACGGACTGGGTAAAGGAAAGAAGGAACAGCCCTGCGGTAGTGTTATGGGGATTGGAAAACGAAAGTACCCTGCCCGAAGACTTCGCAAAAGAATGTACCGAGCTGATCAGAAAACTGGATCCAACAGCTTCTTCACAAAGAAAAGTAACCACCTGTAATGGCGGTAAAGGAACCGATTGGGACGTGCCGCAAAACTGGACAGGCACTTACGGCGGCAATCCTTTAACTTATGGCGAAGATTTGAAAAGACAGGTTTTAGTAGGCGAATATGGCGCCTGGAGAACAATAGATCTTCATAAACCTGACGCCAATGGAAAAGGATACACGGAGAACAAAATGACCGACCTGATGGAAACGAAAGTGCGACTGGCAGAATCGGTAAAAGATAAAACCGCTGGTCATTTTTTCTGGCTTTATAGCTCGCACGATAATCCGGGAAGGGTACAGGGAGGCGAGGGTTTAAGAGATCTGGATCGGATTGGTCCTGTAAATTACAAAGGCATGTTTACCCCTTGGGAAGAACCAACAGATGTTTTTTACATGTTCAGGGCCAATTATGCACCAAAACAAACGGATCCTATGGTATACATCGTTTCGCATACCTGGCCAAACCGCTGGACAAAACCCGGCATTAAAGATAGTGTTGTGGTGTATTCTAACTGTGATGAAGTAGAACTTTTTAATGATGTAAACGGACAATCTTTAGGCAAGAAAAAACGTGGGGCAATTGGTACACATTTTCAATGGAACAAGCCGGAAATTAATTACGATGTACTTTATGCGGTAGGTTATGTAAATGGAAAAGTCGTTGCAAAAGATCAAGTGGTTCTACAGAATTTACCTCAAAGTCCAAATTTTAACAGTTTAATTTCGGATAAGCAATTAACTGTGCCGGCGCAGGGTTATCACTATGTGTACCGCGTCAACTGTGGAGGAGGAGATTATAGGGATGCGGATGGCAACCAATGGTCCTCCGACCGGAATTTAACTTCGGCTGATCATTTTGGATCTACCTCATGGACGGCTAATTTTCCGGGTGTGCCCGATTTTTTCGCCAGTCAACGCCGTACTTTTCAACCTATTAATGGCACCAAAGACTGGAAGCTTTTTCAAACCTTCAGATATGGTAGAGATCAGCTAAAATATCACTTCCCATTGCCTGATGGAGAATATTTAGTAGAACTTTATTTTATTGAGCCCTGGCTGGGAATAGGTGGTGGTTTTGATGCCAAAGCCATGCGTTTATTTGATGTGGCGTTTAATGGAAAAACGGTTATTAAAGATTTGGATATCTGGAAAGAAACCGGCAGCAATACATTATTAAAAAAAACAATCAAAACTTCAATCAAAGGTGGCTTTTTGGATATTAATTTCCCTGAGGTGAAAGTTGGTCAGGCGGTGATTTCAGGTATTGCCATAGCCAGTTTAAACCAAAATATTAAACCTGCACCAGCAAGCAATTCGCTTTTAACCAAGATCAAAAATGCCGAATTAAACAGCTGGCTGGATATTGGAGACGAGCAATTTAAAGGAGAAAAATCAGCATTTATCGATTTACCTTCAAATTTATATGGTTCAGAATGGTTAAAAGCTTCACGCGGACAAGAAAGTATCGAATTTACCGCGACTGATAGTGTTGATGTCTTTGTTGCACTCAATAAAACCAGCAGTGTTCCGCAGGGATTTGAAAATACCAAAAGCACTTTGAGCAACAGCCGGGATGAAACGTTTGATGTTTATCGCAAAAGACTTATTCCCAACGAAAGAATCATTTTTGATAGTAGGGTGGCCAGTGTTTTTGTATTGCCCGTTACCCATTTACAACCCGCTTACGATTTAAAAACAACCACAAGCTATAAAGCGACTGATGGCATTTTAGCTGGGAAAGATATTACCAAAGCAGCATTGATGGACAAACAGCGCGTAATTTTTAATGCTGCCAACCAGGGGAGCCTCACCTGGAATATTTCAGTTGGCGTTGCTGATACCTATTCCTTAACCATTAAATACCATAACCCGTCCAATCAGCTATTGAAAGCCAAACTGGAATTTTTATCAGCAGATGGAACCTTAATGAAAACAGAAATAGCAGAATTTGTCCCTACGAAAGAAGGGAAATGGAATTACCTGAACACGAATACGGGGAGCATGATTAATGCCGGAAGTTACAGCGTGCGCTTAACTGCCACAGAAACCAAAGGCCTGGCAATTGATGCTTTAGATGTTCAATAAGATAAGATGGTATAATATGTGGCCAAAATCTTATATTAATGATGATATTTAGCGATGCATATTTGTTTTAACCAAATTAATAAACGAGCCAACAAGTAATGAAAGGTCTTCCTGTATTCGATCTTGCGATCATCTTCATTTATCTTGTTGGGATGATATTAGTTGGGGTTTATTTTTCGCGAAAAAATAAAAACTCCGAGCAATTTACAAAAGCTTCGGGCCTGATTCCCGGATGGGCGATAGGTTTATCTATTTATGCAACATTTTTAAGCAGTAACACTTTTTTGGGCGTGCCTGGTAAATCATTCGGCGGCAACTGGAATGCATTTGTATTCAGTATTTCGATGCCATTAGCAGCATGGGCGGCTTCTAAATATTTTGTTCCATTTTACCGAAATACCGGAGAAATATCTGCCTATACGCATTTGGAAAAACGTTTTGGAGCATGGGCAAGGGTATATGCAGTAGTTTGTTTTCTATTGACGCAGCTGGCCAGAATGGGGTCGATATTTTTTGGGATTGCCTTAAGCCTGCAGGCGCTCACTGGCTATTCCATGCAGATGATTATGATCGTAATGGGTATCTGTATCATTGTTTATACCGTTTTAGGAGGAATTGAAGCAGTAATATGGACAGAAGTCGTACAGGCCATCGTGAAAACCCTGGGCGCGCTGCTCATTTTGTACCTGATCATCACGAACATGCCGGGAGGTATATCAAAGATTGTAGAAATTGGAAAATCTGCCGATAAATTTAGCCTGGGCAGTTTTAAATTCGATTTTGTCGGATCGTCGTTCTGGGTGGTTTTACTTTATGGTTTTTTCATCAACCTGAATAATTTTGGGATGGATCAGAATTACATTCAGCGCTACCATACGGCATCATCAAGTAAAGCCGCTTCGAAATCAATATGGCTATGTGTTTGGTTATACATCCCAGCCTCATTGCTATTTTTCATTATAGGATCTTGCTTGTTTGCTTACTATGAGGTTAATCCGGAATTGGTGCAGTCGATCAAACACCAGGTAGCTATTGAGCGCTTGCCTTTACATGCTTCGGCGGCAGAGGTCTTAAAGGTGCAGAATGCTTTGGTTCCATCAGATTATGGCGATAAAATAATGCCTCATTTTATGGTCACCAAGATCCCGGTAGGTTTGGTTGGACTGATTGTTTCGGCCATTTTATCTGCGGCCATGAGTACCATCAGTTCTGGAATGAATGCTTCGGCAACCGTGTTTTCGGTTGATATTTACAAAAGATATTTCAAACCCGGCATTACCGAAAAACAGAATTTATCACTGTTACATTTGGCTACGGTAGGATTTGGCTTGCTAGGCATGATTGCCGGAATTGCCATGATCGGTGTAAAAAGCATTTTAGATGTTTGGTGGGAGTTATCAGGTATTTTTGCGGCCGGAATGCTGGGTTTATTCTTGCTCGGTATCATCAGCAGGCAAACCAAAAACCACGAAGCCATTACTGCAACCATTATCGGTATTGCTGTAATTATATGGATGACATTTTCTTCACTTCTTCCTCCAGAATATGAAGTTTTTAGAAATCCTTTACATAAAAACATGATTATCGTAATCGGTACTTTAACCATTTTTTTAACAGGACTTTTCCTGACAAAAATTAAAAATAAAAAGACAAAAACAGTCCACTAAGCTCATTCTGGCCTTATCCGGGACAAATAATATAAAACATTTACCATATCAAACTATAATGGAAAACTCACAAAAAGGGTTCATCCCGGTTATGCTCACGCCATTTTTGAGCAACGGGAATATTGACTATCCTGCATTAACACAACTTACAGAGATTTATTTACAGGCCGGGGCCTCAGGTTTGTTTGCCAATTGCCTGTCGAGTGAAATGTTTGAATTAAGTGATAAAGAAAGAATTCAGGCGATAAAACATGTCATAAAAGTGGCAAACGGCGCTGTACCTGTTGTAGCCACCGGAACCTTTGGTGGTGAAATTACGAAACAGGCCGATTTTGTAAAAGAAGTAAGCGATGCAGGCGTAGAAGCCGTGATTGCCATTACCAGTTTATTGGCCAATGAAAATGAAACTGATGAAATATTTAACGACCGTGTATTCGATCTGCTGCATCAAACAGATAAAATTCCAATGGGTTTTTACGAATGCCCCGTGCCTTATAAAAGAGTGTTAAAACCACAACAATTGGCCGATTTTGTATCAACTGGAAGGGTAATTTACCATAAAGATACCAGCCTGGATCTCGCCCAGATTAAAGAAAAACTTAAACTCACGGTGGATTATGCTTTTGGTTTGTACGATGCCTACATGGTTCACGCAGTTGATTCGCTAAAAGCAGGTACTTCAGGATTATCCTGTATTCAAGGGAATTACTTTCCGGAGTTAATTGTTTGGTTATGTGATCATTATAACGAAAAATCTCTTAATAATGAGGTACAGGCTGTGCAACAGTTTTTAATCGATAATATGGAGGTGATGCACCATGTTTATCCGGTTGTATCCAAATATTTTCTGCAAAAACGGGGTTTAAACATTTCTACTTTTACACGCAGAAATGTGGGCGCATTTACAACAAGCGAGGTAAAAGGAATGGAAACTTTATTTGATGATTACACCTCGTTACGCAACAACCTGAATATTAAGGTTTTTATATGATTTTTTTTTAAACCTCGCAGGTTTTAAAAACCTGCGAGGTTTGTAATCCTAGCTTAATTCAAATACTTCCTTTTATAATCCAATGGCGTCATCCCCGTTACCTTTTTAAAGTGCCGGTAAAAATTAGATACATTGTTGAAACCGCAATCAAAGCAGATCATTTCGGTTGGTAGTTTATTCTCAATCAAAAAACGGCAGGCGTGACTTACCCTGATCTCGATCAGAAAATCATAGAACGTCTTTTTAGTCATCAGTTTAAAATAACGACAGAAAGAAGTCACGCTTAAATTACTTAACGATGCCACTTCCTCTAAAGTAATGTCCTTTTTATAGTTGCTGAGGGTATAATTGCAAATTTTATTGATGCGTAAAGTTTCCGATTCGTTCGATTGATAAAAAGTATTTTTGCTGGTTACAATGGTCGAATATTCATCCGTTTCTGCAAGCGTTTTCAATATCGAAAGTAAAATAATTATCCGGTCTAAATTCGTTGCATCAACAGCCGCCCGCATTAAATCAACCAGTTTATCTTTAGCTTTTCCTTTAATCACCATCCCGCTTTTTGCCTTTTCGAACAATTTAGGGATCAGGTAAGCCTCGGGCAAAGTGAGCATATATTTACCCAAACAATCAGGCAAGAAATGGATCACCATGGCTTCAGTTGTCAGGTCGGGGTTGTTCTGAAAATACTCATCTTTACAACGCCAGGTATGCGGGAGGTTTTCTCCCAAAAGTACCATCTCATCAGGCACAAAATTACTGATGTTATCGCCGATAAAACGGACACCTTCGCCTTTGATTACATAATGAAGTTCCAGTTCGGGATGGTAATGCCAGATGTTTCCAAAATCGGGTTTAATGTCGTGACGGATACTAAAAGAACTTTGTAAAGTAATGGGAACTTTATGAAAATGGGGTTTCATCTTAGGGTTAAAATATTTGGTTAGCACCGCAACAATCAACTCAACTAAATTTGTGCAGCAGGCCTAAAGTTAACCAGTTAAATGATAATATCCTATATTAATTTGCTAAAAACCATTAGAAAATAGTGATTTTCTATGTTGAGTTTTGTATAAAGCCCAATAGGCGTAACCAAATTACAAACTGACAAATTATTTTCCTATAAATTTTTTGTTTATTAATAAATTATGAGACAAGGGAAAATCACCAAAAATTCCACTAATTTAGGCTGGGTATTTAAACATCCTCATCATCGAAACTGGTGGTGGTGGACGGATCCCGTTTAAATTTTAATGCTTCAAAAAAGCTCAAATTCCATTAAAAAATATTCAATTTAAAATATCAAATACATGAAATTATCCCTTTTGGCCTTTATGTTAACGTTCTCCAGCATGACAGCCATTTTTGCACAAACTAATGCCGCTGCTGATAAAGAAACCTATACCAAAATGATTACCGATCGTGCGGCTAAAATTGTGACCAATTTAGGCCTTACCGATGCCAGGAAAACAGAAAAAGTAACGGTAATTGTGCGCGATCAGTACAGCAATCTGAATGATATTTATGCGGCGCGTGATGCCAGTGTTAAAGAAATAAAAGAGAAAAACAAAGACAATAAAATAGAACGTGATTCAGCTCTGGCAAAAAATAGCCGTACAATTGATGCCTCATTAGCTAAACTTCACAAAAAATACATCAGCAAACTTTCTGCGCAACTAACTAATGAGCAGGTAGAGCTGGTTAAAAATGGCATGACTTATAATGTGTTGCCCATCACTTATAAAGCTTATCAGGAAGAAATTTTAACGCTGACCGAAGATCAGAAAAAACAGATTATGATCTGGTTAACCGAAGCTAGGGAGCATGCCATGGATGCAGAATCATCTGATAAAAAACATGCCTGGTTCGGTAAATACAAAGGCCGCATCAACAATTACCTTTCGGCAGCAGGCTACGACCTTAAAAAAGAAGGCATAGAGTGGGAGAAAAGGCGAAAGGCTAGGGCTGAAGCCAATTAAAATCAGACAAAAACCAAAACTAACCAAATAAACTATTATGATCTTTAAAATTTTACGAAAAACCCCATGGGTTTTAATGCTGCTGCTTTGTGCTTTTTCCAGCGTTTTTGCCCAACAAAAACAGATAAAAGGTAAGGTAGTAGACAAAAAAGACGGGCAGCCCATACCCGGAGTGAGTGTTGGTATCCGCGGAAAAACCAACAATGTAAGCACCAATGATAAAGGTGAATTTGCCCTGGTTGCCGATCCGGCCACCGATGTACTTGTATTTTCTTATGTAGGTTATGTTAGGCAGGTTGTTACGTTGAGTGGCAAATCAACCTTAGAAATAAGCCTGGCTGAAGACACTAATGGCCTTGATGATGTAATTGTGGTAGGTTACGGTACTAAAAAGAAATCAGAAATTTTAGGTTCTGTAGCCAATATCAAAGCCGAAGAAATCCAGGATTTACCAGTACCCAATATCGCAGCTGCATTGCGTAACAAAATACAGGGCGTTGGTGTTAACACAGTTTCAGGTAAACCAGGTTCTTCCATCACTTTAAACATCCGTAATTCAACTGCTTCCGATCAATCGAAACTCTACGGCGTTACTTCCGAACCGCTTTATGTTATCGATGGAATTACCGTAACCCGCGATGAGTTTGATAATATCGATATCTCTATGGTAGAGGATATTTCATTTTTGAAAGATGCTTCAGCAGCCATTTATGGGGCTTCTGGCGCAAAAGGTGTTGTTTTAGTTACCACTAAAAGGGGAAAAGCAGGTAAACCTAAAATTAGCTATACCGGTTATGTGGGTTATCAGGATAATACCAGTGATGTGAAAATGCTCAGCGCTTATGATCATGCTATTTTATTAAACGATGCCAACAAAATCAAAAATGCCCCAACTTCATCCTTATTTTCAGACGCTGATCTGGAAGTTTTAAAAAATAACCCAAACAGAAGCTGGTTCGATGAACTTTGGAAAGTGGCTTCAACCAACAGGCACAACATTAATATTTCTGGTGGTTCGGATGCCATTACCTTTTTTGCAGGAGGTAATTACTACAATGAAACCGGTAACTACGGAGGTATTACTTATAATAAATACGCTTTCCGTTCGGGCATGAATGCTAAGATTTTTCCAGGTTTAACCGCCGATGTAACCTTAAATACAGATTTTAATAAAAAAAACAGCGACACCTATAAAAACGGAGGAGAGAATGATCAGGCCTTTTTCCAGCAACTGATTACCACCCCAATGTGGGTACCTATACAGATTGATGGCAAACCCGTAAATTACAACGGAAATACCAATCCCTTGGCGGTTATCAATTCTGGCAATAACATTTACAGTAAATCGCAGGGTTTAAATATCAATGCATCATTAAACTATAGTCCTTCTTTTATTAAAGGTTTAACGGCAAGTGTACGTTTTGGTAAAAACAACAGGAGTGGTAGCGGTGGCCAGTATATTCCGCCTTACACCGTGTACAATTTCAAAATGACCGGTCAAAACAGTTTGTTGTACACCAACGAATCTACTTCGGCCATTACGGCTGTTGGTTTGGCTAATACCTTATTATTAAAAAGTAACGATATGGCCTCGAGCTACCAGGCCATTGGATCATTAAGTTATAACCGCCAGATCGATAAACACTCCATCACCGCTTTAGCTGCTTTCGATCAGTCGGAGAACAATAGCGAATCGCTTTCGGTGTACTGGAGAAACCAGGTATTGCCCAATGTGAACCAATATTGGGGTTTTGACCAATCTACCTTTACCATGCAGGAAAATACCTTTGGAGAAGCCGTACAACGTTCATTCATCAGCCGTTTTAGTTACGATTTCGACAAGAAATACCTTTTAGAGGCCATTGGAAGATGGGATGCTTCATCAAATTTTGCTCCTGGAAACCGATGGGGTTTATTTCCAAGTTTAGGCCTGGGTTGGGTAATTAGTCAGGAGAATTTCTTTAAAGAAAACGTAAAGTTTGTAAACAATTTAAAAGTCCGTGCAAATTATGGTCTGGTAGGCGAAAGCCGTGTTGATGCCCGTTTATGGCAATCGCGATACAAGGTAGATCCGAATGGCTATTCTTATAACGAATCGATGTATGGCGGTTTAAATCCATCAATTTTGCCGAACCCGGATATTACCTGGGAAAAAGCGAGAACCATGAACTTAGGCTTAGATGCTACTTTATTTAACAATAAACTGAACATTACTTACGAGTATTACCACCGTTATTCTTACGATATGTTTGACAAAGGCAATAACGAAAATTTCCCGATGTATGCCGGTTTCGAAGCGCCAATTGTTAATTATCAGCAAAGAACAGCATGGGGACACGAAATTTCGATAGGCTATCGTTCTAAACTGGGCAAAGACCTGGGCATATCAACCGATGTGATGTTCGGTTTTGGCAATAGCCGCATCGACAGGATGTTTTATAACCAGTTCCAGTTGTGGGATACTACCTATCCGGATCTTAAATACCAGTTTGGCACTAACCCGAACGTGTACAACGCTTCAAACTATGGATTGATTTCGAAAGGAATGCTGAGGACACAGGCAGATGTAGATGCTTTATTAAACAAATACCCTACTTATACCATTAATGGATCGGTACCACAAGTGGGCTGGTTATATTATGAAGATGTTAATGGCGATGGAAAAATTACCGAAAAAGATCAGACCCTGATGTTTAAAAGCCTTAATTCTTTTGGCATTGGTTTTAACGTTGGTCTTACCTATAAAGCATTTAGCTTAAATACCAATTTTGTAACCCGTTTTGGTGGAAAAGCATTCTTTGATACCAAATCTAAAGCAGCGGCAAGTACAACGGTAAATGTTCCGGCATACTGGAAAGACCACTGGACACCTGAAAATACCAATGCGGAGTTTCCACGTTTTGATGATCCTTCTATTGCTGCTGGTTGGAATTCGACCTTCTGGGCAAGAAGCGGCACCATGATCAGGATCAACAACATGACGCTGACCTATAAAATGCCGAGGAATTTCATGAATAAATTAGGCATTGCCGATTCCCGCTTTGTATTAACGGGTAATAACCTGTGGACAATCATTAATCCACTGGATTACAAAGATCCTTATTCATCAACCATTTATGATTACCCTACGCTCAGAACCATCTCAGTAGGATTAAATGTAAGCCTGTAATGTTGTATCACTCTAACCAAGCTAAAATGATTTTAAAAAATAAAACCACATTGCTGATCGGAATGATGGCAATGCTGATGATACTTTCTTCATCCTGCAAAAAGGACTTTTTCGAACTTGAAGATAGAAATGGAATGGATTCCCGCATTTGGGATAACGAGGGATCTATCCAATTCCTTTTAAACGATACCTACGATGTAACCATGCCTGATTTTCCTTATGAAATAACGGCCGATAATGTGATTTATGCCAGTGATGAAGATAAATTTTCTTCTTCAGAATCGATTATGCGTAAAGCTATTGGGGTAAACGGGGTTTTAACCTCTAATGATGTAAAATTTATTGCCACCAAATACCAGGGCAATAAAGGCGATAACCGTTACTTCGATATTGCCCGCTGCAATGTTGCCTTAAAAGAAATCCCGAAGGGAACCTTATCTCAAAGTTCGAAAAACAAGTTGCGCGGACAGTTTTTCGCCTTAAGGGCCATTACTTATTTTCAGTTGGTAAGGCTTTATGGTGGAGTGCCTTTGGTGCTTGAACCACAGGATCCGGATAATTTAACGCTCACCGGACGGGCAAAAGCCTCGGCATGTTTTCAGGTCATCGTAAACGATCTCGATTCGGCCATGAACCTTTTAAATGGTGTAACCTGGGTAGATGCTACCGAAAGGGGCAAATTTACCCGTCAGGCAGCAGCAGCATTAAAAGCAAGGGTTTTATTGTACTGGGCTAGTCCGCAATTTAACCCCACCAATAATCCTGCACATCCATTCGATCAAAGCAGGTGGCAAAAAGCTTATGAAGCCAATAAAGAGGCTTACGATATCTGTAAAGCTGCAGGAGCCTCGCTGATGCCAAATTATGCAGATGTTTTTCTTAAAGAAGGAACGGCCAATCCCGAGGCCATTATTGTTCGCTCGTATTCAGCTAAACTTTCTAAAAGAGGGCAGAATGTAGAACAAAAAAGCAGGCCAACAGAAGAAGGTGGTAATGCATCGGCTTTTACACCTACCTTAAATTTAGTAAATGCCTATACCATGAAAGATGGTGTTCCGGTAGGGCAGGCCAGTTCTTTTACTTATGATCCGGTGGTATTTTGGGTAAACCGTGATCCACGTTTAGATGCCTCCATTGCTTATAACGGAAGTTCGTGGAAATTAAGTGGTTTAGCTACCCGTAAACAATGGTGTTATAATGGTGGCATTACAGAAGCATCACCACAGGGTTTTTATTTAAAGAAATTCTGCGATCCTGATCTGGCCAAAGGATCAGTTATTTATGCCAACGATTTTGGTGGAAATGGGTTAGATTGGGTAGAGCTCCGTTTTGCCGAAGTCATTATAAATTATGCTGAATGTGCCAACGAGATCGGCAATTTACAAGAAGCGAAAGACCTCATCAAACTGATCAGGATCAGGGCAGGAATACAGCCAGGAACTAAAAATTATGGCTTAGACCTGGCTACTTCAAAAGAACTGATGCGCGACCTGATTATGAACGAACGGATGGTGGAATTTTCTTTCGAGGGCAAACGCTCATTCGATTTAAGACGCACCCGCCGTTACCATTTATTGAGCGGCCAGATGCAAACCATCCAATGGACAGTGAAAACAACTGCATTAAAAACCGAATTAGAAGCTGTAGGCACTAACGGTATCCGTTTTAGGGAAAGCATCAACGTAAATGACCGGACTACTTTTGATAAATATTTTACGGCTACAAATGTAAATCAAGGTGCCACGGGTTTTGGGATATTAGATACCTATTATTTCTTTGCTCTGCCTTCAACATTTATGAATTCGAGTCCATTGTTAGATCAAACGATAGGGTGGGACGGTGGAACATTCGATCCGTTGTAAACCAATATTCATCAGTAAATAAAATTTAAAATGAAAAGAAATTTAAATGTTGTTGGCCTGATCTTAATGGCAACAATCTTTTTTACAGCCTGTAAAAAAGAAACCACTAATATATTTAACATGTTCGAAGATGTTACGGTAACCTATTCGGCCAAAAGCCCTTATGCCGTAACCAGTTATAAAGATGTAAACGTAGGCGATAGTGTTTATTTAGAATACACCATCGAATCGCCAAAAACAGATATGTACGTAGCCTGTATTTTCGAAACTTCATCTGCCATCCCTACAAAAATTGCACTGGATGATACACAGCGCAAAAAAGCTACAGGTATCGTTAAGCTAAAAATGGATACAAGGGTTGGTTTAATCTCTTACCGCATATGGGCACTGGATAAAGGTGGCATTTACCTGGGTGATGGCTATAAAACCATTACCTTAAATGTACTGCCTGATTATAAATACTGGTCATCGAGGGAAATCTTTATTCCGGATACCGTTACCAAAGTAGCCAATTCTTTTATTTCTTTAACCAACGGACAACTTTACAGCTACTCCAACGGTAAAGAGAACACCGATAAAATCGATCTTGGTATTTATCGTACGCCGGTAACAGCTAATGGTGTAAACGGTTATTTGTACAATACTTATGTTTTAGATGCAAATCCGATGCCATTTACCGCTTATGATATGAGCACATGGACAAATAAACGTGCAACTTTACTTGCTGCCCCAAAAACGGGACAAGCTTCGGCTTTCTTAAATTTAAGAACGGGTGCGCAGATTCTTACGGCAGGCAAAAGCGCCAAACCCACATTCAAATCGATTACCACCGGTTTAATACCCGGTAGCTTATTTTATTTCTTAACGCCCGAAGGTAAGTACGGCGCTTTCTATGTCAATTCCATCTCCAGCAACAATTCATCTCGGGGAGTTTTCTTAAATGTTGATGTGAAAATCCAGAATTAAAATATGAGGTTTTAGGTAGACAATAATTTCACTTTTTGTTAGAAATCGAGGCAATTTAATTGTCTCGATTTTTTTATTTAAGAATATTTCATTTATATATGAATTAGTTATATCTTGTATCGCCAAATTAAAACACTGGATGTTACTTATAGATTTTATTTCTGTATTTGATAAGATCGTATAATAAATAGCGAACATACTCGCTAAAACAAGCCATTTTTGATTGCAACTTTGAATTACAATACTTTCTAACCAAAATATTTATCTAGATCCAAATAAAAAAAATGAGCCAAATCACATCATACTTTTTTCACTTTGATTTGTATAAGCGTTAATTGAACGTTTTATTTTATCGTTCCTAACCAAAAATTATTTAAGAACTTATTGATCAGGATATTTAAACAATCAGTTACAACATAAAATAGTAAAACATAAGCATTAAGACGCAGGCCTTTAACCAGCCAACATTATAATATTAACTAACCAAATAATAAAATGAACTTAAAATTTTTACGCAAAATTTCTTTGTCATTGCTTTTTATGCTACTGGCAAGTACCATCCTCTTTGCCCAGGACCGGAAGGTAACGGGAAAGGTTGTCGATCAGGCAGATGGACAGGGGATTCCTGGTGTGAACGTAAGCTTAAAAGGGATTCCGAGTAATGTAAGTACAAATTCGGATGGTGTGTACACTATACAAGTGAAATCGAATAGCGATGTACTTGTTTTCTCTTACATTGGCTATACCAGGCAGACTGTACCAGTGGGCACACAAACTACAATCAATGTAAAATTGGTTTCCGATAACCAAAATTTAGATGATGTAGTAGTAGTAGGTTATGGTACTCAGAAAAAAATCACATTAACCGGGGCTGTTTCTACCGTTAATATGAAAAGTATAGAAGACGTACCTGCATTATCTTTAAGTGCTTCATTACGCGGTGCTGCACCTGGTTTCTCTGTATCTGGTGGTGCACAAAGACCAGGACAGGGTACTACTATAACTGTACGTAACCCTGTTGTATACTCTAAAGATAGCCAGCAGGGTACCAATCCGATATTCGTAATTGATGATGTGATCAGAACGCAGGCCGACTTTGATTTATTGGATCAAAATGTGGTAGAGAGTGTTTCGATTTTGAAAGATGCTGAAGCAGCAATTTATGGTGTTTCTGGAGCCAATGGTGTCGTAATTGTACGTACCAAAAGAGGTAGATCAGGCGCTCCACGTATCAATTTTAGCAGTTCAGTAGGTTTTAACGATGCAACAAAATTACCGAACATGATGTCGGGTATACAATTGGGTAATTTTGTTAACGATTATTTGAACGCTCAGGTTTACCAGCAAACATCTGCCGGAACTGTAGTGAATAGTTTCATCAACGCTGATGGTTTTAAAGTAGTTAATAATGTAGCAGAAAGTACCCGTCAGCCACTTTACTACACTCCTGATGAATTAGATTATTTCTCCGCAAACAATCATAACTGGTTAGCAGATGCTTTTCAAACTTCTAATATTTACCGCCAGGCATTAAATATTAGTGGCGGTAGCGATAAGGTTACTTATTTTTTAGGCGGCGATTACATCACTCAAAATTCAAACTTTAAAGGCGTTAATTCCAGTAAATATGGCTTAAGGGCAAGTATTGATGCCAAACTTTCGAAAAGATTAAACGTATCCGCTTCAATCAGTACAGATGTTTCATCATCACGCAGCTATTATTATAAGCTTAACAGCACTTCCGAAAGTTTAGATAATGATGTGGCAACTTTACAAAACGTTAATCCCTGGTCTGAATATTTTATTAACGGAAATCCGGTGATTTTAGGCGCAAGTAATACCGGTGGTTTAGAAAACATCAACTTTTTCTTAGTACAAAACTCAGATAATTTTACCAGCTCAAAATCTTATGTGATGAATATGCTTGGTAAGGTTACTTACGAAATTCCTGGTGTTAAAGGTTTAACCGCCACCGCTACAATAAATAAGAACATCAACAGTTCTAACGGTAAACAGTACGGAACTACATTTAACTATTATAAATATTTAGGTACAGGTGCCAACAACCATATTCCAGGTGGAGTGCTGCAAGGTGTTTTTCCAATAAAAAATGGGGATAGGATTAGGCTAAATCCAGTATTTGCCGATAGCTATCAATTTAATGCCGGTTTCAATTACAACAGGTCTTTTGGCAAGCACAATATATCAGCCATAGCGCTTGTAGAGCAAAGGGAGCTTTCATCAGAAGGTGTTGCAGCACAATCTGAAGGGATTGTGGCAGGTGGACTACCTTATCAAACCTTTACTGTTGGAACACAAACTTCCAATCAATCCGGGCAGGTGAGTGAAACAGGATTTCAGTCTTTAATTACACGTATCAACTACGATTACGATACCAAATACTTATTACAATTAGTATATCGTAGAGATGGCAGTTCGAGGTTTGCTCCTGGTAAAAACTGGGGCGGTTTCCCGGCAGCATCCGTTGGATGGGTAGTTTCTCAGGAAAAATTCTTTAAAGATAAATTTCCGGCCATAAACTTATTCAAATTGCGTGCTTCAGTTGGCTTAACAGGAACAGATGCAACCAAAGCCTATCAATACCTGGCATCATACAATTTAGGTACTGGAAGTAGTGGTGGTGCCGTGTTTAATGAAATTGACCGAAGTATTGCGATCAGGACCAATATTGCGATCCCAAATGGTGATGTAGTGTGGGACAGTTATTTAAAAACGAATTATGGTTTTGATATGGGGCTGCTTAAAAACAAATTATCCATCTCCGGAGAATATTTCTGGACCCGCGGATACAATCTTTTATCTACTTTAACATCTTCTGTTCCTGCTACCATTGGCGCAGCAGTACCTACCGAAAATTTTGCTGAAGCCAATATGTTTGGTTACGAGATTAGTGTAGGTTACAAAGATCAGATAGGAAAATTCAATTATAGCTTTACACCATTTTATACCTGGAGCGATAACAAAAATGTTAAATATGATGTTTCTACCGCACAATTAGGTACTATCGACGATAATACCGGCTATTCCAGCGATAGAGGCTACATCGGTTATAAATCACTAGGTATTATCAGAACACAGGCAGAAGCTGATGCAATTATTGCACAAAGAATTAATGGCTCGGCAGTGCAAAACGATCCAAAAAAGGTTAAAATCTTAAACGATATTCTGCAACCGGGTATGATCAATTATGAGGATGTAAACGGTGATGGTGTTATTGATACCAAAGACAGGCAATTTGTTACCAAAAGGCAGAATAACCACAATAACTTAGGATTAAACTTTAGTGCTGGTTATAGTGGCTTAAGTTTAAATGTTGTAATGGGGATTTCATGGGGAGGTTATACCAGTATTGGTGGATTAAAACCTAGCGGAACAAGTCCATCTACGTATGCCAACAGGGCATCATATTGGGCAGATCACTGGACACCTACAAATACGAATGCAGCTTATCCTAACCCATACTTTTCAAGCATTTATGAAAATACTGATTTTTGGTTGGTACCCGCAACTCAATTTGCCATTACAAATGCAAATTTAAGTTATAATATCCCAACAAAATGGATAGAAAAAGTAGGGATATCTAGTTTAAGGGTATTTGCGCAGGCTACAAACCCTGTTCAGTTTATAAACCCATTCCCAGGGAATTACAGAGATTTCGCCAGTCCGGTAGGTACATACCCATCGCTTAAAACTTATTCATTCGGTTTAAACGTAGGCCTTTAATTTAATTATCATGAAAAAGATTTATATCATAATTTTAGCAGCCTGTACTACATCATTGATGTTTAGCAGTTGTAAAAAAGTGCTCGAAAAACAAGATTTAGGTAGTTTTACTGCCGATCAGGTTTACAACGATTCTACCACAACAAAATTAAGCATCGATTACATCTACAGCCAAAATCAACCGGCCTGGTTTGGTAACGTTGGTGGTTTAAGTGCTTCAGTTAGTTCGCTTTCAGAAGAGCAGTACGGGGATAACGTTTTTGTTAAAGGTACCGCTACTATCGAATCGGTTACCGATTTAGGCAATACGAATACCGCCGGAAATTACGTCAAGATCAGAACAATTAATATGTTTATCAGGGATGTTAATGCAGGCACTCTAGATCCGGCTGTGAAAAAAAGATTTATTGCCCAGGCTTATTTCTGGAGGGCATTTAGGTATTTTGAATTGGTGAAATTATACGGAGGTGTACCCGTGGTACTAATTCCACTAGATGCAGTAGGTGAAGAAGCTAAAAAAGCGGCTCTTTTACCAAGGAACACAACCACCGAAACCTTTGCTCAGATTGCAAGGGATTTGGATTCGTGCATTAAATATATTCCGGCAAGATGGCCAAAAAATGATGATTACGGTCGCATTACAAAAGGTGCTGCTCAGGCTTTTAAAGGCCGTGTGTTATTGACATTTGCTTCGCCTGAATTTAATTCTGGTAATTTATTGTCACGCTGGCAAGATGCTTATAACGCCAATACACAGGCTATAGCAACATTATCGGCCAATGGTTTTGGTTTATATCCAAAATTTGATGTAACCATGTGGACTACAGAAGGAAGTAGCGGAGGAAGTACCCCTCGAAATCCCGAAGCCGTTTTAGCAACGCTTTATAATACCGGAACCACAGACATCGGACAGAATAATAATACCTATCCAAATGCAACTGTTCCAAAATATATAGGAAGTACAGGTGGATCAAATCAGCCAACCTGGGATATGGCTTTGGCCTTTCCAATGAAAGATGGAAAGGATATAGGCGCATCAAAATATGCTTATAATCTGGCTACATTTTATAAAGACCGCGATCCCAGATTTGAACAGACGATTGCTTACAACGGATGTAACTGGCCCTTATCAGCCAATCCGAACTACCGCCTTTGGACCTACTACTATAGTAAGAACAATGTGTTGACATCAACTGAAAGTTCGGCAAGTTCCAGCGGTTTATATTTAAGAAAAGCAATAGATCCTGCGCTTACTTTAGCTACATTTTTAAATGCAGGAACAGATTGGTTAGAAATCCGTTATGCTGAAGTATTACTTAACCAGGCAGAATGTGCTGCTGAAATTGGCAATGTTGGCCAGAGTCAGGAAGCTTACGCCAATATTATTGCATTAAGAAAAAGAGCCGGAATTGAAGCAGGTGCAGACGGACTTTACGGATTAACTGCAGGACTTAGTGCTACGCAATTGGTTAGTGCAGTAATGAAAGAGAGGCAAATCGAGCTTGCATTTGAAGGTAAACGCTTTTGGGATTTAAGACGCCGTAAATTATTGGAAACAGTGTTAAATGGTAAAAGAAGATTGGGTGTAACCATTGCGCTGAAAAGTGCAGGTACCAATACCGATTATATATTGGGCTCACGTGATGCATCTGCAAGTACCAATTTAGATGCCCTTTACACTTCGAGCTTCACGGTTACTACTAAACAGTTAGATACCTATAATATTGCTTATCAGGCCGGAGTTTACTTTTTCGGTATTCCAACGGTATCACTAAATAACAATATCAATTTAAAACAGAACAATACCTGGGGTGGTCCGTTTGATCCGCTTCAATAGGTATTTCAAGATCTTAGGGCGGTTTGCTCGCCGCCCTGGTTTTTTATATTTGGTTTTTAGAAAAAGGGAACATTAATTTGTTTCCTTTTTTTTCATTTAAGAATGTTACATTTATATATGAATATTATTTCTATCTTGTAACACGGTTGTGAAAATGAATTTGATTTGTTACAGCCATTTTAACCAAATGAAAAGATGATACAATACCTGGCCAAAATTATACAGTAAACAGCCAATTTTTGCATGCAATTTTGAGATATAATATACTTTCTAACCAAAACTTATAACCAAAGACACAAATAGAAATGAGCCGATTTTTATAAAAATCCTGATTGATAATTCCAACAATCAAAAATATCAGCTAAATTTCTTTTGCTTCTTTAACGGGCAAAACACAAATGAAAAAGAACTTTTTAAATCTGTTGTTCACAACAGCATTAATGCTCTCCGCTAATTATTCTTTCGCACAATATCCCAATATCCCTGCCGATGTGAAAAAGTCTTCCGATTCAATGATGAAAGAAGCTTACCACCAATCGGACATTGCCTGGGAAAAAGCCAAGCCCATCATTGCTAAAGAAGCAGGCGAGGGCAAACCATATATTCCATGGGCAGGTAGACCGAACGATTTACCTCAATCTAAATTATTGGCCTTTCCTGGTGCTGAGGGCGGAGGCGCTTATAGCTTTGGCGGTCATGGCGGTAGGGTAATCGTGGTAAAAAATTTAAATGATAGCGGTCCGGGGTCATTGCGTGATGCCTGTGAACAAGGCGGCGCTAGGATTGTAGTCTTCAATGTGGCAGGGATCATCAGGTTAAAAACCCCGTTAATTATCCGTGCACCTTATATTACCATTGCCGGACAAACGGCTCCCGGTGATGGTGTGTGCGTAGCCGGCGAATCGGTTTGGTTAAACACACACGATGTAATTGTGCGTTTTATGCGTTTTAGAAGGGGCGAAACCTTTGTAGGCCGCAGAGATGATGCCATTGGCGGAAATCCGGTGGGCAACATCATGATCGATCACGTTTCTGCAAGCTGGGGACTGGACGAAAACATGTCGATGTACCGCCACATGTACAACGATAGCACAGGCAAAACAGAAGAAAAACTGGGTACGGTGAACATCACCATCCAAAATTCGATTTTTTCTGAAGCACTAGATTACTGGAACCATGCATTTGGTTCAACGTTAGGGGGCGAAAACTGTGCTTTTGTACGTAACCTTTGGGCTGATAATGGCGCCCGTAACCCATCAATCGGTTGGAACGGAATTTTCAATTTCGCCAATAATGTGGTTTTCAACTGGAATAACCGCTCTACAGACGGTGGCGATTATACTGCTCAATACAACATCATCAATAACTTTTACAAACCTGGTCCCGTTACCGAATTAAAAGACCCGATCAGTTACCGCATTTTAAAACCAGAATCAGGCCGTAGTAAATTACCATATGTGGTTTTCGGACGTGCTTATGTCGCGGGGAATATTATCGATGGCAATGAAAAAGTAACCAAAAACAACTGGGATGGTGGTGTTCAACTGGAAGATAAAAAAGGAAATTTAATGTCTTACGAGCAGGCGAGTAAATATTTCGCAGCGATGAAGGCAAAAGATCCATTCCCGATGCCAAAAATCAGTATTATACCTACCTTACAGGCAAAAGATTACGTATTGGCAAATGCAGGAGCTACTTTACCAAAAAGAGATCCGGTTGATACCCGCGTAGTTAAACAGGTAAGTACAGGTAAAATCGAGGTACATCCTGATGCAAAACCATCTGCATTCCAGTTCGAACACCGCCGACTACCTGGCGATTCTTACAAACAAGGTATCATTACCGAAGTTTCACAGGTAGGTGGTTATCCGGAATATAAAGGAACACCTTACAAAGATTCTGACGACGATGGTATGCCTGACGCTTACGAACTGAAAAATGGCTTAAACCCGAAAGATGCTTCTGATGCGTCAAAAATCACTAAAAGTGGTTATTCTAACATCGAAGTTTATTTAAATAGTGTTGTTCCTGTTTCCACTGTAAAACCAAACTAAAATGCGCACCTGGAATTCAATTTTTAGCATCATCGCACTTTGTGGAATTGGAAATATGGCTTTTGCCCAATATCCGGTTATTCCGGAAGCGATGGAAAAGAAAGCTGATTCACTTTTGAAAAGCATCGAAGATAAATCGGAACAGCAATTTTTAAAGGTAAAACCCATTGTGGATGAAGAAGCCAAACATGGCAAACCCTATATTCCATGGGCAGCCAAACCAGGCGATTTGCCACAATCAAAAATGGTGGCCTTTCCGGGAGCCGAAGGTGGGGGTGCTTATTCTTTTGGTGGTCGTGGAGGAAAAGTGTATGTGGTAAGCAGTTTAGAAGATGAAGGTAAAGGCACTTTACGCGAGGCCTGCGAACAGGGTGGAGCAAGAATTATCGTATTCAATGTTTCAGGGATCATCAGGTTAAAAACTCCATTGATCATTCGCGCACCTTATATAACCATTGCTGGTCAGAGTGCGCCTGGTGATGGCGTATGTATCGCTGGCGAATCGGTATGGATCAATACTCACGATGTAGTGATCCGTTATATGCGTTTCCGTCGTGGGGCAACCGATGTTACCCGAAGAGATGATGCTATTGGTGGTAATCCTGTTGGAAATATCATCATCGATCACGTTTCGGCAAGCTGGGGACTGGATGAAAACATGTCGATTTACCGCCATGTATATGATCCACAAGACGGTTCTAAACCTGTAAAATTGCCTACAGTAAATGTTACCATCCAAAATTCGATCTTTTCTGAAGCATTGGATACCTATAACCATGCCTTTGGAAGTACAATTGGTGGCTTAAATTCTACTTTTATGCGTAACCTTTGGGCATCAAACATCAGCAGAAATCCATCGGTGGGCATGTATGGGGATTTTGGTTTTGCCAATAATGTGATCTTCAACTGGTGGAACAGAAGTGCCGACGGTGGCGATAATGCTTCATTTTATAGCTTCATCAACAATTATTACAAACCAGGCCCTATTACACCTGCCGGAGAACCGATTTCTTATCGTATCTTAAAACCTGAATCGGGTAGAGATAAAAAGTTTGCCAACGAATTTGGTAAAGCTTATGTAACCGGAAATATCATTGAAGGAAACGAAAAAGTAACCAAAAACAACTGGGATGGTGGTGTACAGCCTGAAAGCAAAAGGGATAAACAGAAATTATTGGATTCCATCCGTACGGATAAACCTTTACCTATGGCCAAGATTTCCATCATAGATACAAAAAAAGCTTACGTTTATGTTTTGGCCAATGCCGGAGCTTCATTACCGGTTCGCGATGCAGTCGATCAACGGATTATTAAACAAGTAACAACCGGTAAAATTGAACATGTAGAAGATGGTAAATTGCCAGCCAAACAAAGTTATGTAAAACGCCGTTTGCCAGCCGATTCATACAAACAAGGCATTATTTCGGATATTGCCCAGGTTGGCGGTTACCCTGAATATAAAGGTAGACCTTATGTGGATACTGATAATGATGGTATTCCCGATGCCTGGGAAACTAAAAATGGTTTAAACCCAAAAGACGCAAAAGACGCTGCCAAAATTTCGAAATCAGGTTATTCGAATATTGAAGTATATTTAAATAGCCTGGTGGATGTTAATAAGGTGAGGCCATAGCACTTTACTGTCATTCTGAACGCAGTGAAGAATCTGTAAGCGATGAAAATATAAACTTTAATAACCCACACCCAAAACGTAAGTGGGTTAGACAAAAACAGAAATATTAGGTTGCAGATGCTTCGTGCCTCAGCATGACAAATACAAAATAATCAATGCCAAAAACTAACCATATATCAAAAGCAACACAACTAAAAACCTTCGCCATGATGGTCACCGTGTTTTTAGTTGCAAACTTGTCTTTTGCGCAAAAAACAAAGCCTGTTGAGCCACCAAAACCTATCTTTAAAGGCAAAGATGGCAAAATGGCTTACACGCCTGATGAACAGGGAAACCGCATTCCAGATTTTTCTTATGCAGGTTATATGGCGGGCGAAAAAGCCATTCCCAACGCTACAATAAAAGTAGTTGTTCCTGTTAGCAAAGGTGATGCTACCTTAAAAATTCAATCGGCTATTAATTATGTATCGAAATTACCTGTCGGGAAAGATGGTCTGCGTGGTGCGGTTTTATTGGAAAAAGGAACTTACGAAGTTGCCGGAACATTAAAATTATCAGTTTCTGGTGTAGTGCTCCGCGGAAGTGGAATCGGCGAAAACGGCACCAGGATTTTTGCCACGGGTTTAGATCGCATTGGTGTTATCAGGATTTTGGGCAAAAAGAACCGAATTGAAGAAAAATCCATTGCCATTACAGATGCTTATGTGCCTGTAAACTCTAATAAAATTACCTTAGCCAATACCAACGGGCTTAAAGTTGGCGATAAAATCATTATCAACCGTCCTTCAACTAAAGAATGGATTGAAACCCTAAAAACAGTCGAATTTGGTGGTGGTGAAAGTGCTTTAGGCTGGAAACCAGGAACCAGGGATATCCATTGGGACCGTAAAATTACGGCAATAAACGGATCAAGCATTACTTTTGATGCCCCGGTTACTACTGCACTGGATGTTAAATACGGTGGAGGCACTGTTTCAAAATACCAATGGGAGGGCAGAATTGCCCAATCGGCTGTAGAAAACCTAAAAATCGAATCAGATTACCACAAAGAAAATATTAAAGACGAATATCACCGCTGGACAGCCATCTGTTTAGAAAACGTAGAAGATGCCTGGGTGCGTCAGGTGGTTTTTGAGCATTTTGCAGGTTCTGCCGTGAATGTACTCGAAACCGCTAAAAGAATTACCGTTGAAGATTGTAAATCACTTGCACCGGTTTCTGAGATTGGTGGCGAACGCCGTTTTACCTTTTTAACCACAGGTCAGCAAACGCTTTTCCAAAGGTTATATTCTGAATATGGCTACCACGACTTTGCAGTGGGTTTCTGTGCTCCGGGACCAAATGTTTTCGTTCAATGCCAGTCTTATCTACCTTTCAGTTTCAGTGGTGCGATTGATAGTTGGGCATCAGGCGTGTTGTTTGATATCGTCAACATCGATGGACAAGCCTTGAGTTACTTAAACCGCGGACAAGATGGACAAGGAGCAGGCTGGAGCGCTGCAAATAGTGTTTTTTGGCAATGTAGCGCTGCAAGGGTTGATAATTTTCAACCACCAACCGCACAAAACTGGGCTTTCGGAACCTGGTCGCAATTTGCCGGAAACGGTTATTGGGACATGTCGAACGAGCAGATCCAGCCCCGCAGTTTATATTATGCTCAATTAAAAGACCGGATCGGTAACGATGCAGAAACCAGAAATTTTGTTCTTCCGGTAGAAACGGAAGCATCAAGCAGTCCGCCTGTTGATGTAGCCCAAAAACTCACAAAACTGGCTTATAAACCTGCTTTAACGGTTTCAGAATATATTGACGCCGCTTCTGATCGTAATAAAATCCCGACAGATGCTGGTCAGGCAAAAAATATTGATAAAATTGGCTTAGATAAGGTTCTTCAGCCAACGTTGGCAAGCGCAATGAGCATTAAAAATGGCTGGCTGGTACGTGGCAATGAAATTATGGTGGGCGATCGCCAGGATGTGCCCTGGTGGAACGGAAGTGCGCGTCCGTATGGATTAAAAAACACTAAATTTCATGTCACCCGTTTTGTTCCCGGCCGTTCCGGAAATGGCTTAACCGATGATCTTGATGAAATTACCGATTCGATGAAAAATGGTTCGGTTAAGGTGCTAGATCATAATTATGGACTTTGGTACGACAGGAGAAGAGACGATCACGAACGGATTCGACGCATGGATGGTGAAGTTTGGGCACCTTTTTACGAATTGCCTTTCGCCCGTAGCGGACAGGATAAAGCCTGGGATGGTTTGAGTAAATACGACATCACCAAATACAACCTTTGGTATTGGGACAGATTAAAACAATTTGCCAATCTTGCCGATCAGAAAGGCTTGGTATTGATCCACGAAAATTATTTTCAGCACAATATTATTGAAGCTGGCGCACATTATGCCGATTTTCCCTGGCGCACCGCAAACAATATCAATAATACTGGTTTTCCAGAACCTGTGCCTTATGCCGGCGACAAGCGCATTTTTATGGCCGAACAGTTTTACGACATCACCAACGAACACCGCAGGGCAATCCATAAAGCTTATATCAGAAAATGTTTAGAGAATTTTAACGGAAATTCCGGTGTCATTCAATTAATCGGTGCCGAATTTACGGGTCCATTACATTTTGTTCAATTCTGGATCGATACCATCAACGAATGGGAGAAGGAAACAGGCAAACACCCGATTATCGGTTTAAGTGTGACCAAAGATGTTCAGGATGCAATTTTGGCCGATCCAAAGCGCGCCGGAGTGGTTGACCTGATCGACATACGTTATTGGCATTATCAGGCCGATGGAAGCGCTTATGCACCACAGGGTGGCTTGAGTTTAGCTCCACGACAACATGCGCGTTTGCTGAAACCTAAAAAAACATCTTTCGAAGAAGTTTACCATGCGGTATCCGAATACAAAAACAAGTTTCCTGAAAAAGCAGTGATTTATTCAGGAGATAGCTTTGACAGCTTCGGATGGGCTATTTTAATGGCCGGAGGTTCACTTTCCAATGTAAAAGATGTAGATGCTTCGGTTTTAAACCTTGCTTCCGCTATGAAGCCATTTCTTCCCGCAGGCAAATCAGCAAAACAGTACGGATTGGAAAATGCAGGCAAAGCTTATATTTTATATAATGCTTCTACTGAAGCTATCAACTTCGATTTAAGTAAGTCACCTGGAAAGTTCAATGTAAGAGTGTTGAATACCAAAACGGGGAAAATCCTTAAAGAAGAGAAAATAAACGGTGGATCCGTAGTGAAATTAAATAAAGTAGCATCAGGCGACGAGGTTATCGTTGTAAATAAAATATAAAAGTGGGTTTTGTCATTCTGAGCGCAGCGAAGAATCTCGAAGTGATGAAAACAAAACGTTAATTAACCACGATTAAAAATGGAAGTGAGTAAGCATGAGCAGTACATAATAGCTAAGAGGTGCTTCGTACCTCAGCATGACAGCACTTTTTTTATTGGCGGGTGTCTACACCCACCAACATTTATAAATATATTAAACTAAATATGAACATTAAATCTAAAATATTTTTACTTGCTGTTGTTTCCTGCATCGCTTTTGGCTGCAAGAAAAAGCCTCATTTTGGAGATAAGAGCCTCCTGGTTTCTGAAAATGGCAGATACCTGACTACTGGCGACGGTAAACCATTCTTTTGGCTGGGCGATACAGCCTGGTTATTATTTAGCAGGTTAACCCGCGAAGAATCGAATACTTACCTAGAAGATCGTAAACAGAAAGGTTTTAATGTAATTCAGGTGATGTTGCTGCACGATGTTCCATCACGAAATGTATATTTAGATTCATCAGTTGTTCATGCTGATGTTTCCAAACCCATGCTTACAATGGGCAATGACCCAAAAGATTCAGTGGCTTACGATTATTGGGACCATGTGGATTATATCGTAGATCAGGCAGCGCAAAAAGGCCTTTATATGGCTTTGGTTCCGGTTTGGGGCACCAATGTAAAAAATAAAAAAGTAAATAAAACGCAGGCAAAGGCTTATTCTGAGTTTTTAGCTAAACGTTATAAAGACAAATGGAACATTATCTGGTTAAATGGTGGCGATATTAAAGGAAGTGACGGTGCAGATGTTTGGAATACCATCGGCGAAACTTTAAGGGCCAATGACCCCAATCACCTCATCACTTTCCACCCAAGGGGAAGAACAGCTTCATCGCAATGGTTTCAAAAGGCTAAATGGTGTGATTTTGATATGGTACAGTCAGGTCACCGCCGGTATGATCAGGATACTTCTAAAAACGAAAAACTGCATTATGGCGAAGATAACTGGAAATATATCGAAGCTGATTATAAATTAAAACCTACCAAACCAACCATTGATGGAGAACCATCTTATGAAGACATTCCTCAAGGATTACACGATACTACCCAACCCCGCTGGACAGATGCTGATGTAAGAAGGTATGGTTATTGGTCTGTTTTTGCAGGTGCTTTTGGCTATACTTACGGCCATAATTCGGTGATGCAGATGTATAAAAAAACCGATTTAAAACCTGCTTATGGTCCGAAAGACCAGTGGATCACTGCCATTAACGCTCCGGGTGCAAAACAGATGCAATATCTAAAAGATTTAATGCTGGCGCAACCTTATTTCGATCGCATACCCGATCAAACATTAGTTGCAGGTAAAAACGGCGAAAAGTATGATCGGATTATTGCCACAAGAGGTGAAGAATTCGCATTGCTTTACACCTACACGGGGCGCAATTTCAGTGTACAAATGGGTAAAATTGATGGTGATGAAGTAAAAGCATCCTGGTTCGACCCAAAAACAGGCAAAATCACAAAAATCGGAGAATTTGAAAATAAAGGCATTAAAGAATTTAACCCGCCCGGCGAACCTGCAAATGGTAATGATTGGGTGTTGGTGTTGGAAGAGATATAACTAGTTAAATCGTCATTCCCAACCCGATAGCTATCGGGTTGATTGGGAATCTTAATGCTTTGGCTTTTGTTTATGTATTAAGATTCCCGCCTGCGCGGGAATGACGACCACGAGAAACTTCATTTCGACTGGAGTGTAACGGAATGGAGAAATCTTTTGTGATAATCTAATAGGGATGTCACCCTGAGCGTAGTCGAAGGGTAATCACGCCTGAATCTTCGACTTTACGCGAGATGAGGATAGGTTAGAGCGGTCGTCATTCCCAACGTGATTGGGAATCGTAATACAATAGGCTTTAAGATTCCCGCCTGCGCGGGAATGACGATAATTAAAGAATAAAAATAACGAAATAATAAAAAACAGTGTTTAAACCCAATTCCATAGCATCATTTCGTTTCGTCATAATTGGCCTGCTTTTATGCGGATTAAGCTCCTGCACCAAACAAGCCTATTTATTCACTTCATTCCACGAACCCGCGAATGAAGGTTTAAGGCTTTTATACAGCTACGACGCTTACCATTGGACAGATTTAAACAAAACCTTTTTAAAACCCGAAGTGGGCACACAGAAAGTTTTACGCGATCCATCCATCGTGCAAGGGCCTGATGGAACATTTCACCTGGTGTGGACCTGTAGCTGGAAAGGCGATAAAGGTTTTGGTTATGCCAGTTCAAAAGATTTGATCCACTGGACGGAGCAGAAATTTATTCCGGTAATGGAGAAAGAACCTAAAACCGTTAATGTTTGGGCGCCTGAAATCTTTTACGATGATGAGAAAAAGGAATATGTGATCATTTGGGCCTCAACCATCCCATTTCGTTTTGCAAAGGGAATGGAAGAGGAAGAAAACAACCACCGCATGTACAGCATCACCACAAAGGATTTTGTGACATTTTCGGAGCCTAAACTCTTCTTAGATCCTGGTTTCAGTGTAATTGATGCAGTAATTGTGAAGCGGGCGGTTAAAGATTATGTACTGGTGCTGAAGGATAATACCCGTCCGAATAGAAATTTAAAAGTGGCTTTTGCCAAAGAGGTTTTAGGTCCGTATGAAAATGTTTCGGACACTTTTAGCCCTAAATTAACAGAAGGACCAACGGTAGTAAAAGTTAAAAACGATTGGCTGATCTACTTCGATGCTTACGGACAAAAGATTTATTCTGCTTATAAAACCGCTGATTTTAAAACTTTTAAAGATGTAACAGCAGAAGTTTCAGTACCGGAAGGACATAAACACGGAACGATTATAAAAGTGAAAAAGAAATTGATTGAGAATTTATTGAAATAGAAGATAATTAAAATACTGCTGTCATCCTGAGGTACGAAGGATCTGTATACGATGAAAAACTGGCTCTGAAAACCTCCCTATAAGCATTTGAGGTTAATTTCAGGAAGTGCTAATCGGCTGGAGATTCTTCCTTCGTCAGAATGACAGAGACCAAAATATAAAAATGAAAATATTTAAAATACTTTGTTTAACCCTGCCATTTGCACTTGCGCTATCATCCTCGCAGGCGCAGGATACCGTGCGTTATACAGGGAAAACTCTGGTTAATGCCGATTATCACCACGGGCAGCTTTCACCGGTGATTGGTGTACACAACATTCAGACATTCAGGGCAAACCGCGAACATCCTGAACTGGCCGAAAACTTCGGCTGGACTTACAACCATGCGCCAATGTTAGCCTATTGGAACAATAAATTTTACATCGAATATTTAAGCGATAAAGTAGGCGAGAGTATCCCGCCAGGACAAACTTTAGTGCAATCTTCAACAGATGGTTACACCTGGACCAAACCTGAAGTGGTTTTCCCTATTTACCGCATTCCTGATGGAACGACAAAAGAGGGTAGAACCGATATAGCAAAAGATTTAGATGCCGTGATGCACCAACGCATGGGTTTTTATGTTTCCACCAAAAATGTATTCCTCGTTTTGGGTTTTTATGCCATTAGTTTCGATGCAAAAGACGATCCTAATGACGGGCATGGAATCGGCAGGGCGGTAAGGGAGATTCAGGCCGATGGAAAATATGGCCCAGTTTATTTTATTCATTACAATCCCGGTTATTCTGAGAAAAACACAAAATATCCACTGTATACTAAAAGCAAAAGTAAATCTTTCATTGAAGCCTGTAATGAATTGTTATCAAATAAGTTAATGACGCAACAATGGAATGAAGAAGCGGATAGAAAAGATCCTTTAATTACTTTACAGAAACAATATAAAGCTTTCAGCTATTACCATTTACCTGATGGCAGAGTGGTGGGTTTATGGAAAAATGCCCTAACCGCAATCAGCACCGATAATGGCAAAAGCTGGCCTGAAAACGCTTCGCGTGCACCCGGTTTTGTAAACAGCAATGCTAAAATCTGGGGGCAAAAAACTTCGGATGGAAATTATGCCACCGTGTATAATCCTTCAGAATATAGGTGGCCATTAGCCATTTCCACCAGTAAAAATGGCTTAGATTATACCAATTTGTTATTGGTAAATGGCGAAATCACGCTGATGCGTTATGGTGGCAATTACAAGTCTTATGGTCCGCAATATGTTCGTGGCATTGAGGAGGGTAATGGAAAACCAAAAGATGGCAAATTGTGGGTAACCTATAGTATGAACAAAGAGGATATCTGGGTTTCTTCGGTTCCTATACCGGTTAGCGATAAAGCTACGCAGCATGTTAACGATGATTTCGGCAAATTACCTGCTGATAAAGTACTCGAAATGTGGAATATATACAGTCCACTTTGGGCACCTGTTAAAGTTGAGAATGGCGCTTTGGTATTGAGAGATAAAGATCCATTCGATAATGCTAAGGCAGAAAGATTGTTTCCTGCCTCCCGCAAAATCATGACTTCCTTCTCGGTTACACCAAAACAGAACGACTTTGGATTATTGGAAATTGAATTACAGGATGCAAAAGGAACCGCCACCATTCGTTTAACTTTTGATAGCGCCGGAACGCTAAGTGCAAAAGCCGGAGCACGTTATAAAAACTTCATGAAGTATGAAGCCGGCAAAAGCTATGATATCAAACTGAAGTTAGATGCTTTTACGCGGTTCTACACCATAATCATCAACGGAAAAGATGTATTGACCAGCTTGGCTTTCCAGCCTGTGGCTGATGTTTCTCGGATTGTTTTCCGCACGGGTGATGTTCGTCGTTTCCCTGATGTTGATACTCCAGCCGATCAGACCTATGATTTAAAAAATGCTGGCGAATCAGAGAAAAAAGAAGCAGTTTATTCGATTAAATATTTAAAAACGGAGGGATTTTGAGACAGTTTTCAGTTTTCAGTTTGCAATTTGCAGTTTTTAAGATATCCGTCATTGCGAGTTTTCGATCCTTCATCGAAACGAAGCAATCTTTCCAGCACGTCATTCCGACCGCAGTAGAGGAATCTTTGAACCAAGTTAAACAGATTTCTCGACTGCGCTGCACTTCGCTCGAAATGACGGCACTAATTATCCTTCTTTCTTTCTTTTCCCTCTCCGCCAACGCTAAAATCCTGTTGCCACAAATTTTATCGAGCAATATGGTTTTGCAACGTGATAAACCCATTAATATCTGGGGTTACGCTGTTCCAAATGAGAAAGTACAGGTCACTTTTGCAGGTCAGAAAAAAGAAGCAGTTACCGATAAAAACGGAAACTGGTCAGTTATTTTAGCACCTTTAAAAACATCAGCTAACCCACAATCGATGATGATTTCAGGTACAAATAAAATTGAATTAACCAATATTTTGGTTGGCGAAGTTTGGGTATGCTCCGGGCAATCGAATATGGAATATCAAATGCGAAAGCTGGCGAAAATTCCTAAGCCTAAGAATGAAAAACTGGGTTTCCCTTATGACGAGGTAGAAAAAGCTAAAAATTCACAAATCAGGATTTTTCTTGTAAATCGCAAGCAATTGAACAAACCTGATTCCACTCATAAAAGCTGGGCATTGGCAGAAGATTCAGCATTGCGTGCTTTCTCGGCTGTAGGCTATTTCTTCGCTAAAGAAATTCAGGAGAAATTAGGTGTACCTGTTGGTGTGATTTCTTCTGCCGTTTCTGGTAGCGCCATCGAACCCTGGGTTGCACCAGAAGCTTTTGCACAGGAAGCCTATTTTACAAACCAAAAAGTTAGCAACGACCCCGGAAAGTTTTATACACCAATGATTGAGCCGCTTGCGAAATTTAAAATCCGTGGTTTTTTATGGTACCAGGGCGAAACAAACTGTTTTTTGAATGAAAACATCAGTTATTCCTACAAATTAAAAACATTGGTAAACCTCTGGCGCAAAGCCTGGGGCGAGCAGCTGCCTTTTTATTATGTGCAAATTGCACCATACGATTACAGTAAGCAAAAAAGCGACAAAGTGATCTTAACAGTTGATACTGAACCCAACTTTTGGGAGGCTCAACAGCAGATTTTGCGCTTGCCAAATACCGGCATGATTTCTACTTCGGATTTGAATGATAACGGTGGAGATTTGCATCCAACCTATAAATGGGAAGTAGGCAGAAGATTAGCATTATTGGCTTTAGGTAAAACCTACAACCAAACAATAGATTTTTCTGGCCCCGTTTACAAAAGTGTTTCTTTTGTTGGGGGCAAGGCAACCCTGGATTTTGATTATTTGAAAACTGATCATTTATCTTCCATCACTGGATTTACAATTGCCGGAAAAGAGGGTAAATTCGTTAATGCTGAGGCTATTGTTAAATACGGAAAAGTTGTTGTTTCGGCAAAAGAGATTGAAAACCCTGTGGCTGTGCGCTACAATTGGAGCGAAAATCCAACCGGAAATTTTTACAGTAATGGTTTACCCGCGTTGCCATTCAGAACCGATAATCCATTAACCAAACAATTTAAAACCAATTAATGAGATTCAGATTTATACTTTTCTGGTGTTTAACAACGATGTTCTGTAGCGCAAAGGCACAGCAAACGGAAAAACTATACCTATCCGGAACAGGGAACGACAATACCGTTAACTGGGATTTTTTCTGTACCGCTGGTGCAAATTCGGGCAAGTGGACAAGCATTCCAGTACCTTCAAACTGGGAATTACAGGGCTTTGGCAAATACAATTATGGTTTCAACAAAGAAGAAAATAAGGGTAAGGAGCAAGGGCTTTATAAATATAGTTTTAAAGTGCCTGCTGCCTGGAAAAATAAGGAGATCAATATTGTTTTTGAAGGCTCAATGACCGATACTGAGGTAAAGATTAATGGAAAATTGGCTGGAGAAATCCACCAGGGATCTTTTTATGTTTTCAGGTATGATATTACGAAATTGATAAAACTTGGAGGCGATAATTTATTGGAGGTTACCGTTTCAAAACATTCTGCCAACCCATCGGTTAATGAGGCCGAACGTAAAGCTGATTTCTGGATTTTTGGCGGTATTTTCAGACCTGTTTATCTTGAAACTTTGCCTTTAACGCATATCGATAGAATTCAGATCGATGCCAAAGCCAATGGAAATTTCGATGCGAAACTAGCTTACACAGGCGATGCGGATAAAGTTGAAGTAGAAATTTTTAAGAAAGATGGAAAACGTTTTGGTGATCGCTTTAGCACTGCAATTAATAAAGGAACGCAAAATATAACGTTTAGCCATCAGTTCACCAATCCGGCTTTATGGTCTACAGAGTTTCCAAATCTTTATACCGCTACATTTACTTTAATTAAAAACGGGAAGGAAATTCATCAACTTTCTAAAAATATAGGTTTCAGAACCGTTGAAGTAAAAGAACGCGATGGTGTTTATATCAACGGCGTGAAAATGAAATTTAAAGGCGTAAACCGTCACTCTTTTTACCCATCATCAGGTCGTACTACGAGCAAAAAAATCAGCATTGCCGATGTGTTATTGATGAAAGAAATGAACATGAATGCCGTTCGGATGTCGCATTATCCTCCTGATGGTCATTTTTTGGATGTTTGTGATTCGCTGGGATTGTTTGTAATGGACGAGCTGGCTGGCTGGCATGGCACCTACGATACACCAACGGGTACCAAATTGATGAAAGAAATGATGTTGAATGACGAAAACCATCCTTCGATCATCTTTTGGGCAAATGGAAATGAAGGAGGACACAACCGCGAACTGGATCATCTTTTCGCTGAAGAAGATATTCAAAAACGACCGTTAATTCATCCCTGGGAGGTTTTTGGCGGTTTCGAAACCACACATTACCGCGAATTTAACTACGGAATTGGTAATTACGATCATGGACATAATATTTTAATGCCTACAGAATTTCTGCATGGCATGTGGGATGGAGGTCATGGTGCAGGCATTGAAGATTACTGGAATGCCATGTGGAAAAATCCGCTTTCTGCAGGTGGCTTTCTTTGGGATTTCGCCGATCAGGGGGTGGTGCGTACTGATAAAAATGGCGAACTGGATACTGATGGTAACCATGGCCCTGACGGGATTGTTGGTCCATACCACGAAAAAGAAGGCAGTTTTTACACTATTAAAGAAGTTTGGAGTCCTGTTTTTGTAGAGAAAAGAGAAATGACAGCTGGTTTTGATGGTTCTTTCCTGCTCGAAAACCGTTATGCTTTTACCAACCTTAATCAATGTACTTTCAGCTGGAAATTAAAAAAACTAAAAGCAGGTGAGGATGCTGAATTTAAAACAGGAAAAGCGGATGCACCAGATATCAAACCTTTTGAAAAAGGAAAATTAAAAATCAATCTTCCTGCTGATTGGAGAAATTTTGATGCACTTTACCTTACCGCAAACGGACCAGATGGCAAAGAATTATTTACCTGGAGTTTCCCAATTGCTTTGCCAAAGGATGATGCAGAGAAATTGGTAGTAAAAACCGGAACTTCAAAAGTAATTTTAAAAGAGGAAGCCAAAACCTATCAGGTCTCAGCAAACGGAGTCGATTTAACCTTTGATAAAACCACTGGTTTGCTTCAACAGGCCAAAAACGCAAAAGGTATCATTCCGTTTTCAAACGGTCCGGTTTTACAGGAAGGAGAAAATAATTTTAAAAATTTCACTACAAAAATGGAAGATGGAAATCTGGTAATTTCATCTAAATTCGATAAAAAAGAAAGCTGGAATACTTTACAATGGACCATTTACCCATCAGGTTGGTTAAAAATGGAAGTAAAATATTTTCCTTCTGCTTATTTTACCACTTTCGTTGGCCTCAATTTTTCTTATCCGGAGACTGAAATCAAAGCCGTAGAATATAAAGGAAACGGTCCGTACCGTGTTTGGAAAAACAGGATGAAAGGTACCCAATTCGGGATCTGGAAAAAGGATTACAACAACTCGGCCACTGGCGAAGCGCCGTGGCAATATCCCGAGTTTAAGGGTTATTACTCGGATATGTATTGGTGCGAATTTATCGGCAAACAGCAATCATTTAAAGTAGTAACCGATCGCGAGGATGTTTTTTTGAGGTTATTTACACCAAAAAAATCAAAAGATACTGAATATGATAACCTAAGTCCGACATTCCCGAATGGAGATATTTCCTTTATGAATGGCATTTCGGCCATCGGCACCAAAACACAAAAACCAGAAACCACCGGACCAATGGGCATGAAACATGTATTCTATGATTTTGATAAAGACCCAACGAGGGCATTGAATATGACGCTGTATTTTGATTTTTCAGGGAAATAGGTTGCAAGGTTGGAAAGTTTAAATGTTGAAACGTTTTGGTTGCATAGTAAACCTAGAACATTAAAACCTTTCAACATTAAAACACTAAAATAAATAAAGAAGTATCAGTGTAATCCAAAAATCTGTGTAATCAACCGCGAAGCGAAAAAAGTGAGAAATCAAAAGTTTAGAAAGTTTAAATATTAAAACATTTACGGCGCCTGGCAAACCCTGAACATTACAACCTTTCAACCTTAAAACATTACAATTAAAACGAATGAACATTAAACTCTACATATCGATCATCTGCATTTGTTTACTGCCATTTTCAAAAGCGGTAGCACAAACCTCCTTGCAGCATACCACCTGCGAGATGCTCGAAAATCCTTTGGGAATTGATGTTCAAAAACCGAGGTTTGCCTGGCATATCATTTCCAACGAACGTAATGTAATACAAACCGCTTATCAGATCCTGGTTGCTTCATCTGCGGAAAAGTTAAAGGAAAATGAAGGCGATATATGGGATTCTGGCAAAGTAAATTCATCAGAATCGATTCATATTAATTATAATGGAAAACCACTCAATAGCAGGCAAAAAGCGCATTGGAAAGTAAAAATCTGGACTAATGCTGGGCAAAGCGAATGGTCTGCAAATAATTATTTTTCGATGGGTTTGCTTTATTATAAAGATTGGCCAAAAGGATGGATCGGTTTCGACAGAGCCTTCTCATGGGATAATATTAAAACAGATTCGCGTTTATCAGCAAGGTATTTCAGAAAGGAATTTCAGAGTACCAAACAGATCAAATCTGCCACGGCTTCGATTATAGGTTTAGGTTTATATGAACTTTTCATCAATGGTAAAAAAGTAGGGGAAGATGTTTTATCTCCATCGCCAACCGATTATACCAAAAATGTAAAATATAATACCTACGATGTAACCAGTTATATTCAGAACGGTAAAAATGCTGTTGGGGCTATTTTGGGCAATGGTCGGTTTTTCGCGATGCGCCAAAATGAAAAACCATATAAAATCAAAACATTTGGCTTCCCGAAAATGCTGCTTAACATCAATATCATATATACAGATGGAACTACAGCCAACGTTAATACGGATGATAGCTGGAAAGGCACAGCTGATGGACCAATCAGGGCCAACAACGAATACGACGGGGAAGAATATGACGCTACAAAAGAAGCTCAAGGTTGGAATAAAGTCGGTTTTGATGACAGTAAATGGACAAAAGCCGAATTTGTGCAAGAACCAACAGGAACCATTGAAGCACAGATGAATGAAAATATGCGGGTAATGAATACACTAAAACCGGTTTCAATTTCAAAATTAGCTGGTGGAAGGTATCTCCTCGATATGGGACAGAATATGGTGGGCTGGCTACAAATTAAAGTAAAAGGTTTGAAAGGAAAACAGATTAAATTGCGTTTTGCAGAATCCCTGCAGGAGAATGGTGAGCTCTTTACCGCAAATCTCCGCAATGCCAAATGCACCGATTTATATACCTTAAAAGGCGGAGAAACGGAAACCTGGGAACCTACTTTTGCTTATCGCGGGTTCAGGTATGTGGAGCTTTCTGGATATACATATCAACCCTCTATAAATGATTTCGCAGGAAAAATGATTTACGATAACATCAAAACGGTGGGAACCTTCGAAACTTCAGATGCATTAACGAACCAGATTTTTAAAAATGCCTGGTGGGGAATTGCAGGCAGTTACAAAGGTATTCCGGTTGATTGTCCGCAACGTAATGAACGCATGCCCTGGCTTGGCGATAGGGGTGCGGTAGCTTACGGAGAAAATTTCGTTTTTGATAATGGCAGGTTTTATGCAAAATGGCTGCAGGATATCCGGAATTCGCAAAAGGAAGATGGTGCCATTCCTAATGTTGCACCTGCGTTCTGGAGATATTACAGTGATAACATGACCTGGCCCGGGGCCATGCTTTTGGTTACAGAAATGCTGTACAAACAAACGGGCGATGTTGCTGCTGTCCGCGATAATTATCCGGCAATGAAAAAGTGGTTGGCTTACATGCAAGACCGCTATATGAAAGATTACATCCTCACCAAAGACAGTTACGGCGATTGGTGTATGCCACCAGTTACGATTGAGTCTGGAAGAGGAAAGAGTGCCGATAAAAAATATCCCTCTGAGTTAATTTCTACTGCCTATTATTATCATTTTACCCAATTGATGATTCAGTTTGGGAAGGCTATCGGCAACGAAGAAGATGTAAAAAACTATGAGCTTTTGGGGAATCAGATCAAAGATGCTTTCAACCAAAAATATTATAATAACAAAGGTTATTATGCCTCAAATGCATTAACTGATAATATTATTCCGCTTTATTTCGGGATGGTTCCTCAAAGTAAAGTAGAGACCGTTTTTAAAAACATCACAAATACAGTAGAAGTAACTAACACAGGACATTTAAGCAATGGATTGGTGGGTATTCAGTGGCTAATGCGCTGTTTGAACGATTACGGCAGACCAGATTTGGCTTACACGGTGGCTACACAAAAAACTTATCCAAGCTGGGGTTACATGGTCGAAAATGGCGCTACTACGATATGGGAATTATGGAACGGCAATACCGCCGATCCGAAAATGAATTCCCAAAACCACGTGATGATGTTGGGTGATTTATTGATCTGGTATTACGAAAACCTGGCTGGAATCAAATCTGAAAGTGCTGCTTTCAAAAAGATAACAATGAAACCGGAAATAATTAACGGCTTAAATTCGGTAAATGCAAGCTATAATTCGGTTTATGGCTTGATCAAAAGTAGTTATACCAAAAAAGCAGATCAATTTAAATGGAATGTAACCATACCCGCAAATACAATGGCAATGGTGTATATTCCTGCAAATAATAGAAATGAAGTTTCAGAGATGATAAAATCGGTTAAAGATTTAAAATTTATAAAAATGGAGCAAAATAGAGCGGTTTATGAAATTGGCTCGGGTGACTATGCTTTTGTGGTGGAGAAGAAATAAAATAATGGTTCGTGGCGACACGAACCATGGCGAAAGAAGATTACAGGTACAAGCCTCGGTTTGTGTCTTCACAAACCGAAACAGAAATTAAAATACAATTATGAGAAAGTTTTTAAAACCATTACTGACAATAACTTTACTGATTACTTCAGTAAGCGCCTTCAGTCAAACCAAAGATGTAGTGGTACCCGAAGAAATTTTAACCAGAGCAAAAGAATGGGTGGCTGCATTGAATCTAACCGATGTTACTAAAAAATCTGCGGTAGAAAACGCCGTCATGGTTCATTTAACCACCGTTAGAGATTGGCACAACGATCATCCCTCATCAACTGTTCCTGATGGAATTAATCCGGTTACAGGTAACAAATTAAGCGATCTGGATAAGCAAATTATTGCCGATTCTGCCATGCCTTCAACTGTGCATCAAACTTTAATGGACGACTTAAGAAAAAACCTCACACTAGAACAGCTGGAAACCATTCTGGATAAATACACCATCGGAAAGGTTGCTTTTACGATGAAAGGTTATAAGGCAATCGTTCCTGATTTAACCGCCGATGAAGAAGCAAAAATTTTATCTTTCTTAAAACAGGCTCGCGAGCAAGCTATAGATTATAAAAGTATGAAAGAGATTTCTGCCATTTTCGAAATTTACAAAACCAAATCAGAACAATTACTTAATAACAACGGACGCAGCTGGAGAGCACTTTACAGTGCGTATACCAAAAAAATAAAAGAAGCTAAGTCAAAACAGTAATCGATATCTCGTCATTGCGAGGAGGTACGACGAAGCAATCTTTCTAATCAGGATAGATTGCTTCAGCTGAAGAAAAATCAGCTTCGCAATGACGGCAACTAAAAATAACATGTTCAAAAAGATTTTAACCATATCAATTGTATTATTCGCTTTGAGCGCGCAAGCCCAGGTAGAAAAGTCGCAAACCGGCATTGTAAAACAAGAATTCCTTTACGATAAAGCGCCATTTCCATCGTGCCATTCTGCAACAATCGCCGAAACACCAACAGGTTTAGTCGCCTCATTTTTTGGGGGAACAAAAGAACGTAATCCTGATGTTGAAATTTACATCAGCCGCTTTATTGATGGCAAATGGTTAGCGCCGGTTTCGGTGGCTAATGGTATTCAATCCGAGGGCAAAAGATTATCAACATGGAATCCCGTTTTATATCAGGTGCCCAGTGGAGATTTATTATTATTCTATAAAATCGGACCTAAACCTTCTGAATGGTGGGGGATGATGAAAACTTCAAAAGATGGTGGTAAAACCTGGTCGGATGCAACCAAATTACCTGATGGCTACATCGGTCCGGTTAAAAACAAGCCAGTTTTATTAAGCAATGGAAATCTTTTCGCGCCATCAAGTAAAGAAGGCGACGGCTGGAAAATCCATTTCGAAGTAACCAAAGACAATGGCAAAACCTGGAGAACCATTGGTCCTTTGCCCGAAAATGGAATCAAAGCCATTCAACCCAGTATTTTACAGCATGGAAATGGCAAACTGCAGATTTTAGCCAGAACCGCCAATAGGGCAATTGTCGAATCGTGGTCTACAGATAACGGAGAAACCTGGTCGCCATTAACCAAAACTTCCCTGCCAAATAATAATTCGGGAACGGATGCGGTAACCATGAAAGATGGTCGCCATGTTTTGGTGTACAACCATGTATTGCCTCCCGGCGATTTAGCCAAAGGACCGAGAACCCCGTTAAATGTTTCCATTTCCAAAGATGGAAAGGAATGGTACGCTGCATTGATTTTAGAAGATTCGCCGATCAGTCAGTATTCTTATCCGGCAGTAATCCAAACCAGCGACGGCATGTTACACTTCATTTACACCTGGAGAAGAGAAAAAATTAAACATGTAGTGGTAGATCCATCGAAATTAAAACTAAAGAAAATTGAAAATGGTGTTTGGCCAAAACTGAAAGGTTATACTGCACCGGTAATTACCGAAACTAAAAACGAGGAGCCATGAAAATTATAAAAAAATCGTCATTTCGAGCGGAGTGCAACGTAGTCGAGAAATCTTTTATCGAGAGTTATTTTTGCGTTCGTCATGCTGAATTTATTTCAGCATCTTTCATGCTAGGCCGCCTTGCTATTAAGACCCTGAAACAAGTTCAGGGTGACGACCGTTCATGTATGGTTTCTGATTCAGTGAATATTGCCACGATTAGGAACGTGATCATAAAATCGACAAAAAAAGTTAAATTTTTAATTGTGGCTCTCTTTTTATTTGCTTTTGGAAAGCTCTCCGCCCAAACCCAAAACACCGATAACCTCTATAAAAAACCATTGCTTAATGTCCTTAAAGAAATCCAAACGCGATTTAAAGTACAGATCAAGTATTCGGAACCTCAGGTAAAAGATAAATGGGTAAACTATGCCGAATGGCGTTTCCGTACCGATGTAGATCAAACACTAACCAATGTACTGATGCCATTGGATATGAAAGTAAACAAGGAAAAACCTGGCGTTTACAAACTTAAAGAATATGAATATTACCGTTGGGAAGTACAGGATGGCTGGGCTTATCTCGATACGCTGGCTACAAAATACCACGACAAGGCCAGTTGGGAAAAACGCAAAGCCGAAATCAAACCTGAACTTTATCAGGCCTTAATGTTATCCCCTTTGCCTGCAAAACAGAATTCAAAACCGATCATCACTAAAAAAAGAGTTTTTGATGGCTATTCAGTAGAAAATATTGCCTTAGAGATATTGCCTGGTGTTTGGATCAATGGATCACTTTACAAACCATTAAATGCAAAAGGAAAAATCCCGGTGGTGTTAAGTCCGGATGGGCATTGGGAAAAACAGCGTTACAGACCAGATTGCCAGATCCGTTGCGCCACCATCGCCAGGATGGGAGCAATGGCTTTCAGCTATGATTTATTTGCCTGGGGCGAATCAATGCTCCAGTTTAAATATGAAGACCACCGCCGTAGTTTAGCACAAACCGTGCAGGCTTTAGGTGGAATCAGGATTTTGGATTATTTCTCTTCTTTAAAAGAAACGGATACCAGCAGAATCGGCATCAGTGGTGGTTCAGGTGCAGGGAGTCATTCTATTTTAATGACCGCCATGGACGACAGAATTAAACTAAGCGCTCCGGTAGTGGCCATGTCATCTTACTTTTATGGTGGTTGTCCTTGCGAAAGCGGCATGCCCATCCACCAATGCGGTGGTGGAACAGATAACGTAGAACTTGCCGCAATGGCAGCTCCACGACCTCAATTATTGGTTTCGGATGGTGGCGATTGGACAGCACATACACCCCAGCATGATTTTCCATATCTACAAAAAATGTATGGCTATTATGGTGTGAAAGATAAAGTTGAAAATGTACATCTTCCGGATGAAAAACATGATTTCGGCATTAATAAACGCATTGCGCTATACGATTTCCTCATCAAGAATTTCAAACTAAATGGCGCTGCTGTTAAAGATAAAACCGGCAAATACGATGAAAGCAAAGTGACCATCGAAAAGGAAAACGCGATGTATGTTTTTGGTGATAAGGGCGAAAAATTACCTAAAAATGCGGTGATGGGCTTTGATAACCTGGAAAAATTATTCCCGTTAAACGTTACAAAATAATTGGATATGCGATTTCAGAACAGGAGAACTTTTATTGGTAATGCGGCTTTGCTCACAGGCGCTTTGATGATCCCTGATCAGTTGCTTTTTGCTGCAGAAAAGAAAAACAGGTATAAAGTAGCCGTGATTGACCTGATGATTCTCAAACGTCAGAAAATTAGTGCTCTACCACTTGCTAAAGAAATTGGTGCAGATGGTTTAGAAATTGACATGGGTGGTTTAGGTGACAGGGAAACCTTCGATAATAAACTGGCAGATCAGACAATCAGACAAGAGTATTTGGATAAAGCCAAAGAAATGAATCTGGAGTTTTGCTCATTGGCCATGACCGGATTTTATGCACAATCGTTCGCAAAGCGTCCTACCTATCAAAAAATGATTCAGGACTGTTTGGACACGGCCAAAGCAATGAACATTAAAGTAGTTTTTTTGCCCTTGGGCATTCAAGGCGATCTGGTTAAAAATCCTGAACTGAGAGAACCGATTGTGGAGCGGTTAAAAGTTGCTGGTAAAATGGCAGCAGAAGCTGGTGTTACAATCGGTATAGAGACTTCTTTGGATGCCAAAGGTGAACTGCAATTACTCAAAGACATCGGTTCTAGAAACGTGAAAAGTTATTTCAACTTTTCAAATGCCATTAAAAACGGCAGAGATTTACATGAAGAGTTACGGATTTTAGGAAAGAAAAACATCGTTCAGATTCATGCAAGCAATGAAGATGGTTTTTGGCTACAAAACGACTCAAAAATCGATTTAAATAAAGTAAAAGAAACGCTTGATGATATGGGCTGGAGCGGTTGGTTAGTAGTAGAAAGAAGCAGAGATGCAAAACAGCCCACCAACGTTAAATATAACTTCAGCGCAAATACCAGCTACCTGAAATCGGTTTTTCAAAATGGTCCGACATTGTGAGGTACCAAGCAATCTCATTAGTGGAGTTATGGAAATCGAGATCACCAAAAAGATGCAAAGCACAGATACAATAAAATACTGGTTGCCTTGGTTCGTGTCTCCACGAACCAAAGGATTTAAACCATTTTTAATTCCCACTCCTTGGTCTGTGTCCTCACAGACCAATCGAGCGAAATGTTATATGATGCTGCATTTGTTCTTGTCTCCACTAACCAAGAGATATATCTCATTCAATTACTTAAAGCTTAAAAGGTGTTCAGTAATAGCAATTTTATTAATATTGAACTTGTCGTACCTCAAAGCTGGTGCAGTAGATATTTATGTTTCATTAAATGGCAATGATACTAATGTTGGAACCAAAGATAAACCTTTGGCTACACTCCATTCGGCCATTAGAAAAGCACGCGAATTACGGCGCTTAAATGATTTTTCGATTAAAAATGGCATCACAATAATCATAACAAAAGGGTTTTATCAATTATACGAGCCTATCGTGCTCCGTCCCGAAGATTCAGGGACAAAAGAAAGTCCGACAGAAATTATAGCCACTGAAAAAGTAGTATTAAGTGGAGGTGTGAAAATAAAAGGTTGGAAAAAACTTAATGGAACCCTCGCAGGCTTGCCAAAAGAAGCCATCGGGAAAGTTTGGGTGACCGATCTTCCAAACTTTGATGGGAGCGATCTGCAATTCCGCCAACTTTGGGTAAATGGTCAAAAAGCCATTCGCGCTAAAAACTATAATGGCAATGCCATGGGCAGGATTTTATCTTGGGATAGCAAAAATCAAACCTGTAAAATACCCATCGAAAAGAACATCAATTTAACCAATATTAAAGGCATGGAAATGCTCATCCATCAATGGTGGGCTATTGCAAATCTTCGTGTAAAATCGGTTAAAGTGATGGGTAATGCGGCTGAGCTATCATTTATGCAGCCCGAAAGCAGGATCCAGTCCGAACATCCCTGGCCTGCACCATGGATTTCTAAAAAAACGGGTAACTCTGCTTTTTACCTTAGCAATGCCATTCAATTTTTAAATGAACCAGGAGAATGGTTCGAAGACCTGCAAAACCACAAACTTTATTATTGGCCTAAAGCAACAGAAAACATGCTCAATGCCGAAGTTATTGCCCCAGCTTTAGAAAATTTAATCAAAATTGAAGGAAATATCGACAATCCGGTCGCCTTTGTAAATTTTAAAGGCATTTCTTTTGAATACAGTACCTGGTTAAGGCCTTCCAAACAAGGTCATGTACCACATCAGGCTGGCATGTACATGCTAGATGCCTATAAATTGGATAAAGCCGGAACCCCAGATAAACCAAGTTTAGAAAATCAGGCTTGGGTTGGCCGCCCCGCATCAGCGGTTGAAGTGACTTATGCCAATCATACATCTTTTGAAGCTTGCCGCTTCGAACACCTGGCTTCAACCGGATTGGATTATAAAAAAGGAACAGCAGATAATATAATCAAGGGAAACTTATTTAAAGATATTGGTGGTTCGGCCATTTTAGTCGGAACTTTTTCTGATGAGGCTACCGAAGTACATTTACCTTACAACCCATCCGATAAACGTGAAATATCGACCAATGATAGAATCGAAAATAACCTGATCACCGATGTTACCAACGAAGATTGGGGCGCGGTTGGCATTGGCGCTGGTTACGTTCAGGGAATTAAAATTTTGCACAACGAAATCAGCGATGTTTCTTATTCTGGCATCAGCATGGGCTGGGGCTGGACAAAAACGCAGAATGCGATGAAGAATAATACCATCAGTGCCAATAAGATCCACCATTATGGCAAACACCTATATGATGTGGCTGGGATTTATACCTTATCGGCCCAACCCGGATCGTTTATCACCGAAAATGTAATCGACAGCATTTACAAGGCACCTTATGCGCATCTTCCAGAACACTGGTTTTATTTATACACCGATGAAGGTTCATCATATTTTACCATCAAAAACAATTGGACACCAGCTGAAAAGTACCTTCAAAATGCCAACGGACCAGATAATTTATGGGAAGATAACGGTCCAAAGGTATCCGAAAAAATCAAACAGCATGCTGGTTTAGAAAAAACCTTTCAATACCTGTTAAAAGAAAAAGCAGCATATTCTAATAGCGCAATAAATCAGGCCGTAGATCAATCTGTCGTTTTTGAGTTGATTTTTAAATCTTCCAACCTTCCTACAGATCATGCTTTAAAAACTTTCGCGAAGGAAAATAATCTTCTGACAAGCGCGATTTACAAATGGAATAACCGACTGGTCATTTATACCTCCAGTTTAAAGGCTGAAAGTTTACAACAGACTTTAAAACGCTTAAATGCTACTGAAATCAAACTTTACGACGATTTATTTTACGATTTCAACCGGGAGAAGAATTGTGGGGACAAACCTGTGGCAGAATGGGACAACATCATTTTATCGGCAAATTTAGTGAAAGACGAAAAGATGCAAATTGAATACCTGAACTACCATAAAACTCAGTTTGAGAAATGGCCTGAAATATCAAAAGGCTTTTGTAATGCAGAATTTCAACGACTGGCCATTTTTAAAAAAGACAGACAGTTAATCTTAATCATCAGTATCCCAAAAGGAAAAAAATTAGATGATTTAAATCCAAAAACCACCATAAACAATCCAAAAGTGGATGAATGGAATACAATAATGAAAAAATACCAGGAAGGAATTGAAGGCACAAAACCTGATGAGGTTTGGGTGTTTTTTAAACCGGTTGAGTAATATTTTTAGTATGTCATCCTGAGGCACGAAGGATCTCTTTACAATGGAAAACTGGCTCAAATTATAGCACAACAAAAAACTCGGATAAGACGGGGGCTTCGGTGCAGTTCGGTTAGAGATTCTTCCTGCGTCAGAATGACAACAGTTTATAAAAACAATAACGCTTATAAAAATAATATCATGTTAAGATTAGGGATTTTAGGATTAGGAGAGGGCAGAAGCACCATTTCTGCATCATTGGCAAGCAAAAAGTTTAAGCTGATCCAGATGTGTGATGCCAATAAAAAGCTTTGCGAAGAGCGGGCTTTAGAATTTGATTTTCAAAACTGGACAACGAACTACGAGGATATGTTAACCAGCGACAAAATCGATATGATTGCGATTTACACACCCGATCATTTGCATTTTGAGCACATAAAACTGGCGCTTCAACATGGGAAACATGTGGTTTGCACCAAACCATTTATTGACGACCTGGCACATGCAAATGAACTTTTGGAACTTGCTAAAAAATCAAGAAAGAAAATTTTCGTCGGACAGAGTTCCCGTTTTTTTGAGCCTGCCATGCGCCAGAAGAAAGACTTTGACGCAGGTTTAATTGGCGAACTGATTACCATAGAAAGTCATTACCATGCCGATCACCGTTGGTTTTTGGAAAAAGGCTGGTCGTTAAAACAATCTTTTAAATGGCTTTACGGAGGTTTAAGTCACCCGGCAGATTTTATCCGTTGGTATTTGCCTGATATTGAGGAAGTAATGGGCTATGGCATGTTAAGCAGCAACGGGTTAAAGGCTGGTTTAAAAAATCAGGATACCATGCACTTTATTTTTAAGGCAAAAGATGGTAGAATTGCAAGGGTTAGTGGTGCTTATACCGGACCAACACAACCCGCAAGCCGCGACAGTGGCATGAGTTGCATCCTGCGTGGTACAGAAGGCGCTAGTCAGGCCGATTATCATGAGCTGCGTTATTCCGTTACCACTAAAACAGGTGAGGAAAAGATTATTACCTGGGGCGACTCCACCTTAAAACATTACTTCCGTTTTGAAGGGCAAAGTCACCATGCCGGAGAATACCAAAATTATCTTGAATATTTTGCGGATAGCATCAATAATAATTTTACAGCCTATCCTGATTTAAAAGAAGGAATCGGTACGGTGGCATTATTACAGGCTATGGATCAATCTTTAGAAACCGGATTGCCGGTAAAGATAGATGATATTTTGAAAGCCAATCAGATTACAAGGGAATCGATAGGACTTTAAAAGAAATATCGTCATTACGAGACACGAAGCAATCTATTTTGCATGAAAGATTGCTTCCCCGAGAAATCGGGGCAAGCTGTCGTACCTCCTCGCAATGACGAAAAGATTAGCCATAAAATCTGTGTTTATCCGTGTTCATCTTTGGCTAAAACTATCGAAACCATACTAGCAAACTAACCAAATAAACCAATGGGAAACATTGTAGAACGTTTAACCAATTTAGATTACATCATCGTCATCGCATACCTCGTTATCCTGATGATTATAGGGTACCGGGCCAGTTTTTCGAAAAAGAAGAGCGAAGATGAAACCTTATTTCTCGCCAATAAATCCCTGAACTGGAGCAGCATTGGCTTTAATATGTGGGGTACCAATGTTGGTCCGTCTATGTTATTGGCTTTTGCCAGTATCGGCTACAGTACGGGTATTGTGGCTGTCAACTTTGATTGGTATGCTTTTATATTTCTATTCTTACTTGCGATTGTTTTCGCTCCAAAGTACCTCGCAGCAAAGGTGAGTACCATGCCCGAATTTATGGGCAACCGCTATGGTGATTCTACTCAAAATATATTAGCCTGGTATGCATTGGTGAAGATTTTAATTTCCTGGTTATCGCTGGGTTTATTTGCAGGAGGTTTTTTGGTGAGGCAGATTTTAGGTATTCCCATGTGGCAATCTGTTACTGTTTTAGTCGCTTTTGCAGGCCTATTTACCTTTTTCGGCGGATTAAAAGCTATTGCCAAAGTGAATGTTTTCCAGATGATTTTACTAATTGCCGTTTCACTTTCTTTAATGCTTTTAGGCTTAAACAAAGTTGGAGGTATTTCAGCTTTATATGCCAAAACACCACATCATTTCTGGAATTTGGTGCAACCGGCTAGCGATCCCAAATACCCATGGTATGCCATTTTATTAGGTTACCCCGTTGCTGCTGTGGCTTTTTTCTGTACCGATCAATCGATGGTGCAATCGGTATTAGGCGCAAAAAACCTAAAACAGGGTCAGTTGGGTGTGAGTTTTATCGGTTGGTTAAAAATCCTTTCCCTGCCATTATTTATTGGTACAGGTATCCTTTGTTATGTATTATTTCCTGGCTTAAAGGATCCTAACGAAGCTTACATGACGATGGTAACCAACCTGTTTCCTCCGGGAATGAATGGTTTGGTGATCGTGGTATTGATTGCTGTTTTGGTGGGTACCATTGGTTCATCCTTAAATTCATTAAGTACCGTTTTTACCATGGATATTTATGTCAAGAAAATCAATCCTCAGGCCAGTAATAAACAGATTATCAGCATCGGAAGATGGAGCGTTGTGGCTGGTTGTATATTTGCTGTTATTGTTGTGCTGGCGATCGATAACATTAAAGGATTGAATCTATTCGATGTTTTTCAATCCGTTTTGGGTTTTATTGCCCCGCCACTTTCAGTGGTATTCCTGCTTACCGTTTTCTGGAAAAAAACCACAAGAAAAGCAGTAAACTTCACGCTTTCTATTGGCTCAATCTTAAGTTTAGGCATAGGGGTAACTTATCTGTGGATTTTGCCCTCAAACAAATTTCCCTTTTGGCCGCACTATTTAATGCTGTCTTTTTTCATTTTCGCCGGCTTATTGATTATTGCCATCCTGATTTCCTTGTTAGATCGATCACCTAGCATTTATACGGTTAATGAAGAACATCAGGCTAATATTGAAAAACCAGCCAAAGCGGTTTGGATTTCGTGGATAGCACTTGCCATCGTTATGGTTGCACTTTATATCTTCTTTAACGGACATTAAAATTAGAAGGATCGTCATTCCCAACCCGATAGCTATCGGGTCGATTGGGAATCGTAAAGCATTTGTCCATTAAGATTCCCGCCTGCGCTGGAATAACGCACAAATTAAAAAATGAAAGTAATAAATGAACCACAGATGAAAAGGATACAGACAGATATAAAAATCCGTGTTTATCTGTGTCAATCTGTGGCTAAAAAATAAAAGATATGAAAACTTTAAAAAAAATAATCCTGCTCACCATTTTCAGTGGCTCCTTTGTTCAGCTCTTCGCCCAAAAAGCCTCCTGGATCTGGTACCCTGGCGATTTCGATATTTACATGAGCAATGTAATGCAGAACCGCAGAACAGAAAGAGGCTCCTTTTTTCCTGTATTCTGGAAAATGGACAGTCACTATGTTTTGGTCGATTTTCATAAAGAATTTAACCTTACGCAACCCGAAGAAGTTAAACTTTTTGTAGAAGGCACCTATAATGTAAAAATTGATGGTCAGGCCATTTCCGGTTTTCCGAAAAGCATCCAAATTCCTGCCGGAAAGCATAAATTGAGCTTAAAAGTTTACAATCAGGCGCATGTTCCGGCAATCTACGTTCAGGGCAAAACTGTAGTATCAGACGAAACCTGGCTGACCACTTTTGAAGATAAAGAATGGATTGATGCCAGCGGGAAAACTTCAGATAAATCAGGAACCACATTTGTTTCTGCTGGTTCGTGGAACTTAAACGATCCGAACCAATTGCCTTCTCAATTTAAATTGCCGGTTATAGCGCAATCTGCGGTTAAATTCGAAAAAATCAACAATGGCACAATTTCCGATTTCGGCAAAGAAACCTTTGGTTTCATAAAAGTACATGGCTTGAAAGGAAAAGGGAGCCTGAATATTTATTATGGAGAATCTAAAGAAGAGGCCTTATCGACCGAAAAATGTGAAACTTTAGATTACCTGGATATCGACCTCGCTCAGAAAAAGGATTCCATTATGCCACTTTCCAAAGCCTTCAGATATGTGAATTTTCAACCTGGAAATGGTGTTTCTGCTGATTCCGTTTCCATGTTGTATGAATATGCTCCGGTAACCGAACGCGGAAGTTTTAAATCATCAGATGCAGAGCTTAATAAAATCTACGATGTAGCCAAATACACCTTCCACTTAAACACAAGGGAGTTTTTTATCGATGGCATAAAACGCGACAGATGGGTTTGGAGCGGAGATGCTTATCAAAGTTACCTGATGAATTATTATTCTTTTTTTGATGCACCAACGGTAAAAAGAACCTTATTGGCTCAGCGTGGTAAAGATCCGGTAACGGCGCACATCAATACCATTATGGATTATTCTTTCTATTGGTTTTTAGGAATTTACGACTACTACAAATTTACCGGCGATAAAAAGTTTGTGCAGGATATTTATCCCCGCATGCAATCGTTAATGACTTATATCGATGGTCGAAAAAACAAAAATGGTTTACTGGAATGGATGCCCGGTGATTGGATTTTTATTGATTGGGCCGATAAATTGAGCAAAGATGGCGAGGTAAGTTTTGAGCAGTTATTATATGCCAGAAGTTTAGAAACCATGGCTTTATGTGCCAAATTAGCCAATGATGCGGAGGGTGCTTTAAAGTATGACGAGCAAGCAAAAGAATTGAAAGCAAAAATCTTTGAACTTTATTGGAATCAGCAAAAAAAAGCATTGGTGCATAGCAGAATTGACGATAAGCAGACTGATAACGTAACCAGGTATGCCAATATGTTCGGTATTTTCTTTGATTATTTTAGCCCGGAACAAAAATTAGCCGTTAAAGAAAATGTACTCTTAAATGATAAAGTAGCCAAAATTACCACACCTTATATGCGTTTTTATGAATTGGAAGCCCTTTGTGCCATGGGCGAGCAACCTTATGTTTTAAAGGAAATGAAAAACTACTGGGGTGGCATGTTAAAATTGGGCGCCACTTCTTTTTGGGAAGAATATAATCCGGATAAAAAAGGAACTGAGCATTTGGAAATGTATGGTCGCCCGTTTGGAAAAAGCCTTTGCCATGCCTGGGGAGCCAGTCCGATTTATTTATTGGGAAAATATTATCTGGGCGTTCAACCTACCGCACCAGGTTACGAAACCTACACCATCGAACCAAATTTAGGCGGCCTGGAGTGGATGGAGGGCAAAGTGCCTACTGCTAATGGCGATATCGTTGTGTATTGCAGTAAAAAAGAAATCAGGGTTTCTTCTGCGACTGGAATTGGGAAATTAAGAATTAAAAGTAAATCAAAACCTGTGGTTAAAGGTGCCGAAGTAAAAGAGGTTTCAAAAGGAATTTTTGAAGTGATGATTGAAAAGGGCAGGGAATATGAGGTGAAATACTCGCTTTAGTCGTCATGGCGAGAAGGCTTTTTCAGC
>NZ_AYMG01000013.1 GCF_000633455.1 Pedobacter jeongneungensis
CGGTTTACAGGCAATGGTTTAAAATGTCTGTTAAATAAATTCTGAATTAATCTTTTCCATTTTGCCAGGACGTTTTACCGCAATGAAAAAAAAGTGTCAATTAAATATAAACGGCAATAATAATTTTTGCCGTCCGGCTGGGGCGGTTTACAGGCAATGGTTTAAAATGTCTGTTAAATAAATTCTTAATCAATCTTTTCCATTTTGCCAGGAAGGTTTACCGCAATGAAAAAAAAGTGTGAATTAAATAAGCGGCAATAACAATATTTGCCGTCCGGTTGGGGCGGTTTACAGGCAATGGTTTAAAATGTCTGTTAAATAAATTCTGAATTAATCTTTTCCATTTTGCCAGGACGTTTTACCGCAATGAAAAAAAAGTGTCAATTAAATATAAACGGCAATAATAATATTTGCCGTCCGGCTGGGGCGGTTTACAGGCAATGGTTTAAAATGTCTGTTAAATAAATTCTTAATCAATCTTTTCCATTTTGCCAGGAAGGTCTACAGCAATGAAAAAAAAGTGTCAATTAAATATAAACGGCAATAACAATATTTGCCGTCCCATCGGGACGAATCATGGGTAGAAAAAAAATATATGTTTTTTTCGTTCCGTAGGAACGTTTGGTAAGTGGTAGATTTATTTTTTTGTAAACGTTCCCCTGGTAAAACCCTCGCCAATTAAGGTATGGTCATCCCTGATCAATAGCATAATGGTGTTTTGCTGATCGTATAATTTGATCATATCACCATCAATTACATATTTAGAGGTAAAGATTGAATCCTTATAAGCATCGGCAACCGTTACAGAATCTTTCGATTTAAAATTGAAGGTTTTGTATTGTATGTCTTCAGTGCTGGCAAAGGTGCCCGAAACTATTTTCTCTTGTATAAAGGTGATGAAACAGAAATAACCGATTACCAGGATCACAATAACCGCAAAACCGATTAGAAATTTATTTCCACTCGCATATTTGATCGAAAAATATAATATTGTGATCAGTATTAAGGCAACAACGGCAAAAAAGATAATGTTGGTATAACTCTTGGTTTGTAAAGGTACCGATGCGGCAACTGTTGTTTTATCTGCGGGTTTAACTACAGGAGAAATTCTTACTAAAAACTCTTTACTAACCCATCCTTCGCCATTGGTTACTTTAATTTTATAGAAACTTGTGTTTGATGAATCGATAACAGCAACATTTTCATCTTTAGGCAGGTGTCCAATAATTTTGCTTTTCGGATCTGCTTTTTCCCTAACCCGCAAATCATCGGTTGTCGTGCGGTACATATCATTGCTTGTAGCTGTTGGAGTGGTGGCACTTGGCTGCGGTGTATTGGCTTGCGGAGTAGTTGGTTTAGCTGCCGGAGCAATTTTTTCTAAGAAATCTTTACTGGCCCAACCTTCGCCGTTTTTTAATTTTACTTTATAAAATTTAGCATCACTAGCTTCTAATACAGCTATATTTTCATTTTTAGAAATCGATCCAATAACCTTGCTTTTCGAATCTTTAGTTGCCCTAACACGTAATTTATCGGCGGTAACTCGGTACATATCTTGCGCATTTACGCTGGTAGAAAAGATAATGAGGGCAAAAAATAGGAATAAGATTCTAGTCATGTTGTTGTTTTTGATAGATGCTTTAACAGAGCGTTAACTGCATAAAAGGCATCAAATTAAGATGCATAACGAGCCATTATTATGCCAAAAATAGAAATTCTTTTAGTAATGGTTCCAGAAGATGGGAAAAGATTTTTTTTATAATTTTTATCCTACACCAGATCAGGCGTTAGAAAATGACTGATCATTATTTTCTTTTAATCTCATAAAGTCCGTTTCCACCACGGTCGCCTATATTTGTTCCATAAGAAAGGATAATAAAAGCAACATCCGATTTATTTTCAAATGCCTGTGGTACCTGATATAAATCAAGGTTAATTTGTGGTTCAGTAGAAAATCCAACGTCTTTAACCGCAATTTCTTTAAACCGGATTGATTGATTTTTATGTTTTAATGTTAAATAAGCGTCGCCACCCCAGGTTTGAGGTAGTCCTGTATATGGCGCCCGGCCCTGTAAGTTCTCCTTTTTAAAATACTTTAAATTGATGGGGTTTTTAGGGTCTTTCCAGTTGTATGGGCTATTTTCTCCCTCATTTCGATTTTTGTAGCTCAATAATGGGTATTTTCCGGTCATACTGCTTTTTAAAGCAACAAATCGATTTCCTTTAACCGGATAACCCTTAAAATCAAGTTCATTTTCCGAACCCATATCCTGATAAATCCGCTCATCATTTTTGAGGGTATTCATGGCCAGCCAGCCTTTCTCCGTTTTAAAATAAAAAGTTAAAGAATGCCAGTCTTTTGATGGTTTATAAGTTACTGCAGTTGCATTTTTGTAATTGGCTTCAAAAATTTCTTCCCATACCTTTTCATCCATTTTAAAATCATGGTTCAAAAAATCAACAAAAGGCTGTCTGTTTTTATTGCCCGATGTACACCAATCGATAAAATAATCTTCGCCAAAAACTACGCCTTCGTTATGAAAGGTGTGAATGGCACTACTATCGTTAACCAGTGAATCTGTTGCATTTCCCTTTGCATCGAGTTTATGGTATACTTCGAAATCCTGGTTTACATGTGCCGTGGTAATGATAAAATTACCTGTTTTGGTATCGTAATCTATATTTGCCGGATCGTAGAAAAGATAATCCACTTCAAAATTTTCTGATTGGGCGCCTTGATTCAAATAGGGGTAATGTTTAAGACGGCCAGGGAATGATAGATTAGATAGCGCTACATTAATAGCCGTAAACTTAGCCAGATAGATGACGAGCAGAACAACGAATATGGCTAGTGTGATCAAAATGTTTTTCCTGGTCATTTAATTTGAGTTAACACTACCAGCTTCCGCCTGTACCACCACCACTACTGCTTCCGCCACCCCAGCTACTGCTTGATGAAGAGGAAGAGCTGCTGCTACTGCTTGAAGAAGAGGACGATGAACTGGATTCGACCAGCATGGCCAGTGTAATCCACTTTATAAATTCTGTTTTTTTGCAAAAACTACATTCATTTATCAGTTTCGCCTGCCCCTCATGACTATAAGTAGCCTGTTTTGTGGTTACGCGTTTGTTGAGTTGGTAGGTTCTAAAATAACAATCTGGGCATTCAGTGTAGCTGTTATAAGCTTCGGCGGGCCATGCTTTAATGATATGTTCCTTATGGTCTGTACTTTCCCAAATATCGTAATCATAGGCTTTTACTATTTCCTCTTTGCGTTGCCCTCTTGTTAAAAAAGGTTCACCCTCAATATTTAGGTCGCGGTCTACACGCACCATTTCCTGATTTTTGCTATCCAGAACTGGTTTAAAGCGACTGATATTTTTAACCCTTTTGAATAAATAGGTAATAATGGTAATCAGGACAAGTGGAGAAAAAATAATCAGCCAAAAATTCTTTTTGTTAAAGGTGCTTACCGAATTAAAGAAGTTTTTATCGTCATTGTGCATTTTCCGCAATGCTGAGATGTGGAAAAGGTACCTGCCGAAAAGTACAATAGCCAGAATAACATATAAAATAATTGGAATATCTTTCAGCCTTATTTTTTCAATTAATTCAAAGCCCCTAAAAAAGAAAAATATAAAGCAAGTTACAAAAGTGATCATCATGGCCACTGCACAGCCTTTACCAATCTTATCATATTTGCTATTATCTGCTTTGGGTGTTATGATTGTATTTTTAGCCTGCCTGTTCACAATTTTAAATACTCCCCAAAAAAGCAGGCAGATTACCCCGGTAGGTAACCAGAAATTTTCTAAATTATTACTGTTGTCGTGTTGAGTGAAAAATTGATTAAGCTCCGATTTATTCTCCGGGTTTAAAATAATTTCACCAATGGCATTAATGGTATTGGTAATTCCGGTGGCAAAATCGTTTTCTCTAAATGCCGGTAAAAGCTGCTGCTCAGCAATATGTTTCAGTTTTACATCAGGCAAAACACCTTCAGCACCAGTACCTGTAATAAACCGGTATTTTCGGCGCTCTTTCGAAATAAATAATAGCAGGCCATTATTACTGGTCTTCGAACCTATTCCCCAGGTGTTAAACAACTCGTAAGCAAAATCGAAATCCTCTTTATCGTGGTCGAAATCTTTAACCACCACCACTGCCACCTGAACATTCGTTTTTGTTTCGAAGTCTGCAATGGTACTATTAAGATGCGAAACGGCATCGATTCCTAAAATGCTATCAGGGTCGCTAACATAACCTCCGCCATTATTTTTAGGATCGGGAATATCTTTTACCTGATAGGCTTTTTGTGCAAAGGCAATGTTGGCAACAAAAAGAAAGAATAATAGGGTAACGCGTTTAAATAAAGGGATATTGAGCATCGTGTAAATTTAGGTGTAAGGTTTTTACATCATCATTTAACAAATGAGTACCGATATGGTTTACTCTTTTAATATTTTAGCCAATACTTTATCCAGCTTTGCTTTATCTTTCATATAAGCTTCTAAATCATAAAGTTGTACCGTTTTAAATTCTATCGGATGACTTTCGCTTTGCAAAGAAATATAACCAGAAGTTAAAGGTTTACCATCAATTTTAACTTTCGGATCGAAATTAGAAACATTGCCGCCACCAATCTGAGGTTTGGTATATTCTAATACCACTTCGCCGGCAATGATATGTTTAACAACCGAATCGCCCAGTACTAAAAATTCTGCTGTTACCCATTGGTCGCCTGCATAGGTTTTCGATTTAGAATCTAAACAATGTGGCGTAAACAATTTTCCATTATAATTAATCAGCGTTCCCGGTGTACATACATTACTGGTATGGCGCTCGTGTTCGCCATCTCCACCTAAAATCTGCCCTTCGATAGAAATGGGGAAATCCTGGTTTTTTAACATCGTTGCCGGATCCTGGCAGTGCAACATGGCGCCGCTGTTACGGGTGGCCCAGCCTTCGCCGCCTTTAGCCTGTTCGCCAACAAAACGATAAGTTACTTTTAAAAGATATGCTGAAAAAGGTTTTTTGTAGAAAATATGTCCGTACTGCTGGTCAAATTCTTTGTAGCCATCATAACTCACTTTCATTACACCGTTTTCTACACGGAAAGTGTTGGCATAATTTTCTTTATAGTCGTGTTTTGCAATTTTAATGTTCCAATCTTTTAAATCTTTTCCATTAAACAGGTTGATCCAGCCTTTTTGGGCATTCACATTTAAGATAAAGAGGGATAGAAATAATACGGTAAGGTAAATTGATTTTAATTTCATAGCAACATTTGGGTTAGGTGCTAAAAATATGAATTTTTTTCTGAAGTCAAAGGTCAATAGTCTGATGGTTCACGGGTGATAGTTAGGTAGCCGATCAGTTTGGAGTTGAGCGTTTGGAGTAAATGAAATATAGGGTCGATGGTTAGATAGTTAATGGTTGATCGTCTGGTGGTAGATAAACTGACTAAAATAAACAATCAGCTATTTCCTCGGTATGTCACCCTGAGCGGAGTCGAAGGGCTGCTAGTTAAGTCCGGTAGCATAGCTCGGGTGTCGGTTAACCGATTTAAACAATTAACCAAAATCTATTTTAAGATTCTTGGCACTTCAGAATAATGAATTGGGCCATTAACCATCAACTATTAAACCATTGACCATTGAACTAATGAACCAAAAACGGCTGCACCCTTTCCAACGCAAAATCCAATTGTTCTTGTTGGGTAAGATCAGTATTATCCAGTATCACGGCATCGTCGGCCCTCACTAACGGACTTTCTTTACGGGTGGTATCGGCATAATCGCGGTGGGCAAGGTTTTCGAAAACTTCTTCCAGGGTAGTTTCGTTATTGCCTTTGCTTTCCAGTTCTTTAAACCTGCGTTCGGCCCTGATTTTTGGATCAGCCGTCATAAAGAATTTTACCGGTGCATCAGGAAAAACAGTGGTGCCAATATCACGGCCATCCATTACGATGTTTTTAGATTTACCCATACGTTGCTGTTGTTTCACCATTTCATGGCGTACAATTTTATGTGCCGAAACTTCGCTTACATTTTCAGAAACAGGCATTAAACGGATTTCATCAGAAACTTCTTCGCCGTTAAGGGTAATGTGCGATTCGTAATCGCGGGAGTGGAAATTCAGTTCAATGTGCTGTAAAGCATCAACAACTTTAGCGTCATCAGCAACATCAATATTATTTCTTAAAAAATAGAGCGTAACGGCACGGTACATCGCCCCGCTATCTACATAAATGAAACCTAATTTTTTAGCCAGTGCCTTTGCTAATGTACTTTTTCCGCAAGATGAATAGCCATCTATTGCTATTACCAGGTTTTTCTTCATCGTAGCACAAAGGTAAAAAATAGAAACAGAATGCTGAATTTTTTAAGGATATAAAGATAGATTCTAAACAAGATAATGCTAAAACATTGATTTACCGGATGTGTTTATAGTTAAATTAAATACACCATTATGTTGTTATCAGAAAAAATGCAGGCGGCCCTGAATAACCAGGTTAAACTAGAAGCCGAATCATCACAAGTATATTTGGGCATTGCCTCATGGTTGGAAACACAACCCGGTTTAGAAGGTTATACTGAGTTTTTCTACCGCCAGAGTGATGAAGAACGCCACCACATGCTTAAACTGATCCATTATATTAACGACCGCGACGGACATGCCATTGTGACGGCTTTAGATATGCCCAAAAACTCTTTCGGACAAGTGATAGAAGTTTTTCAGGATTTTCTGGATAATGAATTATTGGTATCGAAGAGTATTAACGATCTGGTAGAACTTTCGCTAAACGAAAAAGATTACCTCACCTTTAAATTCCTTCAATGGTATTTAGATGAACAGTTGGAAGAAGAAAAAATGGCAAAAACCATGTTGGAAAAACTGCAATTAGTGGGCAACGACAGGGGAGGAATTTACCAGTTGGATAAAGATATTGTTGGCCTTAGAAGTAAAGTTAGCGAAACCAAAGAAGGAGAGTAAGTTATTTTTATTTCCAAATTCTTACTTTTGCAGCATGTTGCCTACAAAAGAAGAAATTTTACGGTCAGTTACTTTCAAAACTTCCAGAAGTGGGGGCAAAGGGGGACAGAATGTAAATAAAGTTTCGAGTAAGGTAGAGCTTATTTTTAGTATTGATGCTTTCGAACACTTTAATGAGCAAGAGAAAGCACTTTTAAAAGAAAAACTTCAGCATCGCCTTGATACTGAAGGACTTTTGCACATCGTTTCGCAGGAAGACAGGAGCCAGCTGTTAAATAAGGAAAAAACCATTGTAAAACTGATCGATTTATTAAAAAGATCACTTGTTGTACAGAAAAAACGAAAACCAACTAAAATTCCTAAAGGTGTTATCGAAAAAAGGTTAAAAAATAAAGCTTCAACGGCTGAGAAGAAGAGAAATAGGAAAATAATTGATTTCTAATGTTTTAGTTGTCTTTTTCTACTACTTTTTTTTGGTTTAATTTGTCTTTTGGAAAAACATAGCCAAGTTTGAAATTTGTGGATGTCAATGGCATAAAAATTGACGGTACTGGGCACACACACAAATATTAAACCAAATGAAAAGAACTATTTTAGCGCTGGCCCTCATGGCCACACTTGCCGCCTGCAAGAAAAACTCCGAAGAAATTCCAAATCCTGTTCCCGAAGAAAAACTATCGCCCGATATTGCCTTTACCGTTAAGGGAGCAACACAGGATACCCAACCTTTGTACCCATCATCAACAACCTTTAATTTTTTAGGGTTCGGATATGATGTTACAGACAAATTTAATGATCTATCTTCTGTAAGGGCCAATGTAGTCGATATTTCTGCTTATGATGCCGACAGAAAATATAACGTTGTATCCATAAGAGGTACGGAATCTTCCTGGAGGACTATTCAGGCAGAAAGTGCCGTTGATTTATCAACAAAATTCTCTAATTCATATAATACAACAAAGGGCTTAAAACTCTTTGGAAACACCATTAATCAGGTATTCCCGGGAACAGATGCTACTGATAAAAAGTATGTTTACGGACACTATTCATATTACATGATCTGGAAAGTATATAAGTTTTATTACGAACAGTCGGTAAATAATTTTTTAACTGCTGATTTCAAGAGGGATATTACTTTATTATCTGCTCAGGAACTTGTTAATAAATATGGAACACATGTTTTAACAAACATAAAAATAGGTTCTAAATTCGACGTTGTTTACCAGGCAGAAGCACCTCAGAACGAGAGACGGGGGGCGATTATTATGGAAGGATTACGTTATACGTTAAAAAGGACATTTGGCTTGCCTACCGGCTACCTGGATGAGCCTATCCTACGCAATTTAAATGATAATACTTCTGCCCAGATTTATTATAGTTCAACAGGAGGTGATATTAGCAAATTAAAACCCGAAACCATAAATAACAGGGTTATTGTGAATCTTAACAATTGGGTGGCTTCCACTACAGAAGATAAAGCAACTTTTATAGGCGCTTCAGATGACGGTTTGGCTCCGCTATATAGTTTTATTGATAATGCCGCTAAAAAAGCTGAAGTAAAAGCTTACCTCGATCAATATTATGCAGCTAAAACAGTAAAACTCACAAATTAGTAAAAACAATAAAGGGCGATTTTAACCGCCCTTTATTGTATAACCTATTCTCTCAAATCCAAAATAAAATTTAAGGTCTGATGTCTATTTTAGTGCCGATTTTTACGGCATAATACAATTCATCTACTTCCGTATTGGTTAAAGCCATACAGCCATTAGTCCAATCAAAAAGCCTTTGAAATTTACCAATAAAACCCATATGGTTTCTGATTCCATGTATTTTAATGTCGCCACCAGAATCCTTGCCTAGTAATTTGGCTTTTTCTACATCTTTTATATTTGGATAAGATACGCCAAGATTTTTGTGGTAACCGCTGTTGGGGTTTTTGGCGTTGATGGTATAAACTCCCTCTGGGTTTTTTTCGTCACCTTCATATTCTTTATGTCCAATAGGACTATTGCCTAATGAAATTTTATAGGTTTTAACCAGCTTTTGCTTTGAATAAGCCAATAATTGCCGGTCAGATTTTTTTACAAGGATATAATCAATTTCCGCATTGGCAGGCAATTTCATTTCAGGATACAAATTATAGATAAACACACCGAGTATGAATAATAAAATTGTACAGAAAATCACTTTTTTCATAGTCTGTAATTATCGATTAACCAGTTAAGCAATTTAAAAAATTAACCTTTATCAGGGTCCAATTATCAGTTAATTACCAATTAACCAATTAACCTAACTCTTCCCAAACCTGTAATATAAGCTCAAACCACCGTAATTCTGTGCTTTTGCAACGCTTTTTACCTCTTTTGTTTTAAAAATCACATTAAAATCAGCTGTAAAGCGTCTGGAGCTATAATTAACCCCGAACTGTTGCTCATAAACAATCGGTTTTACGCCAAATGTAACCGGACTGTTATTATTAAATAGACTTCCCTGTATCGTAGCATCATAAGCCACAAAATTAAGCTGTGGTTTTACGTAAAAGAAAAATTCCGATTTATTTAAACTTTTTGTTTTAGAATTTCCGATTACGGCATTGTGGTAAGCACTGTTGAATAATTGATTTAATTTACCAATCCTTAAAAGTGCTGATGCGCCCAAACCTGAAAAAGTTGTGCCTAAATTGGCATAACCCTGTCCGCTGATATCAAAAATAGGGTCCTCTGGTCTGAAAAGCAATTTGCTATAATTGGCCGCGAAATTTACAGCTACTTCATTTTTAATCTGATAATCCCAGCCTGCAGGCGTATAAAAGCCTACTGTTTTGTGCAGAAAACGTTGCGCATCCTGGGCAAGTGAATTTGGTCCAACCGTCCCCAATTCTATACTGGTTTTTAAAACACTTTCATTTTTATAAAAAACAGAATAGGCACCACCTGCATACAGGTAACCTGCAAAAGGCCTGTCCTGATCTGCTTTGTTGGGCACCTGCCCCCAATAAGGCGTGTACATTTTCTGTCCGGCAGAAATTTCGTAGGTTTTTTTCTCTATTTTATCCGATAATTTTTCGGTATTAATTGTATGGCGGAAATAGATAAACAACCCATTGGTATAATAACGGTCGTTTAAAGTAGCCAGATAAGCATCGTTTTCGGTTTTAAAACCAAATTCGTTTTTAAAAGATTGGGCAAAACCGGTAGAAACAACCAGGCAAAAAATTATTGTAGTTAAAATTGATCTCATAAAAAAAGTCCCGATGATTATCGGGACTATAAAAGTATTTATTGTAATTGGATTTTTGATTGTTAATCCAAAAGATTTACCAATTAGTTTACAATCGGAGCAATTTTAACGCTTAAATCTAATGGTTTTTTAACCTTATTCTTCGTAAGGGCTAAATCGATTACCTCGCTCATTTCGGTTACATAGTGGAATGTTAAATCTTTAATGTAACTCTCTTTAATCTCTAAAATATCTTTACGGTTGCTTTTGCAAAGGATAATTTCTTTAATATTTGCCCTTTTTGCAGCCAGTATTTTTTCTTTTATACCACCTACCGGAAGCACTTTTCCACGCAAGGTAATCTCACCTGTCATGGCTAAATGTTGTTTTACTTTACGTTGTGTAAATGCCGAAGTTAAAGCAGTAAGCATGGTTACACCTGCTGAGGGGCCATCTTTTGGCGTAGCACCAGCCGGAACGTGAACGTGAACATCCCAGTTATCAAATAAAGTATAATCTATGCCAAATTCTGCCGCATGGGCACGTAAGTAAGCTAAAGCAATCACTGCCGATTCTTTCATTACATCACCCAGGTTACCCGTTAAAGTTAATTTCCCTTTTCCAGGACTTAAACTCGACTCGATGAATAAAATATCGCCACCAACACTTGTCCAGGCTAAACCTGTTACTACACCAGCAACTTCATTGCCTTCATATAAATCCTTATCGTAAATTGGTGCACCTAAAATACGCTCTACATCATCGTTGGTTAAATTTGCTTCGTAGGTTTCTTCCATGGCAATTTTTGTAGCTACACCACGCACCAACGAACCTATTTTTTTCTCTAAACCACGAACGCCCGATTCTCTTGTGTAATCTTCAATCACTTTCTCAATCAACGCAGGTTTAAGGCTGATATCCTTAGTTTGCAAGCCATGATTTTCTTTCTGTTTAGGCAACAGGTATTTTTTAGCAATCTCTATTTTTTCTTCAATGGTATATCCGTTTACCTCAATAATCTCCATACGATCTAATAAAGCAGGTTGTATGGTGCTTAATGAGTTTGCTGTGGCTATAAACAAGATGTTGGATAAATCGTAATCCACCTCTACATAATGATCATAAAAAGCATTATTCTGCTCAGGGTCTAAAACCTCCAGCAAAGCTGATGATGGATCGCCACGGTGATCAGTACCTACTTTATCAATCTCATCTAAAACAAAAACAGGATTATCTGCCCCAGCTTTTTTGATTGAAGAAATGATACGGCCTGGCATTGCACCAATATAGGTTTTACGGTGACCACGTATTTCAGCTTCATCACGGATACCACCCAAAGCCATACGTACATATTTACGGCCTAAAGCTTTTGCGATTGATTTGCCTAAAGATGTTTTACCAACTCCCGGAGGGCCAACCAAGCATAAAATCGGCGCTTTCATATTACGCTTTAGTTTTAGTACGGCCAGGTATTCGATAATACGTTGCTTTACTTTTTCTAAACCAAAGTGATCTTTATCTAAGATGCGCTGTGCTCTTTTTAGGTCGAAATTATCTTTTGTAAACTCACTCCACGGTAAATCTAAAAGTAGTTCCAGGTAATTTAACTGTACCGAATAATCAGGAGCAGCAGGGTTCATTCTACCCAACTTATCTAATTCCTTATCAAAATGATCTGCAACTGCCTGAGCCCATTTTTTCTTTTTGGCTTTTTCCTGTAAAGCATCAAACTCCAAATCGGCAGAATTACCACCCAGTTCTTCCTGAATGGTTTTTAACTGCTGATTTAAGAAATAATCACGTTGTTGCTTATCAAGATCGGTACGCACTTTAGATTGGATCTGGTTTCTCAGTTCCAGCATTTGCAGCTCAACCATTAAAAGCTCCATTACTTTTTGCGCCCTTTCCTGCAATTTATCCATTTCGAGGATTTTTTGCTTATCGGCCATTTCGGCATTCATGTTTGAAGAAATAAAATTGATCAAAAATGAATTGCTCTCTATGTTTTTAAGCGCAATACTGGCCTCACTTGGGATATTTGGAGAAAGCTGGATAATCTGTGCAGACATCTCGCGGATAGAAGCGATCAACGTTTTGAACTCTTTATCTGCCTTGTGTTTCTGCTCTTCAAACTTTTTAACAACTGCTTTAATATAAGGCTCGTTCTGTACCTCTTCAATCAGGCTGAAACGTTGTTTACCCTGTATAATTACAGTGGTATTTCCGTCAGGCATCTGCAACAGCTTAATGATGTTTGCAACGGTACCAACAGTGTTAAGTTGCTCAAAAGTAGGATCTTCTATCGAAACATCCTTTTGAGATACCACTCCGATAATTTTATTTCCCTTGTAGGCTTCCTTAATTAATTTAATTGATTTATCTCGCCCAACCGTAATGGGAATCACTACACCCGGAAATAAAACTGTGTTGCGCAAAGGCAATATGGCCAACGTTTCAGGTGTTTCCTCATTGTTCATTTCCTCTTCGTCCTGTTGAGACATTAAAGGAAAAAACTCAGTATCTTCATTGATGATTGGCATTGCCGTATGGAAATCAAATATATCTTGTTTACTCATTATCACATTTTTCCGCTAACGACAAACTGGCAGTTTAATCGTATTCACTTTGTTTAATTTTTGTATTAAGTTAATAAATTCAACTCTTGTGCCAAAGTGAAAATAGTATTAATCTTATGTTAAAAAGGCAGAGTAACATAAATATTTCCGTTAATATCATATAAAGCTGATTTTAGCGTTAAAGCTAATGTTTGGCGCGTTTGGTTTTGAATGAAAGAAAATTAAAAACTTTTAAATTATCAGAATAGAATTATATTGCGAAAAAATTCTCCTATAATTTTAATAGGCGTTTGATTTGTTAAACTTATTACTCATACATGAACTATTTTAAAAAGGCAATTTTAGGACTCATTATTTTTTCATCAACGGCTAGTTTTGCACAAAGCAATTATGAAAGAAGTATGCAGTCCATGATGAAAGGAGACTATAAAACTGCCGCTGCGCAACTTGAAAAAGCCGATGCCAAAACGCCTGATAATGCACAGGTTTTACAGATGCTTGGATATTCGTATTTTCAGAACCGCGAATATGAGAAATGTATTGCTACTTACAGCCGTTTATTAACTGTTAAACCAACCGAGGTTTCAGCTTATTATTACCGCGGAATTGCAAGATTAAAAATTGCTAACGACCCAAAAGAATCGTTAAATACAATGCGTGAAAACTTTTATCTGGCATCTCTCAAAGATTTTACAAAAGCAATCGAGATTAATGGAGATGAGGATGCCCAGATGTTTCAGAACCGTGGCTTAGCATACAAGGACTATGCGATTTTTAAATCTTTTAAAGCCAAGAAAAAAGAAGAAAAAACAGCTTGTGTGGCATTATTCAATAACTCTATAGCAGACTTTCAAAAGGTATTGACTTTGCAGCCGTTAAGGAAAGATATTATTGATTGGGTTACTTATGATAAAGCGCAGATTGCGAGTTTGAAATAAAATTTAGCCTAAGATGAAAAGGGGATCCGAATATTTTTCGGGTCCCCTTTTTTTATTTCAGCTTTCCAATAATGGAATATTTCTTTTCGTTTAAAAGCTTTATTTTCTGTTTCTTTTTGATGGCATATACACTATCGGGATAATAAGTTAAAGTGTCCTGCGATTGATAAAGGATATTTTTATTGTCGATAATGATCTCTATTTTATCCACCTGCTGTCCATGCTGTGTTACAGAAATTTTCTTGATCGGGATTTTCTTACTGTCAGAGGTATACACATCAGTTCCATTCTGTTTAACCGTTTTAAAACTTCCCTTCCATGAAGTTTTATTGATGTCGGCATTAACAAAAATGGCTAATTCTTTGTTCCAGTCCGCAATTTTAGACTTTTTGTTTTCTGAAGCTTCATTTATGCTAACGGTTTTGTCCACATCGGGGTTTAATTGCTGCATACGCGAAATTTCTTTCCCGAAATAGCCTTTTATATCGAAATATTTAAAATCAGTATTTGCTTCGGCTTCTTTTCGCTGGTTACAGGAAAATAAGGCCAAAGCAAATACCAGGATATAAGGTTTTTTAGTCATTATACTAAAACGTTTCCTGTCATTTCTGCTGGAATGGCAACACCTAATATTTTTAAAACAGTAGGGGCAATGTCGCCTAATTTACCATCAGCAATGGTTTTGTAATCATTATCGATTAAAATGCAAGGAACCAAATTGGTGGTATGTGCGGTATTGGCAGATCCATCTCCATTTACCATAAATTCAGAATTTCCATGATCAGCCAAAAGAATAAAAGAATAACCGTGTTCTAAACCTTTTTTTACTACTGTTTCAGCGCACTTATCGGCAGTTTCAACTGCTTTAATTACAGCTTCGAAAACACCTGTATGGCCAACCATATCCGGATTGGCAAAGTTTAAGCAGATGAAATCAGCCCATCCTGTTTCCATTTCTTTGGTAATGGCATCAGTAATTCCTGCAGCACTCATTTCTGGCTGAAGATCGTAAGTAGCCACTTTTGGTGAAGGAATTAAAAGGCGTTTTTCGTTAGCAAATTCGGTTTCCCTACCTCCAGAGAAAAAGAAAGTTACGTGCGGATATTTTTCAGTCTCGGCAATGCGGATCTGGTTTTTATTGTTATTGGCCAATACTTCGCCGATGGTTTGGGTTAAATCATCTTTGGTGAAGATAACGTTTACCTTTTCAAAACTTTCGTCGTAAGTTGTCATGGTAACATAATACAATGGCAATTTGTGCATTTGCTGCTCAGGGAAATCTTTTTGGGTTAGGGCAGTAGTAATTTCACGACCTCTATCGGTACGGAAATTGAAACAGATCACCACATCGTCATTTTGAATGGTAGCAACCGGAGCGCCGTTATCCTGCGTTAATACAACTGGTTTTAAGAATTCATCAGTTATGCCATCAGCATAAGATTTTTTAATGGCAGCCAAAGCATCCTGAGTTTTCTCGCCAATGCCATTTACCATAACATCATAAGCTTGTTTAACACGCTCCCAGCGGTTATCGCGGTCCATTGCATAATAACGGCCAACTAGGGTAGCCAATTTGGCATTGGTGTTTTGAATGTGGTTTTGAAGATCGGTAATAAAACCTAAACCCGAATTTGGATCCGTATCACGGCCATCTAAAAATGCGTGAACAAAAGTATTTGGTACGTTTGCTTCATTGGCCGCATCGCATAAAGCTTTTAAATGTTCGATATGGGCATGCACACCACCGTTTGATACCAGGCCTATAAAGTGTACCGCTTTATTGTTTTGTTTAGCATAATCGAATGCGCTCAGCAGAATAGGGTTGTGGTGTAATTCTCTGTCGGTAATTGATTTATTGATTCTTCCAAGTTCCTGGTAAACTACACGGCCGGCACCTAAATTCATATGGCCAACTTCTGAGTTACCCATTTGTCCTGCTGGCAAACCTACAGCCTCACCAGATGCTTCAAGCTTAGAATTTGGGTATTTTTGTAATAACGAATCGAAAAAAGGAGTGTTGGCAGCATAAGCAGCATCAGAATTGTCTTGTTTTCCGTAGCCCCAACCATCAAGGATTATCAGCGCGAGTTTTTTATCGTTTACCATCTTTATTGTAAAATTTATTGATCCACATTAAAACATTTTCATGTATAACATGTTTTAGTGTTTTGTTTATATGGCAAATATAACTTTATTGATGCTTATACAAATTAAGAAATCCTTTTTTTGATATGCTAATGGCATAATTTTAGCTGTAGGGTTCTGTATAAAATACAGAAATGATCCGGAGCTTATTTTTATTCATTATTAGTTTGTCATCGTTATATAGTTCTACAGCCTTCCAGGCTGATATTATCGATGATTTATCCTCGTATTTTAAAGCTGGCAACGCTAAAGAGATTGCTAAAAGTTTTGCATCTACTATAGAACTAATCATAGTTGACGAAGAAGATGTCTACTCAAAAGCACAAGGTGAACAGATTTTGAGAGATTTTTTCGTGAAGCACCCTCCGGTTAAAACAAGTATTTTTCATAAAATTAATACCAATCCAAATTATCGTTTTGGCGTAATTATCCTGAATACCGCTAAAGAAACTTTTAGGGTTTCCATCACGATGAAAAAATTTAATACCAGCTTTTCGATCACAGAGCTAAGAATTGAACCTGTTAAGGACTAAGGTAAATCGGAATTAAGCAAAGTTTTGCCAAATAATTCTTATTTTTGCGGCATAAAGCCTACGTTTTGGATATTCAACTTATACATCAATTCATAAAAAATGCCCTTACCGAAGATGTTGGTGATGGCGATCATACTTCACTTTCAACCATTCCTTCCGGCACTCAGGGAAAAGCAAAGCTGATTATCAAAGAAGACGGTATTTTAGCCGGAATTGAATTGGCTATTGAGATTTTTAATGAAGTTGATGCTAATCTAAAGGTTGATATATTATTGAAGGATGGTGCAGCAGTAAAAGTTGGCGATATCGCTTTAACCGTTTCTGGAAGTACACATTCTATTTTAATTGCAGAGCGTTTGGTTTTAAATTGCATGCAACGCATGAGTGGCATTGCTACCAAAACCCATCGCATTGTTTCTCTGCTAGAATCTACTAATACCAAAATTTTAGATACCCGTAAAACCACACCCGGACTTCGTTATTTAGAAAAATGGGCCGTGAAAATCGGTGGAGGTGTAAACCATCGGATTGGTTTATATGATATGATCCTGATTAAGGATAATCATGTTGATTATGCCGGAGGTATTTCAAACGCCATTACAGCTGCTCAAAAATACCTTGCCGATCAGAATAAAAACCTGCAGATTGAAATTGAAGTCCGGAATTTAGAAGAACTGAAGCAGGTTTTGGCCATCGGTGGTGTAGACCGAATTATGCTTGATAACTTTAGCTTTGAAAATCTCAAGGCTGCAGTTGCATTAATCGACGGTAAATTTATTACAGAAGCTTCCGGAGGAATAACCGAAGAGAATGTTGTAGAATATGCTGCCTGCGGTGTAGATTTTATCTCAATGGGTGCGCTTACACATTCTGTGAAAAGCCTGGATATGAGTTTAAAAGCATACTAAAGTGATTTGCTATAAAATTAAAAGCTTATTTTTTGTATCATTGTAGGCTATGGTTACGGTTTATTCTCTCAGCGCGCTATTAATTGCTTACCTTTTTGGATCTATACCAACAGCTGTATGGCTTGGTCAGGCCTTTTATGGGGTTGATGTAAGGGAATACGGAAGTGGCAATGCTGGCGCAACCAATACTTTTAGGGTATTGGGTAAAAAGGCCGGAATTGCCGTTATGATCATCGATATTGCAAAGGGTTATACCGCAACCAATCTGGCCTATTTAATCGGCATGTCGGTAACCGGACCACAAAATTCAGTTGTTTTTGTTAACTATCAGCTTGCCCTTGGTGTAACCGCGGTAATGGGACATTTATTTCCTGTTTTTGCAGGTTTTAGAGGGGGAAAAGGAGTGGCTACACTTTTTGGAATGGTTTTAGCAGTTAACTTCGAAGCATCTATGCTTTGCGTTCTGGTTTTCGTGGTGGTATTGTTATTAACCAAATATGTTTCATTAAGTTCTATCTGTGCAGGCTTTACATTTCCGCTCAGTGTAGTCTTTTTGTTTCAGGTATCGATCAAATCTGAAGTGCTTTATGGCATGGTAGTTTGTATTTTAATCCTGGTAACTCACCAAAAAAACCTCGAAAGATTGCTGAAAGGCAAAGAATCCAAAGTGTACTTGTTTAGGAAGAAAACTAATTAATTAAACAAAACACATTTCATTAAAACTTATTTATTGGCTCACTGTTTAATCTTCGGTTTTGCTTATACGTACTACTAATCATTTAAAATCGCATTTATGAAAAAGTTATTTTTAACAGCAAGTGTTGCTGGTATTTTATTATTTAACTCATGTTCTACCGTTCCTCTAACAGGTCGTAGTCGATTTGATTTAGTTAGTAACGATCAGGTTTTGCCAATGGCATTTCAAGCTTACAGCACTTTCTTAACAGAAAATAAATCTACTGTTTTACCCGCATCAAATGCACAGGCATTAAAGGTAAAAACCATTGGAAGCAGGTTAATTACTGCGGTAAAATCATATATGAACAGCAATAACTACGGTAATTTGATCGCCGATTACCAGTGGGAAGTTAATGTGGTGCAGAATAGTGAAAAAAATGCCTGGTGTATGCCGGGAGGTAAGATTGTTGTTTACACAGGTATTTTGCCGGTAACACAGGATGATGCTGGTTTAGCAACTGTAATGGGCCACGAGATTGCACATGCTATTGCTGGTCACTCGGCAGAGCGTATGTCTCAGGAAATGGTTGCACAGGGTGTTGGTGCAGCAGCAGGAGTTGCTTTATCTAAAAATCCTAAAACACAATCTATTTTTAATACATTATATGGTGTGGGTACACCAGTGGCGATGTTGAAATTCAGCCGTAACCAGGAGTTGGAAGCCGATCGTTTGGGTTTGATTTTTATGGCGATGGCTGGATATAATCCACAAAGTGCCACCGCTTTCTGGAATAGAATGTCAGCTGCTTCTGCCGGAGCACAAAAACCAGCCGAATTTTTAAGCACTCACCCAAGTGATGCTACACGTATTGCGCAGATTCAAAAATATTTACCTGAAGCACAACAGTATTATAAGAAATAAGGGAGAAGACTGAAGGTGGAAAGGTGGAAGGTTTTGCACAACGCAGAAAATTCCACCTTTTTTATTTTTAGGATGTTCATTTAAGGAACTCGTCCTGGTCTTAGCGTCTCGCTAAGACCTTTTTATTTGAATAATAAATTATGAGTAGTGGTTTAAGTCGTAGCGAGACGCTACAACTAGGATAGGCAAGAAGATCCTGAAATAAATTCAGGCTGACGGATCGCTTAGGATAATTGAACTAATGACTAATGAACAAATGGCGAATGAACTATCCGCCTAAAACTTTCAAAATGGCACTGGCTTTCAATAAACACTCTTCATATTCTAAAGCCGCATCACTTTGATAAGTAATCGCTCCTCCAACCTGAAAAGATAGATATTTTGATTCAGCGTTATATAAAATGCTCCGGATAACCACGTTAAAATCGAAATTTCCATCAGGGCTAATGCAACCGAAAGAGCCTGAATAAATACCTCTTTTGGTCACTTCGTGTTCTTCGATCAATTTCATGGCTTTAACCTTTGGTGCACCTGTCATAGAGCCCATTGGGAAGGCATTTTTTATGGCATCAATGAAATGGATCTCAGGATTTAGCTCACAGCTAATCGTAGAAATCATTTGGTGTACCTGAGGGAAGCTGTAAATGCCAAATAGCTCATCAACCTTAACTGAACCTTTAATTGCAGATTTAGTGAGGTCGTGGCGCACCAAATCAACAATCATTACATTTTCTGCCTGCTCTTTAATGTCGTTCCTCAGTTGCGATTTTATGGCTTCATCTTCTATAACATCTAAACTTCTTCTGGCTGTGCCTTTTATCGGTTGAGAAATAAGTTTTGAACCCCGTTTACATAGAAACCTTTCTGGTGTTGCGGATAAGATATATTGATTATGTACTTTAAAATAACCCGCAAATGGGGTAGGGGAAACGGTATTGAGCAGTTCGAAAGTTTGGACCGGATCTATCTCCGCATTTTCAGCAAAAAACTCCTGGCAGAAATTAACTTCATAGATATCGCCCCTTAAAATATGAGCTCTTAGTGCTTCTACTTTGTCTATGTATTGATCTTTTGATAATCTTTGTGAAATCTGTAAAGATCCCGATTGTTCCTGTTTTTGCAGTTGAAAGAATTCAATTTCTTTTAAAACTGATTCCTTACCGAGTAATACTTCAGCTTGCCCATCTTTAAAAGCAATTAAATATTTTGGAACAAAAAAGTATAAATCCGGGAAGTTTAAACCGTCAGCATTATTAGATTGAAGATCTTCTATTTCGTTTTTTAAATCGTAGCTGAAAAAGCCGAAAATCCATTGTTTATGCAAAGCATAAAAGCTTTTTAATTCATCAAAAGCACTTTCTGTATTACATTTTAATTCATGCGTTACATCTGCAGCAATAATAAAATCGTAGGCCGAATAGGCATCTTTGTATTCATTTGAATCAAAGAAACAGCAAACTTCGAACTGGTTGGCCCAGTGTAATGCTTTTTGTTTGAAATCGGATATGTTTTGCGGGGTTTTCAAGTTGCCGCAAAGGTAAAAATAGAGATGATAATTGTAAGAAATTAATTTTTATCTTTTGGAAGAGTATATAGTCCTCGTTTGTAAAGAGGATTAGTTAGAAAAGTGATTTTATCGCTAATTCATCTTCTCACATTGCAAATGTGAATCTCTGGCATCCTGGTTACAAACGAAGACGATTATAAAATAATAGAGTGGAATCAATGTTTTTTAGGATTCATTTTGGTATGCCTGATCCTTAGTATTCTTATTATCTGATTTTCGTTTCGATAAGATACCCGAAAATGATGTTTTTCAAAGGCACGGAAGAAAATTGGCTTTTGGCTGATTTAGTCCATACAATTTCAAGATATTTGGTTACCAACTTTTAATCTCATTTAATAATTCGTCATGAGAGATATATTTACCACTTTTAAACTCATTTTCACCAGCTAAAAGTTCATTATTATACTCTTCTATAGTAACATTTGAATTTTCCTTTTTTCCATTTATAAATGCTTTGAGCATTCTCACAACAGAAGTCTTTTCGGCATCGTCTAGCTGGGTAAAGTAATTAAGCATTTCACTTTCTAAGATAGTTGCCATAATAAATTGTTTATACTCAAAAATAACTAAATTGAAGATGGGAAACAAGTGTTTGTATTATTGTTTTCTTTAGTAAAGTAGACTATTGAGAAAAGTAATTTTTGTCGCTTAATTCATCTTCTCAAATTGCAAATGTGAATCTCTGGCATCCTCGTTACAAACCAAGACCATGAGGTGACGTAGCGCAAGATTAAAGACTTCTAAATCCTGTTACATTAAGATTCCCGCCTGCGCGGGAATGACGATCGCCTTATTAATTCGTTAATGATAGCGCGCCGAAAAATCTGTAATAGGTCATTCCACTTCGCTTTGCTACGGTCGAGATGACGATTTTTTTTATGATAAGTAACTAAGAAACAAAAAAGCAACCCGTTATGGATTGCTTTTTTATTATAGATCTCTCCATTTCGCTGCGCTGCAGTCAGGATGACGATACTAATTTTTAACGTAACTCTAAAGTTTGTGCCCTATCTGGTCCTACAGAAAGGAATTTGATTGGAACTTCCAGTTCTTTTTCTAAGAATGCAATGTATTCCATCAATTTTGCAGGGATTTCATCTACAGAAGTAATTTTGGTTACATCAGTAGCCCAACCGTCAATAGCTTTTAATACTGGTTTTGGTTCGATTGAAATAATGTCGTAAGGCATATAATCGATCGTTTCGCCATTATATTCATAATGTGTACAGGCATAAATGGTATCGAAAGTATCTAGAACATCGGCTTTCATCATAATTAATTCGGTTACACCGTTTAACATGATGGCATATTTTAAAGCAGGAAGATCGATCCAGCCACAACGACGGGCACGGCCTGTGGTTGCGCCAAACTCGTGACCTAAAGCACGTAAGTTCTCGCCAACTTCATTATCTAATTCAGTAGGAAATGGACCACCACCAACACGTGTGCAATAAGCTTTGAAAATGCCATAAACTGCACCAACTTTATTAGGTGCAATACCTAAACCAGTACAAGCACCAGCGGTTGTAGTGTTACTCGAAGTTACAAAAGGATATGAACCAAAATCTACGTCCAGTAAAGTTCCTTGTGCACCTTCTGCTAAAACAGCTTTTCCTTCTTTCAAGAAACCGTTCACATAATGTTCACTATCTACATGAGGAATGGTTTTTAAGAATTCAATTGCTTCAAAGAATGAAGCTTCTTTTTCAGCCAGTTCGTACTCGAAACCTTCATAGTGAGAAAGGATTTCAGTATGTTTTTCTACCAGTTTAGCATAACGCTCTTTGAAGTCTGGTAGAGTGGTATCACCAACGCGTAAACCGTTACGGCCAGTTTTATCCATATAAGTTGGACCAATACCTTTTAAAGTTGATCCAATTTTATTTTTACCCATGCGTGCTTCGTTAGCAGCATCCAGTAATTGGTGGGTTGGTAAAATTAAGTGTGCTTTACGGGCAATCACCAATTTGCCATCGGCAACAGGATCATGACCAGCTTTTTTTAAATTATCTAACTCTCTTTTTAGGATAATAGGGTCGATTACTACACCATTACCGATCAGGTTCATGGTTTTTTCATTAAAAATTCCTGAAGGGATAGTATTTAAAACGAATTTTTTGCCATCGAACTCTAAAGTATGTCCGGCATTTGGGCCACCCTGAAAACGGGCAATAAGGTCATATTTTGGACTTAGTACATCAACGATTTTTCCCTTTCCTTCATCGCCCCATTGCAGGCCGAGAAGTACATCTACTTGCGTCATTATTTAATAAATTAAGCTGGTTTTATTTGAATTTTGATTTAATTTGCTTCAATTTTTGCAGCTGTTGCTGCACTCTCGTTTACTTTTCTAGCCATACTGCAATCGGAGCAGAAGCCATACAGGTTTAACGAATGGTGTTTCACATCAAATTTTAAAAGATCACCAACCATGGTTTGGATCTGGTGGATTCGGGGATCGCAGAACTCTACTACTTTACCACATTCAATACAGATCACGTGATCGTGCTGGCGGTAACCGTAAGATTTTTCGAATTGTGCCATGTTTTTACCAAACTGGTGCTTGGTAACTAAATCGCATGAAACCAGTAATTCCAAAGTGTTATAAACCGTAGCACGACTTACGCGGTACTTTTGGTTTTTCATGTGGATATAAAGGGTTTCTACATCAAAGTGGTCGTTTCTTGAATATATTTCTTCCAATATAGCGAAACGCTCTGGTGTTTTACGTAGATTTTTGTTTTCTAAATAAGCTTCAAAAATCTTGCGAACGAGCTCATTTGTTTTTTGTTCAGACATAGTATTTAAACTCCATTCAAAGGTAGGTAAATTGTTTGATTGTTCGAGCGTTAGATTGTTGAAATGTTGTCAAAGTCGGAAAGTCAGCAATCGGAGGTCCGAAGTTCAATTTGCAAATAGCTTGTGACTTAGACTCGAAATCTTGACTTCCGGCTCCGGAGTACCGACTTTCGGACTCTCTTATGCATCAAACCTCGTTACCCCGGTAACTCCCCTAACTTTTAATAAATTTTTAATCAGGTTTTCCAGGTGTTCGGTGTCGTTTACAAAAATCATAATCGAACCATCAAATATGCCTTCATTGGTATCAACAGTGATGGAACGCATATTCACCTTAAAATCTGTTGAAATTACCCTCGTGATGTTATTGATTAAACCAACATCATCTATACCTACAATGCGCAGGCCGGTTAAAAAGGTTAATTCCTGCTGTTTGTTCCATTTTGCTTTAACAATCCGGTATCCATAGTTTGACATTAATTGGGCAGCATTTGGACAATTCGTTCTATGGATTTTAATGCCCTCACTTACCGTAACAAAACCAAAAACATCATCGCCAGGAATTGGATTACAACAAGCCGCTAGATTATAATCTATTTTTTGTAAATCTTCTCCAATCAATAAAATGTCGTTTTCAGAGCCCTTCATTTTAGATTTAACCATGTCAACCGTCAGGTTTTCAGGGCGTTCTGGTCCACGGTTTTCTACTTCTTTTTCGCTCGTTAGATACTCTCTAATATCTTTCAGCTCGATTTTCCCGAGGGCTACATTAACAAAAAGCTCTTGTGTTGATGGGAGTTTAAAGAAATAACTAAGTTTTTGAATATTATCGGTATTGTAAGTGATTTTTAACGATTTTAGTTTCCTTTCTAAAATTTCCTTGCCATTTTCGGCAATTTTTCGTTTTTCTTCTTTTAAAGATGATTTAATTTTTGATTTCGCCTTTGCGGTAACCACTACATTCAGCCAATCTTCTTTTGGGGTCTGTTTGCTCGAGGTAATAATCTCTACCTGATCGCCATTCTGCAATTTATAAGAAATAGGAACCAGTTTGTGGTTTACTTTGGCCCCTATACAGGTTGCACCAACATCAGTATGAATCTCGAAAGCAAAATCCAAAGCCGTGGCACCTAAAGGCAACTGGATTAAAGCTCCTTTTGGTGTGAAGATGAAAATCTCATCAGAGAAAAGGTTCATTTTAAAATCGTCAAGGAAATCCAAAGCATTGGCTTCAGGATTACTCAACATTTCACGTACTTTCTGGATCCATTGATCCAGACCATTATCATTGCTCGATTCTTTATATTTCCAGTGTGCCGCGAAACCTTTCTCTGCAATTTCGTTCATGCGCTGGGTACGGATTTGCACCTCAACCCATTGACCGCGTGGACCCATTACCGTAGTGTGCAAACTTTCGTAACCATTTCCTTTTGGAGAAGAAACCCAGTCGCGTAAACGGTCTGGATTGGGGCGGTATAAATCGGTTACAATGGAATAGGCTTTCCAGCAATCAGCTTTTTCATTTTCGGGAGCCGAATCCAAAATAATCCTGATGGCAAAAAGATCATAAACCTCTTCGAAAGGAATATTTTTCTTTTTCATTTTATTCCAGATCGAATGGATCGATTTTGGTCTGCCGTAAACATCGGCTACCAAACCTTGCTCGTGGACAATTTCATCAATCGGTTCGACGAATTTTTTTATGAAAAGCGCCCGTTCTGCTTTTTTTTCATTTAATTTTTTAGCGATAAACTTATAGGTGTCCGGATCAAGATATTTCATGGAAAGATCTTCCAGCTCCGATTTTATCGCATATAATCCCAAACGATGGGCTAATGGTGCATATAAATAAATGGTTTCTGACGCAATTTTAAGCTGTTTGTGGCGCGGCATAAAATCCATCGTACGCATATTGTGCAAACGATCGGCGAGTTTGATCAGGATTACCCTTACATCATCAGCGAGGGTAAGTAGCATTTTACGGAAGTTTTCTGCCTGTAGAGAGCTATTGGTATCAAAAACACCCGAAATTTTGGTTAAGCCATCTATAATTTTAGCGGTTTTTTTGCCAAATTCGCGTTCAATATCTTCTAAAGTGATGTCGGTATCTTCCACCACATCATGCAGCAGGGCGCATACAATGGAGGTTGTTCCCAGGCCGATTTCTTCAGCAGCAATCTGCGCTACAGCAATAGGATGATAAATATAGGGTTCGCCAGATTTACGGCGCATATCTTTATGGCTTTCGAGTGCCATATCGAAAGCTTTCCTGATTTCTTTTTTATCTCCCTTTTGCAAGGTAGATTTACTTGCCCGTAATAATGCCCTATATCTTTTTAGAATTTCCTGCTTTTCCGCCTCTAAATCAATCACTAACTCTGTTTTCATTTGTATTTTTTGCGTAAAAATTGCGTCTTATTTCTGAATAAAACTTATATTAGTTTTGTGAAACAACTAATATATGAAATAACACCTAACTTTGTAAAAGTATAAATTTATGAAATTTAAAGGGCTCTTTTTTCTTTGTATTGTAATGATTTGTAGCTTTTCGCTACAGGCTCAGGATACTGGTGCTCCTGTATTCCCAAAATTGGGTAAAAGCGATACCATAAGAGTGGCCTCAACAAACGATAATGGCGTAATGATTCCATGGATGCAGCTTAATGAAGTAAGCATTTATGCAGCCAGGATCTGGAAATCGCCGGCAGAACAAGCGGCATATAACCGTTTACGGTATAATGTATTAAAAGTAATGCCATATGCGATGTTTGCAAAACGCAGATATGAGCAATTGGAGCAGGATTTAGCTAAAACACAAGAGAAAAAAGAACAGAAGCAACTGGTTAAACAATGTGATAAAGAAATTAAAGACATGTTTAACCGCGAAATAAAGGATTTAACGATTACTCAAGGTCAGATTTTAACGAAACTGATCGACCGCGAAGTGGGCAGAACAACTTATGAAATTGTAAAGCAGACCAAAGGTGGTTTTGCTGCATTTTCTTATCAGATTGTTGCCCGTGTGGTTGGACATAATTTAAAAAGCACTTACGATCCTAACGAGGATAGGGATATTGAATCGATTATCCAAACCTCTGGATTTTATCAATAACATATAATGCAGGAACGCATTCCGAATATTTATTCATTCAAGGTTAAGAAAATTAATGGCGAAGAGCAGCCGTTATCAGCCTACCGCAACAAAGTTGTTTTAATTGTAAATACAGCCTCCGAATGTGGTTTTACCCCTCAGTTAAAAGAACTGCAGCAGCTTAAAGACGAAATTAACAGTCCAGATTTTGAAATTTTAGGTTTTCCAACCAACGATTTTGGAAAACAGGAACCTTTAAATGGCTCCGATATTGCTTCTTTTTGTGAAATTAACCATGGCGTAAAATTCCCTGTTTTTGATAAGATTATGGTGCGTGGCGCACATGCCCATCCACTTTATCAGTTTTTGAGCGATAAGAAACAAAATTCAAAATTAAGTTCGAAACCCCGTTGGAACTTTCATAAATATATTGTGAACAAAAATGGCGAACTGGTCGATTATTTTTTACCATTCACCAAACCATTAAGTTCGAAAATTAAAAAGAAAATTCAGCAGTTGCTGAATCAAAATGCCCAATAATTACATCATGAAGTTAGATATTTTAGTTATAGCCGTGCACCCTGATGATGCAGAGCTTTGCTGTTCAGGTACTATTTTAAAACATATTGCCCTCGGTAAAAAAGTTGGAATTGTAGATTTAACCCGTGGTGAACTGGGTACACGCGGTACTGCCGAAACCAGAGATGGAGAAGCGGCAGATTCTGCAAAAATTTTGGGCTTACATGCCCGCGAAAATCTGGGTATGCGCGATGGTTTTTTTCAGAATGATGAGTTTCACCGTTTGGAGGTAATTAAAGTGATCAGGAAATACCAGCCTGAAATTATTTTAAGCAACGCATTGGAAGACCGTCACCCTGATCATGGCAGGGCTGGTGACCTGGTTTACGATTCGGTATTTTTATCGGGTTTGCCAAAAATCGAAACATCGGTAGATGGTGTTAAACAGGAAGCGCACCGTCCGAGATTATTATTGCAATATATTCAGGACCGGTACTTGAAGCCCGATATTATTGTAGATATCACTGAGCATATCGATAAGAAAATAGAATCCATTAAAGCTTTTAAAACACAGTTCTACAATCCTGATGTGGAAGGATTACAAACTTATATTTCATCTCCCGAATTTTTTGAAAGCATGATCGGTCGAGCCAGAGAATTTGGAAAAAGCATTGGCGCCACATTTGGCGAAGGCTTTACTTCGAGGAAATTGTTGGGTGTTGATAATTTATTTGATTTGAGGTAGCCGTTTATATAGCCGACATTTCTCTCGTTTTAATCAATAAATTTTTTCGTAACTGTAGAAAATAAAAAAAGGCAATCCTATATGGTTTGCCTTTTTTGCTTAAAAAGCGAATGATTATTTATTAGCATCAAAATTGCCCTTTATTTCACCAGCTTTGAACGCAGCTTGTGTTTTAAGGTCATCAACTTTATCTGCAGCTTTATCTGCCAAATCGCTGGCTTTATCTTTCAGGTTTTCGCCTGTAGCTTCTGCATTTCCCTTGGCTTCGCCGGCAGCAAATGCGCCTTTTGTTTTTAGCTCATCGTATTTATCGTCTGCCTTATCTTTTAACTCTTCGGCTTTGTCTTTTACATTTTCCCATGTATCCTCTGCCTTGTCCTTAACATCTTCCCAGGCATCTTCTGCCTTGTCTTTTAATTCGTTAAGTTTATTTTTTGCTTTATCGAAGAAACTTTGTTCCTGGTCCTGATTTTGATTTTCTATGCTCATAGCTAATTAAATTTTTCAAACTAACAACCTAAATCAGATATAGTTTTAAATTTTTGCGGGTGCCTTGCTAATGTCAAAAATTTTAGCACAAAACAACAAAAACACCCTTTATTTGTTATTCTCAAAACGAATAATAATGGCGAATATATTCTCATCTCTCAAAAACGCTTACAATCTTTTTAAACATGTAGATTTCGATAAATTAGAAGCTTTATCGAAAAAAGTCGATTTGCCGAAAATGGTCGAAACCATCTCGAGCCTGGATGATAAACAGATCCAGGGGATGATGAAAATGATGGGTGGTGGATCGGGCAAAAAGAAAGAATTGCCCCCAATTGAAGGTGATTTTTATCATCTGGGCGATGAAGCCTTAAAAGATGAAGACCGTGAACTTCAGTTAAAAGTTCGTGCTTTTTTAGAAAAAGAAGTAAAACCGATTGTGAACCATTACTGGAACAAGGCAGAATTCCCTTTCGAAATCATTCCAAAATTGGCCGAACTTAATATCTGTGGTTTAACCTATAAAGGTTATGGCTGTCCGGGTAAATCTAACTTGATGGAAGGTATCTTAGCGATGGAAATGGCGCGGATTGATACCTCAATTTCTACCTTTTTTGGTGTGCAGAGCGGTTTAGCCATGGGATCGATTTATTTATGCGGATCGGAAGAGCAGAAACAGCAATGGTTGCCACTGATGCAGCAATTTAAAATTATCGGGGCATTTGGTTTAACAGAGCCTGAAGTAGGTTCTGCGGCGGCGGGAGGCTTAACCACCACCTGTAAAAAAGTTGATGGTAAATGGGTGTTGAACGGACAGAAAAAATGGATCGGTAATGCGACTTTTGCTGACATCTTAATTATTTGGGCCCGCGATGAAGAAAGCGGTGATGTTAAAGGTTTTATTGTAAAGAAAGATAATCCGGGTTTTGCGGTAGAAAAAATGCAGGATAAAATGGCCTTGCGCATTGTACAGAATGGAATTATTACTTTAACCAATTGTGAGGTTGAAGAATCCGATCGTCTGCAAAATGCAAATTCATTTAAAGATACTGCCAAGGTATTGCAAATGACCAGGGCAGGAGTGGCCTGGCAGGCTGTGGGTTGTGCCCGTGGGGCGTATGAAAATGCATTGGAATATACGCGCAACAGAAAGCAATTTGGTAAACCCATTGCCTCTTTTCAATTAATTCAAAACCATCTGGTAGAGATGTTGTCAAACTTAACAGCTATGCAAACATTGTGTTTTCGGCTGTCTCAATTACAGGATCAGGGCTTATTGAAAGATGAGCATGCTTCGTTAGCAAAGGTATTCTGTTCGTTAAGAACACGCGATGTGGTGAGTAAAGCCCGTGAAGTAATGGGTGGAAACGGTATTTTATTAGAATATAATGTAGCCCGTTTCGTAGCCGACGCTGAGGCGATTTATTCGTATGAGGGTACGAAAGAAATTAATACGCTGATTGTAGGTAGGGCCATTACGGGGTTTTCTGCTTTTGTTTAGGAGCACTTCGTTAGTTGCTTGTCAGTCTGAGCGTAGTCGAAGACTTATATAGTATGATAAATTGCAGGATTTTTCGGGTTTGGAAATGAAAGTCAGTATTTCATCGGTGCTGTAGTCCTGCCATTCGCTGCAATCTTTTTGCGGGTTTTGAAGTGCTTGAAGTGAAGAGCCTCTGTTTTATAGCTTGCAGATGCTTTCCCGAAATCGGGACAGGAAGTGCCTCAGCATAACAGTATATTAAAGGTTGCTGCAAGCAAAAAGGATTTTCGCTGTTGTCAGGTTTATTGAAGAAGGACCTGTTGCCTGGACTGGGAGCATATATTTTGTGTGTTTCGTTCTGTGAGGACACAGACCGAGGATTAATTGTTAATTTAACCTAGTCCCAATGCCATGGCCTGTGTCTCCACAAGCCATCAAGTTTTTTATCAGGCTAATTATTATATTGGAATTATGGGTGTTTTATCTTGTAAGGGCACAGAACGAGGATAGTAGGGCTAAACTTTGTTTATAAACCCGATTGCAGCGAACATCCCGATTTTTTCTTCGGGATAAAGCGTAAAGCGGGACTGAAAATGCCAAATGCTCAGAACCCTTCATTTCCAAATAAATAAGGCTTTTAGGTGACTAAATTTCCTAATTTTATCTTCTGTTTAATACGGATGTTTATTAAACGCTACCTGGCTCATCGCACTTTTTTCATATAGGGCAATACAGGCTTTGTTAAAAGTTGGATCAAAGTTTACTTCTCCTGGCTGTAATGTATTTGGAACATTTCCATTTTGCATAAAGAAGTAAACTTTCGTATTCCCGTATTTAGTATGCGGCATTAAATTACCATAATCTTCCATTTCTTTCCACACCGAATCTTTAACCGTTACTACATAAATCCGTTGCACTGGGCCAGTATTATTTGCGTTTCTGTATTTCACTATTTCTGTGAAACCGGCTTTCATATCTTCAACCCCAGGCTGGTTAAAAGTATCTCTCACGATAAGGAAAGTTAAAATCAAGACAGCTGCGACGATGATGTAGGAAAGAGATTTTTTCTTCATACCTACAATAAAGGCAATATTTTTTCCATAACCGTCAAGCCTTCGTCAATATGCTTTTGTTCAATGCAAAGCGCCGGACGGAAACGTATGGTTTTCTCGCCACAACCCAAAAACATCACATTGTTTTCCAATCCTTTGCTGATAAAAGCATTCCGCATTTCTTTTGTTGGGAAATCGAAAGAACATAATAAGCCTCTTCCGCGTACATTATTCATTTTATCGAATTGATGTGATAATTTTTCTAAGTTATCTCTTAAATAAGTACCTACTTTCGTCGCATTTTCACACAGCTGGTCTTCTTCTATAATCTGTAAAATCTGCGTAGAGCGTACCATATCTACCAAATTACCTCCCCAGGTAGAATTGATGCGGCTGGGCACTTTAAATACATTGGTTTCAATTTCATCAACTTTATTTCCAACCAGGATACCGCAAACCTGCATTTTTTTACCAAAAGCGATGATATCAGGTCGGGCTTTCTCGCTAAAATGCTGGTGGCACCAGAATTTGCCGGTTAAACCTACGCCGGTTTGTACTTCATCGTAAATTAAAAATGCTTCATTTTCATCTGCCAATGTTTTAAGCTGAATTAAAAACTCCTCCCGTAAGTGGTTATCGCCACCTTCAGATTGTATCGGTTCTATAATGATGGCACAGATTTCATCTTTATTTTCAGCAAAAGCTTTTTTGATCTGCGCCAGCGAAGCTTCTTCAGTTGCGATGGCATGGTTTAAATGATTACCCGAAAGTGGGAATTTAACTTCTGGGACGGAAACCCTCGGCCAATCGAATTTGGCGAACCATTTGGTTTTATCGGGCAGGGTGTTGGTTAAACTTAAAGTATAGCCGGTACGACCATGAAAAGCCCTTTCGAAGTGTAAAACCTTAAAACCTTTTTCTTCCGTATATCCTTTGGCAAAGTTTTTTTGAACCTTCCAGTCCATGGCTACCTTAATTGCATTTTCTACCGCCAAGCCACCACCTGCAATAAAAAAAGCATGTGGCAGGTAATCGGGAATCCCAACTTTAGAAAATGTTTCAACAAACTGTGCATATTGCTGGGTATAAACATCCGAATTTGAAGGGTTGGCCAAAGCAGCCTGAAACAGACTTTTCTTAAACCCTTCATCGTTAATCATTTTAGGATGATTATAACCCAAAGGAACGGATGCGAAACAGGTAAAAAAATCGAGCAAAGTTCTATTATATTTCGAATCGTAAATGTAGGCACCATGACTCTTTTCCATATCATAAGTCAGGTCGAAACCATCGGCCAAAATGTGCTTTCTTAACGATTCGTTAACGCGATCTGCTGGTACTGTTAATTGATACATAAACTTGGATTTGGTATATTTCAAATTTAGTAAAATGTGCCTGGAATCAAAATTTAAGCACTTTTTGTAAGAAATACACAAAAAATAGGTTTAAACTGTTTAAAGTATGATTATAGACAAAATCGGGTTTCGGACTTCACAGATGTGGAAAACTTTTTTGCTAAAAACACTAATCGGAGCGCTTTTCAATACACTTATTCCGGATTCTATTTAGAAATATTCTTGCTTATTTTACCGGTTTCAACTCAGATTTTTATTTGTTTTTGGATTTGTATTTTTTAATAAATCGAAATGAATTTTTGACCTGCCTTTCAATATTTAGTTTTATGAAAAAAATAATTATTAATTTGGCTGTATAATTTAAATCATGAAATATACTTTAACGCTCCTGCTACTTTTTGTAACACTTACTACATTTTCGCAAATACCGCAACCTATAAAAGATACTTATGTAAATGATTTTGCAAAGGTGCTGTCGAAATCGCAAATTAAAAATTTAAACGATTCTATCAATCTGATTGAAAAAAGTTCGGGTGTACAGCTTGCTATTGTGATTGTAAATAAGATTCCAAAGGAATATGATATTGAAGAGTATTCGTTGCTTATTGCGCGCAGATGGAAAGTTGGCAATAAAGAGGACGGTTTAGTTTACGTAGCTGCTGTAAATCAGCGTAAGCAAAGGCTTGAAGTAGCCCGTAACATTGAGTCTATTTTTACTACCGAAAACAGCCAGGATGTATTAACAAAAACCAAAGCACATTTCCGCTTAAAGCATTATGGAAAGGGCATAGCGGCATTGGTATCAACTATTGCTTTTAAACTCGATAGTGCCGGTTATGGTAAAGCGCAGGCAGTTCAACCGCTAGCGGCTGTTAATGAAAAGAATGTTAAAGCACCAGCTCAAAAAACAGATGATTCAAGCCCTTCTGTTAAAGTTATTTTAGGAGTGCTTGTAGGAGTCGTACTTTTCTCCTTTTTTATGGCTTTCAGGTCTGGAGCAAGAAGATATAACGGTTACGGAGGTGGCTATAACAATAGTGGTAGAAGTAGTTTAGGATCATTTGCTTCAGGTGCGGCAACTGGTTTTATCTTTAATGAATTATTAGGCAGGCGTAGAAATAATAATCAACAACAATATCATGTGAATCAAGATAATCATCGCTGGCAAGATGAAGATTCCCAAAGTACAGGCAGTACAAGCGGTTTTGGAAATTGGGGATCGTCCAGGGGCAGTTCTGGAGGTGGCAGCTCATCGTCCAGCGGTGGCAGTTCATCTTCTAGTGGCGGCAGTTCATCTTCCAGCGGTGGGTTTTCAGGTGGTGGAGCCTCATCAGATTGGTAAAACAACAAAAATAGTTTACATTCATACAAAGAATTTAAGGCCTCTCATTTTAATGAGAGGCCTTTTTTATGCTAAAAATTATTTTTTAATCCTGTTCCGGATTTTTAAATGTTAATCTTACGTTTATTTGTGCTGAAATTAATCCTGCCTTAATTTATTTTGTATCTTCGTTTCAACCAAATACCATCCCGTCCCTAAAAAATATATGTTTAAAAATCTTAAGATTTTTCTGATTCTTATAGTTTTTTCTGTAATCCATGTTGATTTGGCCCTTGCCCAAAATAACCTGCTCTCGGTAAAATACATCGGTGTAGAAAAAGGTCTGTCGAATAACATCGTAAATTCCTTGTACCTGGATCATTTTGGTTTTATTTGGATGGGTACCTACGATGGACTAAACCGGTACGATGGCTACGGATTTAAGGTTTTCAGAAATAACTGGGGCATTGAAAATTCGCTGGTAAACAATCACATTACGGCGCTCAATGGCAGTGGATATAAAATTTGGATCGGTACCCAAAAAGGTATTTCTTATTATAACTATTCAGACGGGGAATTCCATAGCCTTAAATACCTTGAAAAAGGTCAGCCAATCAACTTATCTTTCTCCGTTAATTCAATTGCTATTGATAAAAGTTCGAATGTTTTCATTGCTACAGATGAGCATGGATTGTTTATGCTGAAAAAAGATGCGCCACTTGCTGAATATATAGGTTTAAACGGAGGTAAAATACACGCAGTGAAGGGTTTGTGTGTTGATGAACAGCACGATTTGTGGTTTTATGCTAAAGATTACGGCTTATGCAGGTATAATATCCAAAACGAGAAAACCCAGTTAAACAATTCGAAAATAAGAAATGTAACGGCCATTGTTAACGGTAAAAACGGAACACTTTGGATCGGTACCGAGCACGGTTTGTATACTTTTGATAAAGCGGCCAATAGCCTGAAGCAGGTAGATAACTATCCTGTTGCTGATAACATTATGGGGCTGATGCTGGATGGCGAAGGAAAGTTATGGGTATCAACTGATGGTAACGGATTGAGGGTTTACGATACCCAGCTTAAAAGTCTAAATAGTTTGCCTACAGGGCGCAATAAGGGCTTTATATCGAGTAATTCCATTGGTCAGGTGATTGAAGACGGTGAGAAAAGAAAATGGATTGCCACGTTGCGGGGAGGTGTAAACATCATTGATCAGGAAAATGCGCAGTTTCAGACGATCAAAAATGACCCTTTGAACAAAAATTCGCTCATTAATAATTTTGTGCTTTCTTTCTGCGAGGATAGTACCCAAAATATATGGATTGGTACCGATGGAGGTGGTTTGAGTGTGTGGAACAGAAAGACCAATACATTTAAAAATTATTTCGAAAACGATGGTAATGGCGCTTTAAAAAGCAATTTTATCACCAGCATATTGAGCGACGCTGAAAATAATGTTTGGGTAGGGAGTTTTAGTGGAGGTATTGACCGCTTTGACAAGCGATCGGGAAAATTTATCCATTACAGGTGTTACAATAGTGCAAGGGGGTTTGATGATATCAATATCTGGAAGCTCTTTTTGGATAAAAGTAAAAATATCTGGGCCGGTACCACGCGTGGCGGTGCACTGTACCTGTATAATAAAGCTTTAGATAAATTCGAGCTTTTTGATAACAGGCTTAAAGATATCCATACCCTGTTCGAAGATATGGAAGGCAATCTTTGGGCTGGTAATTACACACAGTTGATCAAGGTTGACCGGAAGTTTAAAAAACACATCTATTTTACGGTCAATACTGCCATTAGGGCCATAAATGAAGATGCCAAACACATGTTGTGGATCGGTACGGAAGGTGGAGGCCTTTTGTGCTTTAATCCCCGGACAAAGAAAATTAAACGCTATTTTGAACAGAACGGATTGCCCAGTAATTCTGTCCTCAATATTCTGCCCGATAAAAACGGCAGCTTTTGGTGCAGCACTTATAATGGTTTATCGCAATACAATCCGGTAACAGGGAAGTTTAAAAGTTATTATTCATCTGATGGCCTGCAGAGTAACCAGTTTAATTATAATGCGGCATTAAAATTAAAAGATGGTGCTTTTCTATTTGGTGGCACAGCAGGTTTCAACCTGTTCTATCCCTCAAAAATAAAGCAGAACCGCAGGGTGCCAAAAATTGTACTCACCGATTTTAGGATCAATAATATTCCGCTCAATCAGGATTCTGCCTATAAAAATACAACAGTAGTCAACCTGCAAAAAATTTCGATACCTTATAATGCAGCGGTTATATCTGTTGATTATGCAGCTATTGAGTTCTCTTTTCAGGATCAGATTGCTTATGCCTACTACTTAGAAGGCTGGGACAGGGACTGGAACTATGTAAACAAACTTTCTACGGCTTATTATTCGAGGCTGGATGAAGGTGAATATAAATTGCATATTAAAAGTACCGATACGGAAGGCAACTGGAGCAATAATGAAAAGATTATCGTGATCAAGATTCTGCCGCCCTGGTACCGTACCTGGTGGGCTTATGCGGCTTATATTATCTCGCTTTCTGCTGCGGTTTATGTTTTTCAGACTTACCGCAACAGGCAGCGTAATTTAAAACATGAGGTTGAAATTACGAACCTTAAAATGGAGCGTGAAAAGGACCTTAATGAGAAAAAAATTGATTTCTTTACCAATATTTCGCACGAATTACGGACACCACTTACCCTGATTGTTAACCCGATCAAAGACATTTTGAGCAGTAAGGAAGCCGGACAGGAAAAAAACGACCTCAATGTAGTTTACCGGAATTCGAGGCGCTTGTTGAGCCTGGTAGATCAATTGCTTCTTTTCAGGAAAATGGAGAGTGAGAACGATGCCTTAAACATTGTAAAAATAAACCTCTATAAATTTGCCAAAGAAATATTTTTATGCTTCGGTTATACCGCAAAAAACAATAACATCAATTATATTTTTGAATGTGAAGACGAAAGCATCGAGATTTATGCAGATCGGGATAAACTGGAGATTATTCTGTTCAATCTCCTATCTAATGCCCTAAAATTTACCCCAACGGGCGGAATGGTGAAATTAAGCATCGTTACACATCATAATGGGGTTAAAATTGAAGTGAGCGATAATGGTCCGGGTATTTCTAATGAGGTTGCGGAAAAACTCTTCGATAAATTTTATAAAGCTGCCGGTAAAGAATCTTTAAAAATGGGATTTGGCATCGGTTTGTACCTGGTAAAAAGCTTTGTAGAACTCCATAAAGGGAAAATATACTTTTCGTCGGTTAAAGGTGAAGGTACCACTTTTTCGATAGAGATGCCTTTGGGCGACTCTCCAACCGAACCGGTAGATTGCGCAGATGGCGACCAGTTGCTTTATATAAACGAACTGATGGCACAGGAAGAGGAAAGTCCTGATTTTGTGGAACAAGACACTAAAGGGAACCTTGAACTGCTGATTTCTGATTTGCATAGTATACTCGTTGTTGATGATAATACGGAGATTATCGGCTACATTAAACAGATTTTTCAGGATAAGTTTAAAATTTATAATGCTACAAATGGCCTCGATGGACTAAAAATATGCAAGGAAGTTTTGCCTGATATTATCATTTCGGATGTTAATATGGACGGGCTTAATGGTATTGAACTTTGCCGTGCCGTTAAAGAAGATTCTGAGCTGAGCCATATTCCGGTAATCCTGCTTACGGCCGATCCGAGCGCCGAGGTGCGTTTAAGTGGTATAGAAGTTGGTGCTTATGATTTTATCAGTAAACCTTTTGATAAGGAACTTTTTTCGGCCAAAATTAATGGCATCATCAAAAACAGGCAGAACCTGCAATCGTATTTTTATAATGAGATTACGCTTAAATCAGATGCGCATAAGGTTTCGCAGGAGGATAGGGGCTTTTTGCAAAATTGTATCAACATCATCGAAGATAACCTAACCGAAGAAAACTTTAGCGTAAAAAGCCTGGCCTCTGCATTGGGGATGAGCCACTCTAACCTGTATAAACGGATAAGGGCAACCTCCGGTCAATCGGTAAGTAGTTTTGTAAGGTTTATCCGTTTAAGAAAAGCAGCAGAATTACTGATCAATACCAACCTGAATATTAACGAGGCTGCTTTTAGGGTAGGCATTAACGATATTAAATATTTTAGGGAGCATTTCCAGAAATTGTTCAATCTCACGCCATCAGAGTTTGTAAAGAAACACCGTAAAACTTTTCATAAATATTATAATCTAAATTCGCTCGGTTAAACTTAATTAAGCTGTATACCTGTAATTTTCCTAAATCACCCCCTGTAAAGTATGATTTACCCCCCTGTTGCAAAGCGTAAAAAGTTGCTATTTAGCCAAACCAAATATAAACAGGAATTATCATTGTAAATTTAATATGCTTGTACCAATGGCTTTCCCTAAACTGTTATGATGTTGTATAAATTTAATTCTTATTCTTTGTTTCCCAATTCCCCGGCTAAAATTATAAGCCAAAAAACCTGTTTTTTATTCTTATTTACAGTTTTTGTAATATTGCTTTTGTCTTTTGGTCATTGTGAAGCACAGCAGGTGAAAATTAGCTCAATTGCCAATAACGGATGGGCCAATAATTCAGTAAATGCTGTTATTTTTCGTAAAAACTCGATTGTAACCTATAAAAACACTCAATATGCGGCTTATTATGATGCTGATCAGTTTGTAGTTTTGGCTAAAAGGCAAAGTAAAGCCAAATTCTGGATCTGCAATAAAACACAATATCAGGGTGATGCAACTGATGCGCATAAATCCATCAGCATTGCAGTTGATGGGGCAGGGTACCTGCATATTGCATGGGGGCAGCACAATAACCAGTTAAATTATGCTAAAGCAGTTTCTGCCGGTTCGCTTACCCTTGGCGAAAAAGAACAGATGCTTGGGAAAAAGGAAGAAAAAGTAAGTTATCCGGAATTTTATAAACTCAGCAACGGAGATTTGCTTTTTTTCTACCGCGATGGTGGTTCGGGCAATGGAAACTTAATGATTAACCGATATTCGGTTAGTGCCAGCCAATGGAGCCGTATACAAGACGGTTTAATTGATGGGGAAGGCAAGCGCAATGCGTATTGGCAGGTGGCAACCGATAAAGCCGGTGGACTACATATTTCATGGGTATGGCGCGAAAGTCCTGATGTGGCCAGTAACCATGATCTGGCTTATGCGAAATCAACTGATGGCGGCATGACCTGGGTAAAAAGCACGGGCGAAAAATATAAATTGCCCATCACGGCATCAAATGCAGAATATGCGCTTAAAATTCCCCAAAAAAGTGAATTAATTAACCAGACATCGATGTTTGCAGATGAAAACGGAAGAGTTTTTATCGCAGGATACTGGACAGATAAACCAGATTCCATTCCACAATACCACATTGTTTTTAACGATGGGAGCGGCTGGAAAGTAAATAAACTGGCATTCCGGAATACGACCTTTAGTTTAAGTGGCGGTGGCACCAAGAAAATTCCCATTTCCCGTCCGCAGATTATAGCCTGGCCTTACCAAAAAAGTTATGCTGCCGGAATTTTGTTCAGGGATGCGGAGCGAGGCAATAAAGCTTCTATTGCATTAAACCAGAATATTTACACCAATAACTGGAAAGTGGAAGACCTGACCCAAACCAGTGTGGGCGATTGGGAACCAAGTTACGATACCGAACTTTGGAAAGATCGCGGTATCCTGAATATTTACATCCAGAATGTAACGCAAATCGATGGGGAAGGGAAGGCGGCAATAAAGCCAACAACAGTACAGGTATTGGAGTGGCAGCCCAAAAAACAATAAATAAACTTAAACACACAAAGATTAAACTGAATATGAATTTGATTTCGCGCTTATGGCTGCTGGCTTTTTTAATCCCCTTTCAACTATCAGCACAAAAGAAAACCGCTGCAGGTGAAAAAATGTCGGCTTACCTGTTTGTGTATTTTACCGGAAACAATAAATCGGAAGAGGCCATACATTTTGCCATCAGTAATGATGGATTTACCTACAGGGCACTTAATAACGATCAACCTGTTTTATCTTCGGCAAGCATCAGCTCAAGCGGGGGCGTACGCGATCCGCATATTTTGCGTGGTGCTGATGGCAAAACATTTTACATGGTGGCCACTGATATGGAATCGGCTAAAGGATGGGATTCCAACCGGGCAATGGTGCTGCTAAAATCAACCGATTTAATCCACTGGAGTTCCAAAGTAGTCAATATTCAAAAGAGGTTTAAAGGGAACGACAGTTTAAAACGGGTGTGGGCACCGCAGACGATTTATGATGCGAAAGCCAAAAAATATATGGTGTACTGGTCGATGAAACATGGCAACCAGCCCGATATTATCTATTATGCTTACGCCAACGCAGATTTTACCGATCTGGAAACAGAACCCAAACAACTGTTTTTTAGTCCAACCAATGGTTCTTGTATCGATGGTGATATTATTTGCCACGATGGAAAATACAATCTTTTTTTCAAAACAGAAGGTGAAGGGAATGGCATTAAAAAAGCGGTTTCAAGCGAATTGACCAGTGGTTATGTGCAGGAAGATCATTATTTACAGCAAACCAAAGAAGCAGTAGAAGGTGCCGGGGTATTTAAGCTTAATAATAATAGCGGTTATATCTTAATGTACGATGTGTACATGAAAGGCCGTTACCAGTTTACCAGAAGTACGGATTTAAAAAACTTTAAAGTGGTTGATGAAGCCGTAAATATGAACTTCCATCCCCGCCATGGTACCGTTTTGCCCATTAGCTCGGCTGAAGCGGCACGGCTGGTGTCTAAGTGGTATTCGCCACAGGCAGTATTCGAATCGGCAACTGCTCCTGTTATCAAAACCAATAATATTATGGTCGATTCTACTGAAAACACCGTGTTTTTTCCGCTTAAGTATGGTACTAATTTAAAGGCGGTCAATCCACAGTTTATTTCTTTTCCGGGTATTGAAATTTCTCCGTCCGGACCGATCGATTTCAGTAAAGGAGCGGTAAGCATCAAAATTAAATTAGGAGCTAAAGCAGCTCAAACTTTTACGGCATCGGCTGAAATAAACAATAATCCGGTGTTGCCCGGTTATTTTGCTGATCCTGAAATTATTTATTCAAATCAAACGTCGAAATATTATCTATATCCAACCAGCGATGGTTTTACCGGCTGGAGTGGTACCTATTTTAAAACCTTTTCTTCTACCGATCTGGTGAACTGGAAAGATGAAGGCATCATTTTAGACCTGAACCGCGATGTAAGCTGGGGGAAAAGAAATGCATGGGCGCCAACCATTGCCGAGAAGAAAATCGGAGTTGAATTTAAGTATTTCTACTACTTTACTGCAGCCCAAAAAATAGGTGTTGCGGTTTCTGATCATCCGAGCGGGCCATTTAAAGACAGTGGCAGGGCATTGATTGATCAAAAGCCAAAAGGCATAAAAAACGGGCAGGAAATTGATCCGGATGTATTTACAGATCCCAAAACAGGCAAGAGTTATCTTTATTGGGGAAATGGTTACATGGCCTGTGCCCAATTGAACGATGATATGCTTACTATTGATAGCAGTACCGTAAAAATAATTACGCCGACCAAAAATTTCAGAGAGGGAACAGAGGTATTTTTCCGCAATGGAAAATATTATTTCCTATGGTCGGAAGATGATACCCGGAGCGAAAATTACAGGGTAAGTTATGGTTATTCAGATAATCCAACAGGCCCGATCACCATTCCTGAAAATAACCTCATTTTAGCCAAGGTACCTTCGGAGGGCATTTATGGCACTGGCCACAACAGCGTCATCCAGGTTCCGGGAAAAGATGAATGGTACATGGTATATCATCGTTTTACGATCCCCAAAGGCATTGGTATGGGCAGCGCCGCAGGTTATAACCGTGAGGTTTGCATCGATAAAATGGAATTCAATGCCGATGGTACCATCAAAAAAGTCATTCCAACCAGGAAAGGAATAAACCCAATCAAATAATGAAGAAAATATACATCACACTTATACTGGCAACACTGTTTTCGGTTATTGTAAGGGCACAAAACACAAGGCCAGAAGTACTCCAGATCATCAATAAAGTAAATCGTTACTGGCAAAGTAACAACAAGGCCGAAGTACGTGCTTTTTGGGATAATGCGGCCTACCATACAGGCAATATGGAAGTATTTGCACTAACTAAAGATGAAAACTATCGTAAATATTCAGAAGACTGGGCCAGGCATAACCAATGGATGGGGGCAAAATCAACCGATAAAATCCAGTGGAAATATAAATATGGCGAAACGGACGATTATGTGCTTTTTGGAGACTGGCAGATCTGTTTTCAAACCTATATCGACCTCTATCATTTAGATCCGCAGGAACATAAAATAGCCAGGGCAAAAGAAGTGATGGAGTATGAGATGGCGAGTCCTGCAAACGATTATTGGTGGTGGGCTGATGGTTTATACATGGTGATGCCGGTGATGACCAAACTCTACAAAACCACAGGAAATAAACAATATCTCGAGAAATTGCACGAATACTTTTCCTACGCTAACAGTATTATGTATGATCAGGAAACTGGTCTTTATTACCGCGATGCCAAATATGTGTACCCCAAACATAAAAGTGTAAACGGGCAAAAAGATTTTTGGGCGCGTGGCGATGGATGGGTTTTCGCCGGTTTGGCAAAAGTGCTTAAAGACCTGCCCAAAAACGATCAGCACCGAAAAGAGTACATCAGCAAATATAAAAGAATGGCCGATGCTATTATCAAAAGTCAGCAGGCCGAAGGCTATTGGACAAGGAGTATGTTGGATGCAGCACATGCCCCAGGCCCGGAAACCAGTGGCACAGCCTTTTTTACCTACGGTTTACTCTGGGGAATCAATAACGGTTACCTCAAAGAAAAAACTTACCTGCCTGCCGCCATAAAAGGCTGGAAATACCTTAGCGGAACGGCTTTGCAGGAAAATGGGAAAATAGGTTTCGTGCAGCCTATAGGAGAGAAGGCCATTCCGGGCCAGGTTGTCGATCAAAATTCGACTTCTAATTTTGGCGTGGGTGCTTTCTTGTTGGCAGGATGTGAATATTACAGATTTTTAAAAAAATAAAATGAAAACTTTATACAAAAGCTTATTGGTGATCGCGATTGCTGCTTTAACCTTACCGGTATCGGCACAGAAAAAGAAAAAAATTGCCGAAAACTTAAGCGACAGACAATTTTGGCTGCAGCAGATGGATAAAATGGTAAGGCCGGTTTTGTATAACCTGGCTAAAGATAGTCTGCGCATTGCGATGCCGCAGGTTACCTCTATCCATATTGATAATAAAGAACACCGCATAAAAGTACAGTATGTAGAGGTTTTGGGACGTGTTTTAAGCGGAATAGCACCATGGCTGCAATTAGAAGATGGAGACGCAAAGGAAATTGCGCTCCGCAAACAATACCGCGAATGGGTGTTACAGGGTTTGAAAAACTCACTAGATTCGAACGCCAAAGATTTTATGAACTATGATATAGGCGGACAGCAACTGGTAGATGCTTCTTATGTGGCATTGGCCTTAATCAGGGCACCATGGATATGGGAACATCTGGATGCTAAAAATCAATCGCTAATGATGAAATCGATCGTCACCACCCGTAAATTTAAACCTGTATTTTCAAACTGGCTGTTGTTTTCGGCCATGAACGAGGCTTTTTTGGCTAAATTCGGTTACAGTTGGGACCCTATGCGTGTAGATTATGCCTTACAGCAAATGGAACAATGGTATGTGGGCGATGGCATGTATAAAGATGGCAGCACTTATGCTTTCGATTACTACAACAGTTATGTGATCCATCCATACCTCGCCAAAATAGCCGATATTATCGGTGCCAAGGTAAAGGACTATAACGGCATGTTCGAAAAAATAAAGAAAAGAAACGAACGTTATGCCATTATCCAGGAGCGTTTAATCAATACCGATGGAACTTATCCTGCTACCGGCCGATCTATCGTTTACCGTGGTGGTGCCTTTCACCATCTGGCAGATATGGCTTATAGAAAAGCCTTGCCTAAACAGCTAAGTCCTGAGCAGGTACGCTGTGCGCTCACCGCTGTAATCAGAAAAACACTCGAAAGCCCCACCACTTATAAAAACGGTTGGTTAACCATAGGTTTGTACGGTTCGCAGCCCGATCTAGGTGACTTTTACAATAACCAGGGTAGTCCTTACATCTGTACCAATATTTTTCTTCCCCTGGGTTTGCCTGCCAGCGATCCCTTTTGGTCTAACCCACCTGTAAAATGGAGTGCCCAGCGCATCTGGGCCGGAGAAGATTTTCCGAACGACCACAGTGCCGATTTAAGATAACATATCAACTTTAGCGTAATGTTATTAAGTTGAGAATTTTTAACCAAAGATGCACACAGATAAACACGGATTGATATCTGTGTGTATCCTTTTCATCTGCGGTTAAATAGGGATATACTTATATTTTTTAAAATAAACGTTTTTTAAACGTTTAAAAATCTGTTAATTTTCGTCAAATTGCTAGAAACGGCCCTTTTTTAACAAAAAATCAGAATTTAACCCCCCTTAATTACCGTATTACCCCTCACTGGGGAGGTGATATTTGTGCTTAATTTGTTTAATCCAAATATAAAACTATCCCCACATGTAACTAAATCACCATCACCCGTCATCAGGAAAGTCTCTGATTGACCGCGGAAAGAAAAATGTCAATTATGCTGTAATTGATTTTTACCCCTAATAACTAACCAAATTATATTATGCAAAAAAAATTACTATCATCATTAAAGTATATGGCGCTGCTGGCAATATTCGTTATTGCGGGTGCAGGTCATCTGTTCGCCCAAACTGTTCCAGCAGAAATAAGCGGTACGGTACAGGATGCTAAGGGTGTGCCGATCCCTGGTGTTACCGTAAAAAACTTAACTTCCGCAAAAGTAGTCGTATCAGATGGCAACGGAAGGTATAAGATAGCCGCTGCTAAAGGCGAGAGCTTATCTTACAGTTATATTGGTTATACCACCATTACGCAGGTTGTTGCCAACCAGGCGGTGGTAAATGTAAAACTCCAGGAAGCTGGCGACAAAACATTAAACGATGTGGTGGTTGTGGGTTATGGTACGCAGAAAAGATCGGATGTTACTGGTTCAGTGGTATCAGTACCTAAAGCAAGGCTGTCGCAGTTGCCTGTAACCAACGTAATGCAGGCTTTGGAAGGTGCAGTTGCGGGGGTTAATGTGACCACTACTTCATCAGTACCTGGTAGTCAACCTGCAACGCTGGTGCGTGGGCAGAATTCGATAAACGCCAACTCAGGCCCTTATGTGGTGGTAGATGGTGTTCCGTTGACTAAAACAGGCGGTTCGCTGAATGATATCAATCCAAATGATATTGCTTCGATGGAAATTTTGAAAGATGCCAGTGCAACTGCAATTTATGGTACAAATGGTTCAAACGGTGTAATTTTGATCACCACAAAAAGAGGAACTTCGGGCAAACCGGTAATCCGTTATAGTGGTTATGCCGGATTAGAAAACCTGGCCCATATCTTAACTCCACGCAGTGGCGAAGAATATGTTCAAAAATATGCTGATTATTTAAAACAGACCAATCAGGTGCAACAGCGTCCGGTGCCTAATATCGGCGAACTTCCAGCCTATAATGCCGGTACCACTACCGATTGGGTAAAAGAAGCAACACAACAAGGACAGATGCAAGATCACAACCTGAGTATCTCGGGTGGCTCTCCTGATGTAAAATATTTTATTTCCGGCGATTACCTCAAACAAAAAGGTGTGGTAAAAGGCTATCAGTTTAACCGCGTTGCCCTGCGTTCTAACCTGGATGTAAATGTAACCAGTTTCTTAACGGTTGGTACTTCATTGTTCCTTACCAGCAACAATTATGATGGCGGAAGGGCAAACTTATTGTTCGCTACTGCCATGAGCCCTTACGGACAGGAATATAATGCAAATGGAACTTATGCCATTTATCCAATGAACCCGGAGCAGTTGTATACCAATCCGCTTTTAGGCTTAAACACTACCCAGATCAGCAGAACAACCAATATTAATGGAAACGGTTATGCAGAAATTAAATTCCCTGGGGTGTTGCAAGGTTTAAAATACAGATTAAATGCGGGTTATACCTATTTCCCAAAAAGGGAGGGAAGTTACATCGGTCGTTTAGCTAACGATATGCTGGGTACGGCCAGAAGTTTCAATGCCTCTACAAATAGTTACACAGTAGAAAATATCTTAACCTATTCAAAAGACATTAAAAAGCATCACTTCGATTTTACGGCGCTTTACAGTGCCCAGGAACGTAAATACAATGAAACCACAGCTGGTGGCGTTGGCTTTATAAACGACGAACTGGGTTTAGATAATATCGGGGCCGGTGCAACACAAACCAGTGGTTCTTACCGCGATAGATATGGCCTTAATTCGCAAATGGGACGTTTGTTCTATTCGTATGATAGCCGTTATTTATTAACCTTAACTGCCCGTAGAGATGGTTCATCGGTATTTGGCGCAAACACCACCAAATATGGCGTTTTCCCTTCTGCAGCGATCGGCTGGAACATTTCTAATGAAAGTTTTATGAAAAATGTTTCGTTGGTCAATAACCTGAAATTGAGACTTTCTTATGGTAAAACAGGTAACGAGGCCATTCCGGTTTACAGAACCATTACCACCGACGGAACATCCCGTTCGCCATTTAACGGCATCAGTACCATTGGCGTACAGGCAAGCAATCTGGGTAATACCTCATTGCAGTGGGAAACCACAAAAACAGCTAACATTGGTATCGATTTTGGGATCCTTAAAAACAGGATCAACGGTAGCATTGAGGCTTATCAGAACAAAACCAGCGGATTATTATTGTTAAGAAGCCTGCCGATTATTACCGGTTATAACAATGTTTATGATAATATCGGTAAAACAGAAAACAGGGGTTTAGAGCTAACCTTAAATACACAAAACTTTGTTGGCGATAAATTCCGTTGGGAAACCATGTTGGTATTTGCCACTAACAAAAATAAAATTACTTCATTATATGGCGATGGAAAGGACGATTTAGGAAACAGGTGGTTTTTAGGTCAGCCGATTAGCATTGTTTACGATTACAAAATGACAGGTGTTTGGCAGACTGGAGAAGACGTTTCAAAACAGGACCCAACTGCCAAACCAGGAAGCTTAAAATTTGCTGATTTAAATGGTGATGGAAAAATCACTGCAGATGACAGGACTATTTTAGGTCAGATTGCACCAAAATGGACCGGTGGTATTACCAATACTTTCCATTACAAAAATGTTAACCTGAGCATTTTTATTCAAACCGCACAGGGAATGACGAAAAACAACCCTGATTTAACCTATGGTGATGAAACAGGCCGTAGAAATACACCAGCCGAAATTGGATACTGGACGCCTGAAAACATGAGCCAAACCAGGCCGGCACTATCTTATAACAATACTTTAGGATATGGCTATGCTTCGGATGCAAGTTATACCCGCATTAAAGATATTACGTTGAGTTACGTTTTTGGTCAGTCGGTTTTAGATAAACTGCACCTTGGTAGTTTAACCGTTTATGCCAGTGGCCGTAACCTGCACACCTTTACCAAATGGGTAGGCTGGGATCCTGAAAACAATTATTCTACCCGTGGCTCCGGCGACTGGGTAAATAACTATCCCATCACCAGGACTTTTGTGTTCGGTTTAAATGTTTCATTACGTTAAATTTTATTATCATGAAAAAGAATATAACCATCATAGCAGCATTAGCGGTATTACTTTTTGCATTTTCATCATGTAAAAAAGCATTTCTGGATGAAAAACCCTTTTCTGCATATACTCCATTAACACTTACCGATTCCCTGGGCTTCGAGGCCTCTTTAATCGGTTTATATAACCATACCAGTACCATCTTTTCGTGGTCTGACCAGCAAGGATGGCCAAGTGTTTGGCAGGTGGGTACCGATGTTGCCAATGCAACCAATAACCAGCAGGGCGTAGAAATTCCTTATTATAACTATGCCACTTTAACCCCGACCGATAATGGTTCTGCCCGCACCTGGAACAGGAACTACATTATGATTAATTTAACCAACATTATTGTTGATGGGATCGAAAACCCTTCTGTTACCACGTTAAGTGCCAAAGGGAAAAGCCTGGTAAGTGCCGAAGCTAAATTTTTCAGAGCTTATGCCTATAATAACCTGGCTACCTGTTATGGTGGTGTACCTTTGATTGTTCATGCCTTAAGCGGTCCAAAAACCGATTTTGTGCGTGCACCGCTAGATGATGTAAACAATTTTATTGTGAGCGATCTCATTTATGCTGCGGCAAACTTACCTGATATCGAAGCGGTAAAAACCAATTCGAAAGGTAAAATGTATGGCAGGGCCAACCGTTTTATGGCGATGCAGCTTCTTGCTGAGGTGTACCTTAGAATGAACAAACCAGATTTGGCAGAACAACAGGCACAGGCCATTATTGCCAGCGGAAAATTCAGTTTAATTAAAAACCGCTATGGTGTAAAAACCAGTGTGGCCGGCGATTATTATTCTGATATGTTCCAGTATGGAAATCAGAGGCGCTCACAAGGCAATACAGAAGCCATCTGGGTGTTAGAACAAGAAAATCCAACCAGTGTGGTAGGCGGTATTACCGATAACCCGCAACAGCGTAGGGTATGGGGTGCAGCCTATTATAATATTGCAGGTATGGCATTGGCCGATTCGTTAGGTGGTCGTTCCATTGGCCGTTTGCGTTTAAGTAACTGGGTTTTATATGGCTTGTATAAAGGAAAAGATATCAGAAATTCTCAATACAATATTCGTAGAAGATACTATTACAACGATCCGAACCCTACTTATGCCGCAAGATATGGCAAACAGGTGCCTTTTACAGGACCAGATACCCTGATCAATATTTGTCCGAGTACTACTAAATGGGGTGCTTTCGATCCGAATGATACTTTTGGTTATGCCATGATCAAAGATTTTATCCTGATGCGCCTGGGCGAAACTTATTTATTACTGGCCGAAGCACAGGTAAAACAGGGTAAAACCAATGAAGCAGCAAATACCATTAATGTATTGAGAACGCGTGCAGGAGCAGATCAGGTTTCGGCATCACAAATGACAATGGATTTTATTTTGGATGAACGTGCCCGCGAGCTGATTGGAGAGGAAAACAGAAGGATGACTTTAATGAGAACAGGTACCCTGGTAGAAAGAGCACTTCGTTTAAACTCAAACGATGCTTCTAAACCAATCACAGGATTAACGGCTAAAAATTTATTGTTACCGATTCCATTGGGCGAAATACAACTAAATAAAGATGCCGTTATTACCCAAAATCCAGGTTACTAATAAGTATAGTTGATTATCAGGGTCATCGCTAATTGGTGACCCGATAATTAAAACATTGATTATCTTACTGCATCAAATTTTTTTCAAAACAAAACCTGATTATGCTTAAAACCAAATTATCCCTTGCACTGATTTTATTCTTTATTTCATTTTCGAATAGTTTATTGGCACAGGAAAAGCTGAATGCTTTCTTTCCCGGTAAAATATGGAAAGACAATAATGGTGTGCATATCAATGCACATGGAGGCGGTATTGTAGAATACAAAGGAACCTATTATTGGTATGGAGAACATAAAATTGAAGGCGAAAAAGGAAATACAGCGCAGGTGGGCGTACACTGTTATTCCTCAAAAGATTTATATAACTGGAAAGACGAAGGCATTGCCCTAGCCGTTTCTGATGATCTGAAAAGCGATATTGCTAAAGGATGTATTTTGGAGCGTCCGAAAGTGGTGTACAACAAAAAGACCAAAAAGTTTGTCATGTGGTTCCATTTAGAGCTTTTGGGTAAAGGTTACGAAGCTGCCCGTGCAGGCGTGGCCGTTGCTGATAAAGCAACAGGACCTTATACATTTATTAAAAGTTACAGGCCAAATGCAGGCAAAATGCCATTTTATACAAATGGTACACCTTTAACCGAGCAGGTAAACTGTGATAAACCAGCCAATAAAAGCGATGGTTTCTTCTGCCGCGATTTACCTGGAGGCCAAATGGCCAGAGATATGACAGTTTTTGTTGATGACGATGGCAAAGCTTACCACATCTTCTCTTCCGAAGAAAATTTTACCCTGCACCTTGCAGAGTTAACACCAGATTATTTAAGCCATACAGGAAAATTCATCAGGATATATGTGGGGCATCAAACCGAAGCACCTGCGCTGTTCAAAAAGGATGGAACTTATTACATGGTAGGCTCAGGTTGTACCGGTTGGGCACCCAACCCGGCCAGGTGGTTTAAATCAAAATCTATTTTCGGTCCATGGGAGTTTATGGGCAATCCTTGTGAAGGCGAAAAATCAAATATTACATACGGAGGCCAGAGTACCCATGTGCTGCCTGCCCCGGGTAAAAAAGGCGAATTTATTTTTATGGCCGATAAATGGGAGCCTAAAAATGCAATCGATGGCCGTTATTTATGGTTACCGATCAAATTTGATAAAGGAGATATCAAAATCAGCTGGCTCGATAAGTGGGACCTGAGTATCTTCAAATAAACTAGAAAAAAGCAATAAAAATTAAAAATACAACTTGCGCTGAAAGGCGGGATAATGGATATTTTTTATCCTAAAATTCTATCTATGAATACATTAAAAATAAAAACATACTTGCTCATAATTAGTGCATTGTGTTATGCCGGAGTGGCATTTGCACAGCAGGGCAACCATACTTTTAAACTTGGTGAAAGCGATTTCCTTTTAGATAACAAACCTTTTCAAATCATTTCAGGAGAAATACATTACCCAAGGGTTCCGAAAGAAGCCTGGCGCGACCGTATGAAAATGGCTAAAGCCATGGGTTTAAATACCATTGGCACCTATGTGTTCTGGAACCTGCACGAACCACAGAAAGGAAAATTCGATTTCTCGGGCAATAACGATATTGCAAGCTTTGTTAAAATAGCCAAAGAGGAAGGCTTATGGGTAATCCTGAGGCCTAGCCCTTATGTTTGTGCCGAGTGGGAATTTGGTGGTTATCCTTATTGGTTACAGAACGAAAAAGGTCTTGTTGTGCGTAGCAAACAGAAAGAATACCTGAGCGAATATCGCAAATACATCAACGCGGTGGGCAAACAGTTGGCACCATTGCAGATCAACCATGGGGGTAACATCCTGATGGTACAGGTAGAAAACGAATATGGTTCTTACGCTGCCGATAAAGAATACCTGGATATTAACCGGAAAATGTTTATCGAGGCAGGTTTTGATGGATTGCTGTATACCTGCGATCCTGAAATTGATATTGTTGGCGGGCATTTAAAAGGCTTATTACCGGCCATCAACGGTCAGGATAATCCTGAAAAGGTTAAAAGTGCCATCAATAAATACCACGAAGGCAAAGGGCCATACTTTATTGCCGAATGGTACCCGGCTTGGTTCGATTGGTGGGGCGCTCCACACCATACCATTCCTGCCGAAAAATATACCGGCAAACTCGATTCGGTATTGGCTGCGGGTATTTCTTTAAATATGTATATGTTCCATGGCGGCAGTACAAGGGCATTTATGAATGGTGCAAATTACAAGGATATTTCGCCTTACGAACCGCAGATCAGCAGTTACGACTATGATGCTCCTTTAAACGAGGCGGGTAATGCAACCGAAAAGTTCAGGCAGTTCCGTGCAGTGATCGAAAAGCACCTGCCAAAAGGCACAAAGTTACCGGCCATCCCCGCCGATAAACCTGCAATTGCGATTAAAGCTTTTCAACTGACTGATGCGTCATACATTTTTGATCATTTACCAAAAGGTACTGAGAACGATAAACCGCTAACTTTTGAAGATTTAAATCAGGATTATGGTTATATGCTCTACCGGACCAAAATTGAAGGTGGAAAAAAAGGACTGCTCAAAATCAATAAACTGAGGGATTATGCCCTGATTTTTATCAACGGTAAAAGGATAGGGGTTTTAGACAGAAGGTTAAACCAGGATAGTATCATGCTGGATTTACCTAATGGCAGCCTGCAACTTGATATTTTTGTAGAGAACATGGGCCGGATCAATTTTGGTAAATACCTGTTAGACAATAAAAAAGGTATTACCGAAAGCGTTTTGTTTAATGGTACAGAGTTAAAAAAATGGACAATGTTTAGTTTGCCTTTTAACCATACTGAAGCCATTGATGGCAAGGCGCCTGTAAATAAAGCGAGTGAAGGCCCGGTAATTAGAAAAGGATCTTTTAACCTTGTCAAAACTGGCGATACCTATCTCGATATGCGTACCTGGGGTAAAGGTGTGGTTTGGGTAAATGGACATAATTTAGGGAAATACTGGTCTATCGGTCCTCAACAAACCATTTATTTGCCAAAAGAATGGCTAAAAACTGGTAAAAACGACATCACTGTTTTAGAATTGCTGGATAATAAGCAAACTACATTGGAGGCCATATTTACACCGATTTTAAACAGTTTGAAGAAATAAAATACGCTTGCGTAAAATTCCCGTTAAAGAATTTTTTACCTTAGGTAACTGTAATAAAGATATCAAAATTATCTATTCTTAAATTATTGAACATGAAGTACTGCCTGTTTTTTTTATTGATCTGTGCAAAATTTAGCTTTGCTCAAAACCTGCATGATTATCGCATTAGCCCTGTAGAATTTAATAAGGTAAAACTAACAGATAAATTTTGGTTGCCCCGTGTCGAAACCAATAAAGAAGTAACCATTCCCACTTCATTTGCCCGTTGCGAAAATACAGGCAGGTTAAAAAACTTCGAAATGGCAGCCAAAAAAACAGGGAAATTCTGTACGGCCTATGTATTTGATGATACCGATATTTATAAAACCATAGAAGGTGCTTCTTACTCGCTGGCGGTATATCCGGATGCGAAGCTCGAAGGCTATATCGATTCCCTGATCGTAGTTATTGCCAATGCGCAGGAACCAGATGGTTACCTATATACCGCAAGGACCATTAATCCTGCAAACCCACCATCATGGTCGGGAAAAGAGCGTTGGGTAAACGAAGGGAATATGAGTCACGAATTGTATAACTCTGGCCATTTAATCGAATCTGCGGTGGCACATTACCAATCAACAGGCAAGAAAAACCTGTTAAACATTGCCATAAAAAATGCAAACCTGCTGGTGGCCACATTTGGGCCGGGCAAAAGGAGTGTCGCACCCGGGCATGAGATTGTTGAAATGGCCCTCGTGCGCTTATATAGAGTTACAGCCAATGAAAGTTACCTTAAACTGGCGAAATTTTTTATAGATCAGAGAGGCATAAAGCAATATGATGCAAAGGATAAAAACCCCTGGAAAAATGGCGCATACTGGCAGGATCAAACGCCGGTAATCAACCAGGATGAAGCTGTAGGCCATGCCGTAAGGGCCATGTATTTATATGCGGGTATGGCTGATGTTGCCGCCTTAACCGGAGATAAAGATTACCTGAATGCCATTGATAAAATATGGGCCAACATGTGTGGCAAAAAAATGTATGTAAACGGTGGCATTGGTGCTGTACCCGATGGTGAACGTTTTGGTGATGATTACGAATTGCCCAATGCCACTGCTTATAACGAAACCTGTGCCGCAATTGGCAACGTATACTGGAACCAGCGCATGTTTTTGTTGCATGGCGATTCAAAGTATATTGATTTAATGGAAAAAGTGATGTACAATGCATTGCTTTCGGGGGTAGGCCTGGATGGGAAAACATTTTTCTATACCAATGCCATGCAAATTTTTGACGGCCCTCACCATAAAGATGCCGAACCAGGCAGGTCGGGTTGGTTCGAATGCTCTTGCTGCCCAACCAATATGTCGCGCTTTTTACCATCTCTTCCCGGTTACATTTATGCCCAATTCAAAGATCAGGTGTATGTAAACCTTTTTGTGGCCAGTTCTACTGATTTGAAAGTGAATAATCAATCGGTAAAAATTACCCAACAAAACAATTATCCATGGGATGGAAACCTGAATTTTAATATTGATCCACAAGAAGCAAGTACTTTTAGCCTTAAGCTGCGTTTGCCGGGCTGGGCAATAAACGAGGCGATTCCGTCTGATCTTTACAGCTACAACCAGAAAGGCAAAGCAGGATTTGCGATAAAGGTAAATGGTAAAAATGCAAAATACCACATCGAAAAAGGTTATGTAACCATTCAAAAACTTTGGAAAAAAGGAGATAAGGTCGAGTTTATACTTCCAATGGAAGTGAAAAAAGTAACCGCTAATGCGAAACTTAAGGAAGATGCAGGCAAGATCGCTTTACAGCGCGGACCAATGATGTTCTGTGCGGAAGCGGTAGATAATACAGCAAAAATAAGTGCGATTAAAGTACCTGAAAAAACACAGTTTAAATATTCATTTAATCCAAACCTGTTAAATGGAGTGGCAGAACTGAGCGGTAATGCGGTAACAACTGCAGCTAACGGAAATAATTTAACTGTGCCCCTTAAACTTATTCCATATTATGCATGGGCAAATAGGAGCAAAGGAGAAATGAGTATTTGGTTTCCTGAGCTGTAGGAGTCATCAATGTTTATTTGCCACGGAGACTTATAATTGAAAATCTTCTGAGATTTGTCACCCTGAGTATAGTCGAAGGGTATCCGAGCGTATAATACTACTTCGATAAATCGTCATTCCTAACCCGATAGCTATCGGGTCGATTGGGAATCTTAAATGAACTATGTTTAGGCATTAAGATTCCCGCCTGAGCGGGAATGACGATCTTTCTGGAAGGATCTGCCTATATTAACTTTAAATAACTCAGCTTACGTCTAAAATAATAATCGTTATAATAACGTTTAAAAATGGCATAATTTATCTAAAAAGTGCTTTTAGGCGTGTTTTGTGATGATTTGCCCCCTATTATTTACCATATTACCCCTCACGAAGTGCAGGTTTTTTTTAGTTATTTGTTACATAACCAGATATAAAACCAACCACTATGACAAAAAGAAAACTACGCAAACTCCCCTAAAAAACATTAAGATTTTAGCATCCAGGTAACAGGATGCCGCCGCAACACCAGCGTTAAATTTTGCTTGTTTACCAAAATAAGCAAAGCACCATGGTATGCGCATGAAATGAATATGCCATCATGAGATACTAACTATATCCGTGGTGATGGTATGTTATTGACCAAACTAACTAAATAACTAATTTCTAGCCTGAATTAAAAAATGAGAAAAAGCTACAAAAAGTCAGCTCATGTAATCCGCTATTTATTTTCGCCAAAACTGGTATTCCGAACGGTTTTGGGATTATTGATGCTGATCTGCTCCTTAAATGCCAATGCCCAAACGGAGGTAACCGTTAAGGGTATGGTAAAAGATACCGTAGGTGGACTGCCCGGTGTAAACGTTAAAGTTTCCGGAACCAACCGGGGAGTTTCGACAGACGAAATGGGAAGGTATAGCATTAAACTTCCAAGATCTGGAAAATTGCTCTTCTCGTTAGTGGGGTACAAACCTCAAAATAAAACCATTGCCGATTACGACCGCGGTGCTGATGGAAGTTATACCATTAATGTAACGCTTTTGTCGGATGCCAATTCACTTGATGAAGTAGCCGTAGTGGGTTTCGGAACGCAAAAGAAAACCAGTGTAATCAGTTCGATTACCGCCATTAATCCGAAAGAACTTAAAGGACCAACAAGTAACCTTACCACCATGATGGCGGGGCGTGTGGCTGGTATGATCGCTTACCAAAGAAGTGGTGAACCTGGTGCCGATAATGCCCAGTTCTTTATCAGGGGGCTCGGTACTTTTGGTGCGGGCAAGCAAGATCCTTTGATTTTGATTGACGGGGTAGAATCGACACAAAATGATATGGCCCGACTACAGCCCGATGATATTTCTTCGTTCAACGTACTTAAGGATGCTACCGCTTCTGCCGTTTATGGGGCCAGGGGAGCCAACGGGGTGGTGCTCATCCTCACCAAGTCTGGTCAGGCAGGTTTGACTAAATTTAGCTTCAGGGCCGAATCGTCATTATCTTCCAATACCAAAAATTTCAAGTTTGCAGATAACGTTACCTATATGAAACTCGCAAACGAAGCTGCATTGACCAGAAACAGGCTTGCCATTTTACCTTACCTGCAAACCAAGATAGATGCTACGGCTGCGGGCGAAAACGGACTGCTTTACCCAAATAATAACTGGATTGAACAGTTGATCAAAGATTATACAGTTAACCAAAGGTACAACCTCAATATTTCAGGAGGGGGAACCAAGGCCAGTTATTATATCGCTGGTACCTATAATATCGATAATGGGGTGCTTAAAGTGGCCGATCTCAACAATTTTAACAGCAATATCAAACTGAAAAATTATTCGGTGCGCTCTAACATCAATATCAATTTAACCAATACTACCGAGGCCATCCTTAGGGTTTACGGGCAGTTTGATGATTATACCGGGCCGGTAGGCGGTGGCGGTGCCACTTTTAACCGCGCAATATGGTCTAACCCGGTGATGTTTCCGGCCGTTTACCCGGCCAGTTTATCGCCTTACAGCAACCACCCTTTATTTGGTAACGCGGTATCGCCAACAGGCGCATTATATATGAATCCTTATGCTGAGATGGTAAAAGGTTATCAGGACAAAAATGCCTCTACTTTACAAACACAAATTGAGATTAAACAAGACCTGAAATTTATAACCCCGGGTTTAACGGCCAGGATGATGAGTTATGCACGCAGGTACTCATATTTCGACATTTCGCGGGCCTACAATCCATTTTATTATTCAGCAACAGAACAGCCTGATAAATCAATCGGTTTAACGCTGATCAATGGTGGGGGAGCATTATCAATCGGTCCGGTAGGAACGGAATACTTAGGTTACTCTGAAGGTAAAAAGGACCTGAACTCTACCTTTTATGCCGAATTTTCTGGTAATTATAGCCGGACTTTCGCACAAAAACATGCAGTAAGTGCCATGTTAATCACCACCATGCGCAATTACCTGGCGGCAAATCCGGGAAGTTTACAGCTTTCTTTGCCTTCGCGTAACCAGGGAGTTTCGGGTAGGGCAACCTATGGCTACGATAACCGGTACCTGGCCGAGTTTAACTTTGGTTACAATGGTTCTGAACGTTTTGCGGCAAATAACCGCTTCGGTTTCTTCCCTTCCTTCGGTTTAGGTTACAACGTTTCTAACGAGAAGTTTTTTAAACCCTTAACCAAGGTAATTACCAGCCTGAAACTGAGGGCAACTTATGGTTTGGTGGGTAACGATCAGATCGGAAATGCAGACGACCGTTTCTTTTATCTTTCTGAAGTAAATATGAACAATGGTACCTATGGGGCAAATTTTGGCGAAGATGGCCTTTATTACCGTAATGGTATTTCGATATCGCGTTATTCAAACCCATTGATTACCTGGGAAAGATCGAAACAGATTAACCTGGGTATGGATATGACGCTTTTCAACGACCTGAGCCTGACCTTTGATGTTTATAAAAACGAACGTTCCAATATCTTAACCGACCGGACTTTCATTCCAAGCACCATGGGTTTACAGGCTGCAATCAGGGCTAATACCAACAAAGCAGAGAGCAAGGGTGTCGATTTTTCGGCCAGTTATAACAAGTCTTTCAGCAACAGTATGTTTTTATCGCTCCGCGGAAACTTTACTTATGCCACCAATAAGATTTTGATTTACGATGAACCTTCTTTTAATGCGAATGAAGCATACCGTTATCATGTTGGTTTACCTACAACACAGGCCTTCGGTTTAATTGCAGAGCGTTTGTTTATTGATGATGCCGAGGCTAAAAATTCGCCGGTACAATTTTCGGGCGTACCCGGTGTAAATTATGGTGGTGGCGATATCAAATACCGCGATGTAAATGGTGATGGGATCATATCAGATGCCGATCAGGTTCCGATTGGTTTACCTACAAGCCCTGAAATTGTTTATGGATTTGGTGGAACATTTGGTTTTAAAGGATTTGATATCTCAGCTTTCTTTCAGGGCTCTGCAAGGTCATCTTTCTTTATTAACCCGGGCAATATTTCTCCATTTGTACTCAATAAGGAAGAAGGAAATCCAAATGCAACCCAAAATGGATTGCTGGAAGTAATTGCTGATAGCCACTGGTCTGAACAGAACAGGGATACCTACGCTTTCTGGCCACGCTTAAGTTCCAACTTTGTAGACAATAATACACGTACCTCTACCTGGTGGATGCGTAATGGCGCTTTTTTAAGGCTAAAGAGTGTCGAAGTGGGCTATAACCTGCAAAACAAACTGCTCAAAAGATTGGGCCTCAACAGTACAAGGGTTTATGTTAACGCCACCAACCTTGGTGCACTAAGCTCCTTTAAACTTTGGGACCCAGAAATGGGCGGAAATGGCTTAGGATATCCTGTCCAAACCGTATACAACATAGGTGCAAGTGTATCCTTTTAACGATTTAGCTGAAAATAAAATATGAAGACCAACTATCATTTATTTCCAAAAAATATGGCAAAGCCCGCTTTGGCAACATTGGCACTCGGCCTTTTGTTAAGTGTACTATCCATCACTTCCTGTAAAAAATACCTCGATATCGTTCCCGATAATGTGGCCACGATAGACAATGCCTTTACTTTAAGGAACGAGGCCGAAAAATATCTTTTTACCTGTTATTCCTTTCTTCCAAAGGATGGTGACCCATTATTGAACGTAGGTTTTATGGCCGGGGACGAAATCTGGACCTCTTTAGATGAGCGTGAATTTATCTCTTATGGCTGGAGGGCAGCCCGGGGAGGCCAGGGTGCAGAAAATCCATACCTCGATGCCTGGAACGGCCGCTACCAGGGTGGTGGTGCCGGCGATAACTTTGGCCTTTTCAAAGCAATCAGAAACTGTAATATCTTTTTAGAAAATGTGCAGGATTTATCCAAAATTCCTGATTTGAGCATATCAGAACGTGAACGCTGGATCGCTGAAGTAAAATTTTTAAAGGCGTATTACAATTTTTACCTGATGAGGATGTACGGTCCCATCCCCATTATTGATACCAATTTAGGCATCAGTGCCAATGAGGATGAGGTAAGGGTAAAACGCGCACCATTTGACGAATGTGTCACTTATGTAGATGGTTTACTCGATCAGGCAATACCAAACCTGCCGCAGATTATTACCGATAAAAGTACCGAGCTGGGCCGCATTACCAAACCCATTGCATTGGCCATTAAAGCAAAACTATTGCTTACTGCAGCAAGCCCTTTATTTAACGGCAATGCCGATTATAGTGGTTTTGTAGATAAAGACGGTGTAAAATTGTTCAACACCACCTATGATGCCAACAAATGGAAAAAAGCTGCAGATGCCGCAAAAGCCGCTATCGACGCCGCTGAAGCTGCCGGTTTTAAACTTTACCAGTTTCCGGGTACTACTTTTAAACTTTCTGATACGACTTTAAGGCAGCTGACCATTAAAGGTGCTGTAACCGAACGTTTTAATGTAAACCTCGAACACATTTGGGCAAACCCCAACAGCCGTACAGGTAATCTGCAGCGTACTGCCATGCCACGTTTGGCCACTACGGTTGTAGTAGGTAGCGCAAGGCAACAACTGGCACCGCCATTAAAAATTGCCGAAATGTTTTACAGTAAGAACGGTGTGCCCATCACTGAAGACAAAACCTTGGATTTTACCAATAAGTATACACTCCGTACTGCGGTAAAAAGCGAGCGCTTTTACATCAAAGATGGCTACACCACAGCCAGGATCAACTTCGATAGGGAACCAAGGTTTTATGCCGATTTAGGTTTTGATGGTGGCGTTTGGTACAAATACGACAGTCCGACCAATTCTGATGAAGGTACCTTCTCTGTGGAGGCGAAATCGAACCAGGTGGCGGGTGCCAATAACTTTGGCTGGTATAACGAAACCGGGTATTTTGTGAAAAAACTGGTAGACTGGAACATGATCAATGGCTCTAACGGTGCAAGCTACAGGGATTATCCCTGGCCGCAGGTGAGGTTGGCAGATCTTTATCTGATGTATGCCGAAGCACTGAATGAAACATTGGCAAGTCCATCTGCAGATGTTTACGAATACCTGAACAGGATCAGGGCAAGGGCCGGACTTGCAACCGTACAAGTCGCCTGGACTAATTTTTCAAACAACCCCGGGAAGTTTAGTAACAAAAATGGCATGCGGGAAATTATCCAGCAGGAAAGATTGATCGAAATGGCTTTCGAAGGCAGTCGTTTTTGGGACATCAGGAGATGGAAACGTGCTGCAGAGGTACTCAACCAAGCCATCACCGGATGGAGTGTGTACCAGCCGACGAACTCAGAGTATTATCGTGTAAGGACCATTTTTAACCAGAATTTTGTTTCACCACGCGATTATTTATGGCCTTTAAGAACTTACGATTTAACTGTTAACCCTAAACTGGTACAAAATCCAGGTTGGTAATATCAATTTTAAAAGCATATCAAGATGAAAAAAATAAATAAAAACCTGTTATTGCTGCTTTTAAGCACGGTTGCCTTTTTTTCGGGCTGTAAACAAGATACCATTGGCCCATTGGAAAATAGTACCGCCATCCCGGGTCAGGTATCCAATGTTTCGGTAACCAATGGTCCCGGTAATGCAACACTTACTTTTAGCCTGCCTAACGATAAAGACCTGCTTTACGTAAAGGCTATTTACAACTTATCTAACGGTCAGGAGATGGAGGTTAAATCTTCTTATTATGGCAATAGCCTGCTGGTTGAAGGTTTTGGCGATACCAATGAACATGAGGTGAAAATTTATGCGGTAAGCAGGAGCGAAGTGGCTTCGGCACCTTATGTAATCAAGGTGAAACCATTAGAAAATCCAATCTGGGGTGTATATAGAAGTTTAAAAGCTGTTGCCGATTTCGGTGGACTTAATTTCAAAGCGACCAATCCTTCCAAGGCAGATTTGTCTATCGAGGTATTTGTCCAGTCTAAAGGCAAATATGTTCCAACCTCTAAAAATATTTACACCGCTGCCATTGATATTGATCAATCGGTTCGCGGTCTGGATACGTTGACACAGAAATTTGCCATCAGGATCAGGGATAGGTGGTTAAATTATACCGATACCATATTTGCCACATTAAAGCCCTTGTATGAAACTACAATCCCAAAATCTACCTATAAAGAAGTGATTTTACCTGGCGATAGTCCGCAGGAATATACTTCTACCGGCGTTTCGAAAATGTGGGATGGCAATATTATCGATTGGCCAAGTGTATGTTTAACCAAACCAGGTGTATTGGTACCGCAATGGGTAACCTTTGATCTTGGAAAGCTCGCTACGCTGAGCCGTATCGTGATCTGGAACTATCCAGAATACCTGAATGCTGGTAGAACTTATTATTACGGAGGTAATTTAAAAGAGTTCGAAGTATGGGGAACTGATAATCCACCTGCAGATGGAAGTTATAACAACTGGGTATTGTTAGGTAAATACAATTCGCAAAAACCATCAAAGAGTGCCTATGGCGTACAAACCAGCGAAGATTATGCTTTTGCCAATGCAGGGATAAGCTACAATTTCGCGGTAGGCCTTAAAAAGGTCAGGTACCTGAGGATCAAATCGATCAACAACTGGCAGGGAACCACTTTCATGAGTGTATCGGAAGTACAGGTTTACGGCGATCCGAGATAAGGCATTTACTTAAAAGAAATTTAGAAATGAACAAGCAAAACATATATAAAAGCAGGTTAACATTAACTTTTCTGGCCCTGGCAGCAGTTATTTTTAGTGCCTGTACAAAATCAGACGAGTATAAAAAGTTTACGCAGGGCGGCGAAATTTCTTATACCGGAAAACTGGATTCCATTAACATCAAATCGGGTAATAACAGGGTATTTATACAAGGGCTCTTCCTGGCAGATCCGAAAGTTACCCTGTGCAAAATTTTCTGGAATAACAAAGCAGATTCGGTGGTGATTCCGGTAAAGAAAAAATATGCTACCGATACCCTGAAATATTTTGTAGAGAAAGTGACCGAAGGGGTACAGAATTTTATAATCTATACTTACGATGCCGCAGGCAATAAATCGATCCCGGTTTATAAAACAGGCCGGTCGTACGGTGCGAGGTATCAGGCCTCACTCTTTAACAGGCCGATCGAATCTGCTTTTACAGATGCATCTGGCGCAACCAAAATCACCTGGCTGGGTATGGACCGTTTAACAGGGGTTTTTGCAACTGAGATTGAGTATACCGCACTGAGTAATGTGGTCAAAAAAATCAGGACAAAGATCGACGAAACCACGACATCCATTGCTGATATTAAGCCGGGTACAGGAATCAGGTACCGTACTTTATTTTTGCCCGATACCATATCTATCGATACTTTTTCTACCGAGTTTCAGTCTCAACGTGTAGGAGCAGATATTACCGCAGCCTATTTTAAAAATAGTGGTAATCCTTTTTTGGCTGCAGCCAGCGGAGGCAGGTGGCGTAACATTGCCGATTGGACGGTTACCGCAAACATTAAAAATCACGGTGGTTTGGGCGGCTGGTGTTCGGATTCAGGAGGCTGTTTAGCTATGGAAATGGGCTGGGATGGTACGGCTAAAATTGTAAATGGTAAAATTTATCAAACCTTTACACTACCTGCCGGTAATTACAGTTTTGAAATTGTGATGGCCAAAAACGAGGCCCTCGATCCGGTGTACATTGTAGCAGCCGCCGGAGATACACTTCCTGATGTGGCGGATGTAACAACATCATTAGGTTACACCAATTTTGCCAATAACAAATTTCAGTTTAGCCTGGCGCAACCTACAAAAGTTTCAATCGGTTTCCTGGCCTCTATGACTACGGGTAACCAGTTTTGGATTGTAAAATCAGTTACGCTGAAATCACTTTAAGCCAATGAAAAACAACAGCTGACAACATTAAAGACATTTTCTGTTAATCGGTTTTAACCGGAAAGAGCGTTTTACGAAACATTCTTTCCGGTTTTTTATGCTACCATAATCTTTAAGATTCCCGCCTGCGTGGGAATGACGACCATTCTTTTTTATTTCGCTTTTTTCACTCCTTCACTTGTCATTACAATTCTTTTGATCGTTCCATCACTGTTGTAGTTTAAATAATCAATGCAAACTGATCTTCTAAAGCTACCGCCATCGGTATTAATTGCTCCGTTATGGTAAATAAAATACGATTTTCCTTTAAAATCGATGATGGCCTGGTGATTGGTATTTGAATTTCCGGCAATTTCATTTAAAATGCCTTTATATTCCCATGGGCCGTTTACATTCTTGCTCATGGCATAAACAATCTTTTCGGGGAAACCTGATGCATAAGATAAATAATACCAGTTTTTGCGTTTGTGAATCCAGGGTGCTTCCGTAAATTCGGGAACGTTTACTTTCTGAATGGGACCATCCAATTCGATCATATTTTTTTTCAATTTGGCATAATAGCATTGTTGATTGCCCCAAAATAGATATGCCTGTCCGTCATCATCAATAATTACCGTTGGATCAATATCATCCCAGCTAATTTTTACATCAGTGGTCATGTCGTTGGTAATCAAAGCTTTTCCAATCGCATCTTTAAAAGGACCACGCGGGTTATCGGCTACGGCAACACCAATTGATTTACCATGCATCGTGCCATGCTGGATGGCCACATACCAATAAAATTTTCCATCACGTTCAATGACCTGCGAAGCCCATGCATCATCGCTGGCCCAAGCAAAACTTTTTACATTTAATGGCGATTGATGCTCCTTCCAAGTCACCATATCGGCCGATGAATAACATAACCATTCGTGCATTTCATAACGTTCCTTGCCTTTGGGTGCAACATCGTGTCCGGTATATAAATAAACCGAATCACCATAAACTAAAGCTGCGGGATCAGCAGTATATTTGTCTGTAATAATCGGGTTGCCTTTCGAAACAATGGTTTTCTCTTGTGCTTTTGCTGCTAATAAACTAATTGAAAAACCTAAGAGCGATAAGAATATTTTTTTCATGGTTATTGGGTTAATAATAAAAGTAGATCAGTTTTTTCATGTTATTCTATCACTAAAACAAATCCTCCATGTGGTTTCATGGTAATTTTAATATTTGCATTTGAAGTAAGTTCACTTTTAACAAAAGAAAGGTCTTCGTTTCCATCTGTAATTAATGTGGCTGTTTTTCCTCCAAATTTACTGCCATCGAAGCTGATTTCTTTTGCCATAGTTTCTCCGTTTATGCCACCGATATACCACTTGTTGCCCGATTTTCTGGCCATTACCACAAACTTGCCCGGATAACCGTCAATCAGTTTCGTATCTGTCCAGCTTGCCGGAAAATTTTGCAAAAATGTTTTAACGTATGCAGGTACTTTAGCCATTCCATCAGGCGTTTCTGCCAAATGCTGCACACCAGACTGGAAAATTACAGGTAAGGCGAGTTCGAAACCATTTGTGGTGTTACGGTTTATTTTTGGGAGTTTGTTCAACGTCATTGGTGTAAAATCCATCGGGTCGAACACATTTCTGGTAAAAGGGATGGTAGTGGCATGAAGGGGCTCTTCATTTGCATTTTCCTGTTCGAAAGTAATAAACTCCATTCCTTTGATCGATTCCATGGTAACCAGGTTAGGGTAGGTACGTTGCCAGCCTCTTGGCAAGGTGGCCCCGTGGCAGTTTACACTTAAACCGAATTTAGCGGCATCTTCAAAAATTTCAAGATAATATTTAATCATCGATTGGCCATCTCCACCAAAAAAGTCGACCTTAATGCCTTTAATGCCCATTTTTTGGAGCATTGCAAATTCTTTTAAGCGGCTTTCTTTAACATTAAGTTTGTTTCTGGGTGTGTATTTTACGGTATTCCAATCGCCTGCAGAATTATACCAAAGGATTAAACCCACATTTTTTGATTTAGCATAATCTGCGAGTTCCTGCATTTTATCAAAACCGATTTTGGTATCCCAGTCTACATCAATCAGGCAAAATTCCCATTTCATGTCTGCAGCAAAATCGATGTATTTCTTTTGAACATCATAAGTGATGGAGTTATCCTTTAAAATAATCCAGCTCCATGAGGCCTTGCCCAACTGAAATAAATCGGGGTTAATGTTGCTTTTAGCAGGATAAGCCAGATCGGTCCCCAGGGTAGATCCGGTGATGGTTTTTAAACTGCCGATGGCAATAATGCGCCAGGGTGTGTACCATGGCAATTCAGATTCGGGGTTTACATTTTGCCCTGTAAAAGCTTCCTTTTGATCAGGAAACCCAACTTCATAATTTCCATCGGCTGAATTTTGTTTAAGCCGTGTTGCGCAATAACTGCCATCCAGGCCACTTTCTGAAATTAAAAGCCAGGTATCTTTATAGTTGAACAAAGCCGGATAAACCCAGCCTGCATTTGTTGGGGCAGGGGTACCCACATTAATTTCCTTTTTGTAATATTCTTCGTAAGATGGGTTTGTACTTTCCCAGCCTGTTTTAGCGACAGACATGGGCTGCATCCAGGCTTTAGCATCTTTAAAAAAATGAAAAGAGGTTTTTTCTTCCGCTAACTTTTTAATTTTTGCATCACGATCAGGAAAATAATAACGGAAGGCAACACCATCATCAGATACCTGGAAGATGACATCCATTTTCTGCTTCGATGGTGTTTGTAAATGGATTATTCTTTTGTTAGCGGCATAATTGTTAAGTAAGCGCTTTGCATTTTTTAAAGTATAGCTGTCTTTAACCAGTTCGTTTTTAGAAACTGATAAAATGGAAAGTTTTTTTGAAAAATCTTGGTCAGTGCGAATCAAACCCAAACTGGATTTATTAAGCACTTCAGCACCATTTCGGCTGATGGAATAAGATAATTGCTGCTGCGCTAAAACAACAGTAACCTTAAGGCTTTTATCAGGACTGCTGATCTCGTATCTGTTTTGCGCATGTAGCGTTTGTATGGTGGCAATTATTGAAAATGCCAGGACAAGGGCTTTATGTTTCATCACGGGATTATTTTAATTCGAGTACAACAACAGATTGTGCAGGAAGCTCCACTTTCAACGTATTTCCTGATTTTTTGGCTCCGGTAAATTTTGCATTGTGCACTTTATTGGTATCGGTAAACGTATTTACATCAGTAAGTTGTGCCGATGTTAAAATCTGGCCGGTAACGGTTTTCCATTTTAATTCTCCAAGATCTGTGTTTAAAGCAATTTTATTTTTTGGATCGAGGTTAACCAGCGAAATATGGATGGCACCTGTACTATCCTGCGATGCTGAAACATTCAACGCCGGGATTTTTTTGTCCCCTAAACTATAATCAGGACTTGTGAAATTAATGGGCAGGTATTTGGCATCCATGTGCACCTTGTATAGATCGAAAACATGATAAGTGGGGGTAAGCACCATTTTATCTTTTTCAGTTAAAATTAAAGCCTGTAATACATTAATGGTTTGCGCCAGGTTTGCCATTCTTACACGGTCAGAATGATTATTGAAAATATTCAGCGTTGTTCCGGCAATTAAGGCATCGCGCAGGCTATTCTGCTGGTAAAGAAAACCAGGATTTGTGCCAGGCTCCACATCAGTCCAGATTCCCCATTCATCAACAACCAATGCTACTTTCTTTTTTGGATCGTATTTATCCATAATAGCCGAGTGTTTGCTCACAATTTCTTCCATACGCAAGCAGTTTTTCATGGTGTTGAAATACTGCTCTTCATCAAATTTGGTGGCCGAACCTTTGGCGCTCCAATTGCCTGTAGGCAGGGTATAATAATGTAGGGTCAATCCCCACATTCTACCTGGGCCAATGTTTTTCATACAGGTTTCTGTCCAGCGGTAATCTTCAGAATTAGCGCCACTGGCAATTCTTTTTAAAGGCGCACCAGCATAATCTCTGGCATAAGTGGCATATCTTCTGTACAGATCGCTATAATATTCAGGAGTCATATTTCCTCCACAGCCCCAACTCTCGTTACCAACGCCCCAAAAAGAAACTTTCCAGGGTTTATCCATACCATTTTGTTTGCGGATGGCTGTCATTGGGCTTACGCCGTCAAAATTGAGGTATTCTACCCATTTGGCCATTTCCTCAACGGTTCCGCTGCCAACGTTGCCAGCAATGTAAGGTTCGCAATCGAGCATTTTACACAGATCCAGAAACTCGTGTGTACCAAAACTATTGTCTTCAGTTACGCCTCCCCAGTTGGTATTCACCATTTTGGGGCGTTCGTTTCTTGGGCCTATACCATCACGCCAATGGTATTCGTCGGCAAAACAACCGCCTGGCCAGCGCAGGTTAGGCACTTTTATTTTTTTTAAGGCATCCACCACATCTAATCTGATTCTACCTTTATTCGGAATGGTGGAGTTTTCACCCACCCAGAAGCCATCATAAATACAGCGGCCCAAATGCTCGGAAAAATGGCCATAAATGTGTTTGCTAACAATTTGATTTCCTGCAGGTTTAACGCTGAGCAAAGTTTCGTTTTGCGCATGGGCAAACAGACCGCTGCAGAGCAGAGCAATAGAAAAGAATAATTTTTTCATCGTTTATATGGGTTTCGTTGGTGTGGTTCTCGGTTTTAGTTAAAAGGGATTTTAATCACGCTGAAAGAATAGGGTTTTAGGCTGGTATTTAATTTTTTGCCCTTTAAATTTATCGCAGAAACTTTTGGACTTAAGGCCTGGGGATTATCGAATGAATTTACCTGGTTGAGGTTCGAATCAGCCAATTCTTCTATTTTTCCGTTGCTTTTTAATTTGGTTTTTCCATCTATTTCAAAATCAATTGATTGGCTTTTATCTGTGTTGTTGGCAATTTTGATAATCAGTTCTTTTTTGTTTTTATCGAGTACAGAAGAGGCATACAATCCATCCTGCCCGATGATATTTTTATCATCCAAAGTGATTGAAACCACGTCAGTTCCTTTATTGGTGGCAAAAAGTTTTTGCACATAATAATCGGGTGTACCATAAACATTCAGGTTATCCACCCAAATCATATCCGGAGCCCACTGCCAGGCATCAATATGTGCAAAAAGCGGTGCGTAAGAAGCCATTTGAACCACATCGGCGTTGCGCTCCAAACCCGTCATAAAAGCCGCTGAAGCCAATGCACTTTGCCAGTTATTACGGTTGCTGCCAATGAAGTTTTTATCGGCATGAACTGCGTATTCGCCCACAAAAACCTTCGATTCGTTCCGTGGATAATTATCATAGCGTGATGCATTTTTCAAAAACCAATCTGCCGGGCGATAGTAATGTTCATCTATAAAATCGGCCTTGTTTTCTCTTAACGAAGTATTAAGCAGGTTAAAACGGTCACCCTCCGGATCAGTGCCCGAACTGTTGATGAGTTTAAAATCAGGATATTTTGCTTTAATGGCCTTGGTGAAAATGGCTAAACGTTCCAGGTATTGAGGTCCCCAGTTTTCATTTCCAATGCCCATCATTTTTAGGTTAAAAGGTTTCGGGTGACCCAAATCTGCCCTCATTTTACCCCATTTGGTATTTACATCGCCATTGGCAAATTCGATCAGGTCAAGGGCATCCTGTACATAAGGATCAAGCTCATCCAGGGCAGCCACTTCCGCTGTATTAAACTGGCAGGCCATGCCGCAGTTTAAAATGGGCAGGGCATCTGAACCGATATCTTCTGCCAGTTGGAAATATTCGAAAAATCCCAAACCAAAACTCTGGTAATAATCTGGTGCTGAGCGGTAAGCAAATTCAGTATTCCACCGGTTGATGATCAATTGCCTGTCTTCAATAGGGCCTATTGTTTTTTTCCATTGATAGCGGTTTGCCAAATCGGTACCTTCTACAATGCATCCTCCGGGGAAACGGATAAAGCCAGGTTTCATATCAGCCAAAAGCTGAACCATATCTGCTCTTAATCCTTGCTTGCGACCTTTCCAGGTATCACTGGGAAAGAGCGAGAGCATATCTAAATCAATCTGGCCTTTCCCTTCAAATACGATGGCAAATTTTGCTTTTGGATCTGTTTCTGTGGCGATAAAACTGGCCGATTGTTTTTTCCAATCGCCGCCGCTTTGCTCTGGAACAAGATTTCCTTCTCCAATAACTTTGTTGTTTGCACTTAACAGCTGCAGGTGCAGGGTTACACCCGGGCTTTTCTGACGGTACATTACCGAGAAATCATATCGCAACCCTTTTTTTACGCCTATGCCTTTAAAACCCTCGTTGGTGATGCCAAAAGTGCCGTTTTCGTTGTTGATTTGTAAGTAACGCGGGTTGGCTGTATTTACTTCCTTACGGTTAACAATCAAAATTTCGCCTTCATTGGCTTTTTTTCGCTGAATGCTCCAGCCCATCAAGGGTTTGGTAAACTCGAACGACCTGTTTTTGATCAGTTCAGCATAAATTCCGCCATCGGCACCAAAGTTGATATCTTCAAAAAACACACCCCACATATTTGGCTGAACCTTAGCAATGGATTGATCTAACTTAATTTTGACCACTTTCGGGCTTTGAGCTTGCAGCAACAGTGGGATGGCTGTAAAACTTAGCGAAGAAGCAAAACAGGCGTTTAACACGCTTTTTTTAAGGGCGTTTAGTTTCATTGGTTTTAATATTTGGTCGATTCTAATTGTAAAAGTAAAATATTTAAAATAATAAACGTTATTTGTACGATTATTATTTTGAAATAAAATAATCTACAATGTTATCACGAACAGAAAAATAAACTGGATTTATAAAAGCAGTATAAATTTGGCTGAAAGAATTAAAAACTGCTGATTGGTAAATGATCGCCATTTAATGGCTTTAATATTTACTATAGCATATTAACATGGAAAAATATAACAACCAAAAATATTTCGGGTATGTTGCCATGAGATGGAAAATGTAATAATGGAGATATTCCTATTGGGGTTTATATTACTTAATTGATTCTAAGTATGGATAAAAAGTAATATCTGGTCGTAAGCATTATTAGGTAACTTTATTGACCTGCGTATTTTTTAAAAACGTGAACCAGGCTTTCCGCAATTATTTTATTGCCTTTATCAGAAGGGTGCAAACCATCATAGGTCATTTTTATCGCATCTAATGGGTAAGGATAATCATCACTTTTAGGTTGGTAGGGGATAGAAGCCGATTCGGGATATTTATAGTTTTGGTACACACCCGTAGATGGATTTTTTAACCTTTTAAATTTGACTGATTCTTCGACTTTAAGCTTTTGATTGTGATAAAGATCAACCACAGGAAAATTTTCATGTTTGCCAATTTCGGCAATTGCGTTGGCAAACATTTCTAAAGTTTGGCCGTTTTTTGCTTTATACGATCCGAAGGCATTGTTGTTTGCATCGGCTACATACACAAAATCGTTTCGTTGCATTGGTGTAATGATTACAATTTTAGCATTGGGATTTAAACTTCTGATTTTATCGATGATGATGCGGTAAGCGCCACAGGTAGTGCCTGTTCCGGTGTTATTGATGTAATCGTTAATTGATCCTACCGGAATTCCTGACCACCAATCGTTAGTGCCCAGAAAAACAGAGTATAAGTCTGATTGAACAATCCCCAGCTTATCAATTTCTTTTGCGATGCCAACGGTTGTCCAGCCATTATGCCCTTGGTTGATATAATTGATATTTGGTAAACGGTCTTTTACCCGATCCAGATAACCTTTTTGTACACGGTTTCCGGTTTCTTTTAAATGGTTGTTGAGGTAGGTGATGGAATCGCCAATGGCCGTCCACTTGATTTCTTTTGCAGGAATAAACGAAAAATTCATTGCAGTAATGAATAAAAATACGATAGTGAATCGTTTATAGTTTTTGCTCATAAAAGGTTTCTTAAAATGATCTTAATTCATCCTGAAATTGAATGGCGATGAATTTAGGAAGAATATTTTAAGTTTTTTTGATAATGATTTATACCTGAAAGAAAATAGATGTATGATATGGTATCAAACATCTATTTTTTTAGGACATTGATCGATTTTTATTTCATTTTAAGTTGAGGCATCATATATTTACCTGAAGCAACATATCGATTACAGGTTAAATAATTTATTGGGGTTCCTTAGCAATAGGGAACCTTTTTTATTCCCCTCCGATAATATTGATCAAATAATTTAAAGCATTGGTAGAATGAAGTGCTTCTGTTGATTGCATCGTCATATCGGCCGTTTTCGAAGCCCTTTTCAACATTTGTTTTTCATATGCTGAAACTGCCTCTTCACTATTTTGAAAACGATTATCCTTAAAACATTGACTAAGTTCTAAAGCATCGAGCATGGCCATATTTACGCCCTCGCCTGCATAAGGTGGCATTAAATGTGCAGCATCGCCAATCATGGTTAAATTTGAGATGGTTTCCCAACTTTGATCCAGTGGCATGCAATATTGTGGTCGCGGAACAAAAGCAGCAGATGCATTTTCAAATAATTCCAGCCAAATCGGATCCCAGTCTGAAAACTCATTTTTAAACCAGTTTATAACCTGGTTTTTATCAGAAAAATCGATGCCTGATTCCTTGGCCCAGGCCTCCGGTGTATTGCAACCAGTATAGAACACTAAACTGCCATCACCTTTTGAGCTTACAATCAATGATTTTTCACTTCCCATGGCAAATATTTTTCCACCATTTAACAAGGCATGCATTTTCGGTATGGCAGTTGCTGATGAATAAACAGCACCTTCTACTATGGTAATGCCCGAATAAAATGGTTTAATAGGGGTAATGTAAGGACGGATTTTAGAGTTTGCGCCATCAGCAGCGATAACAATATCTGCCTGTACAATATCTCCATTCTTAAACTCAATCAGCCACGAACCACTATTGGGTTTAAGTGATACGAAGTGACTATTCCAGATTACAGTATCCTTTTCTAATGAATCTAAAAGAATCTTTTGTAGCGGACCACGGTCTATTTCAGGTCGAAAAGCTTCTCTGTTATCCGTATCATTATCCTCAAATACAATATTGCCTTGCTGATCGACAATACGGGTGCGGTCTGCTCCGGGGCGATAATTGGCCATAAATGCATCCATAAGTCCGGCTGCCTGGAGCGCAGCCAGTCCCGATTCTTCATGTAAATCCAATGTAGCCCCTTTTGGCCGTGCATTTTCGTCAGTGTCGCGTTCGTACACGTTTATATTAAAGCCATCCATTTGTAGCAAACGGGCTAAAGTTAAGCCACCCGGACCAGCACCTATGATGGCAATTTTTTTATTTTTAATGTTGTTCATTGTTTTTTTGATTGGTTATTCCTTTAATAACGATTTCACAGCAGGTTAAAATCACCTCTTCGGTAATAATCTGTACGGGACGATCTAAATGATCGAAATATTCGGCTACCAGATCCTGAATGGGTGAGAACAATAATGCCCGGTGCACATCGTGTGGTAAATCGGGTATTAAGCCAGTTTTAACATGTATTTTTAAAAAAGTATGGATCGGTGCAAAAAACTCACCTTGCCTGATGTTTTTCTCTTGAAAAGCCTTGTTTAACAGGGGAGAAGATTTACCATATTGGATGAGTGAAAAAGCAGGTTTATTGTTTTTGAGGTAGCTAAACGTATTTAACCAGAGTTTTTTCATTCCTTCAGTAAAACCCATTTTAGGATCGAAATTTTCCAACACTGCTTTTTCATAAGCACCGAGCACTTCTTCGATAAAAAGTTTTACCAGCAAATCTTCCTTGTTTTCGTATTTGATGTAAATGGTACGGGGTGATATGTTAGCCGCTTTGGCAAGCTTTTGCATGCTGAGGTTTTCCAATCCCTCCTCAGAAATAATCTGTAGGGCAATCGATCGGATGGCTGCTTCTTTCTCTAAACTTTTAGGCCTCATTATGTTTTATTATTTAATATACATCAAAAGTAAGTAAACGTTTGTTTACTTTTAAATTTAAAATAAATTTTGACAAATGGATTAGTTTCAGGTATGATATTACGTGAGATAAGCACTGTGGATATGAAATATTAATCTATTGATAAACTGATAGAATCGTAATGTATAGCTTTAAGATTCTCGTATGCACGCGAATGAAGATTCGCTCTTTATATCACTAATCCCTGGTTTATGCCTCGACAGGCCGGTAATCAGAATTTATTAAAACTTATCCTTCATCCCAAAAAGCCCCATCAATCCTCCGGTATGAATAGCCAGGACTTTTTCATCCTTACTAATGTTTCCTTGTTTCTGAAGGTCTGTAATGGCATAAAACATCTTCGCCGTATAAACAGGGTCTAACAGCAATCCGGTTTGGGCAGTGAAGGTTTTAATAAAATTGATCAGTTCGGGGGTGGTTTTGGCATATCCACCAAAGTGATAATTGAGGTGTAACGTTAAATGATTGGAAAGGGGAGTATACTGTGCAATTTCATCCTCAATAAATGAACCACCTTTTAACACCAGTATAATGTGTAGTTTGCTGTTTAATTGATGTTGCTGTATCCCTTTCAATAAACCTGCTGCGGTGGTTCCCGTTCCGGCAGCACAGAAAATATGATCGTAAGTTTCGGTTAACTCACCAACTATTTCTGCACAACCTATTGTAGCTTCGGGCGAAGCGCCGCCTTCATCAATAAAATAGGCCTGTTCATCATTGGCAAAATGTTGTTTAAATAATTTGTGTTTGTCCCTGTAACTTTCGCGGTCAACAAAAATAAGTTCCATACCAAATAAACGGCACAACAATAACATTTCGTTTTTTACTTCTTCTCCCCGGACAAAAGCGGTTGATTTTAGTCCTGATCGCGACGCTGCAGCTGCAGTAGCCACAAGGTGATTGGAATAAGCCCCGCCAAATGTGACCAAATGTGTTTTGTTTTCTGCGTTGGCCTTAGCTAAAATGTATTTGAGTTTACGCCATTTATTACCTGAAATGTAGGGATCAATCAGGTCATCACGTTTCACAAAAAGATTGTTAAAAGGTGCAAATCTTATTTTTTGTACCGGGCTATATATTTCTTCGAACACGCGTAAAAATAAGCAAAGGCTGTATTATTAAGTTATTTTGATTAAAATATGTCACTTTGAGCCTGTCGAAATGTTTAAATACATTTAAAAGGTCCTTCGACAAGCTCAGGATGACAATTCTACCTTGATGATATAAGCGCTTTAGGTAATTATATCTAATGATTGACTATTTACCAATTCCAAAACCAAAACCTGCGTTAACCATGCTGTATTTTGCTTGTGTATATGAGCCATAAAATTTAAAGAAACCAAATTTCAACTGAAAGCCTAAACTTCCGCGAACGCCATCAATATCGGTCTGTTTCACCGAAATCGGATCAACATAAGTTGCTGAAGTGGTTGCGCTGGTTGCGAAACGGTAAGTACCCAAAGCTTTTAAATTGGTGTTAGAAGTTTGATAACCCACACTTGCAAATGGCGTAAAAAAGAGAATCTTTTTAGAAACAATGGCATCAAAGTTTACCCCGTTAAATTTCGCATCAATATGTTGGTCTGAATTTGCCACATTATCAATATTTAAAGGTAAAGTATATTTATACTGTGTAAAACCACCTGCAATAGCAATATCTACCGGAATCAGTTTCTCTGTGGTTGAGCCCATAAACAAAGGTAAAAGTTCAACTTTTGCACCGAAACCAATCATTGATAAACTTCCCAGGTCGCTACCCAATTTTATTTTAGGCATGACTCTTAAAGTAACATCAATATTTTTTGGTAAACCCAGGGTAGCCTGTATCTGTGCAGATGGCACTACATGGAAACCCACGCCCTGTGGCAGATTGAAAAATTTACCAGTGGGGATACCGTTGCTGGTGTACACTTCCATTTTACCCCCTTCCCGGTCATCACCAAAAGCAGTAGGACCTATTGAAGAAGCACCAGGGGCAGGTTTAATATTACTTAAACCCAGCGTATTTACATCATAACTTCTGCCCGATTGTGGAACAAAAGCAGCAGAGGCTGATACCCTGACATCAAATTTTAAAAAACCTTTTGATTTTGCAGTGTTCGACCATCCATCAGTCAATCCTAATCCTAAGCCTTTGTACAAAGGATCGAAATAAGCATTAACCAATTTGGTTGCATCTGCAGGCCCGCCTACAAACAGGCCTCCAACATCTTGCTGCGCACTTGCTTTTTGAGCCATTATCAATAAAAAGAAGGCCGCTAAAGCCTTTAAAGAGTAGCATTTTTTCATATAAATGATTTAGGATGATTTGATTGTATTAAAGATAAGCCTCTTTTTCCGAAAACTGCAATCATTAAAAAATTCTTGGAGTTAAAAGTTTATTTTTGTCCCATGGAAAATGTGGTCGAATTGCAGGAGTCAGAAGAGCAGGAATTATATGAACATTTAAAAATCATTGTCGATAAAGGGCAGTCTTTGCTGCGTATTGATAAATTTTTGATGGTGCGTGTAGAAAATGCCTCGCGAAACCGTATTCAAAATGCAATTGATGCCGGGAATGTCTTGGTGAACCAGAAACAGATTAAAGCAAGTTATAAGGTTAAGCCTTTTGACGAGATTTCAATTGTGCTGCCGCATCCGCCACGCGATACCGAAGTTTATCCTGAAGATTTGCCACTTGATATTATTTATGAGGATAGTGATCTTTTAATTGTAAATAAAGCTGCCGGAATGGTGGTGCATCCCGGATTTAACAATTATACGGGTACCCTCGTAAATGCTTTGGCATTCCACTTCGAGCAATTGCCTCAATTACCGGGTAACGATGGCCGCCCGGGTTTGGTACACCGCATTGATAAAGATACTTCAGGTTTACTGCTGATCAGTAAAAATGAAAAGTCGATTACACATTTGGCCCGTCAGTTTTTCGATCACAGCATTACCCGTAAATACATTGCTTTGGTTTGGGGCGATATCGAAAATGATGGTACCGTAACCGGTTACATTGGCAGGAGTGCGAAAGACCGCCGCGTGATGGATATTTACGATGATGAAGAAAAAGGGAAATGGTCGGTAACGCATTATAAAGTGTTAAAACGTTTAGGATATGTAACTTTAATCAGCTGTGAGCTGGAGACTGGTCGTACCCACCAGATCAGGGCACACATGCAGCACATTGGTCACCCGCTTTTTAATGATGCCATGTATGGTGGTGATAAGATTTTAAAAGGCACTACGTTTAATAAGTACAAACAGTTTGTTGATAACTGCTTTGAGTTGTTGCCCCGTCAGGCTTTACATGCACAAAGTTTAGGTTTTATTCATCCCACCACCAAAGAATATATGTATTTTGAATCGCCATTGCCGCCCGATTTTAAAGCCGGTTTAACCAAATGGGAAAATTATATCGTTACATCATAAAATATGCTTCAGGAGTACCTTTTATTTAATGATGAATTTCAGGCGGCTGATGTTCCCTTTTTAACGGCTGCCAACAGAAGCTTTAAATTTGGCGATGGTTTGTTCGAAAGTATGCGGATGATCAACAATAAGCTGCAGTTTGCCGATTTACATGCCGATCGCCTTACAGCCGGCATGAAAGCACTTAAAATTGATGGTCATGCTTTAATGGACGATTATTTTTTGCGTCAAAAAACGGCAGATCTTACTAAACGGAACAAATGGAACGGCAATGTTCGCTTCCGTCTTTCGGTTTACAGGGGAGGGGCCGGCGTATATACACCTGAAACCAATAAGGCTGGTTATGTTCTGGAAGGGATTCCCTTAAAATCATCAGCATATGAGCTTAACAGCAAAGGTTTAATCATTGATGTGTTTGATGAGATGACCAAGCCTGTTAATAAATTATCGAACTATAAAACGGCTAATGCACTGCTCTATGTAATGGCCGGACTTTTTAAAAGCCAGAACCGCCTGGACGAGGCCATGATACTCAATCAATACGGTTTTCTTTGCGAAAGCATCAGCGCCAACGTATTTGTGGTATATAATAAGCAGATTTATACCCCATCACTTGCCGAAGGCTGCGTAAGTGGTGTAATGCGTACAGCGATTATGCAATTGTGTAAGATGAACGATATGCCTTTAATCGAAGCACAGATTAATCCAGAGATTTTAAAAGAAGCAGAAGAAGTTTTTATTACCAATGCCACACAGGGTATTCAGTGGATAATGGGTTACGGCAGAAAGCGCTATTTTAACGAAGTATCGAAGTTTTTAAACGATAAATTGAATTCAGGTTAGTTTACTGGTTCATTTGCCATTGGTTTATTCGTCAGGTTAAGCGGTTAATTTATGCCAAACGTAAAATTACAAGCCGTCATTTCGAGCGAAGTGCAACGAAGTCGAGAAATCTGTTTAGATAGATCTCTCCACTCCGCCATGCTCCGGTCGAGATGACGACGCTTTTTTGGCATTTATTTGACTGCAGACTAAGGACTTTGGACTAACTTACAACCTCATTCCCCGTAAAAAATCTTCGATCAGCATTCTTTTTTTGCCTTCGTACTGAATATCCAAAAGTTTAATAAAACCATCTTTTGCCGCAAATTTTAAATACGTTTTACCATCAGTTAAGAAACCTCCGGCAGCAATGCCTGGTTCTTTATCTTCTATTTCAGCCTTAAATACCTTTAAATTTTTATCATTAAGCGTAGTGAAAGCAGTTGGATAGGGGCTTAAACCGCGAATTAAGTTATGGATCTGCTGTGCAGAATTGTTCCAGTCGATTTTACAATCTTCCTTAAAAATTTTTGGTGCGTGTTTTAAATCATCGCTTTGTGGCTGTGGCTGTTCGGTAACTTCACCTGCTTCAATGGCGTGGAGGGTTTTTACCAAAAGCTGAGCACCTATGGCCATCAGTTTATCGTGTAAATCGCCAGCCGTTTCATCATCTGAAATAGCAACGCTGTCGCTTAGGATTATATCGCCTGTATCAATTTCTTCTTTTAGGAAAAAGGTAGTTACGCCGCTTTCTTTCTCCCCGTTGATGATGGCACGGTTAATCGGCGCTGCGCCACGGTACTGGGGCAATAGTGAGCCGTGTAAGTTAATGGTTCCTTTAGCTGGCATGCTCCAGACCACAACGGGTAACATCCTAAAGGCCACTACAACCTGCAGATCGGCCTGGTACGATTTTAATTCCGCTATAAATTCAGGATTTTTTAATTTTTCGGGCTGTAAAACAGGAATTCCTTTTTCTACAGCATATTTTTTCACCGCACTTTCGTTCAGTTTCTGGCCACGGCCTGCCGGTTTATCTGGTGCAGTAACCACCGCAACAACATCGAAATTGGCTTGAACTAAGGCATCTAAAGAGGCTACAGCAAAATCGGGCGTACCCATAAAAACTATTTTCATAAAGAAAGTGTTGTGTTTCTAAAAATAACGTGGATACCCACGCTAAAGTTTTGCAAAATAACTAAAAATAAACCCATACTTATAGGCAAAAATGGTACAAGGCAAAGATGTTGTAAAAGCAAGTGGATTGGTGTACGTAACCGACGGCATGCCTGGGATTTACCGAAAAGGCAAACCGGGTAAATTCCATTACGAAGATAAAGATGGACATAAAATAACCGAAGAGAAACACCTCGAGCGGATCAAAACACTGGTTATTCCGCCCGCATGGCAAAATGTATGGATTGCCAATAAACCCAATGCCTACCTGCAGGTTACCGGTATTGATGCTGCCGGCAGAAAACAATATAAATACCACAGCAAATGGACCAGCCGCCGGTCGGAAGATAAATATTTCCGTTTGCTCGAGTTTGGAAAAGCCTTGCCCAATGCAAGAAAAAACCTGGAAAAAGACCTCCGAAGAAAAGAATTAGATGAACGAAAAGTATTGGCCATTTCGGTAGATGTATTGCAAAAAACACTCATCCGGGTGGGTAACGAAAGTTATAAACAGCTTTATGGTTCTTTTGGACTCACTACGTTGCGTGATAAACATGTTAAAATCAACGGCAGTAAAATTACCATGGATTTTATAGGTAAAAAAGGTGTTCAGCAGAAAGTAGAACTGAACGACAGATCTTTAGCCAAACTGGTCAAAAAATGCAGGGATATTCCCGGACAGGAGTTGTTTCAGTTTTACACCAATGGAAAAGAACATAAAAGCATCGATTCGGGCAAAATAAATAACTATATCAAAGAAATTACCGGCGATGATTTTACAGCAAAAGATTTCAGAACCTGGGGTGGTACACTAGAAGCATTGCGCCAGTTTTCGAAATGCAGCGCCGATGAAAGTTTTAACTTAAACACTAAAAAGGCTATTGTAAGCGTTTTGGATTGTGTTGCTAAAAAACTAGGAAATACAAGAGCTGTATGTAAAAGTTCTTATGTATATCCGCTATTACTCACTGCCTACGAGAATGACGAGCTTGGTAAATACATGAAAAAGATGAACAATAATAAAGTTATCGGGAAATTGGCTTTAGCGCATGATGAGAAAGTGTTATTGTCGTTTTTGAAAGCGAATAGTAAATAATAACTGTGTCAAAAGAGCCGTCATTTCGAGCCGAGTGCAACTCAGTCGAGAAATCTGTCTAGATAGATCTGTCTTCCAAAAGTTCGGAACTACGCTACAATCAATGTGACGACTTGGAGCGGAAATATAAAATATATAGTGACTACTTCGCTGTAACTCCTTGCAATGCGGCTTTTTTTATAGGGTTGTCATCCTGAGCGTAGTCGAAGGATCTTTTCAAGAACACTGCAATCGATGTAGATCTCTCCGCTCCGCTATGTTCCAGTCGAGACGACGGGACTAAATTTATTCTTTAGGTGCTTTCTTAATCGAATGCACGGGCTGTTCTTCCTGCTCCCGCTGTTTAGCCGGATTATTGGTTTTAGGTGCTTTATTTGGCGTGCTGTCGTTTTCTTTTCTTACCGTTTTATGATCAACAGGTTCCCTGCCTTTAGGTACTTCTTCCTGGTAATTACTTCCTGGTTTATCGCTCTTAACTTTTGGACCGCTCATAGTTGTAATGATTGAATAAATAAATTTTGAATGAGTGAATGAAGATTGAATGAAATCTCTATTCGTTTTAAATATAACAAAGCTCAATCTGTTAAGTTTGAAATAATCTTCAAAGTAGGGTTCCCCATTCTATAATTCAATCCCTCTCATTCAATCCTTCTCTCATTAATTATACAGCAAATATTTTTTACGCATGGTTTTATAGGCACTTAATCCCGGTTCCCAGCTTGCCCTGATTTCTGCTTCGCTTTTTCCGTCAATTACCTGTTGTCTAAAATCGGCCACGCCAACCAATCTTTCAATTGTACCCATTTCTTTGCTCAGTTTAGTGTTAAAGAAATCTTCTTTCCTTGGTGATGCTTTGTACAGTTCGATTAACCAGCTGATGTTTACCTGTTTCGATTTTATTAATTCGGCAGTATCGTATTTTCTTAAATCTAAGCCATAACAAACCTGATCCTGGAATAAAGGTGTTTCCGACATGCCTTTTATACTTTTTGGCGTAAAACTGAAATCAAATTTACCTTTAAGGTACGGCGCCCCAACAATGGTAAAAGGAAACATTGTACCACGGCCATGGTTTAAATAAGTACCCTCAAACAAACAGGTTGATGGATAAAGTAAAATCGCTTGCTGTGTATTAAGGTTTGGAGAAGGTTTAACGGGTAAAACATACTCCATGTCATGATTGTAATTGGCATTTTTAATAATCGTGATTTTGCATTTCACCCTATCTTTTAACCAGCCTTCGCCGTTTAACATTTGCGCATATTCGCCAACGGTTAAACCATGTGCAATTGGGATGGGCTGTACACCAATGCCCGATTTAAATTTAGGATCTAAAATTGGTCCGTCTATTAAATAACCGTTCGGGTTTGGGCGGTCTAAAATCAGCAGTGGTTTGTTATTCACCGCACAGGCTTCCATTACATGCTGTAAAGTATTAATGTAAGTGTAAAAACGTACGCCCACATCCTGGATATCAAAAACCATAATATCAATATCAGCCAGATCTTCGGCCGTAGGTGTACTGTGCTTGCCATAAAGCGAAATGGCCTTAATGCCTGTTTTCGTATCTACATCATCATTAACCGTAACACCAGCACTGGCATTGCCCCTAAAGCCATGTTCAGGACCAAATATTTTCTGAATTTTGACGCCACGTTTTAACAAACTATCAACCGAGGTTTGCTCACCGATAACCGAAGTAGGATTAACCACCATGCCCACGTGTTTACCTTTTAATAAAGGAAGGTATTTTTCGGTCTGCTCGGCACCCGTTTTCAAATTTGAGGGCAGTTTGGGTGTCCTGATCAATAGTTTTCTGTTTTCCAGGTTTTTACCCTTTCCAATCTCTTGTTCAAGCGGTTTTGGCTGTCCACAGGCCGATAATGCAATTAAACTGGTTAAAGCAAAGCTGATGTATTTTTTCATTTTCGGTATTATTCTAATCTTCCGGTAATTTCAACAAAACAATTTACCCGGTATTTTGATTTATGCTATTGGTATTTGTTTGAGCTGATCTTTAAAGTTGGTTATTTATTTCCGAAAATGCCATTTTTAAAAAGGAATTGAGCATTTTTGTTACTTAACAAATTGATTAAATTGAATTTCGAATATTTCATAGCAGGGCGGATAGCCATTAAATCTGAGCGTACTTTTTCTAAACTTATTGTCCGCATTGCAATAGCAGGCGTGATGCTGAGTCTGGCTGTTATGATCCTCTCCATTGCCATTATTAAAGGCTTTAAAACAGAGATTCAGGATAAAGTGAGGGGATACCTGGGGGATGTACAGATAACCCGCTACGACCTGAACAATTCTTTCGAACATTCGCCCTTTGTATTGGATGCAGAAACCCAAAAAATGCTCAAAACCAATCACGATATTGAATTTTATTATCCTTTTGCTACAAAACCTGCTATTCTTTCGGCCAATAGTGAAATTGAGGGCATCAATTTTAAGGGCGTAGATAAAAGTTATCAATGGGATTACATCAAACAGCATATTATTAGTGGTACGATTATCGATTTTTCAGACAGTACGGCGGCGATGCAGGAACTGTTGATCTCGAATTATACGGCCAAACGTTTGAAACTCAAAACCGGCGATGATTTTATCATGTATTTTGTGCAGAACCAGCTACGCCCGCGTAAATTTAAGATTGTTGGTGTTTACGATATCGGGGTAGAGGATATTGATAAGGGCTTTGTTTTGGGCAACCTGAATATCATCAAACGCTTAAACAACTGGCAGCCTGACGAAATTGGCGGCATCGAAATCCGGATTAAGGATTTCAACAAGCTAAAGCCGGCTGCGGATAATATTTTCGAAAAACTGCCGCCGAATTTACGTTCCTATTCCATTGAAGAAAACTTTCCGAATATTTTTACCTGGTTGGGTTTACTCGATGTAAATACAAATGTGATTCTTAGTCTGATGCTGATTGTTGGCGTAATTAACATGGTTACTGCATTACTGATTATGATTTTAGAACGCACCAACATGATTGGGATGTTAAAATCTTTTGGGGCCAGCAACTGGAGCATCATGAAGATTTTTCTTTATAACTCGGCTTACCTGGTTGGAATTGGCTTGTTATTAGGCAATATTTTAGGCCTAGGACTTGGTTTCTTACAGCAATCAACACATATATTTAAGCTTAACCAGGCATCGTACTTTTTAGCTTATGCACCGATAGAATTTCACTTTATGGATGTATTGTTGCTTAACGTAATTACGGTAGTGGTATGTTTAACCGTTTTGATTATCCCTTCGCTTTTAATCAGCAAGGTTTCTCCGTTAAAGGCCATCAGGTTTAAATAATTTCAGTAAAAAACTTGGGTCACCAGGCAGATCAAAACCCGGTGCCCAAGCAAACCTAAACCTAAGCTCTTGTTAACTCAATTTATATTGGTGTTAATTGGTTCTTTTTAAAATATATTCGTAACTCATTGTAGCGTACGATGTAGCCGGATCGATGTTGGTTTGGGGTTTCGATTTTCTTTTTAATGTTAAATCTATACCACTGCTTCTAATATCATATTCGCCGTTTAAAATCATATTCCAGTCGAAATCCGCTGTCCAAACACCTTCATCAGCAAAATAGCCGGTGCCGTTTTTAAAATTATAAGTGCCTTTGCCACTCAATGATTTTAGGGTAGAACCAACATCAGATGTAACATTAAATTTGCCATCTTTTAAAGAAACCGAAATCTGACGGGTTACCGGAACCGATTTAGCACTATTGCTTATAACCAATACGCCGGTGTAATTGCCCTCCATTAAAACGTCAACACTTGTTGGTTTTTTACAGCCGAAACACAGACAAATGGCAAATAAGAGAACACAGATTTGAACTTTCATACCTCTTAAACGGAGGTCAAAACCAAAACGCTACAGTTAAATTTAAATCCAGTCTGTTTCTTGTAACCGCTGGATAAATTCGGTGCGTGGCTCGAGGTTAAGATAGGGGTAAGTAACCTTCGAAAGGTATAAGCCTGTTGGATGGGCGGGCAATGATAGTTTGGAGGGGGTTAAGCTGATCAGTTCACTTTCAAATTCATCAAGGCTAAGTTCTCCTTTACCAACCATTATTAATTTACCCATAATGATGCGGATCATCTTGCCCAAAAAGCGGTTACTGGCAATATGAAACCTAAATCTGTTGCCTTTGGGGTTTACAAATAAACCGGCTTCCATTACGTTACAAATGGTATGCTCGTATTTATCCGGATGCGTGCAAAAAGCCCTGTAATTTTTGTATTGGGGTAAGAGTTTTACAACGGCTTTCATTTTATCAAAATCAAGATCGTTTAACTGATAAAAGGAGCTTTGCGTACTTAAAAAGGGATCTTTATAGGTGTGTACAAAATAATCGTATTTCCGCTGTACGGCATCGAATCGCGCATGTGGCTTTCCTTCCATTTTAATAATGTCGAATACCGCAATATTATATGGCAAAGCTTTGTTCAGGATGTAGAGCAGGTCGAAATCAATTTCTTTTTCAATATCAGCATGAAAGAAAAACTGACTTGCGTGTACGTGCGCATCTGTACGGCCACAGCCATTAATGGCAATGGGCGATTTTAAGATTTTAGAAAGTGTTTGCTCAATAACTTCCTGAACGCTTTTAACCCCGGGTTGTTTTTGCCAGCCACTATAGTATTGACCCTGATATGCAATATGGAAGAAGTATCTCATTATTTCGGTGCAATTTTACGGAAATTTTAGCAGCAGGAATATTAAATCCTATTTTTGCACGGTAAAATTTAATCATGGATTTAATAAATTGTCCCTGCGGAAGCGGTTTTACCTTTCAGCATTGTTGCCAGCCTTACCATTTAAGCTTGAAAACTGCACCAACTGCCGAAGCTTTAATGCGATCGAGATATTCGGCATTTGTGATGGCCGATGCCGGTTATCTTTACGAAACCACCCATAGCAGCAAAAGAAAAGACCACTCGAAAAGCGCTTATTTAAACAGTGCAAAAAATACTAAATGGCTTAAGCTCGAAATTGTTTTTTCTGCTTTTGATGTGGTGGAGTTTAAAGCTCATTACCTGAATAAAAAGTTTCAGACAGAGGTACTGCACGAAAAATCCAATTTCAGGTTAGAAGATGGGCGCTGGTATTATGTAGACGGGGTTTTTTACGAATAATGCCTAAATCGCAAAATTCATATAAATTTTGCGATTTTACTCCTTAGCTATAATTTTTTTGCTTCATTCCAATATATATCCATTTCTGTAAGTGTCATATCTGCAAGGGCTTTACCATTTTCTTTCGCTTTGGTTTCGAGGTACTGGAAACGTTTGATAAACTTCTTATTGGTTTTTTCTAAAGCGTTCTCAGGATTAATATTAATGAAACGCGCATAATTAATCAGCGAAAAAAGCACATCGCCAAATTCTGATTCTGCTTTTTCTACATCAATGGCGGTATTATCTACAACATTAAATTCGGCTTTAAATTCCTGCAGTTCTTCTTCTACTTTTTCCCAAACCTGGTTTTTATCTTCCCAATCGAAGCCTACACCACAGGCTTTTTCCTGGATGCGTGCAGCCTTAACCAAAGCTGGTAGCGAAGAGGGTACACCAGCCAGAACCGATTTATTGCCTTCTTTTAGTTTAATCTGCTCCCAGTTGCGTTTTACATCTTCCTCGTTCTCAACTTCAACATCGCCGTAGATATGTGGGTGACGGTTAATCAGTTTATCGCAAACACCATTTAATACATCGGTAATATTAAAATCGTTGGTTTCTGAAGCAATTCTTGAATAAAAAACCAGATGCATCATGACGTCTCCAAGTTCCTTTTTAATTTCGTCCAAATCACCTTCCAGGATGGCATCACTCAACTCATAGGTTTCTTCTATCGTTAAATGACGTAAGGTTTCCATGGTCTGTTTTTTATCCCAGGGACATTGCGTACGCAACGTATCTAAAACAGTAAGTAAACGTGTGAAAGCATCGGCAGGATTATTTGCAGTGGCGGGAATCGGGTTGTTTGGCATGTTTAATTATTGAGGTAAATTATCGGAGGCTAAAATACCAAACCCAGGCGATTAAGAAAAGCTGAAAAGGTATTCTGAACCATAAATATTTTGGTCCGGGGCCGGGTTTATACAGGTCTTCGTAATTAATACGGTGTTTTGCCGCGTATATATTGCTCGGTAAAATGGCAATGTAAAAGATAATCAATACAATTCCTATGTAATATCGGGTACTTTCTATACATAAGCCTATGGCAAATAAAATTTCCAGCACACCTGTAAAAAGTACAATTTCTACCTTTTTAGGAATAAATAATGGAATCATGGCCGCCATGCTGGTTTTAAACTTAAAATGGCCAATAGCTGTAAAAAGCAACATCACGCCCATAGCAATATTACCTGCAAAAACATTTCCTTTATCAAACGTAGTGTGACCGCCAAATGCTAAAAGTGCCACATATACAAAGAGCAATACAAATAAAGGTTTCATTAAATTATTTTATCAGATTAAATGCAATTAAGATAGTTGCTACGAACAGTATCACCAGGCCTGATAAAAATATAAAATCTGCTGTTTTTTCGAGCCGCTGACTAGAAGTTTTTACCCTTCTCATTGAAATAAAAGATAAAATACAGCTGGTCATAAAAAACATCACCGCTGCTACGGCGAACTCATCAATCAGCGAACCATCTGTAAGTGCCAGCTTTTTTAGAGAAGTTAGCACGATGAAGCAGATTCCCAATAAGTTTGCAGAAGTACTTAAAATATGTGGCGATCTGTTTTCGGCCATTTTAATCTTTTTCCTCTAATTTAATCTTTTTAGTAATCCGGTAAACGCGTTTCTTTTTATCGGGCTTATGTTCTTCGCCCATTAAAATACCCCAGGGTTTGAGGTTATCTACCCGGTCGAATATTATTTTTAGCATAGCCAGGTAAGGGATACATAAAAACATACCTGAAATGCCCCAGATCATTTCGCCAACCACAATGCCAATAAAGGCGAATAAGGCATTGATTTTTACCTTTGAGCCTACCACCAGTGGCATCAACACATTTCCGTCTACGGCGTGCACACCTACAAAAGCAATTAACACAAGCAATACCTTACCAGCCCCGGCTGTTGCGAAAGTGATTAAACAACTTACCAATAGTGCAAAGAATATTCCCAGGTAAGGAACCACGTTAAAAATACCCGCTACCAAACCCAGTAAAACAGCATATTTAACGCCTAATAAACTAAGTACAGTAATCATTAATACCGTAACAATCAGCATCTGCAGGAATAAGCCAATGATGTATTTTTTGATGATATACTGGATCTGACTTACAATTTCTGTTACTTTTTCTTTATGTTCTTCTCTAAAAACCGAGGTTAAGAAGGTAAATAAAACCCTGCGGTAATTTAAAATGAAGAAAGTAAATAATAGTGTAAAACCTAAAAACAACAGAGTCGAAGATAGGGTAGCCAGGGTTGTGGCTACAATTGCCGCGCTTGTGGCCAGTGCTTTTTCCGTACTATCATTTAAATAATCGAGTTGTTTCTGCGAGTTTACACCAAAAGTATGCGAAATCCATTTCTGCAGTTCGTGGTACGAAACATTGGCTTTTTCTTTTAATAAAGGCCAGTCTGCCCATAAATCACTCAATTGATTGCCAAAAAAGTAAATAATGCCACCTATTACGGCAATCATCAGGATTACTGAAATCAGCGTTGATAAGCTCCTCTTAAACTTTAACCTGCGTTCTAAAAAATTACCAACAGGCAGTAGTAAAATCGCCATTAAAAATGAAAAAAGTAAAGGTGCCAACAACGATTGGCCTAAAATGGCAATGTAGGTTAAGCTGATTAAACAGAAAAGGACCAAAGCCAGTTTGGGTAGAAATGATAGTTTTTCTTTCATATATTTTAAAATCCTGTTTAATACAAAATGCCCGAGTAATTGTTTGATTATTCGGGCATTTAAATATAAGAGATTATTTTTTAATATCTACTCGCCTGGTCTAAAAGTGAAATATCTTCAGGTGATAATTTTAGGTTAGCCGCATCGGTGAAAGATTTTAGCTGAATTAGATCGGTAACACTTGCAATTGGGGCCGTAATTGAGGGGTGATAAATTAACCAGGCCAATGCTACAGAAGCGGGTTCAACATGGTGTTTATCTGCAACCTGATCCAGTGCTTCTAAAATCCTGAAGCCACGGTCGTTCATAAATTTTTTAACACCGCCGCCCCGCTGACTTTTCTTTAAATCATCTTCGCTGCGGTATTTTCCCGTTAAAAAACCACTGGCTAAAGAATAATATGTAACTACACCCAGACCATGTTCTAAGCAGATTTTTTCGTGTTCCTGTTCAAATTCTTCTCTATCGTAAAGGTTGTAGCCAGGTTGGCAAACCTCATAACGTGGGAGGCTATGCTCGCTTGAAGCAAGCAGCGATTCTTTTAACCGATCTGCAGAAAAATTCGAAGCGCCGATCCAGCGTACTTTTCCGGCTTTAATTAGTGTTTCATAAGCACCTAAAGTTTCTTCAACCGGAGTGCTTTCGTCATCAAAGTGAGAAAAATAAAGGTCAATATAATCGGTTTGTAAACGGGATAAAGAATGTTCCACTTCATTAATGATGTAATCTTTCTTTAACGATTTCCCTTGACCCATATCTGAGCCAACTTTTGTGGCAATAATGATATCGTGGCGTTTGTTCTGTTTTTTGAGCCAGTTGCCGATGATAGTTTCCGATTCACCGCCTTTATTTCCCGGTACCCAGCGAGAATATACATCGGCAGTATCGATAAAATTAAATCCGCTTTCTACAAATTGGTCTAATATCTTAAATGATTTTTGCTCGTCGATGGTCCAGCCAAAAACATTTCCTCCAAATACAATGGGTGCAATATTTAAATCGGTTTTTCCTAAGGTTCTTTTTTCCATGATATGAATGTTGATGTTATCCTAACAAATTTAGGTTGTACTGGTTTTTGTAGGTGGTCTAAATTATGTCAAAATGATATCTATGTTTTTAACCGCAAAGGCACGAAGACACAAAGGTGAACGGGAAGTGGTAAAAAGTTGGGAGACTATTCTTTTGAAATTTTATCTTCGGACTTTCGAACTCCCGACCCCGGACTTTACCCATCATCCAGCTTATATTTTCCGTACTTTACATTCCTTTAACCGCTCTCAGCATTTCTCTTTTTCCTGGTGCACCTGGTAATTTTTCAATAGTAAATCCGTTGGCTTTAACCGCCCTTTTCAATTTTCCTGTAATGGCATAGGTTACAAAGATTCCCCCTGGTTTTAAAAAACTGCAGGCATGTGCTATAATTTCATCGCTCCACATTTCAGGCTGGTGCTGAACAGAGAATGCATCATAATAAATGATATCAAACTTTTGGTCGGTTTTGTATTCGGCCAGGGTAGTGTGCGGAATTTCCAATGTACAAAGCGACGTGAGTTTTTGAGGTGCTGTTAATGCATTGGGATAATTGGTGATGAAATCCCCCCAGATTGTCTCTGAAACATAAGCCGAATAAGCAGTTTGTTCGATTACCTCGCTCGTAAGCGGAAAGGCCTCTATACTGGTATAATTAAGGTTAATCTTGTTCGCTTCACAATATTCGAAGCTTAAAATAAAGTTCAGTCCGGTTCCAAAACCAACTTCTAAAATTGAAATTTCTGACTGATCAACTGAAGCGAATTTCAAACCTGCATCTATAAATACATGTTTACTCTCCTGTAATGCGCCATGTTTACTGTGGTAATGTTCGCCTATGGTTTCGTTATAAAGTGTATTAGAGCCATCGGCAGTAGGGGTGATAATATTCATGGGCTAGGATTTTATTAATTTTTTAATGTAATGTTGCAAATATAGGAACAGGATTAATATGAATTTTGAATTTCCAGGATCATAGGAACAGGATTTATTTGATTTTAAGATTTCCATGATAAATGCACAGTTCCAGGATTTAATCATTTAAGGATTAACTAGTCAAGATCAGATTTGTCTTTATACTTATGTCTTGCTACTTGTGTCTTACTACTTCTGTCTTTAGTCTTTCCGCTTTCACCTTTAATTTTTTGTTACTAGCTTTGATCTTACCTTAAACCCTAAATATGGATATCGAATCTTTCAGAGAATATTGTTTAAGCTTGCCGGGCACCACCGAAGGCATGAAATGGGAACATTTATGTTTTATGATAGAAGAGAAGATTTATATCATCATTGCTATTGATGAGGGTAATCGTTTCTCCATAAAATGTAATCCCGATGAATTTGAGGAGCTTGCGGCCAGAGATGGCATTGCACAGGCCTATCACTTGGCGAAAGGGCAATGGATCCAGATCGAAAATTTGGAGGTGCTAAACGATAGAGAATTAAAAAGCAGGGTAGCTGATTCGAGAGCGATGGTTTTGGCTAAATTACCGAAAAAAACGCAGGCAAAATACGTTTAGGCATTATACCAATTTCTTTAATGCCATGATGTAACCAATGTGCATCCCTTCGTGGAAGGGTACAAAATTTATGGCATCCTCTATGGTGTTTAATTTCATGCCGTAGCGTTTATCCCATGGATCGAATTGTATGAAAATACCATTTGCATAATCTGCTGCCAAACGATCCATACTGTTTAAAAGCACCTCGAAAATCAAATCAATTTCTTCTTTTTCGATAAAATGATCTGGTTTTGTTCCGCTTAAAAATAGAGAAAAGTAATTTTCTTCAATAGTTACGGCTAAACCTGACCGTACATAACAAAGGTTTTGCTGGGCCGCGGTGAGGTGTGCAATATTCCAGATGATGTTATTGTTAAAACCCTCAGGAATTTTATTCAATTGTTCAGTGCTTAAATCTTTTACGAGTGTTAAAACGAAAGCCCTGGTGTTTTTGATCTGGGCGATGGTAGCTAATGTATCGGGCATTTAGATTATTGTTTCGGCGCTTGCTTTTTCATTTCTTCCTCATTCTTAAACTCTTTCGATTTCATGATATTGAATTTGTACATATCTTCAGTGTTAACCAGTTTTCGGGTACATTTTTCAATATCGGTACCTTCCTGCCACAAATACGGGCGAAAACTATAAGTTTTGGATCCATCTAAATTACCAATATACTGGTTCCAGGAACTCCAGCGCAGGCCTTTGTAAAATTTAGAAAGGTCGCTATCGAAGCAAAAAACAAGAAATTCGCCGTAACCTGCACCCAGTGGCTGCCAGGTTAAACTGTTTGGTTCAAGGTAGTATACATTTTTAATGTCTTTACCCAAACCGCCATAATTAATGGCAAAGAAACCGCCAACCGCGTCATCGGCAATTAACAGGTAGGGCATATTATCTCCATATTCCTCAAGCGTTTTTCCTTTGTTCCATTCGGCAATGTTACGGTTCAGTTTTTCGCTGCCCGAACCTAAAATCCTGATCCAGCCATTATCTACTAAAATGCCGCCTGTATTATAAATTACCGATCCCAATGTGGCATAAGTGGTCATTTGTGCGTGATATAAAACCTCTTTTGCCTTAGCCGAATCGACTGGTAATACTTCAACCTTGTTTTTTGCAGAATCGATCCATTTTTTTACCAGTGGCCAGGCAGGGTCTGTTTTATCGATTAATTTTTCAATACTGATCAATTTATTCTCCTGAGCAAAACCTGTGAAAGAAAATAAAGTTAAACCGAGGATAAAGAGAGATTTGATTGGGCTTTTCATTGAAGGATACTTATGTTTTTTCAAAGATAGAATGATAATTAAGAATTGTAGAAAGGAGTAGGATTAATTTTTGATACGGTAAAAGTATTGAGTTTAATTGTTTATTCGTGGGGACAAGAACCAAGGCGCGTAATTGTGTTAGAGAATGTAACCATTTCTGATTCGTTTAATCGAGCAGTCGGATGTTACCATCTGACTGATTCTTCTAATATCTATAGATAATTGATACTTTCAATAAGTGTCAGATGTTACATCTGACACCACAGCGAGATACTATTTATAAAAAACGCCCCGAAAAAAATCGAGGCGTTCGTAATATAGGGATGATATAAATAATTAAATTTTAAAGCTGTGGGGAGAAAAGCCTTTCACCCTCCACCTTCCAGCCTGCCACCCTCAAAACTACCACATTCTAATCCTATCTTCTGGTTTTTTATATAATTTATCACCAGGTTTAACATCAAAAGCATTATACCAGGCGTCCATGTTAACCGGAGCACCAATGGTACGGTATGGACCTGGAGAGTGTGGATCGGTTTTAATTAACTGAGCAGCACTTTCTGGTAAAATATTGCCTCTCCAAACCTGTGCCCAGGCTAAGAAGAAACGCTGATCTGGCGTGAAACCATCAATTTTCTCGTTGCTCTGACCTTGTTTAGTCATTTTGAAAGCCGTGTAAGCAGCATTTAAGCCACCTAAATCACCGATATTTTCGCCCATGGTTAATTTACCAATTACGTGCACAGTGTCTAATACAGTGTAACCATCAAACTGCTCGCCTAAAGCTTTGGTTTTAGCATCAAATTTAGCTTTGTCTTCCGCTGTCCACCAGTTTTTTAAGTTACCGGCAGCATCGTACTGGCTTCCGCTATCATCAAAACCATGGCTCATTTCGTGACCGATTACAGCACCAATACCACCATAATTAACCGCATCATCAGCATTTGGATCGAAGAAAGGGAATTGTAAAATCCCCGCAGGGAAAACAATTTCGTTTAAAGTTGGACTGTAATAAGCGTTAACGGTTGGAGGCGTCATACCAAAACGTTTACGGTCAACTGGTTTACCCAATTGATCAACCATTTCGTTGTAACCCCAAACACTTGCATTGCGTAAGTTTTGGAAATAGGTGCCTTTATTGATTGTTAAACCATCGTAGTTTTTCCATTTTTCAGGATAACCTACTTTAGGTGTAAATGCGTGTAGTTTAGCCAATGCTTTTTGCTTGGTTTCAGGGCTCATCCATTCTAAACCATTAATCCTGATTTCAAAAGCTTTACGAAGATTCACAATCATCTGGTTCATACGCTCCTTCGCTTCTGGTTTGAAATATTTAGCCACATAAAGCTGACCCAATAATTCGCCAATAGTGCCATCAGTTAAAGATGACATGCGTTGCCAACGTGGAGTTTGTACTTTCTGGCCAGTTTGAGCCTGTGTGAAAGCAAAACTTGCCTTAACAAAAGGAGAACTTAAGCTTGATGCCGAACCTTTTAAAATGTTCCATTCCAAATAAGTTTTCCAATCTTCAACCGGAACCGATTTTAACATGCCATCTAAACTTGCCATAAATTTAGGTGAAGAAACCAAAACCGTATCCTGACTTTTAATTTTGAATTTAGGTAGATAGGTAGTCCAGTTAATATCCGGTGTTTTTTTGTTTAATTCAGCAACAGTAAGTTTGTTATAAGTTGCGTAAGGATCACGCATCTCTAAACGACTCATCTGTGCCTCTGCAAATTGTTTCTCAATTTTATAAACCGTTGCAGCTTTTTGTTTGGCCTCTTCAGGAGAACTTCCTGTTAAGGTAAATAAAGTAACCATGTAGGTATTATATGCCTCACGGATTTTAACACTACGGGCATCATCTTTCAAATAATAATCACGGTCGGGTAGGGTTGTGCCGCCCTGACCAATATTAACCATGTATTTATTTGCATTTTTGCGATCCTGGCCAACACCTAAACCGAACATCCCGCCGCCTAAACCATTGGTTCTCATATAAGCAACCTGATCTAGAACACCTGGAATATCTTTAATTTGTCTCACTTTCGCTAAATCAGCTTTTATCGGCGTGTAACCTAATTTTTCAATGGTCACGCTGTCCATGGCAGCCGTGTAAAAATCGCCAACCCTGCGTTTTACTGAGCCTGCAGGTGCAGATTTATCTGCAGCAGCATCCTCTACCAAAGATTTTACAGCATTGATATTGAAATCGCGAAGTTCGTTAAACGAACCCCAACGTGTTTCTTTAGCAGGAACAGGATTGTTTTTTACCCACGCACCACTTGCGTAGGTGTAGAAATCATCGCCTGGCTTAACGGATAAATCCATGTTGGCAGGATCGATAAATTTTTTTGTTTGTGCATTTGCAGAAAAGCCAGCAGCGACTATACCCAGTGCCGCAAAATATCTTTTCAAATTTTGGTATTTCATTCGCTTAATAAGTTAGTATTTACTGCGAAATTTATGAAATACTAATCAATACTGAAACAATATATTAAGAATATTACTTGTTAAACCAGTAGTAGATTTTTGCTAAGCCAAGACGTCTGATGAGTTCGGATGCTGAAAATGGGATTTTAATAGATTTCATGATTTTTAAATCTTTTATACACTATTAACATTTTTTAACAAATTTTATTGTGTGCTTGTAAAAATTATTGCTATTAAGAATGATTCGGGATAAACCATTTAATTTTCCATAAATTTGAATTTTAAAGGTTAGAAAATGAGTGTGCAGCGCTCCATCGGGTTTTTTAGTCCCGCCATTCGCTGTAGCCCCGATGAAAAATCGGGGGCTGTCGCTGCTGTCGGGTTTATTAACAGCATTTAAGGCGTTTGGCTTTTGATTACTAATCCCACAATAAATAATGTTTTAGCATATAATATAATGAGCCATTCCCACGATAAAGAAGATAGCTGTTGCAGCAGTAAAGCACATGCTGCACCAAAACATAACCACGATCATGCACATTCGCACGATGAGGGTGACGATCACGACCATGACCATGGTGGAGACCCATCTTCATTTAAAACCTATCTGCCAGCCATTATAACATTGGCGATGCTGTTGATCGGAATTGCTTTCGATAATCTTTTTAAAGTTCCGGCATTTCAGATCATCAGACATTACTGGTACATTGTAGCTTATTTACCTGTAGGTATTCCGGTTTTACGTGAGGTTTGGGAAACTTTTAAAGCCAAAGATTTTTTTACCGAGTTTTCACTAATGTCTATCGCTACCATTGGTGCTTTTGCCATTGGTCAATATCCTGAAGGTGTAACGGTAATGCTTTTTTATACCATAGGCGAACTGTTTCAAATGGCTGCGGTAAACCGTGCAAAAAGAAACATCAAAGCTTTGCTCGATGTACGGGCCGATGTTGCGCATGTATTCCGCAATGGAAAATACGAGGCTATTAATCCTGAAAAGGTAGAAATCGGCGAAACCATTCAGGTTAAAGCAGGAGAGAAAATTCCTTTGGACGGTGAACTTATTAGCGATAAAAGCAGTTTCAATACGGCTGCATTAACGGGTGAGAGTAAACCGCGTACCATTAATAAAGGTGAAGCCATTTTGGCCGGAATGCTCAATCTGGATAAAGTAATCGAAGTGAAAGTAACCAAGGTTTTTGCCGATAGCGCCTTATCGCGCATATTGGAAATGGTTCAGAACGCCACTACACGTAAAGCTAAAACCGAACTTTTTATCCGCAAATTTGCAAAGATTTATACACCGATTGTTTTCTTTTTGGCGCTGGCACTGGTTACCATCCCGATTTTGGTTTTGGGCAGCGAATATCACTTTCAAACTTGGTTGTACCGTTCGCTGGTTTTTCTGGTAATTTCATGTCCCTGCGCTTTGGTTATTTCTATTCCGTTGGGTTATTTTGGCGGCATTGGTGCTGCATCGGCAAACGGCATTTTATTTAAGGGCTCTAATTTCCTCGATCTGATTACCAAACTCAATACCGTGGTAATGGATAAAACGGGTACGCTTACCAAAGGTGTTTTTAGTGTACAGAAGATAGAAAGCAGTATTGATGAAAAGGAATTTTTGAACCTGCTAACTGCTGTTGAAGCTAAATCGACACATCCGATTGCCAAAGCAATTGTTGATTATGCTGGCAATAAAGAAATCCATCCCGCAGATAATATCGAAGAGATAGCCGGAATGGGCTTAAAAGGAACCGTAAATGGTAAGGTTGTTTTAGCTGGAAATGTTAAACTACTGGAAAAATTTAACATTGGTTTTGATGCTAAAATCAAAAATATTGAAGAAAGTATTGTCGTTGTAGCCGTTGATCAACAATATGTTGGTTATGTTTTAATTGCCGACGAGGTAAAAGAAGATGCTGCCGAAGCCATCAAACAGTTGCATGAAAACGGAATAAAACAGGTGGTGATGTTGAGCGGCGATAAAACGACCATTGTTAAAAAAGTAGCTTCAGGTTTAGGTATCGATACTTACTATGGCGATTTACTGCCCGAAGATAAAGTGGCCCGGTTAGAAGAAATCAAAAAAGATAAAACAAAGGTGGTGGCATTTGTAGGCGATGGCATAAATGATACCCCTGTTTTGGCCATCAGCGATATTGGTATCGCGATGGGTGCAATGGGAAGTGATGCTGCTATTGAAACAGCTGATGTGGTCATCCAAACCGATCAGCCTTCTAAAATTGCAATTGCCATTAAAATTGGTAAAGCCACCAAAAATGTGGTTGTCCAGAATATTGTATTGGCATTCGCGGTAAAAGCAATCGTCTTAATTTTAGGTGCAGGGGGCATAGCAACCATGTGGGAAGCTGTTTTTGCCGATGTTGGTGTAGCACTTTTGGCTATTTTAAATGCAGTAAGGATACAGAAAATGAAGTTTTTTTAATGGGTTAATTGTTTAAATTGATTAACTGATATAGGAGCATTCAAACTAAAGCGTTGATTTTATTGATCATTAGTTCATTAGCCATTGGTTGATGTGCTAGTTGCTTATTGTGAGCTGGTTCCGGATGATGTTTTGAGGATGTGTAAAATAATTTATCACTTTCAATACTAAGCAATTTAGTATATTTGGTTATGTCGAAAAAAACAGTTCCATATCCAGTCCTAGATGAAATCGATGAACCTGTTAGGCAGTTCAATGAACTTGATGCTTCATTAACTTACAGCTACGCTAACTATTTAAACTGGCTTTTCCCTGAAAGGGTAGAGCTAATTGCAGGTAGAATCTTTAAGATGAGTCCTGCGCCATCAAGCGTTCATCAAGTGGTAGTAGGTAATATATTTCTTAAATTGGGTAACTTTCTTGATAAACAACCTTGCAAAGTCTTTATTTCTCCATTTGACGTTCGCTTTCCAAAGGAAAGTAACAGCGATAAATCTATTTTTACCGTTTTACAGCCCGATATCTTTGTAGTCTGTGATAGAAACAAAATTGATGCCCGTGGTTGTGTAGGCGCACCCGATCTTGTTGTAGAGGTTTTGTCCCCAGGCAATACCAAAATGGAGCTGCTTCATAAATACCGTGTTTACGAAGAATTTGGTGTTAAAGAATATTGGGTGGTGAGCCAAAGTGATCAGAATATTTTAATTTACACCTTAAATGATATCGGTAAATTCCAACCCTCTAAAATATTTACCCTAAGCGAAAAAATTACTTCAACTGTATTGCCCGGTTTTGAACTGGCATTAGATGATGTATTTGAAGATGTGTAAAATAATTTATCACTTTTAATACTAAGCAATTTAGTATATTTGGGTATGTTGAAAAAAACAGTTCCATATCCAGTACCAGATGAAATCGATGAACCTGTTAGGCAGTTCAATGAACTTGATGTATCATTAACCTATAGCTATTCTAACTATTTAAACTGGCTTTTCCCTGAAAGGGTTGAGCTGATTGCAGGTAAAATCTTTAAAATGAGTCCTGCGCCATCAAGGGTGCACCAAGGAGTTTCTATTAATTTGTTAAATCCAATAATCAATTTTTTAAAAGGTAAACCCTGTAAGGTTTATGCAGCGCCTTTTGATGTCCGTTTTCCAAAGGAAAGCAAAGCGGATAAAGATGTATTTACGGTTCTCCAACCAGATATCTGCGTGATCTGTGATAAAAGCAAACTTGATGCGCGTGGCTGTATCGGTGCGCCTGATCTGGTAGTCGAAATCTTATCACCAGGCAATACCAAAATGGAACTGCTTCATAAATACCGTGTTTATGAAGAATTTGGCGTTAAAGAATATTGGGTGGTGAGCCAGAGCGACCAAAATATTTTGATTTATACCCTAAACGATATCGGTAAATTTCAGCCCTCTAAAATATTTACCCTAAGCGAAAAAATTTCGTCAACAGTATTGCCAGGTTTTGAACTGGCTTTAGATGATGTTTTTGATGACGTAGAGTAAGCGTTTTATGAAACTGTACGTTGATTCTTGTCTTGCACGAACTAATGTTTCTAAACCTGATTGACGTAGTAGTTCCTACTTCACGTCGGTACTACAATCAAAAAGCAGGACTAAATAAAATGAAATGCTGAATCTGCTTTCCAAAAAAACCAACACCCCTTATCTTCCAAATACGCTGATTGAAGTTTGGCTGCTTTAGTCTTTAAGCTTGCTTGGCTTTGGTCTTTCAGCTTAATTAGCTATTTTTGAACTTTTAATACATTCATGAGCATATCCACCAAGTACAATCCTGCAGAAACAGAAGATAAATGGTATAGCTATTGGCTATCTAAAAAGTTTTTTCATTCAGAACCCGACGAGCGTGAACCTTACACCATCGTAATTCCGCCACCAAACGTCACAGGTGTACTGCACATGGGCCACATGCTCAACAACACTATCCAGGATGTTTTGATCCGCAAAGCCCGTATGCAGGGTAAAAATGCATGTTGGGTACCTGGAACCGATCACGCCTCTATTGCGACCGAAGCAAAGGTTGTGGCGATGCTAAAGGAGCAGGGTATCAATAAAAAAGACCTTTCGCGCGAAGAATTTTTGAAATATGCCTGGGAGTGGAAAGAAAAATACGGTGGTATTATTTTAGAACAGTTAAAAAAACTGGGTGCAAGCTGTGATTGGGACCGTACCCGTTTTACGATGGAAGAAGATCTTTCTGAAGCGGTGATCGATTCGTTTATCCACCTTTACAAAAAAGGATGGATTTACCGTGGTATCCGTATGGTTAACTGGGATCCGGCTGGTAAAACAGCAGTTTCTGATGAAGAAGTAATCCGTAAGGAAGTAAACCAGAAATTATATTATATTAAATACCTGATTGCTGGAACTGAAGATCAGTTTTTAACGATTGCAACCACGCGTCCGGAGACAATTATGGCAGATGCGGCAATCTGTATCAACCCCAATGATGAGCGCTTTACGCATTTAAAGGGTAAAAAGGTTTTTGTGCCTCTGGTTAATCACGAAATTCCGGTTATTGAAGATGAATATGTAGATATCGAATTTGGTACAGGTTGTTTAAAAGTTACACCAGCGCACGATCTGAACGATTATGAACTGGGTGTGAAACACAATTTGCCGGTTACCGATATTTTAAATGATGACGGTACTTTAAACGAATTAGCGGTTATTTTAGTGGGCGAAGACCGATTTGTTGCCCGTAAGAAAATTGCCAAAATGCTGGAAGAAGCTGGTCATTTGGATAAGGTGGAAGATTATAAATCGCAGGTTGGTTTCTCTGAACGTACAGATGCCGCCATCGAACCAAAACTTTCGATGCAATGGTTTGTGAAGATGAAAGAAATGGCTCAACCTGCTTTGGATGACGTTTTGAATGGTGAGGTAAACCTGATCCCGAATAAATTTGAGAATACTTACCGCCACTGGATGGAAAATGTTCGCGATTGGAACATTAGTCGCCAGTTATGGTGGGGACAAAGAATCCCGGCCTGGTATGACGATAAAGGAAACTGGGTGGTAGCCAAAACAAAAGATGAAGCTTTAGAAGAATTCTGGAAGAAGAAACATCTCGACGAAAGCTGTTCTGATGCTGAAAAGGCTGGATTTAAACATCAGTTGGAGCCATTTTTAAGACAGGATGACGACGTGATGGATACCTGGTTCTCTTCATGGTTATGGCCGATTTCGGTTTTCGATGGGTTTAAAAATCCTGATAATAAAGACATCAACTACTATTATCCAACCAACGATCTGGTTACGGCTCCAGAGATTTTATTCTTCTGGGTAGCACGTATGATTATGGCGGGGCATGAGTTTATGGGCAAAAAACCATTTACTAATGTGTACTTAACGGGGATTGTTCGCGATAAATTAGGTCGTAAGATGTCTAAATCGCTGGGTAACTCACCTGATCCAATCGGATTGATAGAGAAATATGGTGCTGATGCGGTTCGTGTTGGGATGTTAATGTCGTCGCCAGCCGGAAACGATTTAATGTTCGATGAAAGTTACTGCGAGCAGGGACGTAATTTCGCCAGCAAAATCTGGAATGCTTTCCGTTTGGTAAAAGGGTGGGAAGTGGATGAAAATCTTGCAAATCCAAATACGCAGGCCATTTCGTGGTTCGAAAACCGTTTTAACGAGGCTTTGGTAGAAATTGAGGCTAATTTTAAACAATACCGTTTATCAGAAGCTTTGATGATCACCTACAAACTGGTTTGGGATGATTTCTGTGCATGGTATCTAGAAATGGTTAAACCTGCTTATCAACAGCCGATTGATGCCGAAAGTTATAAAGCTACAATTGCCTTTTTTGAAAATATCATCAAATTATTGCATCCCAATATGCCTTTCATCACAGAGGAATTATGGCATGATGATCTTTTCGCCGATCGTGGTGAACTTGATTGCTGTATTGTAGCCGAATTCCCTAAAGGTGGTACTTTCGAAGAAAAATTGTTGAAAGAAGCAGAGGTAATTAAAACAGTTATTGCCGAAATCAGGAATGTGAGGAACCAGAAACAGATTTCGCCTAAAGAAGCATTGCCATTAAATATTAAGGTGAATTCTGACTTAGATTACGAAAAATGGTTAAATATTGTTTTCAAACTGGCCAATGTATCAGAAGCGGAGATTGTAAACGATAAAATTGTTGGAGCAACTGCTTTTATGGCCGGAAAAGATGAATTTTTCATCCCGCTAACCGAAAATATTGATGTAGAAGCAGAACGCGAACGTTTAAATGCCGATTTAGTATATTTACAGGGCTTTTTAAAGTCGGTTGTTTCGAAATTAAGCAACGAACGTTTTGTACAGAATGCAAAGCCTGAAATTATTGCCAATGAACGCAATAAAAAAGCCGATGCTGAAGCTAAAATCAAAATTATTGAAGAAAGTTTAGCGGTTTTAGGATAATCATAATCTCACAAACCTATAAGGTTTTTAAAACCTTATAGGTTTTAAATAATCCCTTTAGAATTTTTTCTAAAGGGATTTCTCTTTTTCATCCATTCCCCATCTTACCTCTTAAATTTTCCATCTTCCTTTGCCTTTCTAAATTGTTACCTAAGCTCATCCTTTTATTAAACTAAAAATCCTAATTTGGATTCTGTTAAACATCTTATAAATCGTTTAACTCATAAGCTATCTAACCTTATTTAAACCGTTTTATTCTATGGAAAATTCCAGAAGAAAATTCATCAAACAATCAGCAATATTTGCTGCGGCAACCTATGCCGGTACCATGGGCATGAGTGCCAAAAGTTATGGCCGCATTATCGGCGCTAACGATAGGGTACGTGTAGGTGTTGTTGGCTTTTCTGACCGCTTTAAAGATACCCTTTTACCTTGTTTCCTGAACCACAACAAGGAGCTGAATTTCGATATTGTTGGCCTTTCCGATCTTTGGAGTTACCGTAGGGATCTGGGCATTGCGCATTTAAAGGCAAAGTTTGGACATGATATCAAAGCTTGTCGGAATAACGATGAACTTTATGCCACAAAAGATCTTGATGCCGTAATTATCAGCACAGCCGATTTTCAGCATGCTTTACATACCATTGAAGCGGTAAAAGCCAATTGTGATGCTTACGTAGAAAAACCTTTTGCTGAAACCATGGATGATGCCAAAGCTGCATTTAAAGCAGTAAAGGCAAGTAAACAGATTGTACAGATTGGCTCGCAGAGAAGAAGTGGAGAGAATTATACCAATGCTGCCAAATTTATCCAGGACGGAAAGTTTGGACCGATTACCGCAGTAGACCTGGTTTGGAATGTAAACCAGCCGGGTAGATGGCGCAGGCCAGATTTAGTAGCTAAATTAAAAGAAGAAGATATTGATTGGAAAAGGTTTTTATTAAACCGCCCCAACGAGGCCTTTGACCCAAGAAAATATTTAGAATACCGCTTGTTTTGGCCATATTCTTCGGGCATGCCCGGACAGTGGATGAGCCACCAGATTGACACTGTACACTGGTTTACCAATTTAAAACATCCTCGCAGTGTAGTGGCCAATGGTGGTATTTATACCTGGAAAGATGGCCGTAGAAACTGGGATTCGATGGTTGCCGTATTCGATTATGGCCAGCCAGATTCAACTGATGGTTTCCAGGTAACCTTTACTTCGCGTATGCAGAATAGCGTGGGGGATGTAGGTGAGGTTTACTATTCAAATGGTGGTGAGCTGAATTTAATTATAAATAAAGTATCGCCAAAAGGAGGATTAAGGCAGCAGGAAGCCTCAGCAATGGGCATGAAAGCCAATCTCTTACCAGAATTTGATCTAAGTAAAACCGAAGTTAAAGCTGCAACCGGTGCCAATATGGGTGGTGATGCACTAACTTCAGGCCACATGCGCAACTGGATGGAATGTGTGCGCAGCCGTAAAACACCAAATGCCCCTGTAGAAGCGGGTTATTCGCACTCTATTGCCAACATCATGACCAATGCTGCGGTAAGAACAGGTGCAAAAGCAGTTTTCGATGAAGGCAAACAAGAAGTAATTGCAAACGGAAAAGTATTTAAATATTAGCGTACCGTCATTGCGAGGAAGAATGACGAAGCAATCTTTTTTGCAGACAAACTGTTTTCCCGAAGTTTGGAATAAACAGCCTCTGTAATAATTAAAGACTATAAAATCTTATAAAACTATCATGTTAAATATCAAAAAATATAGTATCCTGGCTCTTTCCCTGATCAGCCTTTCAGCCGCTGCCCAAAAAGCGAAACCTTTGTTTGATGGTAAAACACTAACGGGCTGGAAAGCCGTTGCAGGTGCAGCACCATACAAAGTTGAAGATGGAATGATTGTGGGCACTATGACCAAAGGCACGCCAAATTCGTTCCTGATTACCGAAAAAGAATATGGCGATTTCATTTTGGAACTGGATGTGAAACTCGAAGGTGAAACCACCAATTCTGGCATCCAGACCCGTAGCCATATTAAACCAGAAGGAAATAACGGTAAAGGTTTGGTTTTTGGCAGGCAGGTAGAAATAGACCCTACGCCTAGAGCCTGGACGGGTGGAATTTACGACGAAGCCAGAAGATTGTGGTTATATCCTTTAGAACTTAATCCAGCAGCAAAACCTTTGTACAAAAAGAATGAATTTAACCATTACAAAATAGAATGCATCGGCAACGAACTTAAAACCTGGGTAAATGGAACACCGGTTGCTTATGTGATCGATACGCTTGATAAATCGGGTTTTATCGGTTTACAGGTGCATGGCATAGGCAATAACCTCGATAACGATGGCAAGAAAGTTTATTTCAAAAACATCAATATCCAAACTGAAGGTTTAAAGGCTAAAGCTTTTCCAAAAGGCATTTATACCGTTAATTTAACGCCCAATACTTTATCTGCTTACGAAAAATCGGAAGGTTATAAACTCTTGTTCGATGGTAAAAGCAATGCAGGCTGGATCGGTGCTTATAAAACGGCTTTCCCTGCAAAAGGGTGGAAAATTGCCGATGGCGTAATCAGTGTGGAACCTTCTGGCGGTGCAGAATCGACCAATGGTGGCGATATTGTAACCAAAGATGAATACGCAGCTTTCGATATGTCGTTCGAGTTTAAATTAACACCAGGAGCCAACAGTGGGGTGAAATATTTTGTTACCCTGAGCGAAAAAAATACAGGCTCAGCCATTGGTTTGGAATACCAGGTTTTGGACGATGAACTGCACCCTGATGCTAAATTGGGCAGGGATGGGAACCGTACCTTAGCTTCTTTATATGATTTAATGACAGCCAAAAAAGAAGCCCGTTACCTGCGTCCAATCGGTAGCTGGAACAACGGCCGTTTGGTGGTTTACCCGAATAATAAAGTAGAACACTACTTAAATGGGGTTAAAGTTCTGGAATATACACGTGGATCAGAAGAGTTTAAAAAACTCGTTGCCATTAGTAAATATAAAGATTGGAAAAACTTTGGGGAGGCTCCAAAAGGACATATCCTGCTACAGGATCATGGTAATAAAGTGGATTTCAGGACGATTAAAATCAAGACTTTATAAGTTTTTGATTTGAAAATGGGTATAGAGGAATAAATTGTATTAAGGATTTTTAACCACAGATGTACACAGATAAACACAGATTTTATCCTTGAGCATCCTTTCCATCTCCCGACAACCGGGATAAGTAGTGGTCGATGATGTTACCCCATTTAGCACTGAAAGAAATTAAATAGCCCCGACATAAGCGGAAATACTTTTTGTTGCATTTCCGCCAGATATAGCAGATACCGGCAACAAAAAGATTGAAGCATTGGCGGGACTACCACTTAATAGCAGTATTATCCTGGCGCTCCAAATCATAATTTTAAAGAAAATAAAATATTAACATATCATGCATCGTCGGTCTTTTGTAAAGCATACTACTTTGTTAGGTTCAGGGCTATTGGTCGGGAATCAGGTTTTTGCTGATTTATATTCCGATCAGGTATATAATGTAGCCATGGTCGGTTGTGGCGATCGTGGCAAAGGTGTGCTGTCGGTTATTAAATCCATGCCGGCTAAATATAATATCAAAGCTTATTGCGACTTACTCGATTTCAGACTCAAAGAAGCCGAAAAGTATGTTCCAGCCGATGCAAAAGCTGTGAAAGATTACCACAGGGTTTTGGATGATAAAACCATTGATGCGGTTTTTATTGCCACGCCTTTAAGCGAACATTTCAAAATTGCTAAAGATGCTGTGCTTGCCGGTAAACATGTGTATGTAGAAAAGACCATGACTTACAATATTGCTCAGGCGCTGGAGCTTAAAAAACTGGTTAAAAAATATCCCAATCAGGTTTTTCAGGTAGGATATCAATACCGTTATTCGCCGCTTTATTTTAAGGTGAAAGACATGATCCAAAGTGGTTATTTAGGTAAAGTTTCGCAGATCGATTGCCGTTGGGACCGTAATGGGAACTGGCGCAGAGCTGTTCCTGATCCGGCTTTGGAACGAAAAATTAACTGGAGGATGTATAAGGAATATTCAGGTGGATTAGCCGCTGAACTGCTCTCACATCAGATCGATTTTATCAACTGGGCATTCGAAACGCAGCCTGATGAAATAATGGGATCGGGTGGAATAGACGTTTTTAAGGATGGTCGCGAAACTTATGATAATATCCAGGCCATTCTCCGCTATAAGGAAAAAGGCATGATTGGCAACTTTGGTGCCACCTGCGGCAATGCGCACGATGGTTACTTGTTTAAAATAAAAGGGACTAAAGGTTCGGTTTCTTTGCTTACCAATACTGGTTTATTTTATCCTGAAGAAAGCACCAGAAAAGAGCTTGGCATTGTTGATGGAGTAACCGGAGCAACAAAAATCGTAGTCAACAAAGACGGCGGAATCCCGATTTTGGATAAGCCTACCATTGATGGTACAAACTATGCGCTGGACGAATTTTATAAATCGATAACTACTAAAAAAGAACCTGCATCAAATATCAATACCGGAACACAGGCCACTATTTGTGTGGCCATGTGTAATGAAGCGATTTATAGTGGTAATAAACAGGTTTGGAAGCCAGAGTATAGTTTATAGTATTTATCATTCTGAGGGATAAATATTTCATAAAATCAATATAAAAGACAGATCTTTTTGGCAAAATGGTAGCTTGTGCGAGATCGTCATTCCCAACTCGATTGGGAATCGTAATGCAAGCGTTTTAAGATTCCCGCATGTGCGGGAATGACGACCGCAATACGAGGCACGAAGCAATCTTAAAGCGATCGCTACCAGCAATAGTTGTAAGATTGCTTCGCCGGCTGAAAAAGCCTTCTCGCAATGACGACTTCATTCAGAACTCACCTATATAGATGATTCATTACATCCAATAGCTATCGGATCGGGATGAAAGAATGGGACAACTCCGTGTTTTTCCGTGTCTCTGTGGCTATTCCATCTATAACCCCAAATATTCAGGCATTTCTTCTACAAAATTAAAACTGCCCCTCTCCAGGTCCATTTTTGCATAAACATGCTGTAAACCGTTGGTTAACACGATCCATTTGGCCTGATGGATGGAATTATACCTAGCTGCCTGATCAAATACCGATTGTGTAATCTTAACCTTTGGCGCTTTGCACTCAATCAGCATTAGTTTTTCACCTGAGGTATTGTAAACCAAAATATCGCTCCGTTTTTGCAGTTGATTTAACACCAAACCGCCTTCAAGCTGGATCAACGTCCTCGGGAATTTCTTCTCTGTAATCAGGTTCTGTATAAAATGCTGCCTCACCCATTCTTCTGGCGTAAGCACCAGGTGTTTCTTTCTAAGTTCATCGAATATAAAAACTACACCATCCTTTTTACTGATTTTAAACGGATAAGGCGGAAGGTTAAGCGGGGTAGGGGTGAACATTTTTCAGTTTTCAGTTGGCAATTAACAGTATTCAGTTGGCAATTAACAGTATTCAGTTCGCAGTTGGAGGTTTTCAGTTAACCAATTTCAACAATTAACCATTAAACAATAAAACAATTGGTCAATTACACTCCAAAGTTAATTAATTTTACGGCACGCACGGAAATCTCACATCTAACTTCTCAAATCTCTTAACTTATAAACATTTACTCAAATCCTTAAACCTAAATCGTAATTTTACGGCAATGACTGCTGCCGAAATTATTAAGGACATCAAAGCCCGTAAATTTAAACCCGTGTACCTTTTACATGGTGAAGAATCTTACTATATCGATCAGGTAACCGATTATATTGAGGATAAATTGCTAAGTGATGCCGAAAAAGGCTTCAACCAAACGGTTTTATATGGCAAAGATACCGATATGGCTACTGTTTTGGGTGCTGCCAAGCGGTATCCGATGATGTCAGACTATCAGGTAGTAATTATTAAAGAGGCACAGGATTTAAAATGGGGCAAAGAAGATAGCTCAAAAGAGGGCGAATTTGTGCTCAATTACTTCGAAAAACCGTTGCCAAGTACCATTTTGGTCCTGGCTTATAAATATGCCAATTTCGACAAACGTAAAAAAATCTATAAGGCAATCAATAAAAGTGGAATAATTTTCCAGTCGGATCCTGTACGCGATTATAAACTGGTGCCGTGGATCGAAGAATTTATCAAAGAAAAAGGCTATAAAATCGATCAGCAGGCATCAGCATTAATGGCCGAATATTTGGGAACCGATCTTTCTAAAATTGCCAATGAGATTGAGAAGTTAATGCTGAATGTTCCGAAAGAAATGACAATCAGCACCGATCATGTTCAGAAAAATATCGGCATTAGTAAAGAATACAATGTTTTCGAACTTCAAAAGGCTTTGGCTATCCGTGATGTATTAAAATGTAATAAAATCATCAATTACTTCGCCAGCAATCCAAAGGCCAATCCAACAGTGATGGTTTTGGCCAATTTGGGCGGTTATTTCACCAAACTTTTAAAATATCATTACATCCCCAATAAGGCCGATGCCGCATCTGCATTGGGTGTTCCGCCCTTTTTTATCAAAGATTACGAAGTGGCTGCCCGCAATTACAATACTGGCAAAGTTTTTCAGGTTATTGGTTTGCTCCGCGAATACGACTTAAAAAGCAAAGGTTTAGATAGTACCGGGAACGTAGATGATGGCGAGCTGTTAAAAGAGCTTGTTTTCAAGATTGTGCACTAATCTTTTATTAGCAGAAAAGTATTCTATATTACCTGTCAAACGTTTGCGCAAATTTTCAGGATTTTAGTCTCGTTAAATATCATTATTTTAGAAGTTGATACCTTTTACGGTTGCTAACCATTTCTAAACACAAATGAAAACTAAAATCTTTTTACTGTTGATGCTTCAGTGCATGAGTAGCTTTATTTATGCTCAATCCCTAAAACCTTATAACCTTTCCTTTCCCAAACTGGCCAATAAATGGGATGAGGCCATGCCTTTGGGCAATGGCATGCTGGGCGTCTTAATCTGGGAAAAGAACAATAAACTCCGCCTTTCTTTAGACCGTGCCGACCTGTGGGATGAACGTAAAGCCCTTGATATATCGAAACTTAATTTTAAATGGGTAGAGGAGCAGGTACATCAAAATAATTATGCAGCTGTTCAAAAAATAGGCGACGAACCTTACGATTCAAGCCCTTATCCTACCAAACTGCCTGCTGCGGCAGTGGAATTTGATATTTCAAAGCTGGGGAGGGTTAAATCAAACGAACTGGACATTGAAACGGCCCTAAACACGGTGAAATTCGAAGATGGAACCATTTTTAACTGCTATATTCATGCTACCGGGGCGCAGGGGTATTTTAGTTTTGAGAACCTTAAATTAACTGTAATTTTGCCTGATTTAATCGTTCATAATTATAACAATACTCAAACAGAAAAAGGAGATAATAGCCATGCCGGAAGTGGTTTGCAAAAACTGGGTTATGCAAAGGGAACGGTTACCAATACAAGTAATAGTATCCGCTATCATCAGCCTACTTACCAGGGACATTATTACGAGGTGTTGGTGCAATGGAAAAAAATGCCGAATGGTAATGTAATTGGCTCGTGGACCATCAGCAACGATAAAACGGCAACATTAACTGCAATTTCTGCTACTGCGAAAGAACCTACAGGCTGGGTTAGCCATACCAAATGGTGGAAAGATTTTTGGAGTAAATCGAACATTAATGTTCCAGATCAACTCATTCAGAAACAATACTATTTAGAAATGTACAAGCTGGGCTGCGTGGCGAGAAAAGGGGCACCTGCAATTACTTTACAAGCCGTTTGGACAGCCGATAACGGCAGTTTGCCACCCTGGAAAGGAGATTTTCACAACGATTTAAATACCCAACTGAGTTATTGGCCAAGTTATACGGCCAACCATTTGGCAGAGGGGGCAACTTTTACCGATTGGTTATGGAAAATCAGGGAGCGGAATCTTACTTATACCAAACAGTATTTTGCTGTGGAAGGTTTAAATGTTCCCGGGGTAATTACCTTAAACGGTGACCCAATGGGTGGGTGGATCCAGTATGCGCTTTCGCCAACTGTTAGCGCATGGACCTCGCAGCATTTTTATTGGCAATGGAAATATAGTATGGATGATACGTTTCTTAAAACCAGGGCTTATCCGTATATTCATGACGCAGCAACCTATCTGGAGAATATCACAAGATTAAAAGAAGGAAAAAGGATGCTGCCGCTGAGCTCTAGTCCGGAGTATAATGATAACAGTATCAAAGCCTGGTTTTTAAACTGGACCAATTTCGATTTGTCATTAGCTAAGTTTCTGTTTAAAGCTGCATCCGAAGTAAGTAAGGCCAATGGCAAAATAGACGAAAGCAAACATTGGACGGAAATACTCAGTCAGTTGCCTGATTATGAAATAAACGAAACGGGTTTTACCATTGCGCCAGGATCAAATTTAACCAGTTCGCACCGGCACATGTCGCAATATATGGCCATTTATCCCCTCGATTTGTTAGATGTTAACCATGAAAAGGATAAAACCATTATCGATAATTCTTTGAAGCGTTTAGAAGAAATTGGTACCCGTGCCTGGTGTGGTTATTCTTTTAGCTGGATGGCTTCCTTATATGCCCGTGCCTATCAGGCCGATAAGGCCGTAAAACAACTCGAAATTTTTGCATCCAATTTCTGTTCGCCAAACAGTTTTCATTTAAACGGCGATCAAAAAGGAGGGCAGTACTCCGGTTTTACCTACCGCCCTTTTACCTTAGAAGGAAATTTTGCCTTTGCACAAGGCGTTCAAGAGCTTTTATTGCAAAGCAGGAGCAATTATATTCAGGCTTTTCCAGCTACACCGCAAAGCTGGAAAGACGTTTCTTTTAATAATTTGCGCGCGGAAGGTGCTTTCTTAGTAAGTGGCGTCAAAGAAAACGGCGTTCCAACCCAGGTGAAAATTTATGCAGAAAAAGCTGGCTTATTAAGAATTAAACTACCCTTTAGAACTTATGTTGTCAAAAATTTTCCGGCTGGGTTTGTAAAAATGGATAATGATGGCATTATTGAAGTAAACCTGAAAAAGCAGCAAAGCATCACTTTCGAAAATGGTTATGAATAATGTTTTAAGCAATCATAATGATCCGAAGGCATGCTAAAATTTTAGAAAATAAAAAATAATGGCTCAGGAATTATTCCTGTGCCATTACTAATTAACTTAAATCACAACATTAACAAAAAAGCAGAGGGGGTAAATCATCCCGGAACCCCCCTCTTATGGTCATCTTTAATATCACAGTTAGATAATAACTATTGAGTAGGTACAATATCCCTATTTTCCTAGCTCGAGGTGTTTAGTTACCTGTGTATATTAAATTATATGATTACACAAAAATATCTTACAAGAAGGTGTGCTGAAATAGATAATAGGTGAAAAGGTACAATTGCTCCATGAATGATGGATTAGCTTCCATGAATCAAATTTGCTTCCGTCACGATTTACCTTAATCTTTTAAAAATAATAAGGTGTGAAATTTAATCAGATCAACTATTTTTTCTGGCCTGATACGATGATAAATGGCCTGCTTGTTTCCTTAGCATCTTTATCCGTTACGGTTTCCATCATTTCCTTTACTTCAATATTTACAAAACCCGATTGTTTGAAAAATGATTTTACTTCATCAATTTCGTAAAATGTAAAATCGAGCTGTGTCCAGGGCAGGTCTCCACCAAAGTTTTTTTCAACAAAGGCAAGGTTCATTTTTCCTTTTGGTTTTAATACGCGGTACACTTCTGATAAGTACTGTGAAGGATCCGGCCAGAAATAAATGGTATTGGCGGTAAAACAACAATCGAAGGAAATATCTTCGAAATCGAGCTTGTTATCCGCTATTTTGGTCAAGTGTATTGCATTATCTTCAACTTTATATGTTGAAAAGGCATCCCTTATTGCGGATTCATTATTATATGCACCCGAATAACTGATGTTTTCAGCTTTTTTAAAAAGATAGGGGAGGTGTTCGGTACTGCCTGGGCCGATTTCTAATACTTTTGCTTCAGTTTTAAGGACTAAATGATGTACTAATTTAAAAATGATGTTTTTTTTGGGTGGGAGAACGTCGATTTTAGGGTTTAGGGTTAATGTATTAAGGTCTGCTTGCTCCTCCATGATATTGGTTATTAATCTCTCGCGGTTCATTTCGCAATTCGGGCAAAATTGAAAAATACCTCCTGTACACTTTTACATAAAAAGGATTTTCTTTTACAGAAAATCGAATTGTTGATAATCCCATTACATTAGTTCGGCTTTTTTTTTGATAATTGCCATTATGGGAATCAATGTAGGTAAGGATTACGGGGCCTGGAAAAAGGTTGGGGGGAGCTTTGATGAGCTTCCGGTTCAGGGAGGATTGGTTACGGAGCGGAAGGAGAAATACAATTTTTCTTTTAGTGATGCAGAATTGGTACAGATCAATATCCCCGATATTTACATCGTATATGGCGACATCATGTTTAAGCAACAACAGATGTATTTTAGCCCTACCAACGATGTACCCGATATGATTAAACTACGTTTTACCTTGTCGGGCAATGGAACCATATTTAACAGGGTAAATAAGCAGAAATACATTTTTAATTCCAACCAGCAGAATATCATTTATATGCCCGAACTGGATGGTACAGGAGAATATGATACCGGGCACAGTTACCGTTTTTTTGAGGTGCATTTTGCTAAAGAAAAGTTTTTGCAGCTGGCAGAAAACTCGACCAGGGCATTGCAGATACTGGCAGACTATGCAGATACAGGCCGTTATGCACAGATAGCAGATGAGAACCTTCCCATTTCATGGGCAATGCAGCACTGCATCAGGGATATTCTTGATTGTGATTATCCCGAAGGGTTGAAGCGCATGTTCATTGAGTCGAAATGTATAGAATTACTTGTGCTCCAGGCCGAAGCTTTTGAACGGGCAATCAGCCAAAAACAGCCTTTGGCTTTACATTCTACTTACGACAGGGATTGTATTTATCATGCAAGGGATTATCTCATCGCGAATTTCCACCAGCCACCATCGGTTGCTGAGCTGGCCAAATTGTGCGGTATTAATGAATTTAAACTTAAACAGGGTTTTAAAGGGCTATTTGATAACAGCATATTTGGTTATTTAAGCGATTACAGGCTTAACCACGGAAAAGAATTGCTCTTGGAAGGCCGGTCGATAAAATCTGTGGCATTTATGCTTGGTTATTCATCAGTACAACACTTCAGCAATGCTTTTAGAAAGAAATTTGCGGTAACACCGGGTAAGTTGAAGGGTTGATCTGATGAAATACAAATATTCAATATAGTTTAGGCATTTTGCTAACCAACTTTAATAAAACACAGATTTTACCGAAGCACGCCTGTCAATCCCAAGGGCCGGGAAATCAAAAAAACAGCAGCAAAACAGTACAAATGGCACTATCAAACCTAAAACGCAGTGGTTTTGTGTTTCATGTTTGCAAAAACCTTTCACTTAGCACTAACAAACAAAACAAAGTGCCGCTGTTTTTTTGATGTGTATAAGGATTGTGTAAAAGGCCCATTGCTGGATTGACGAAGCATTTTTGCATACTTTTGATGCCTCAAAAGTTTGATGCCGTGCGGCATAGAGCACTAAAATAATTTCAGTGTTAATTTCTACATATTGGACTAAAAGGGGGGAAAAATAATTGTTAATTTTAGGTGATATCTGATCAAAAATTCCCACATACTATATAAAGCATAGTAATCATGACAGCAACATCCATCAAAGAGAAGCCGAACCACCGCGAAGCGCTTTTTATGAAACTCTATCAGGAGGCCTTTCCTTTGGTGGCCAGGCACGTAAGCAGGATGGGCGGATCATTTGAGGAAGCAAAAGACATCTTTCAGGATGCACTGGTTTTATATTACGAGAAAGTACAGGTTTCAGGCTTTGTACCGAAGTATCAGGAAAAAGCCTATTTATTTGGGATTGCCAAATATTTATGGGTCAGGCGTTTTAAAGAAAACAACAGGCAAGTTACCCTTGATGTTCAGGATTTTATTTTTAATAAAGAAATCGATCTAACAGATGTTGAGTATGAGGAAATTTCTTCACGAAAACTGATGAATTTATTGGAGCGCGCCGGGCAGAAATGTATGCAGTTGCTCAGTGCCTTCTATTATGAAAAGCTGGATATGGAAACACTGGCAGGGCGATTCGGTTTTTCAGGCGCACGGTCTGCAACGGCTCAGAAATTTAAGTGCCTCGAAAAAGTTAAAGAAACGGTTAAAGAAAAATCCTTAAAATATGAAGACATCGTTGAATGAGCTCCGTTTAATAGAACATTATCTGCTGTCGGATGCTAAGGATGGAGAAAGTTTCCTGTTCGAAGCCAAAATGATCCTGCAGCCCGAACTGGAGCAACAAGTGTACTGGCAAAATAAAACCTACAATACAGTGCGTGATTATGGCCGGAAACAGCTGAAAAATGAAATCAATAACATACACGAAACGCTGTTTAATACCGCTGAGCATCAAAGCTTCAGGCAAAAGGTAATGCGTTTGTTCCGCAAATAAACAATTAAGATAATATATAAATCATGCGCCATTATCGGGGCAGGGGCATCGCTATGCCCGAAATTTAAAACCAACACGATGGATATTAACAAAGAATTCCGCCTTTATGCGGTAAAACACCAGCGCTTAAACAGCCTTTACGTAGATCAGTACATGGCCAGGACGCCTGCCTATACCACGCCTGTTGCAATGACACCCTATATTACAGAAGAACGGCAGTTGAATGTAGCACAGATGGATGTTTTTTCGCGACTGATGATGGACAGAATTATTTTTTTAGGTGAGGCAGTTGATGAGCGAAATGCAAATGTAATACAGGCACAATTGCTTTTCTTGCAGTCTGTTGATACACAAAAAGACATCCAGTTGTATATCAATTCGCCTGGTGGTTCGGTTTATGCCGGCTTTGGTATTTATGACACCATGCAGTTTATTGCGCCGGATGTAGCCACCATCTGTACCGGCATTGCGCTTTCCATGGGTTCGGTGCTGTTGTGTGCCGGTGCTGCCGGCAAGCGTTCGGCCCTGCAGCACTCCAGGGTAATGATCCATCAAACCTCCAGTGGGGCAGAGGGAACCGCCATTGATATGGATATCAGGATCAGAGAGGTATTAAAAGTCCAGTCGGATCTGTACCATATTTTGGCGAAACATAGCGGACAAAGTTATGAACGGATCAATGAAATTGCCAGTCGCGATTATTGGATGAGTGCCATCGAAGCAAAAGAATTTGGAATGATAGATGAGGTGCTGACGCGTGAGGGTTAGAGGTTTGTTTGATTTCAATATGAGTTTTAAATAGATCTGGCGCAAGTCCGGCCCTGCTAGAAGCTAGGGGGCGGACTTGTATTTTAGAATAAATCTCAAGCACGAGTCATATAGCTCTTGGTCTAAACGCTAAGACTTGTGCTTATACTGGGTTATTCTAAATCCTCTAATTTATAATCACATTCTGTTTGCAAATCTAAATCGTAAAGTCTTTTAAGTATTGCTTTGTCTTTGCCACCATATCTAATGCCTGAAATACATGACACTTGCATTGCATTAATTGCGCGGTCTAATTCGTCAGTGGTTGTAGGTTGTTTCTTAAAATAGCAGTGTCCATATTCAATTTTAGAATGTTCCATTAAGTCTGGTGCTTCTGCCTCAGGTGCACCACAGGCAATACAAACCTGGTTCTCTACATAAAAATCTCCCATCGAATTTTCAGGATACCTTTCTGGTAACGGTATATCATTCTCTTTTGTCTTTTTTGAAAAGATCTTTTTCAGGAATTCCATTTAATATTATGATTTTGTCACTACCAAAACTTCCACCAAGGCTTATTGTCGTCAATCGTCTCTTGCTTCTGTTGTTTAAATTGTTCAAGTTCCTTTTTCATTTCGTCATTATATGCAAGTTGTTTAACGGTATAGGTAAGTTTATTTTTTCCTTCCAAATCGATCCCAAATTTGCCTGCCAGCTCTAAAATGTCGTCAGAAAAAATATTCTCGTTAATGTTCAAACCATTTTCTTGTTCTAAGGGAAAGCCTGAATTATCAGTTACCTCTCCATCAGAAACAAAAAATTGTCTTTTGATGTTGTCGTTATATACAGTAAAGCCAAATGAGTTTGAAGTAGTTTGAATCAGGAATGTTATAATGTCGGTATCTAGAACTCTTGAAAGCCCTATTAAAGCTTCATCATCAACCGTATCCACCATTTCAGGGTCGTTAATTATTGTCCAGCCATTGTCTGACCAAATTCCTCTGATTGCCGTTTCCTTATTTGCAAGCTCAAAATAATTATCAAATAAATAATCGTTGAATTCCTGCCAGTCGTTAAACTGTTTGTCTTGATTGGTGTCAACGTATTTAAAAATTTCAAAGATTTCGTTTGCTTTGTCGAAGAAGTTACCTTTAATTGCGATGAAACTGCTTGTCATGTTTGTTATTCTTAGCTATTCCGATCGCTGGCGCACGCGTGCCGCGTGTGAAAATATTTCCTTATGCTTTGTACAAATATAACCCTTAGTATTTAAAATTCCAGCACTTATATTTGACTATTTAAGCTTATACCACTGCAGAAGAGGTCGATTTGGCCGCATCCACACTCAAAAGCCTGGTTTCAGGTGCCGGGTACAAGACGGTATTCCCTGTAGCGCACTTTGAAGCAAAGGAAATTATATAAAGCTATAATCCCTATAGGTTTTATATATTTGCATGCCTATAGTTCTATTTGGCATTGGCCATGTAGCTTTATTGATTTGCTTTTGAAAATTAAATGATAAGATTAAATAATATAACTAAAACATTTGTACTTCGCGACAGGACAATAACCGCGCTGTCAGGTGTTTCGATAAATGTACCCAGGGGTAAAATATTTGGGGTAATAGGGGCATCGGGAGCGGGAAAAAGTACCCTCATCAGGTGTGCAAACCTGCTGGAGCAGCCAACATCCGGAGAAGTGTATATTGATGGTAAAAATCTGATGGAACTCTCAGGCGCTGAGCTGGCCAGAGAACGCAGGCAAATCGGAATGATATTTCAGCACTTTAATCTGCTCTCTTCCAGAACAGTTTATCAGAACGTGGCCTTTCCACTCGAGCTGGAAGGTGCCTCAAAAACAAAGATCCGGGAACGGGTTTCTGAACTATTAAATTTTGTTGGCCTTGCGGATAAACATGCAGATTATCCGGTAAGTCTTTCGGGTGGACAAAAACAGCGTGTTGCCATTGCGCGCACCCTTGCTGCCAGCCCAAAGGTATTGCTTTGTGATGAGGCCACCAGTGCACTTGATCCGGAAACAACCACTTCCATTTTAAAACTTTTAAAAGATACCAACGAGAAATTTGGCATTACCATATTGCTCATTACGCACGAAATGCAGGTGGTAAAGGCGATCTGCGATGAAGTAGCCATTATTAGCGGGGGTAAACTTGTAGAACAAGGCGCAGTAAGCGAGATATTTTCACATCCTAAGAGCGAACTGGCCAGAAAATTCATTTCATCTTCCATTAAGGTAACATTGCCAAAGGAATATGAAGCACGCATTAAATTAAATACTGCCGGATCAGGTAACCCGATTATCAAGCTCACTTTCAATGGCGATTCTGCTGATAGTGCAGTGTTATCAGAGGTTGCAGGGCTTTTTGGCGTAAACAACAATATCATTACTGCCCAGATTGAACATGCAGCCGGGATAAAATTCGGGACCATCCTGGTAGAGGCGCAGGGAAATGCGGAAAACCACAGCAAGGCAATCAACTATTATAAAACTTTAAATATCGGTGCGGAGGTGCTTGGTTATGTCTGAATCAATGATTAGGCTCTTATTGAGCGGCACGTTAGAAACCATTGTAATGACTTTTGTTTCGGGTTTCTTCGGCTTTGTTTTGGGACTGCCTACCGGTATATTGCTTTTTATTACAAGAAAAGGGCAGATTTTGGAGCATCCGTTATTAAACCGTGTCTTAGCCGTTCTGGTGAACATTTTCAGGTCCATTCCATTTATTATTTTAATTGTCTGGATGATTCCTTTTACCAGGGCATTGGTTGGTACTTCAATCGGTGTAAAGGCGGCACTTGTTCCATTGAGTATAGGTGCAGCACCTTTTATTGCCAGGATGATTGAGAATAGCCTGCTGGAAATTCCATACGGACTTATCGAAGCGGCCAGGGCATTAGGGGCAAGGCCCATGCAGATTATCAGAAAAGTTCTTCTTCCGGAAGCTTTACCGGCAATTATCAACAGCGCATCAATTACACTGATTACCCTTGTTGGCTATTCGGCAATGGGCGGTGCTGTTGGTGCAGGCGGACTTGGGCAGATTGGTTACCAGTACGGCTATATCGGCTACGATGTTTTGGTGATGAATACCGTTTTGGTATTGCTCGTGATCATCGTTTTCCTTATCCAGTTCGGAGGCGATCGCCTCTCAAAATATTTTGATCACAGAAAATAAAATCCTATAAAATGAATATCACTTTCAAAAAACGTTTTCATTCAGCGTTAATATTATCCATAACTCTTCTTGCGGCCTGCAGTGGCGGGGCTAAAAAAAATGATCCCAACCACATTATTGTCGGCGTAGAATCCGGTCCCGAATATACCATTGCACAGGTTGCCCAGAAAGTAGCCAAAGAAAAATACAATCTTGATGTGGAGCTGGTACAGTTTAACGATTATGTGATGCCTAACGAGGCGCTTCATCAGGGTGATATTGATGCCAATGCTTATCAGAATAAACCTTATCTTGATGTACAGGCGAAGCAGCGTGGTTACAAATTTGCCATCGTTGGCAATACCTTTGTTTATCCTATTGCAGGTTACTCCCGGAAAATTAAAAGCCTCAAAGAGCTTAAAGATGAAAGTACCATCATTATTCCAAACGACCCCACCAACAGTGGCCGTTCGTTATTATTGCTTCAAACAGCAGGACTTATAAAACTTAAAGCAGGTGTTGGCCTTTTACCAACCCTTAATGATGTAGCCGAAAACCCTAAGAAACTGAAAATCCTTGAGCTTGAAGCACCACAGCTTCCAAGATCGCTGGATGATGCCAATGTAACCATTGCGGTAATCAACAATACTTTTGCAGCACCTATTGGTTTGGTTTCTACCCGTGATGGCCTTTTTATAGAGGACAGTAAATCACCCTATGTAAACGCCATTGTTGTCCGCGAAGATAATAAGGATGACGATAAGGTTAAACGTTTTGTAAAAGCATACCAATCACCCGAAGTGGAAGAAGCGGCAAAGGTTGCTTTTAAAGGAGGAGCGATAAAAGGCTGGTAGAAAAATAAATATTCCCCCTGTAGTAAGTGCTATTGGGGGAATTTTGTTTTGTGCTGATTCTTTATTATAAATATTCCATATCTGGCGCAAGTCTCAACGCCCGGCCATGAGATGGATCTCCTTTTTAGCGGCGGTTGAGCGGTTACTTATTTCTCCGTTAGCTTCGTTAAACTGTTCAGGTTATCGCTTATTTCAGTAATACGGTATTCATTTGGCATTATTATTTTATTATTGGAGTTCAAGAGAAACACTGCTGGTATTGCGGTGATATTGTACTTCCTGTTGATGTCATTGTTGTTGCCTGGTAAATTTGAAATGTTTGTCCAGGGCATGGCTTCAGTTTTAACGGCCTTTTTCCAGGCTTTCAGATCATGATCGGTAGAGATGCTGATGAAATTAATTCCTTTGGTTTTGTAGCGGGCATATAATTTTTTTAATTCTGGTATTTCTGCCCGGCACGGACCGCACCAGCTCGCCCAAAATATAACCAGTGTCCCCTTTTTCCCTTTGACATTATCCAGTGAAATTGATCTCTGATTTACGTCTCTGAAATTAAAATCAGGAAATTTGGCACCCGTAACTAAAGATCCGCTCTGCCGCTGGTAACTGGACAGTTTTAGCCCTGTTGTGGTGTTCATCACTTCGTTACTGAAAATTCTGCTAATATCTGCCAGTTCAGTTGGCGTGAACATCTCTGCGTTTTGGTAGATGTTAATCATAGCCATCCAGCTCCATGGGTTTTCTTTGGCTATTGATAAGAGCTTGTTTTTAAATGATATCAGGCTGTCGTTTTTGAATTTTACAGCTTCGGCAAGTTTACCGGTATCCTTGATTTTTTTTAACGAGTCTATCTTAGCGGTCATTCTGTACAAGCCGGCAGAAGGCAGTCCATAGCGATACAACATTTCGCTTTCGGGAGATCCGGTCAGATATAAATCCCCATTCATGTCACCTTCTATTTTTATATTGGCATTTTCCAGTATGAAGTTTCCCTGTTTGATTTGAGGATTGTATTTGTTTACGAAACTGAGCAGCTTCTTTTCCTTCGTTTTTTCGTCCACGTAATAAATATTCGTATTATAGGATGGCTCCAGCAATATTGTATCCCTATGAAATTTAAATCTGCCATCCAATATGATTGCCGAGTCGATTATGGGCTGGCTTAATGAATTGTTCCCGGATCTTTTCATGGTAACCATGTAGATTTTTGCTGGAGGGATATTTTTAATATTTCCCGTTATTTCGTACGATTTGCTGTTCTGTGCCTTTGCAGAATATACCGTAAAGATTAGAAGTGAGATGATATAGATATTTTTCATATTTGGCCGATAATAAAATTACAAAATAAAACTCGTTAACTCACTGTGATGATGATATGAAAATGCGCACGCGATACGCGTGCGCCAGCGGGGCATTTTTTTTTTGATGTTCATCAAATTATCCCTCTATTTATTTTGGATTATCAATAGAAAACTCATTATCATAATCCATAGATTATGGTTTTGATATCTTCTCTGCTAGTGCAATAAGCTCATTCTGTGTGCCTTGATCTGCTTCGTTTGATAACAGAACAATGCCAGAATTCAAATCAGGGTAAAATACCAAATAACTACTATAGCCTAAACTACCTCCGGTATGGGAAATGCTGCGCCTACCCTGATCAGTTTTTCTTACTTTCCAGTTAAGTGCGATAGCACCATCTTCAACATTTCCAAAAGTTGGCTTGTGACTTAATTTTACATCGGTATTTCCTTCATTCAGTTGAAATGCCATATATCTTAACATGTCAGCGCTTGAAGACGCTATACTTGCTGCCACCTGTAGATCATCCCAATCAATAACCGGCATAATACGCCCCTTACTATCATAACCCTTTGCCATACGTGCAGGCAGTTTTCCTCTTTTTATTAAGAATGTGTTTTTCATTTTAAGTGGATTGACAAAATACGTTTTCAAGAGGTTGTCGTAAGTGTTTTGATAAACATCCTCCATAATATAACCGAGCAATTGAGCGGCTGTGTTACAGTGGCGGGCAACACTTCCTGGTAAAACCTTTAATTCAACATGATGTAAATCACGGTAAAAGTCTTGCCTGCTATATGTTGTGTGAACTGAATCTAAAATATAAGGGATAGAGTCTGGATTTGCTTTTCCAAATATATCCTTGTCTGGCATCCAATTTGGTAATCCGGAGGTGAGGTTGGCCAGGTTGAGTAAAGTGATAGGAGTTCCGTTATAATTCAAATTTGGATAATCTTCCTTCAGGTACTTACGTATATCATCATTAAGATTTACCTTTTTATCTAAAACAGCTTTTGCAAGCAAAGTTGCCCCAAATGTTTTGGTAATCGAGGCAAGTTCATAAACTGTATCTCCCGTAGGTAATTGTGATTTTTCCTTTTCAGTTGATCCATAATTATAAATAAACGACTTTCCATCTTTAATGATTCCTATTGAAATGCCAACCCTGGAATTGTTATTGAAAAATGCCAAAACAGATTGATCTACCAATGAATCCAACGCAGTTTTCAATTTGTTATCAGTGGGAACTTTAATTTTATTTATTTGTGCAGAGCAGAACAGTGTGTACGTTAGAAACGATAAAAGAAGGGATAGTTTTTTCATATATTTATCATGTTTTTAATTAGACGTTAAACAAAATAAAACGTTGCATTAACTCTTCATCGCCACGCTGGCGCACGCGTTTTTCGTGTGCAATGTATTACAACTATTTATACTTTATTTAGGTGCCACTATTTCATCTATCTCTAAAATAACAACCCTTACCAAAAATTTTAACAAAATATATTTCCCTTCGCCTTCATTTTTCTTATATTTAACTCAGTATATCCCACAATAAAAACCACTATCCCGCCAGCTATCCCATGGTAAATGGTTAATTCATCCCAAATTTAGAGGAGTGCCAATTAACATTAATATTTAATTAAAAACCATTTACCATGAGTTTAAACAACAGGATTTCGATCGAAATCACCGCAGACCAATCAGCAGCCATTACCGCTGCATTCGAACAATTAAAAACTGCCTTAGCACCAGTTTTAGTGATTAATTTAACCGCTGAAGAGCGGAAATCTATGCTTAAAATGGGCGATAAAACCCTCGCTTTTGTAAACAAAACACTAGAGTATGCTGCACAGAACCCAAATCTGGTGCCCAGTTATGTCGATTTGGCCGAAGCCAGGAAAGACAATGAATTAACTGCCGATATCTATGGCATTTTCCAGCAACTCAACACCCTGTTGCGGGCCATGGAAGATACTGGTATGGTTGCCGGAGGCGAAGCTTACGAAGCCGCTTTGGTGATCTATCATTCTATAAAAGGAGCCAGCCGCTCCAACATTCCAGGTATCCAGGCCATTTATGATGACCTGAAACAACGTTTCCCGGGACGTGGCAAACAAAATATAACGCCACAACCATAAGCATGATGACCAAAAAGGGCTTTATTACCATTTAAAAGTACTTCCGAAGACCAATTTGGTGTTCGGAGGTACAAAAAGGTCCTTCGGAAGTAGAAAGAATAACTTCGCAACTAGAAAAAGGTAGTTCCGAAGACTAATTTGGTGTTCGGAGGTACAAAGAGGTCCTTCGGAAGTAGAAAGAATACCTTCGTTACAACAAAAAGGTCGTTCCGAAGAGCAATGATGGTGTTCGGATGTACAAAAAGGTACTTCGGAAGAGGAATGAATAGCTTCGTTACAACAAAAAGGTCTTTCCGAAGGCAAATCATGGTATTCGCAGGCAGAAAAAGGTACTTCGGAAATAGAAAAAATAGCTTTTAGATCAGAAAAAGGTTGTTCTGAAGTAAAAAGAATAGCTTCGTTCGCTGCGGCACGCTTGCCGGGTGGGCAATATATTAAAGAATTCACGCATAGTAATCTGAAAGGATTGATTGATCTCCGCTTTAGAAAAAGAAATGCTTTCAATAGTGTAAGTATCAAAGAATTGAAGGAATGAGCCGTAAATATAAATTCCATATTTTAAAGGATATCAGTCTGGCAGCATAACAATAAACCGTAAGAATGATGCAGTACTGCAGTTATTGAGCAAAAGGCAGATTACTTGCACGACAATCCGGTTGTATCAGGTTTTGTTAACGAGGCCTGGCATTGGAAATATAGTAGCGCAATTGATTATAGCGGAGATAGGGCTAAGCTCCAAAATTTTTATTAATATTAAATTATAGTAAATTGCTAATTAATAATTAGAATTTGGGTTTCAGGTATATTTTTGAGAATATTAATAAATATTTTGGCACAGAAGAATTATTCTTTGGATTGGCAACAATTGTGTCGGTGGTTGATTCATATCACTCTATAGTTCCAGCAATTAGCACTTTGTTATTACTGGCTTTTTATTACCTTTTTTTTGGTTGGTTTATGTTTCGCCATGAAAGGAAGACCAATTTCTTGTTTTCTATAATTGGAGGTATCGTTTATTCTGTTTGCCTCACGAGTATGGCCATCATTGTTATCGGTGATTTCTATAAAATGTTCTTTTATTTTATACAGTTTCCAATGTTAGGGTTTTACTATATTTATTTAAGTAGCATAAAAAATATAGGATTCTACAGGCGCTCCCATTGCATTCGTATAGGAATTATTGCCGCGTTAAACCTATATATATACATAATTAAATAGTGTAATGGAGTTTTTAGATACGATCAAGTCTAATCCGTTCTGTTAGTTTTGAACTTTAAATAAAGAAATACAATGAACCATTGGTTAGTAAAATCAGAGCCTTTTAAATACAGTTGGGAAAAGTTTAATGAAGATGGCCGTAACTTTTGGGATGGCGTGCGCTGTTTTTGAAGCTTCTGTAAGCATCTTGCGAACTGTTAATTTTTGATCGTTCTGTAATGTTGTAATTTGATTTGTAGCTTACTTCGACTTCAGCCACCTTGAAAGGATTTTGTTCTTGTACCATATCATTTGAATTAATTATGGTACAAGGCAAGCTTTAATCGCATCTAAGCAAAGAAGCAACGCAGTAAAATGATAATGCGTTGCCTCATGTATTTATGGCTTAAGTTCTCTCAGTGGAATGAGAATACAAACTCAGATTTGAGGAATATTAGTCATTCAACTCATTCATCGCATCATTAATAGTATCCGCACCCGTCGTTGTTAATTTAAGCATCCAATTTATAACAACTTGGTCTAAAATTGGTAGACTTTCAAAAATAGCCATGACCTCGGGGAATAGTTTGATGTAATCCGAAATAAATTTACTCACAATAGCAGTTAGGGTCTTAACATTGAACATAGCCATTTTAATATGATCATCTGCGCCAGCAGTAAATAGGTTGCGGTACTGGAAAACACTCACATTAGAAGGGTGGGCGTATAGTGATAAGTAAGTGTAAAGTGAGCCAGTTAAGTCCGGCTTGAAGCCCATAAATTGAATTATCTCTTGCCAATGCACTTTTATAGCATCACCATTAACTAGTTTTATTCGATAGTCCTTGTCACCTATAACTCGATTAATTAATGCCTTTTTCGCTTCTGTAAGAGCCAAATATGGTTGTGATTGATGAATGGATTGAATTGTCGAATCTATCTCAGCGGCTTCTGTTGCTGCCTTTGCAATGTTTTCTGGTGAAGAATTTTGATCAACAAACCTTTGACGGTACTTTAAGCCAGCAATAACCCACATCTTATACAACATATCTCTTTGCTCTTCAGAATATTCTGATCTATACACGGTGTGAAATGTTGAGGCAAGCTCAACAATATTTCGGACCCCTGATGCTATTATTGTTGGATCAATAAAATTATGTAGCCCATTTGGGCCATCTGCATAATTAAGTCCATTTAATAATTGACGTAGATTTAATAGTTTTGTAAACACCATTTGCAGTACTAGTTTTGCTTCCCCTCTTAACTGACTAACAACTGGATTTGTGTGTTCATTAATTACTTTGAATAGGAATCCATTGTAAATGTCTAAAACTGCCTTTGAATCATTCAATTCATTTGCAAGTAGAAGACGTTGGGCATCTTCTTTTAATTGTTCTTTACTCATATATGATTGCGTTTAACAATAAAGATAAGATTTACATTGTAGTTGCGCAATGTAAAGTATTTTGTTCTGATAAGGCTCGAGGCTTTGTGATGCTGATTCCAGTAGCAAGTTTGGGATTGAATTTGATGTTTTTTGAGTTTAAATTGCACACATGATCTTGTTTTTGTCCTTGAGATTTGCTATGTTATCCATTTAATAATTATAACGAATGAGAATAAGTAAAGTTATTGATTTAGAATATTACAGAGATCAATTAGAAGATGTTATTGTTAGTGATGATGGACTTACCGAGTTTAGATTTACATCTAGAGTTCAAGCTAATCCCGATATGGATTTCCCAGAGGAATATGCTAATATTGGGTCTGTTATTATTAAAGATGTTACTAAAGGCGATATTTATCATGCCAACTATATCTTAGTTGATTTTGGTATGCGTATTGATTTGGATATTACTTTTAAGGATTTCCGGATAATATTATCCTCTTTTCCTTTGTGGGAGATAGTCTCTGGCAATCAAGGTCAGTTATTGGGCAGATTTGATCATGTTATGGAGCTGTTGCATAGTTTTCCAATTGATTCTGTAAGAATTAATAGTGTGGCTTAGTGTTGTCTCGATTTTCATTGTACTCCTTAATCGCCACTTCAATTATTCTATCTCTGATAGCATTATGCAGGGCATACAATTCAATAAAATGCGCTGGTGGTTCATTCATCTTTTTTAGTTCGTCCATTATCTGACTAAGCAAATCTTTTAATGGGTTAAAGTCAAAATCACTTTCAAGACTATAGTAATATGTTGGAATAGAGGCTCCAATAAATTCCCAGCTAAGAGAACCTTCAATATCTCGCAGCACATCATTGTAGATGAAATTTTCTAAAATAAGCCCCTGATTACGGTCTATTTTATCTCCATAAGCGTTAAGAGCCAACTTTTCATGAATAATTTGAAGTTGATAATGTAGGTTACGAAATCTTGATTCAGTTGACGGAGTAGAGTTAGGGTCACTTAAAACATCCCTGAGTTGTGATTGCTGAGATTCAAAGTCTCGAAGTTTAGTATTGAGATCAGCTGTATCTCTACTATATCTTTCATAAGATTTAATTAGAGATGAGGTTTGCTCAATCTCTTTATTCACTTTAAGAAACTTTTGAATATTCTCATATTCTTGATCATCTTTCATCCTATATGGTCATTAAAATTCTTATTATTGAGGCTTTATAGCAACTATTGCTTTCGGTTAATCCATTATGCGCATAGCATCATCAATAGCTTTTACAATATCTGATATGGCTCCTTCAAGTTCTTTTGGAAAGTTCGACCAGTCGAAGTCATCTCTGTCAGACCCTGAACTTGATATTTGAGTAAAAGTGACTTTTTGATTTCCGACAAACCCACTCCAATGAATTGGCGGACTCCATGTTGTATAATTAAATCCTTGGTCGGCGTTTAGGTAGAAATGGCTTTTTAATCTTGAATTACCGTAATCTGTATATTCTCCTGTGACTTGATACATTGTTTAAAATTTAAATACAATATAGTAATTGTCACTGATATTTAAGCTCACCGTCTGCGAACTGAGAAAATGTGTGAGAACTGGTAGCTGTATAGCAGCGAGGTTCGATCTATGTTTTAACACAAGCGTTAGCGCAGCATTTTCGATTACGCAGGTGAGCTGAGAAGTGGAATGCGATTAGATTTATTCAGGATAGAGCGAAGCACTCAATCTCCTTATATTTCCCCATTCTTTTCAACCTATTTTCTAATCCGTTCTGTTTTGTTAGTTTTGAGCTTTAAATTAAGAATAAAATGAATCATTGGTTAGTAAAATCAGAGCCTTTTAAATACAGTTGGGAAAAATTTAACGAAGATGGCCGTACCTTTTGGGATGGTGTGCGTAATTATCAGGCGAGGAATAACCTGAAAGCCATGAAAGAAGGCGATTTAGTGCTTTTTTACCACAGTAACGAAGGGAAAAACGTAGTGGGCATTGCCAAAGTGGTAAGAGAATTTTACCAGGATCCCACTACTGATGATGCCAACTGGGTAGTGGTCGATTTATCGCCGATAGAAAGCCTGAAAAATCCGGTTTCTTTAGAGCAGATCAAAGCTGAACCAAGTTTAACAGATATCTCTTTGGTGCGCCAGGGCCGTTTATCGGTAATGCCACTTAAAGCTGAAGAATTTGATAAGATTTTGGAAATGGGGGCTTAGTCTTAGTCCAAAGTCCTTAGTCGAAAGTCAGGAGCCTGTTGAACGAGGGGTTATGGTTGTAATAAAGTTTGGAGTTGGGCGTTTGGAGTGGATTGATTGAATTTAGTCCGAAGTCTTGAGTCAGCAGTCTTTAGTCGATTTTAACAATTAACCGATTTAAACAGTTAACCGATTAACCAATCTAAACAATTAACCAACTAAACCGCTCTCGAATGAAAATTTTCTTTTTATCGCTCTGTTTCTTTATCAGTAATCTGTTTCTCAACAGCGTTAAAGCGCAGGAATTTATCAATTACCAGGTAAAAGTGGTTTCTGATTCTTTACCTGTGGTAAAAGGTACCATAGAGAAAATTTCTCCTGAAGGTGTCGCTGTGAATGATGGTTATGGGAATTACATCATGCTCCGCGCTAAAAATATCATCAGCATCCGCTTAAAGAAAAAAGGCATTAATACTGGTAAAGGATTTCTGATCGGGACGCTTGCCGGCGCGGCAATTGGTTCTTTGGCATTTACAGATAACAACAATGCATCTGGCAACGAGCAACTTGTGGCATTTTTGGCTGCTACCACTCTGGGGGCTGCAGTAGGTACAACTTATGGCCTTATTGCCGAACTTAAGGCTAAAAAGATGTTTTTGAAGATCAATAAAGATGTAAAATTGTTTGCTACTGAGTATAAAAAATTGGAAATCTATTCCAAAGCTCACTATATTGATAAACCTTAGGCGCCAGTCGTATTTAGTCCAATTCCTGAGCCGGTAGTCTTTAGTCGATTTACTGGTTTGAAGTTTGGTCTCAGTTAACCAATTAACCGATTAACCAGTTTATACAATTAACCAAATGAACCAATAACATCATGAAGTCTATCTATGTTGCCCTCCTCTTTTTCTTCTCCCTAAGCTATGCCATGGCGCAAAATGTGAAGCCCTATATTGCTGTGATTAAAACTGAAAAAGGCAAACAAAAAGGAATTTTATATAAAGTAGATTCGGCAAGCGTAATTCTAAATCACGATGGCGAATTTATTACCGTTCCCTTAAATGATATTAAAACGGTACAGATCCGAACAATTAAAAAAGGTTATAAAGGGATGAACCTGATAAAAATAGGTACACAGGACCCCGATCAATACAAAATAGATAAGCGCGGCAAATTAGTTGATAAATGGGGCAAAGAAGCACCAACCTTAGAAGAAGAAGCTGGAATTACTTTTTTCTCTGTTATTTTTACCGCAATTGCCAACGCTGTTGCGCTACCCATCCATGCCATTAACCCAAATGTAGCCAGGTTTAATCTCGATCAAAAAGAAGCCAATAAAATAAACGAGCTGAGTTATTATTCCATTTATTACCAGGCCAATCCAGATGTTTTGGCAGAACTGCAGCAGTTGAAATCTATTTCATCTACGATTAGACGTTAGGCGTTGGGCGTTTGGCGTCGAATGAAGCTAAATCTGTCTAGATAGATCTCTCCATTTCGCTGCGCTACAGTCGAGATGACGATCATTCTATTGGAGTTTGTCAATGGTAAGTATTCATGCATTGCTTCGTAGGTCTTCTGCGTTCAGAATGATAAGCAAGTTGAAGTTGTGGCCTAGTGGCAATTAACCATGATCTATCAACCAATAAACCATTAACCAGCTTATAAGATTAACCCAATGAACTACTGAACCACATTATTTCTTTTACTCAGCGTAATTCCCAGCGTCATTACAATACTAGAACCCAATACCACAAGGAACAAAAATGGCGTACCCACTTCCTGTATTTTTAGCGATGCAGGCAGGTTGAAATAAAGTAAAATGCTGATCAGTCCGCGGGGGGCGATGTATAAAATCGGGCCTAAATTATCCTTTTTAAATATTTTAAGGAAGAGCATCCTGATAAGGTATATCGTGATCAGAATGAAAAAACCATTCGCCAATACAATCTTGTTGTTCAATTCGCCAATGTTCATTGTAAAACCGAAAATAACAAAGAAGAAGGTTCGTAAAATAAAGGCACTTTCGGCCGATAACTGGTAAAGCTGCGATAAATCGGCTGTTAAATTCTTGTATAAAAAGATGCTCCTGAACCAGGCGTGCTGGATGGTATCGGCATTGTTCAGGAATAAACCCGTACTCAAAATCAGCACCAGCGAAGATAGGTGGTAGGATTGACCGATGGCATAAACCAGAATAAGTATGGCAATAATCAGGAAAAATTTGATGTGGTGTACCAACCTGCCCATAATATATAATAGCACCACACAGGCAATGGCCGATAGTAAAAGGATGAGAAAAGTACTTAAACCCAGACCGATAAATGCGGAGGTATTGACTGAATGGTTGGTAATGGTGAAATTAAAAATGATGATCCCCAGGATATCAGAGAAAGACGATTCGTAGATCACAAACTCTTTATCTTTATTGTTTAAGGCTGCGGCCGATGGAATGGCAATGGCCGAACTGATTACGCTAAAAGGGATGGCATTGGCAATGCAGGTATATAAATCGTGGTGCGAAATCTGGTAAATGATGGTCGTAATTACGCTGATGGTACCGAGCAAAATGGTTAAAGCCGAAAAAAAAGCGCTTTTAATGATCTTGTTTTTTTGTTGATCATATTTAAGTTCGAGGGAGCCCTCAAAAACAATCAAAATTAAACCTACTGTACCTAAAGTAGGGAGGATAGATAGAAAATTAAAAGTCTGTATTTTAAGATAATCGACCAGGAAACGCAAACCAATACCCAATAAAAGCAGCAATAAAACCGATGGTACTTTGGTTTTACTGGCCACTAAATCAAACAGATAAGAAAAAATAACTAATCCGCTTAAAATAATAAGAATGGTATAAGTTGTCATATTTTTCAGCGTAGGTAAGCCGCTAAAATAAAACAATCAAGCCAAGCAAGAAGGAATTTAATGTAAAAATTATGCTTTAAAGAAAAGTGCCTTTAATTCACTGGCATCATCCGGGTTCATTTTTCCACCCAAAACCAGGCGCAATTGCCTGCGGCGCAGGGCACCATCAAACAGATCAGTTTCTTCGGGTGTTTCTGGTATCAGCTCCGGCACTGGTATGGTCCGCGCACTCTGATCTACCGCAACAAAAGTATAGTAAGCCTCATTACTTTTTTGGCGGGCACCGCTTGGGATATTCTCGGCCCAAACATCCAAACGCACCTCTACAGAGGTATTAAATGCCCTGGTTACCTTAGCCTCAATGGTAATCACATCGCCTAATTTAATGGGATGTTTAAAAGAAACGTTATCAACAGAAGCTGTAACTACAATGCGGTTACAGTGTTTTTGAGCAGAAATAGCAGCCGCAATATCCATCCAGTGCAGCAAACGGCCGCCCATCAGGTTATTTAACGTATTGGTATCATTTGGCAGTACCAACTCGTTCATGATGGTAAAACTTTCTTTGGCGAATTTCTTTTTAGGGATCATTTGAACGCAAAAGTAACAAAAATGTATGTTAAATCTTACCTTAAATGGATTCCGGTAGATTTTAATGGGATTTTGCTGATGATTAAATACATTTATGAAGATTGTAATTTGTAGGTAAGGAGAAAAATTAGTGGCAATCAATCAAAAAACAATTCAATGCGAATCCTGTTGTCATAAAAAATTAAATTAATGCAGAACCAGACACTGATCCAGTTTTTTCATTGGTATTATAACGAAGAGCAAAATTTATGGACAAAAGTGGCTTCCGAAGCCGCTCATTTAAAAGAAATAGGGATTACTGCGGTTTGGCTTCCGCCGGCTTATAAATCGAACAATGCCGCTTACGATGTGGGCTATGCCACTTACGATTTATTCGATTTGGGTGAATTTGACCAAAAAGGCGGTGTGAATACCAAATATGGCTCTAAAGATGAATATATCAAGGCTATTGAAGCGCTGCATGATAATGGCATAAATGCCTTAGCCGATGCCGTTTTTAACCATAAGGCTAGTGGCGATGAAGTGGAAAAAGTGAAGGTGAGAACGGTAAACCCTGATAACAGAAACGAATTTACCAGTGATGTTTTTGAAATAGAAGCCTGGACAAAGTTTACCTTCCCGGGGCGAAAAGGTAAATATTCTGAATTTATCTGGGACCACAATTGCTTTAGCGGGGTAGACTGGGCCGAAGACCTTAAGAAATCGGCCATTTATTCTATCCAGAATAATGTAGGTGAAGGGTTTGAAGAAGTTCCTTCTACCGAGCTGGGCAATTACGATTACCTGATGTTTAATGATATTGATTACCGTAACCGAGCCGTAGTAGAAGAATTAAAATATTGGGGCGAATGGGTGGTAGAAACCACTAAAGTTGATGGCTTTAGGTTAGATGCGGTAAAACACATTAATCCTGGTTTTATAACCGAATGGATTGACCATTTGAATCAGAAATTTAACCGCGAGTTTTTTATTGTTGCCGAAGATTGGAATGTGGTAGATATAGCGGGACAATTGGAATACATTGAGCTTACCGGAGGCCGTACGCAGATATTTGATTCGCTTTTGCACCATAATTTTTTTGTGGCCAGTAAGGATGAGAGTTTCGATATGCGAACCATTTTTAATGATACTTTGGTCCAGATTAAGCCCGAACTGGCGGTTACTTTTGTGGATAACCATGATTCGCAACCATTACAGGCATTAGAATCTTATGTGGATTTTTGGTTCAGGCCGTTGGCTTATGCCATGATTTTATTGCGTTTACAGGGCATTCCTTGTTTGTTTTTCCCTGATCTATATGGCGGCATTTACGATGATCAGGATCAGGAAGGGAATGAGGTTCACGTAGAATTGGTAGCGATCGCGGCAGTAGAAACCATGAGTAAAATTCGTACTACCTTAGCTTATGGTGAGCAACGCGATTATTTTGATCATGGCAATTGTGTAGGCTGGACAAGGGAAGGGGATGAGGAACATGAAAATAGCGGACTTGCGGTATTGTTAAGTACAGGCGAAGAAGGATATAAAAAAATGGAAATAGGCAAACGTTTCGCCGGAAAAACCTTTGTTGATGCTTTAGGCTACAGGGAGCAGGAGGTAATAATCGATGAAAACGGCTGGGCAGAATTTCATTGCAATGCGGGCAGTGTATCGGTTTGGGTGTTAAAGGTGGGCGTATCATTAAGTTAAGGTTTTTAACCACAGATGTACACAGATAAAAACGGATTTTACATCTGTGTTCATCCTTTTTATTTGTGGTTGAATTATTTTCACCCGTGCCGATGGCTTAACTTAATGACATTGGGTAAGGTATTTTATCCAATCCTTGGTCTGTATCCTCACAGACCGTTTATGATGATTTTAGATATTGGGTGTATTGTGGGATATTACGCAGTGTTCTGTGGGGACACAGACCATGGTTATCGGATCTTAATTGGTGTTTAATGGAGATGAATTCTCTAGACGTATCGTCATTCCCAACTTGATTGGGAATCTTAATGCAATAAGCTATAAGATTGACTGAGCAATAGTGGTCACTCCCTGAGTCTGTATTATAGGTACAATTAATTATAATATTCTTCTACCCCCTCAATCCCGGCCTCAGCAATGACGACCACACTAACGAACTATGCATTATGTAGATTATTGGCGTCAGCACGGAAATGTCTAATAGTAGCACTGCCCTGAATTAAATAAACCTGATCGGAACGAACATCCCGGTTTTTGATTCGATCAAATCAGTACGAACTTACATTGGGATAAAATGTAGAGCAGGACTACCGGAACCGAATCTGTAGAAACCTGCTTTCCAAATCATTTTAGTTTTAAAGCTCTGTTAAGCCCATGGTGTGTGTCCTCATAGAACATATCGGATTGAAATTATAATTAGATAGAGGGAAACAATCTTTATAATAAAGCTATAAGCATGAAAGATTGCTTCGGCTCGCTCAATCCCGGCCTCGCAATGACGACCACACTAACAGAACGTATCAGATTGAAATTATAATTAGATAGAGGTCTGTGGGGACACAGACCTCGGCAAGGGGATCTTATTTGAGTTTTCTAAAGGAGATTATCCTTAGAGGTATCGTCATTGCGAAAAGGCTTTTTCAGCCGACAGCCTGCCCCGATTTTCGGGGAAGCAATCTTTATAATAGAGCTATAAGCATGAAAGATTGCTTCGGCTCTGTTCATCCATGGTCTGTGTCCTCACAGAACATTTATCGAACGTATCGGATTGAAATTATAATTAGATAGAGGTCTGTGGGGACATAGACCTCGGCAAAGGGATCTTACCTGGTGTTATAAACGATATAAATTCCCTAACCTGCTACAAAAAATTATCCTCAGCCCTGTATGCTGAAATAACCGCCAATTCTCCTTCTTTTCCGCTTTTAGAATTGCCATGCTCCATACCCATTACGCCCTTATAACCTTTTTGATGTAGATGTTTAAACAGGTTTTTATAATTGATTTCTCCGGTTGTTGGTTCTTTCCGGCCAGGGTTATCGCCAATCTGGATGTAGGCAATTTCATCCCAGCAGCGATCGATGGTTTTAATTAAATCGCCTTCGGTACGTTGCATGTGGTAAATATCGTACAGGATTTTACAGGAAGGACTTTTAACGGCCTTGCAAACGGCATAAGTTTCATTCGTTTTTTGTAGGAAAAGCTCTGGTGTATCGCTCAAAGTTTCCAGTACCATAATTAATCCGTGAGGCTCGAAAATTTCGGCACCTGCACGTATGGCATCAATTACATTGGCAAACTGGTTGCCGTAAGGTAAATTACGCTCATAAAAACCCGGAACCACCGTAAGCCATTTTGCATTGCAACGTTTAGCCGCTTCGACCGATTTTTTACAGGTTTCGATAAATTTATCTTTAAACTCTTTTTTGCCAGTGGTTAAGGAGGTTTTCCAGTTATCGCCCCCGTCTACCACGAAAACTCCCATTCGCATCCCCAGTTTTGACAATAGATTGCCTATTTTTTCCTGTTCTTCAACAGAGCGGCCGAGATAGCCATTATCTTCTATAGAACGGAAACCTTTATCGTACATGAACCGGATCTGATCTAAAAAACTTTTGCCGGCATGGTTTTCGAACATACCCTGATGCGGCGCATAATCGAGGTTAAAAGTTTTATCGCTTAATTTATCATTTGGTTTTTCAGCAGCAAAAGTATTGGTAAATCCTGTTCCTGTAGTAATGGCACCGGCAGTGAGCAGGCTATTTCTTATAAATTCACTTCTTTTCATCGGTTTGGTTTTAACAGATATTAGCGTGTAATTAATTTTTTAAATCCTGTAGTTAGCGTATCGGCTACTTTGCCATCTTTTTGATGATATACAAAATAAGCCTCGAGGTTTTTCCGGCTTTCTACAAAGGCTATGGCATCTTTAAGGTGCATGGCCATTAAGGCATTATCGTAGCCATCGGCAGTAATGGCATCATTAGCATAAACCGTAACGCTGATCATCTCATTGTCTAAAGGATAACCGGTTTTAGGATCAATCAGGTGCGAAATTTTCTTCTTTCCGCTTTGATGGAATTTGCGGTAGTTGCCCGAAGTGGTAATGGCTCCGGAATTAATTGCGGCAATATGTCTGATTATGGGCGTTCCGTCTTTATCCGGACCCTCGATACCAATTTTCATGGTTTCGCCATTGGGTTTGGGTCCAGATATCCTGATTTCGCCACCCAGTTCGGCTACATATTGTTTAATTCCTTTTTGTTCAAGATAAGCTGCAATTAAATCGACGCTGTAACCTTGTGCAATGCCATTTAAATCGATGTGTACGCATGGTTTTGATTTGATGAGCCATCCATCTTTTAACTTCAGGTTTTTCATGCCCACGCAGCTGAGGATCGATTTGATGGTAGCCGGATCGGGTTCTGATTTAGCCTCTTTTGGGCCAAATCCCCAGGCCTGAACCAAAGGTGCTACGGTGATGTCGAAAATGCCTTTCGTATCTGCATTGATCTCAAAACTTCTTTTGAGCACATCGTTCATAAAACGATCGGTTTTGATTTCCTTTTCGGCGGCGTTAAACTGATTTATCAATGTTCCCTTTTTGTAAAGCGACATCGATAAATCAATTTCATTTAATAAACTGTCTATGCCCTGTTTGGTTACCAAACTATCGGTGGCATAATACATTATAGCGTAATCGGTCCCCTGTGCATAACCGTTAATTTTGTATTGCCGGATTTCTTTTTTCAAAGAAAAAGCCAAAATCGGCGGTAGCAGTAGCAACAAAAATCTATAACGCATCTTAAATAGTTAAAGCACTTTTGCCTGTCCTGGCATAGCGATAGGGTATAAGCCATTCGCATCGGGCATTAGGCGTGGATTGGCATCCCATGCAAAACGCTCTGGCAATAAACTGTTGTTAGCGGCCAATGCTTCATCCCATTTAATGGTTTGACCAGAGTAGGTAGCATAACGGCCAATAATGGCAGAGAATGTGCTGGTTGCAGCGTAGTCTACGTTACTAAATTTATATTCTCCTTTTGAAACCGCATCGAACAGCTCATCGTGTTCGGTTTGGTAAGGATTTGCGTTTCCTTTGGTATTGTGGTTATAAAGTTCTTTGCCTTTATAATCTTTCATAATGGCCTGGTTACTTCCTGAAAGATAAATTTTACCTTTTGTACCTTGAAAAGATTCATCTACACGGTTGCTGATGCCTTCAAAATGCCTGCACTGGCTGTTAATTACCGCACCATCGGCATAAGTTAATTCGATAGAGTGGTTATCGTAAATTTCGCCATAATCTTTACCGGTTCTCCAGGCACGGCTTCCTGTTCCCTGTACTGAAACCGGGTGTGCATTTTTGATCCAGTTGGCAATATCGATATTGTGTACGTGCTGCTCTACAATGTGATCGCCGCATAACCAGTTAAAATAATACCAGTTTCTCATTTGGTATTCCATTTCGGTTTGGTTTGCTTTGCGTGGACGAACCCAAACGCCACCGCTGTTCCAATATACCTGGCCCGACATAATGTCGCCAATGGCACCATCGTTAATGCGTTTCATCGACTCGCGGTAATTGGTCTGGTAACGTCTTTGTAAACCCACTACCACGTTTAATTTTTTCTTTTTGGCTTCTTCGGCAGCGGCCAGCACCTTTCTAATCCCCGGAGCATCAACAGCAACAGGTTTTTCCATAAAAATCTGTTTATTTTGTTTTACCGCTTCTTCGAAATGGATAGGACGGAAGCCCGGAGGAGTGGTTAACAGCACTACATCAGCCAATGGAATGGCTTTTAAGTAAGCATCAAAACCTACAAACTGACGCTCTTTAGGAACATCTATTTTTGCGCCAAATTTAGAGCTTAAAGATTGGTAACTGCTATCCAAACGATCCTGAAAAGCATCGGCCATAGCCACCAGTTTAATATTGAATTTGGTGCTTAAGGCCTGGAAAGCTGCTCCTGTACCACGGTCGCCACAGCCGATTAAAGCTATTTTAATAGTATCTGAGCCTGATGCGTAAGCTCCTGCCAATGGAATGCTGCTTAACATGGCACCACCCGCAAGCATGGCAGTTGCCTTTAAAAAATCGCGACGATCTTGTTGGTTAATTGGTTTTTTCATGTGTTTAGTTTTTATTTTGGTTAGATAGGGTTTTTAAAAGTCTTTTATAGGTTGTTTGTTGTAGTAAGCATCGATTTCTTCTTTTGATGGTGTTTTAGCTGGTCGTACTAAACGCATGCCTACAAATGGTGCTTCAGGGAACCACCAATTACTTTTCGGAATCTGTGGGTCCAATTGTTTCCATGATGGATCGGAAGCCAATCTAACCGTTGAGGTTAAATTGCCGGGTATTTCATCATAAGAGCCACCACGCACAGCATTTGGATAAAGTTTTTCGGGTTGGGCTATCGGATTTTCGCTGATTTTATCTTTGCCCTGGTTATAAAAATCGGCCAGGTATTGGTCGTAAGTCCATTCACTAACATTTCCGTGCATATCGAACAAGCCCCAGGCATTTGGTTTTTTTAGCCCTACCTGATGGGTTTTATTGTTGCTGTTGTCTTTATACCAGGCATAATCGCCCAGTTTAGACACGTCGTTGCCAAAAGAATAATTGGTTTCTGTACCGGCTTTACAGGCATATTCCCATTCTGCTTCTGTTGGTAAGCGATAAAATACGCCGGTACGCACATACAGCCACTTACAAAACTGTATGGCATTATATTGGGTCATGGCTACTGCGGGTTGATGTTCTTTGCCCATGCCAAAGGTCATATCCAGGTAAGGTTTTGTAGGGCGGGTTACGGCATCAACTTCAGCAGGGATAGCGCCTTCACTGGCTTTTTTTTCGTAATCGCGGTAAAGGAAAGGTTCGAAAATATCCCAGGTTACTTCATGTTTTCCGATCCAGAAAGCATCGAGTTTAACTTCATGTACAGGTTGTTCATCAGGTTTGCCTGCTTTACTTCCCATTTTAAATTTACCTGCCGGAATGGCCTGCATATCGAATTTTAATTTGGTTCCGTTAATGGATTGGGTGTACGAACCGGTTGAGTTTTGTGCAAAAATATGCACACAGGGACTGATGATTAATGCAGCGGCAATTAATTTTTTAAACATAATTATTGGTTAGAAACAATGTTTTCTAAGTATTTATCTGGTCACTTTCTGAAATACTAAAGTAAATAACCACATTTAAAACAAAGAAAATTAATGTAACAATAAAGGTAAGTATTGTAACATTAAAAGTCAAGTTGACAATTAATATTGCTTTAAGAAAGATGCTTATCTTCTGTCGGTTACCTTATTGCTTAAATTGGTAAAACCGATTAATGTATCCCAACGGGCACCAGGACGGCGATAATAAACAAAAACCTGATAGCTGTTTTCAGTCTGGAAGAATGTACCTTCGAAAAACCGGGTTTCCATTACCTTCGTGTCTTTATTAAACCAGGCATATTCATAGTCATAAAGGCCTTGTTTAAGCATCACATTGCCATAAAATTGCTTTCTGTTTGCGTCGTACAGGAGTTTGTTTTCATTGCTCATGGTGTAATTGTTAAAGCGGCCCACCACGTAAGTATCTCCATTTGTGCTTGGTGCAGGAGCATTTAAAGTAAACAGCACACCCATGTATTCCGATTCTGTTTTATCATCCCGTCCGTCGGTATTGCGGATAAAGAAGTTTCCGTTTTCATCGTACTGGTTAGCGAAAGCGCCTGCCGTTCTTGGTGCATCCTGAAAAAGCATGACGTTAACCGATTCGTTATCACGATAAATATCTTTAACGTTATCGGCTTTATACCTTAAACTGCGGGTATCAAATTTCCTGAATTCATTATCTCCCCAAAAATCGTTGGTGTTAAGGTCGTTATAAACCAGTTGATTTGGTCTTACAAACGATGGCTTTGTATTCAGCTGAATGGTATTGGCATTGAAATTCTGCATCACCACAGCTTTTAAATCCTGATAAGGATTTTGGATAGGGAAGGTATGGTTAATCGTGAAATTGATTTTCTGCTTGTAATTCCTGTTTTCTACCTGTAGCGAGTTGGTTACTTCTGCTGCCACGGCCACCTGACTATCGAGCACATAAAAGCGCTGTGAAATCACAGGTTTATTTTTGTCGCCATCCAGGTATACTTTTAATACATAATTGCCGCCAATTTTAGGTTGAATCTGTGTATTGGGTAAGCTGATTTCGTAATGTGTATATTTCCGGGTGGTATTGGATGAATAGCGGTAATTAAGGATGCGGTCGTCATTAAAACTACCTAAATAATCAATGCTTGAAATTTGTGAAGTTTGCCATTCTGCATTACAATGCTCAATGGTGTACCAGTAATTTTTGGTTCCGGCAAGCAGGTCATCAAAAGAAAAAGTAATGGTTTCTGACGAATTAAGCATAATCACCGGGATGCTTTGCTCTTTATTACTATTGTAGCAAAGCACTGTTTTAATATTTGGAAGATAAATCTTATTCTCGTTGGTAAACTTTTGATCGTTTTGCGCAAAAGTGAATGTAGAGATGAAAAATAAAACCGGAATTAATATTTTCTGCATGGTTAAAAGTAAAGTTTTATTGGGAAGTGGCAAAGTCTGTTATTAAGTTTAGCCTCGGATGCGCGGGTTAACACGGAGAATTTTCGGCGTATCGTCATCCTGACCGTAGCGGAGGGATCTGTCTATGAAGGAAATAATTTCCAATAATGCAGTGATTTTTTCTGCTCACCGGAACCTTGAATACGCTGTCATGCTGAGGCACGAAGCATCTGCAACCTATGAAACAGATGCTTCGTGCCTCAGCATGACATAACCAAATATTAATCTCCGTGTTAATCTTTGTCTCCGTTGCAAAAAAAAAATATGGCAAAACAAAAAAGCCGTCCCGATGTAAATCGGGACGGCTTTATATCTATATTACTTAAGTTAACCTTCCAGCTCCATAATTTCAGCAGCCAGCGTTTCCCATTTAGTCTGATTGTTGTCCAAATCGGCTTTAGTTGCTAAATAACGTTTGTTGGTTTCAGCCAGTTTATCTGCTTTGCCATAAACATTCTCATCAGCCAGTTCTGCTTCAATGTTTTTAACATTTTGCTCCAGCTCAGCAATCAGTTTTTCTGTTTTTTGTAGCTCGTCATTCAGCTTTTTTAACTGATTAACGGTATTTGGTGTTGCAGGTTTTGGTGCTTCCTTTTGTTTTTCTGGCATTTTAACCGGAATAGGTTTAGCCACAGGAATGATGCGTTTGCTGTTCCACTCTTCATACTCGGCGTAAGTACCAGGATATTGTTTGATTTTTTCGCCTTCAATAAACCAGATTTTGTTGGCCACATTATCAAGGAAATACCTGTCGTGTGATACGGCAATAAAAGTACCTTCAAACTGCTGTAAAGCCTGTATCAGGATATTAACCGATTGGATATCCAGGTGATTGGTCGGCTCATCCAGAATCAGGAAGTTCGAATCTGTGGTTAATGATTTTGCCAGCGCCACACGTGATTTCTCACCTCCTGAAAGCACTTTGATTTTTTTGAAAACATCATCACCTGTAAACAGGAAACAACCTAAAATACTACGTAATTCGGTATCAGTATGTTTGGGTGCAAAAGCCTGTAACTCCTCTAAAATAGAGTTTTCAAGGTGTAGCGATTCTAACTGGTGCTGTGCAAAGAAAGTGGTGGTAACATTATGCCCCGTTTCACAAAAACCCTCAAATTTTTCGGCACCTGCAATCATCCTCAACAAGGTAGATTTACCTTTACCGTTTGCTCCGATCAAGGCAATTTTATCACCTTTTTCGATTACTCCTTCTGCATCATCTAAAATGTGCACATTCGGATAGCTCTTGTTGGCGTGCTCAATGCGTACCACGTGCCTGCCTGATGGCTTAGAGAATTTAAATGCAAAGTTTACCGTTGGGTTATCGTCATCCACGTCATCAATGCGCTCCATTTTATCTAAAGCTTTCATACGCGATTGCGCCATTTTTGCCTTAGAAGCTTTGGCCTTGAAACGCTCGATTAAACGCTCTTCCTGTTTGATTTTAGCCTGTTGATTTTTAAACTCGCCTTTCTGGATTTCTCCACGTAAAGCTTTTTCTTCTACATAAAAACTATAGTTACCGGCATAAACAGTCAGTTTGCCTTTGCGCGATTCGACTGTACGGTTTACAATTTTATCTAAGAAATACCTGTCGTGAGATACAATTACTATCGCTCCTTCAAAACCCATTAAATAGTTTTCCAGCCATTTAATGGAAGGTAAATCCATGTGGTTGGTAGGCTCATCCAGTAAAAGGATATCAGGAGTTTGCAATAAGATTTTGGCCAGCATTACACGCATACGCCAACCTCCGGAGAAGGTATTTAACGGACGTAACTGATCAGCCGTACTAAAACCTAAACCAGCCAGGATTTCGTTTGCCCTATATTCAATATTATAACCGTCTAAAGCTTCAAATTCCTGTTGTTTATCACTCAGTTTAAATAAAACCTCTTCACTATAATCGGTTTCGATTTTTTTTAGCAGTTCTTCAATTTCATCGTGCAACTGGTTTTGGCGCTCAAAAGCCTCCATGGCCACATGCAAAATGCTATGGTGTGATTCATAAGAGAGTAAATCCTGGTTTAAGTAACCTATTTTCAAGTCTTTCGACATCGAAACGGTACCCGAAGTCGGAGCATATTCGCCTACAATTATTTTTAAAAGTGTTGATTTTCCTGTTCCGTTGGCACCGATCAAACCTGCTCTATCGCCAGGTTTAATATGCCAGTTCGCATCATCGTACAAGGCCCTTGAGCCAATCAGGAATGTTAAATTATTTATTGAAATCATTTCGGCTGCAAAAGTACGAAATTTAAAGGCTTTTTTCAGTTGGAAAGTCAAATAGAAAAACCATGTCATTCTGAGCTCGGTGAAGAATCTGCTGATATGGAATTATAAAATAAATTTTGATTTCAATAAAACCTTCTTACCTTTGTACTGTAATAAAAATAATTACAGAATGAGCAGCAGCCGGTTTCCCATTTCCTTAAACATTTTAACCTTATTAAATGAGGCGAAAGGAAGCGTTGTGAGTTCTGAATATTTGGCAGGAAGTATTAATATTAATCCTGTTTTAGTGCGTAAAGAAATCATGAATTTACGTAAACATGGTTTCGTTGATAGTAAAGAAGGGAAGGGCGGGGGATCATTTCTGGCTAAGCGTGCAGCTGATATTAATTTGGGTGATGTTTATAGGGCCGTTAGAAACAGCAATGTTTTGGGCCAGAGTAAAAATGAACCAAACCCGAAATGCCCGATTGGAAGACAGATCAACCAGCATTTAGATTCACTTTATAGTGATGCAGAAAATGCATTAATTGATAATTTATCAAAACAGACATTGGCAGATTTTGCATCAAAATTTGAATAAAATTTTTTGTTAAAAACTGTAATAAAAATTATTACAATTTAAAATAGATTTATAAATTAAAAATTGAATAACATGAAAGTAGCATTAATTGGAGCATCAGGCTTTGTAGGTAAAGCCATCTTAAACGAATTGGTAAACCGCGGAAATGAAGTAACCGCCATTGCACGTGATACCGCTAAAATTGAAAACAGTGACGCAAAAGTAAATAAGGTAGCAGCAGATGTGTTGGATACAGAAAAACTGGCCGATGCTGTAAAAGGTACTGATGCAGTGGTAAGTGCGTTCAATGCCGGTTGGACTAATCCCAATTTGTACAACGATACTGTACAGGGTGCAGAAGCGATACAGAAAGCCGTAAAATTAGCAGGCGTTAAACGTTATATTTTTATTGGTGGGGCAGGTACTTTACAGATTGATGGTCACCAAATAGTAGATGGACCAAATTTTCCGGCAGAATATAAACCAGGAGCAACTGCAGTAAGAGATTACTTTAACACCTTAAAACAGGAAACCGAATTAGACTGGTTGTTTTTTAGTCCGGCGATTGAAATGCACCAGGGGATTACTACCGGCCGTACAGGGAAATACCGTTTAGGTAAAACCAGTCCCGTTTTTAACGAAGAAGGCCGTTCTATTTTATCAGTTGAGGATTTAGCTATCGTAATTGCTGATGAACTGGAAAGTAACGCGCACCACCGGGAGCAGTTTACGGCAGCGTACTAGATAGGTTTGTTCATTGGTTGATGGGCGGGTTGCCTAGGGTTGATGGTCTGATAGTTCATGATTGATGGTTGAAGGCCGAGTTGACTAGGGTTGATGGTTTGATAGTTCATGGTTGATGGGCGGGTTGCCTAGGGTTGATGGTCTGATAGTTCATGGTTGATGGCCGAGTTGCCTAGGGTTGATGGTTAATAGTTTTATTGCTCGTAGTCGATAGCACGCTGGGTTATACCTCATGGCTATCAAACCATCGCCCATGAACCATCAACCTAAATTGGAAGGTAAGAGCTATCAAACCATCAACCAATCAACATTTAACTATTTAACCTTTTTTCCATAATTACCATTAAGTTCTTATCTTCGTGGCATGTATCGCCTTATTAAACCACTATTCTTCAAATTTGACCCTGAAAATGTACATTATTTTGTAGTAAAGCGGTTAAAATGGTTTAATGATAAGTTTCCTTTAGGTAAAACCATTATCAGGAGCAGCTTTGATGTTCATATTAAAGGTTTAGAACGAGAAGTTTTTGGCATAAAATTTAGAAACCCTGTTGGTTTGGCGGCTGGATTTGATAAAAACGGCGAATATGTGGAGCCACTCAGCAATTTAGGCTTTGGTTTTATCGAAGTAGGTACGGTAACCCCAATGCCCCAGCCTGGCAATGATAAACCCCGTATGTTCCGTTTACCCAACGATGAGGCTTTGATTAACCGAATGGGCTTTAACAATAAGGGAGTAGATGTAATGGCCGAACGTTTACGCTTGCTAAAAGATAAACATCCTGATATTGTTGTGGGTGGAAATATCGGTAAAAATAAGGCTACCCCAAATGAAGATGCGGTGAGTGATTACATTAAATGTTTCGACCGTTTGTTTGATGTAGTAGATTATTTTGTGGTGAATGTAAGTTCGCCGAATACCCCGGGCTTACGTGAGCTGCAGGAAAAAGAGCCGCTTAAAAAAATCCTTAATACCTTACAGCAACGCAACCGTAAAAATGATATTTCGCGCCCGATTTTATTAAAAATAGCACCCGATTTAACTGATGCACAACTGGATGATATCATCGAAATTGTTGCTGAAACCAAAATTGCAGGTATCATTGCTACCAATACCACCATTAGCAGAGAAAATCTGGCTACTGAGAAAGATTTGAAGGCGGAAACAGGTGGCCTAAGCGGTAAACCTGTTAAAGAACGCTCTACCGAGGTAATCCGATATCTTTCTGAGAAATCGAATAAAGCCTTTCCTATTATTGGTGTGGGTGGAATTCATTCGGCTAAAGATGCCAAAGAAAAATTAGATGCTGGTGCTTCTCTAGTGCAGTTATATACTGGCTTTATCTATGAAGGGCCAGGATTGATCAAAAGTATTTGTAAGGAATTGGTCTAATATAGTTGTCACCCTGTCCCGATTTTACATCTGGATCATGGTTCTAGCTTAAGTTTCCTATTTTATTTAACCCCAAGCCACCATTGTTTAAACAGTTGTTGCCTGTTGTTAAGATATACTACTTCGCCAATCATTGGGCTGGCTAATGAAATGTTGTTCGCTTTGGCAAGTTCCGAAATCCTGATCAAAGGCTCGTCCCAAGGGTGTTTTCCTAATGTAAATTTAGAATTATGAACAGGTAATATCCGTTTGGCTTTTAAGTCTTTTGCCGCCTGCAGCACATCTTCGGGTAAGTTATGTACCGAACGCCACGCTTTATCGTATTGCCCGTTTTCGATAATAGCCAAATCAATCGGACCAAATTTTTTACCCGCCTCGGCATAATGGTTATCATAACCGCCATCTCCGCTGTAGTATATTTTCATGGATGGAGATTGGATGATGTACGACATCCAAAGTGTTTTTGCACTACGCAAGCCACGACCAGATTCGTGATGGGTAGGGGCGGTGTAAATGGTATAATTCGAGTCTATGTTAACTCGCTCGTTCCAGTCTTTTTCGATCAATTTTTCTTCCGGATAACCCCAATATTCGAAATGCGCACCTACACCCAGCCCGCAGATCACATGTTTTACCTTATCTCTTAGCGCTACTACCGTTTGGTAATCCAGGTGATCATAATGATCATGCGAAATGATGAGGTAATCAATAGGAGGAATATCCGCTGCAGTATAAATATTGCTCCCTTCGTAGGCTTTTGGGCCCCATGGCAGTGGCGATGCACGTTCGCTAAAGACAGGGTCAATCAAAATTCTTTTGCCATCCAACTGGATGAAACATGAGGAATGACCAAACCATACCAGCACATTCGAGTCTAAAGGTATATTGAAGAGGTTTGTTTTGATAGAAGGAATACGATCTACAGGACTTGTTCTTGGGTGGCTTTTAAACAGTGAAGAATAAATTTCCCCTGCAATACTATAGCCTTCCGAAATGGTTGGTTTTTCTATCTGGTTGTGGAATTGTCCATTTTTGTAATGAGATGATTTTTCTATCCGGATCAATCTTTCTCCTGCAGGTTCAGCACCAAATTGCGGTTGTCGCATATAAAAAAAGATGACAACAGCTAAAATCGCTATGATCGCAAGTAAAGAAAGAAATGTATTTTTTATTATTTTTAAAAAACGACGCATTTTTGATCTCATTTATTTTGCAGCCAGTATTTTGATGTCTTCAATCTCTAAAACCTGCTTCTGATAGCCCTTTTGTACCGCATTGATCATTGCCTGTGCTACCTGTTTAAGCGTTAGTGATATTTTAGGTAACAGGATAGGGAAAAGCCATATAACAGGTTTAAATAGTGCTTTTACATTTTTTTGCTGTTTAAATGGTTTCATAAAGCCAGGACGGAAATTATACTGCGCTTTAAATGGAAGCTTCATTAAGGCATTTTCGGTTTTACCTTTGATGCGTGCCCACATTATTTTGCCTTTTTCGGTGCTATCTGTATGTCCGCCAGAAACAAAGTTGAAAACCATGTTAGGGTTCCATTTTATTAATTGCCCGGCGAAAGCCATGGTAGTTTCGTAAGTGATGTAATTGTATTTTTCTTCGTTCATGCCTACAGAGCTGATTCCGGCACAATAAAAACAGGCATCATAATCTGATAACTGATTTTCAAAAGTTTCGAGTTTCGTAAAATCATTTACAATTAACTCTTTTAACTTAGGGTGCTGAAGATCGTAATGCCTGCGGTTTACAATCAATACTTCTTCTACAATCGGGTTTTCTAAACATTCGAACAAAACGCCTTCGCCAACCATTCCGGTGGCCCCTGTAATAATTATCTTCATTTTATGATATTAATGGTTAAAACTGCCTAATTAATATACAATTACGGCTTTTATCAGGTTAAAACAAATTATTTTTTGTTTACCAGTTTTTATAAACGAAGATCGTTGTTAAAAGTAATCAAAGCTTTGTTGAAAAGTTCAATTTTGCTTTGCTGAAAGGCTCAGGAGGAATTTGGTATAAGGTTTAAATAAATATCGGCAAGGGTATATTTTATTTATTAATGTTAAGTGGTTAAGTGTTGCCAGGATAACATGATAGAAATTAATACCATTAAGGAGTTAAGAAAATTAAGGGAAGATAAGTCTTAATGTTCTTCACTTCTTAATGGTCAGAAGAAACTAATAGAATTGTTATATTACAAAATCCTAAGCATTAATAAATCGATTACTTTTTATGCTTTAGTTTTAATTCAAGAGATTTTATCTTTTGATTTTGGCTTTTAACTTTTTTATTTAGATCAATTACATAAAGGGTCATCTCTTCCATTTTTTGTAAAAGTTTAAGCTGAAAATCTTTCATGTTTAATCCATCATTAATCATTTCCTTTTCTGAAGCAACTTCAGGAAGATGCTGTTTAGTTGTTACAAATTTCTCTAAGTCTTCTAGCTTCATTAGCTTATAATCATCATTGAAAACAAAATCGCAGCCCTGATTTATACATACTTTTACTTCCTGGGCTCTAATTGTCCCACTTACATCCAGTTTTACGGTTGGATTGGCCACACCTACACCTACATTTCCATCACCACGAATAATAAATGGAATGTAATTGCTCGCTCCAATATCTCTGACTTTAAAGAATGAACTTCTTAAAGCATTTTCGCCGGTGCCAAAAGAATATACATCAATAGTTAGTCCATTAATTTGATCTATACTGCCTGGAATATTTAAAAGTAATTTGGAACAATCCAATGTTTTAGCACTAAAATCAGCATTTGTATTGTTTAGATTCCCTGAATGCCAAATCCTGTTCCAGCCCTTCCATGAATAATCCCAGCGACCGAAATAAAGTTCGTTTGTAGAAATTGGATTAGTAATACTCATGTAGTTGTTAATGTCAAATCCAAAATTTAACCCTTGGTAAAAATTGGACCCAAGTGTATTGTTTGTTGGATTAACTGCCATCCATTGGCCATTAATAGTTGAAAACGAATTTTGGTTAGTTTCTACGTTTTCTTTAGAGTATTGCGCTTTTACTGTTAATGAACTGATTAAAAAAACAATAATAATTGATAGCTGGTGTCTTGTAGAATTCATGTTTTGAGTCATTAATTTGTTTGAAAATATAAATTTAAGATAGGAAAAAAAAGAATTTAAAAATTGATATTAAAAACTTGATGATCTTAGTCGTTTAGCGGTAGGATAATTGTCGGAGAAGCTATAACTAAGATGGTTGTGTGTCGCCAGCTTGATAATGAAAATAATACCATTAAGGAATTAAAATAATTAAGAGGGATAAGTCTTAATGTAGATTTTAGCGCATAAAAAAAGCATCCTTTGATCAGAAGGATGCTTTAAAAATTTTTAGTTCTAAAAACTATTTTGCTAAACCAGCCAAAACAGCATTGTTTTTAGCTAATTGATCGTTTTTAGGTTGTGCAGAACGGCTACCTAACTCGATGTTAGTTGCTCTCTTTAAAAATGCTACCTCCTGGTGAGCTGTATTTTTATTTCTTCTGTCTTTTCTTTTTAATCTGGTAACTGCCATGGTAATAACCTTTTATTATATTTTATTTGTACAAATGGAGGTCGAGAGCGGATTCGAACCGCTGTAGAAGGTTTTGCAGACCTCTGCCTAGCCACTCGGCCACTCGACCTTTAAATTCAAGGCTGCAAAAATAGCAATTATTAGTTAGCCCGCAAATAATATCTCAATTTAATTTCGAACTCGCACTAACTCAGCGCAAAAGATTGATGCACTTACGGCCACGTTTAACGATTCAGCTTCGCCAATCCTCGGAATGGTAACCGGTTTATCTATTTTTTTAATCACTTCTGGTGATATTCCTTTCCCTTCATTACCCAAAACTACCAATCCTTCACTGCCCCATTGGGTTTTATAAATCGATTCGCCATCTAACAATGCTCCAAATACAGGGATGGTATTATCAGCTAAAAACCCAGGTAAATCAGCTTCGAAAACATTTACCCTTGCCAGAGAGCCCATGGTGGCCTGTACTGTTTTGGGATTAAACACTTCCACACAATCAACCGAGCAAATGATATTTTTAAATCCAAACCAATCTGCTGTACGAATAATGGTACCCATGTTGCCTGGATCCTGCACGCCATCTAAAACCAAAGTAAACTGATTTTTCAACTCTTTTTGATCTAATTCCTTGTTTTTAGGGATGTGAACAAGTGCTAAAAAGCCCTGTGGAGTTTGCAGCGTACTAATCTTGTCTAATTCAGCGTTCTTTACTTCAAATAAGTTTATATTTGCGGGCAATTTGGGTAACAAATTGTATTGTTCGCTGTTGTAAAATATGGTATGAATGTGGTAACTTGACTGAATAAACTCTTTTATAGATTTTATGCCTTCAACAATAAATAAACCATGCTCTTTACGGTATTTTTTTTGATGTAACGACTTTATAAAACTAATCTGTGATTTTGAAAGCATACCAATACTTAATAAATATTAAACTGAAAAGCACTGCAATATTACTATTTATTATTGTTTTAATTCAGGCCTGTTCATCAACAAAATACATTGCAGACTATCAATCGATCGTAAAAAAGGTTACTATTGATAGTGTTGATGCGAAATTTGAAGAGCAAGCTTATAATTATGTTCAGAAAGATCTCAGGCCTGCCTCTAAGCTCAGTATCCAGGTACCATTATATAACTTGTTTAATACCAAAGATGGAAGGTATAAAACGAGTGATATTAAACCATTTGGCACGCCACCAGCCATTTTAGACAGTACTTTGGTCGAAATTTCGAGAACCCAGATACAGAAATTCTTAAAAAGTAAAGGTTACCGTCAGGCAGAAGTTACTTCTTCCATAAAAGTGGCTGATAAAAAGGCAGAAGTTATTTTCAGCGCTAAACCTGGACCAGCGTATTTTATCGATAAGCTAACCGATTCCATTCCGAATGCAAATATTAAAAACCTTTACGAATCGAATAAGGCGAACATCACCCATTTACACAAAGGCATGCAATATGATGAGGACTCCCTAACTTACGAAAGGGAACAGATTTACCGCATCATGAAAGAAAACGGTTATTTTTATTTTTTAAGGCCTTATGTAAATTTCGACGTGTATGGTGCAGAGGCGAGTTCGAAAACCAATAAAATTGACTTGAACCTGAATGTAACTGATCCGAACGAAGGCCCGCACAAGCAGTTTAATATCGGATATACCCACATGATTATCGCTCCAAATCCTGATGGTTTTCCTGATTCGGTGCGTTACAAATTAAATAAAGATACTGTCAATGGAATCATATTTACCGATTTCTCTAAACGTTACAGGAGAAATCCGATTGTAAGGTATGATTTCTTAAAACAAGGCGAACTTTACGATATCCGCAATGAAAACCTGACATACGATCGTTTATACGAATTGAATATTTTTAAAAACGTAAAGATCGATTATTTTAGAAGGGATAGTACCTCGAATAAAGTTAATGCCGTAATCCAGCTTATTCCACAGAAAGTAATGAGTAACCGGATAGAGGGTGAGGTACCGTTTAATGGTGGTACAGTTGGCTTTAACTTAAGTAATACCTACACCAATAACAATATTTTTAGAGGTGCGGAGCGGTTCGAACTTCAGGTAAAAGGTGGTTTGCAATCCAGAATAGGCAATGGAGCTAAACCTTTCAGTGACATTTACCAGCGTGATTTTTCGATCAGTGGAAGTATTACAGTACCAAGGTTAATGATTCCTTTTTATAATCCTACTTTAGGAGGAAATGGAATGCCTCATACTACTTTTTCGAGCAGTTATATTTATGCTTTACAGAAAGATGTTTCGGTGAGGAGGATTTTTATCAATTCCATTACTTATGATTGGGTAGAAACGAAATCTAAGTTGCACTCTTTTACGCCTTTAAACTTTGAATACCGTTTTGGCTATCTGGATCCTAATGTAGATGCACAAACCGTATTAAATAACCTTTATTACTCTACATTATTGGGCCGTAAAGATTTAACCCTGGGTATGAAATATACTTATACCTTAAATGCGAATAAGCTAAATGAATACCGTTCTTTCGTTTATTTAAGGGCAGGAATGGATATTGCCGGAAATATGCTACAGGGGATATCCAAATTAGCAGGCTCTAAGCACGATCCTGCCAATGGTGATCCGGCTAAGATTTTGGGTTTACCATTTAATCAATATATGCGGCCAGAGGTTGATATAAGGTGGTATAAACACTTAGGAGGTGAAAGACAGTTTGTTGCACGTTTAAATGCCGGCGTGGCTTACGCTTACGGAAATTCGGTTTTAACTGGTATTCCTTTTGAAAAACAGTTTTTTGCAGGTGGATCTAATGGCGTGAGGGCCTGGCAGGCGAGAACCATCGGTCCTGGAAATTATGACAGAGGACTTTTAAGGAGTGATACCTTGCGTAAAGCATTTTATGGACTTGATCAGCTTGGAACCATGCGGATTGAAACCAATTTTGAATACCGCTTTACTGTGGCTAAGAAATTTTTTGGGGCCACTTTAAAAGGAGCGGCCTTTGTTGATGTTGGTAATGTATGGAATCTTCGTAAAGGCGAATCGATTCTTCTTGCAACTCCGGCGCTTGATGAACAAACCGTGTTTAAATTAAGCAAATTTGCCCAACAATTAGCTGTGGGTACCGGCTTGGGGTTAAGGTACGATGTGCAATATTTTGTATTTAGGTTCGATGTTGGCCTGAAACTTAAAGATCCTCAGTTTACGGGCTCCGATCAATGGGTAATCAGTAAGTTTTTCTCTGGCGCTAGAGATTTTAAAAATAATTATAACTCAACACACGGTCCTGATACCTATCGTTTCCTTCAGTATAATTTTGGTATTGGTATGCCGTTTTAATTAACCGAAAAGGCTTAATGCTTTAGGTTTTGTAGCGGGATCTTTAAAATAAAATTCTTTGTAAGGTTGCCATCTTTTGTCCTGGTGTTTATAAACAGAAAAAGAAGCAACGTGGAATTCGCGTTTAAATTTTTTGTCTCTAAACTCCTCGGTAATCTGTTTAAAAACGGGAGACTTAAGATCTTTAAAAGCCAGCGTTAAATGTGGGTTAAATTTATTGGTGTCTCTTTTCTCTTGCAATTTTAAAGGCAGTAACGCAGTTCTGATCTGTTTTCCTAAGTTCATTATGCTTTCGTTTTTTTCTACATCAAGGAAAAAGGTATGTTCGGGGAAGGAACTGAAATTTTTTAATACCTGTGTAAACGGAATATTGAATGAGGCTTCTTCCAACACTTTGAAAAACCTGCTTTCTGCTTCAAACGATGATAATTTAACTGGTGGATACAAAGTAATATGTGCCGGTCTTTTTAGGGATTCGTGCACATTAAATTTCTCAGAAATGTAGTTTCTGATCTCATCAATATCTTCTACAATAGAAATGGGTGGAATTATACATACTAAAAATAGATTTTCCATAAACAAATTTACTAAAAATATTAGTATAATGAAAGTGAAAAATCATTAAAATGATTGGTTATTGCCCTACTCGCTAGAAACGGGCGAGAGCGTGAAGATCTGACTACCCAACTCCGTGATTCCTGTCTTTACGAGCCATTTATATTTTTGCCACGGAGTCACGGAAAACACGGAGGAATTTATAACTCAGATCGGTGTTGCCTTGGTTGGTGTCTTTACGAGCCATTTATATTTTTGCTACGGAGGCATGGAAAACACGGAGGAATTTATAACTCAGATCGCTATTGCCTTGGTTCCTGTCTTTACGAGCATTTATATTTTTGCCACGGAGGCACGGAAAACACGGAGGAATTTATAACTCAGATCGCTATTGCCTAGGTTCCTGTCTTTAAGAGCCATTTATACTTTTGCCACGGAGGCACGGATTAGCACGAAAAAATTGGATGGCTTAGTACCAGTGAGAATTGTGGATTTTATGGCGATTATGCTATCGCCGTGGTTCGTGTCTCTACTTCCTTGGTCTGTGTCCTCACAGACCAATTATTTTTGTTACGCCAATGGAAGCGAAAAGTTTGCCATGGATTAACACGGAGAAGCCTATTAAAATATCCGGATAAATTTTGGATTTCGTGTGATTGTCCCATGTTCAATAAACCTGACCGACAGCGTTATCCCGATTTAAGTTCAATTTATTTTATCGATCTTTTATCGGGATTAAGCAAAGGGCGGACTGGCAGAACCGAAGAATCACCGAAATTGCTTTTCTGAAAAATAAATAAATTCTGCAACTACAATCAATCTTCGTTTCTCTTTTTTACGCTTTGCTTAACGATTTGTATACCTTGGAATAAGATTGCTTCGCCGGCTGAAAAAGCCTTCTCGCAATGACGATTTACGCTAATGATTCAAAAACATCAAATGAGGTTTTTCAAGCCATCAAAAATACTTTCGAAAAAAGTAGAAAGGTTTAAGCCGTTGCTATGGTTAAAGTAAACAAATACCAGGAATACGATCACCACAAATATGATGAGTTTACGGAAGGCAAAGGCAATAATGATGAGTACAATCGGGATAATAAAAAGCTACTTCCTTGGTCTGTGTCCTCACAGACCATATATTGTTGTTGCGCCAATGGAAGCGGAAAGTTTGCCACGGATGCACGGATTAACACGGAGAAGCCTATTAAAATATCCGGATAAATTTTGGATTTCGTGCGATTGTCCCATGTTTAATAAACCCGACCGACAGCGTTACCCCGATTTAAGTTCAATTTGATTTATCGAAAACTTATCGGGGTTAAGCAAAGGGCGGGACTGGCAGAACAGAAGCACCACAGACACTGCTTTTCTAAAAAAATAAATCATGCAACTACAAGCAGTCTTCGTTTCTCTTTTTTACACTCTGCTTAACAAATTCCCAAACCTTACAGTAAAGATTGCTTCGCCGGCTGAAAAAGCCTTCTCGCAATGACGATTTACGCTAATGATTCAAAAACATCAAATGAGATTCTTCAAGCCATCAAAAATACTTTCGAAAAAAGTAGAAAGGTTTAAGCCGTTGCTATGGTTAAAGTAAACAAATACCAGGAATACAATCACCACAAATATAATGAGTTTACGGAAGGCAAAGGCAATAATGATGAGTACAATCGGGATAATAAAAAGCCATAAACTGTTTATGGCATAAGGACTTAAATCGGTATCTTTTTTATACACATAAACCAGCTTACTGTGCGTACCAGTATCGTTCTGGTGTTTGATGTAAACAAATGTCGATTTATCGATGGGTAATGGCAGCACAGCAATGCCATCGTTAAACTTTAATATTTGTGTAAAACCACTTACGCTAAAGGTGTAAGTTCCATTGATGTTCTCGTTGGGCGTATTTAACGAATCGGCAGCAATAATGGCCAGTTTGTTGTTTTTAAGCAGATTTTCTTTTACGAGAAAATTGTTGATTGCCGCATTTTGAGCAAAGCCAAAAAAACCGGTTAAACACAAGGATAATAAGAGTAAGATTCGTTTCATTCGATAGAACGTTTATTGTAAATTAAATAACCGATATGCAATAATACACCATTTCTTTTAATCGCATCATTATATAAATTATAACTTAAGCTTACAGGGCCAAGCGGAGAATGATAAACTAAACCTGCCGTACCTGCGTAACGTAATTTGGTAATGGCTTTTGCGTAATCTACATCCTGGAAACTGTTCAGCTCAAACTCTTTATGAGGCAAAAATAAATATCCTTCCAATCTAAAATCAAGATTTTTTTTAACATTATAAATGTTTTTTATTCCACCGGCAGCATAAGTGGTGGCCCTGAATTTATCCAGGAACAGGGATCTGCTGTCCTGTAACGGATAAAAGGCCGGAGCAGTTAACAAGGTAGCGTAATAATTGCTAAATAAAGGCTGATTGGAAATAACCCCCTCTATGATATAACCCAAAGTATATTTCTTGAGGTGTAAAAAATAATTTTCCTGCGTGAGTTTTATACTGCCCCAATGGTGCAAACGACTAAATTCGGGACTTTTTACAAAACCAGGGGTATTGCGAAAAATATTGCCGGGATCGTAATTTTCGCGACCTGTAGTATAATTAAAACTTAACGAAAAACTCTGTCCGTTTGTGGCATATTGCTTTCGGTTGAGCGAATTCTTTTCAAAATTTAATGAACCTCTAAAGCCATTAAAAATGGTTTCGTCCAATACGTCACCAACGTTGAAGGTATTATTTGGGCTATAGTGGTCGCTATTGTTGATAAAGGTGGAGTGGAGGACAATTTTACTATTGTAATTTAAAGGCATCCCCACCATCAGATCGATTTTCCGGTCAGATTGTTCAATATAAATGGGGCGGGGATTTTCGATAAAAATCTGACTGGTGTTATAGTAATTCCAGTGGTTATAAGTTAATTCTGCAGCGAGGAATAATGGCAGTTTGGTTGGATAATCCACTCGTCCGTTTACCTGAACGGATTCGTAAAAACGGCCTGAATAAAAACTGGTACCAAAAGTGTAAGATTTCCTGTTGAGGTAATTATATTGTGCACCGAGAAAAACATTGCTGATTGGCCTGGTGGAAATATTTCCGCCCAGATCGAGTTTAAAACTTTTCTTGGGTTGTGCCACTACCTCGAAAGTATAACTATCTGTTGCTGCCTGATAGGATATTTTAGGATAAACTGTTTCGAAAGTCTGGTCGGCAACTAATTTGTAATAACCACGTCTGATATCTTTAAGGTTGAAAGTGGTTTTGTCACTTTTAAAAAGCCTTTCTACATATTTCTTTTGTTGTGCGTTAACACCTGATACAGTAACATTGCTAAACTTTAATTCAGGTTTTCTTGCATTAAATTTTTCTCTTCTTTTTGCCAGTTCGTCGTCGTTTACCCGTTTGCTGATCAAAGCTTTAATTCTCGGCATATCGGCCATTGTTGCATAGTAGCCCTTTTTAATTAACTCTGCCACTGGTGCAAAGTTGGTTACGCTGTAATTGGCCAGATCAGGCTGGATGTAAACCCCATTTTTGCCGATCATGGTAGAATCTGATTTGGAAAGAAACATATACACCAAAAAACGGTTCATCAGGCGGTCGTCGATGTTTTTGGGATATTCGTTATAGGTTTTTGAAGAAACGTTGGCTCCGATTACATAATCGGGTTTAAAATCCCTTTCCATTACGTCAGCAGGGAAGTTATTGTACAAGCCACCATCAAAAACATATTTTCCATCCAGTTTAATAGGGCGGTAAACAATGGGTACGGTCATTGTAGCCCTTACTGCTTCGGCCAAACTGCCTTTGCTTACGGTGATGCTTTTTTGCGACAGTACATCAGCAACCATACAACGGTAGGGTACAAAAAGGTTATCGAAATTATCTTTAGAAACCGCTGATGCCTGAGAGAAAAGCTCTAAAAAGGCAAAATTTAAGGGTATATCGTTAATGAGGTTAGAGCGGAAACTGAAATGGAAACCCGTATCAATAGCTACTTTTGCGGTAAGCATAGAGGCATTTGGGGCATTTTTCTGAAAATAATAGGTGTAATCGCTGGTATACCGCCCGTTTACCCAATTTTGGAAATCGTTACTGAGCGCTATTTCTTCGATCTGTTTCGGGCTATAACCTGCAGCATACATGGCCCCAACAATACCGCCCATTGATGTTCCCGTAATATAATCGATTGGGATATGGTTTTCTTCGAGGGCTTTTAAAGTGCCAATGTGCGACAATCCTTTTGCGCCACCACCACTAAAAACAAGGCCAACTTTTTGCGCCTGCAATTGGTTACAGCACAGAACGAAAAGGATCAGCAAAAATCTTTTAAATGTTACCACCCCTAAAAATAGGGGTTTTTCTTTTAAAATCAGTTCAATATAAAAATGTTGTATGTTAAAAATGATGCAAAACTTACCCAAATAAAATATGGAATAAATATTAATCCTGCCCATTTATTGATTTTGTAAAAGGTTGTGGCATTGATTACAATAAACACGAGCAGTAAAATGATTTCGGCCAGGGCAAAACCCACTTCGTGCAGGTAAAAGAAAATGAAGGACCAGGCTAAATTTAAAATCAATTGAATGAGGTAAATGGCTACAGTACGTGGAAAATGCACGATTTTATCGCGTCTCACCCAAACCAGGTAAGCCGCAATACCGATTAATACATAAAGGGTAGTCCAAACAGGGGCAAAAAGCCAGTTTGGAGGATTAAATGAAGGTTTGTTGAGTGTTGGATACCAGGTTTTAACTGATTGGGCTGTTGCCCATCCGCCCAGGGCACCAACACCCAGCGTAATGGCTATATTAATGATAAAAGCTACCGGTTTAAATTTCATGCCGTAAATTTGAGTTTAAACATTGGCAAAACCTAAAATGTTTTTATCTGCCAATGCCCGGAACAACGGCTAAACTTTCATTGTCTTCGTTTCCAACACTTTGTACAGCAAATAAATAATTGTCTTTACTGTAAGGCAACCTTAATTCGGTGGCAGAAGTGAAAAATTTCTTTTCCCAAACGGGGCTGCTGGTTTCGCGCATCAACACATAATAGCCTTTTACCGTGCCGTTTGCAGGTGCTTTCCAATATAAATAGGTAGAGTTGCTCAGGTTTTTGACGTCTACTTTTACTTCGGTAGGAACAGATGGGGCTTTTGCCAGATTGGCCAGAACGGCAATATTTACGCCTGTATTTTTGCGCAGGTATTCGAAATCCATAAACTCCTGCAAATCGCCATACCTGATGCCTTTTTCGGTTCTGAGATCCTGGTGCTGGTGATCGAAATTTTCGTTCATTTCGGTAATGCGCACCGCTGTAAAACCATTTTCTACAAATGGGGTATGGTCGCCACCACGTAGAAACCTGTCGTTCCTGTAAATCAGTTTTACTTCGAGCTGATCTACATAACGCTCGCCGATTTCTTTAACGTAACGGGCCAATTGACGGCTTTTTCCATCATTTTCCAAACCAAACTGGCGGATGCTTTTCGCATTTTTATCCAGGTCGAAGCTGGGCAATCCCTCGCTAAATACCCTTAATCTTGTATTGTCTATAATCTGCGTTTCGCTACTGTTATTGCTGCCAATCATGTCGTTATTCAGCATGGCATCTACATTCCAGTTTTCTTTTTTTGCTTTTGCAGCCATAAAGCCAGATCCCAATAAAGATTGTTCTTCTCCGCTTACGGCTACAAATATAATGGTGGCAGCAAATTTATATTGGCTCATAATCCTGGCCGCTTCAATTACACCTGCTACACCGCTGCCATCATCGTTAGCCCCTGGCGCATCGCTGGTTCTGTTCATTACATCGGTAACACGGCTATCGAGGTGACCGCTCACCACATATACGCGTTTATCGTTTGCATCGGTACCTTTTAACACAGCAACAGCATTACCTAATAATGTGGGCTGATCTACTCTTTTGCCGTCGGGGTTAAAAGTGGTGGTATCTAAATAGGCGGTTAACCTGCCATCACTTTGCTTTGCAAACTGGTTAAACTTACTCACCACCCAATTTCTGGCTGCACCAATGCCTTTAGTTTTGCTTTTAATATCGCTTAATGTATTTCGTGTGCCGAAAGCAACCATTTTTGAGATATACGACTTTAAAGAATCCTGATTAACTGCTTTAACCATTTTATCGATATCCTGATTGCGGATGACTACGGTTTGCGCTTTTATCGATAGACTTATTGAAGTAAAAAGTATAATTGAGTAGATTTTTTTCATCTGTATCGCCAAAAATTAATTAGATAGCTAATATATTGAATGATAAACTAAAAAATCGGACAGAAATGCGTTTTTCTGTAACATTTTAAGCATAAAAAAAGCCCTTTGAAATTAATCAAAGGGCCACATTTGTTTGGTTTAACATTATTTTGCAGCAGTTGAAGCAATTTCTTGTGTTTTGCTCCAGTTACCAAAAGCTTTTTTAGCTGATGATTTTGCAGCACTTAATTCTACATCACCTGCAATGGTTAAAAATGTTTTCTCAGGAGAAATCTGGCTGTAAAAACTTTTTACATCAGCTAAGGTTAAAGCATTGATTGAAGTTTCATTTACCGATTGATCATAATCATAATCGTGGGCTTTTAAGCTGGTAATCAATTTAGCTTTTGCTGTATTGAAAGTTTTTTGATCGATTGTTGCATTTTGGATCAAAGAAGCCATTTCAGTTAAATCTTTATCCAGATCAGCACTGGCAGTAGCCAGTTTGCCGCTGTTATCTTTAAAACTGATGTTTGTGTTTTTGTTAACATTTTCGTTTAATACAGCATTTAATAACTCAACTACTCCATCTTTTTTACTGTCGAATGCTTTAGCATCCAAGGTAAAGCTTGAGTAAGCTTTTGGCGATCTGTCATTTTCAGAAATGATGATGTTCATGCCATTTTTAAGTTTGTAGCCCACCGGCTCTTTAAAGGTTTGTGCTTTAGCAGTATAAACCGAAAGGATGGATAGGGTTGAAAGTGCAATTGCTTTAATGGTGTTCATTTTATTTTTTTTAAATAATAGGGTTAACTTTTGTTGGATAATGTTGAACAAATCTAGGGCTGATTGGCTTCTTGGCCAATATCAAGGCGTTAGAAAGGCAGGAATCATAGACGAACGGGCGTATATACGTGATGAAAGTAGGATCGGATTTCTGCAAATATAAATTTTATTCATTTTGTTCATTATTTATTCGTTGAAAATATTCCTGTTGGTTATGCTTAGTTTTATTTGTGACGTTAATCTGATATTATGAATTGCTTAATCGTTGATGACCATGTAATTGCAAGGAATACCATAAGTCATTTTTTGAAGATTGATCCTTCTTTGAAATTGATTGCCGAGTGCGAAAATGCAGCAGATGCTTATCAAAATTTAGCTATCCATAAAATAGACCTTTTGTTGCTGGATATTGAAATGCCAGGAATATCGGGAATAGAGCTGGTTAAGGGATTGGGAGAAAAAAGACCGTTAATTATATTTATCAGCTCGAAAAAAGATTACGCTGCAGCAGCATTCGACCTTAATGTTGTTGATTTTATAGCCAAACCAGTAACGCCCGACCGATTTTTAATGGCAATTAACAAGGCAAAGGAAATTTTTCACCTGAGTAACCTGTTTATTGGCAACAACCCGGATGACTTTGTTTTTATCAGGGATTCGGGGGTAATCAGGCGGATCAAACTGGATGATATTAATCACCTGGAAGCGCAGGGCGATTATGTGAAAATTTATATGGCTGAAAAAACGTATTCTATACACTCCTCTTTAAAATCGATCGAAGATAAACTTCCTGTTAAAAATTTTGTCCGCGTTCACCGGTCTTTCATTATCAATATTGGCAAAATAGATACCATAGAAGGGAATACTTTAATTATACATAAGCAGTTTGTTCCAGTATCAGATGCCTATAAATCTGTTTTAAATAAACGGATGCATATATTATAGCGGTTTATGGAGGTAAATGATGAAAAACACCAGGCACCGGATATTCAACTTGATGTATTGGTTATTGGTGTGGCGGATCATAAACAGTTATCCGGTTATCTTGAAGAGTACGATGTAACTTATAATATTGCGGCAAACAGAGCGGAGGTAATTAAAAAACTTAGTGATTTTACTTTTAAGCTTATTTTAATCGATATGGAGTCGCCTGAGCTTGAGGGGAACAATATAGTAGAACTGATTAAAAACGATTTACTTTTAAATATACCGATAGTGGCCATTATTGCAGATGGCGAGGAGAAAATAAAAACAGGATTTTTTAATAAAGGGATCAGTGGCTGTTTTACCAGGCCGATCTCAAAAATTGAATTAGTTGGTATTTTAACCCAGTTTTTACAAAAAGAAGTTTCATCTTGTGAACATATTCAAACCAGGGCATACGAAACCATCGATTTAAGCTATTTAAGAGAAATTAGTATGGGTGACTCTGATTTTGAGCGTGAAATGGCCGAAAAGTTTATAACAATTATTTCTGATGAGTTAATCCATTTAGTTAATAGCCTGGAAAAGGAAAATTACGAAGAATTAAAGCGTACAGTACATAAAATGAAATCAACTGTTTATTTAATGGGTTTAAGGCCAAGATTAAACTTAGCTCTTGAATCTGTTGAATATGATAACCTCACTCAGGATGAGTTTAAGCATCATATAGATTTGATTGTATCCGTCTGTAAAAAGGCCAAAGAAGAGGTTTGTGTATTTTTGGATCATTCAATATAACAATCTCTTCTTTGGTGTTGTTGTTCTTGCTAAATCTTATCAGGCATACAGGTGACCAGATGTGGGGATTGACTTTGAATCGCCAATAAATTCTTTTATTTCTTTGATGGTTTCTTCTGGTGCGCTAATGTGCGGAAAGTGGCCGGTAGCTTTCATAACCACCAAAAAGTTTTCGGGAGTGTTTTTGTAGATAAATTCGCCAGCTGATAACGGAGCCATAATATCGTTTGAACTCTGTAGTGTTAAACTTGGTACTTCGAGGTCTTTTAATTTATCCCTGTAATCGGCTTTGAAGGTGGCCATTGCAAAAGCCAGTGCCACGCTCGGATCTGTTGCTTCGAAACACTCCTGTAAAAAATCAGAGAGTTCTGGTTTGGATGGGGTATCCATCACCACAGGGGCCAATTGTTTACTCCAGCCAACATAATCTTCAGCTATGTGTTCAAAAATGGTTTCAAGATCTCCAATATTAAAACCGCCGATATAATCGCGGTCGTTTAAATACCTCGGCGATGGTCCGATAAATATCAATTTTTTAAATGCTTCCGGTAGCTGTAGTGCGGCAATCATGCCGATCATGCTACTTACCGAGTGGCCGATAAAGATAACATTGGAAAGCTCGAGGGTTTCGATAATATCGATTACATCACAGGCGTAACCTTCTAAAGTAGCGTATTTGCGTTTATCATATTGGCTGAGGTCCGAATCGCCAGAGCCTACGTAATCAAATAATATTACCTTATAATCTTCCAGAAAAGCATCTGTAATGTATTTCCAGGAACTTTGCGCACAGCCAAAGCCGTGGGCTAACATGATTACCTGGCTACCTTCGCCAAGGATTTTTACATTATTTCTGATGAGTATAGGATGCAAGATGTTTAATTTTTAAATTCTGATTCAAGTTAAACAATGTAACGGTTTTTTTATAAAAAAATAAAAAATGAACAAAACGCACTGCGGGGGTCTGTGAACAGGCATTACGACTTTCTATTTTAATGTTCTTAATTCCTTAATGGTCAATTATTTGTTGGGTTTTATTATTACGAAATTAAGGGCTTTAAGGTTTTAGAAATGAAAAATTAAATGCTGAAGATCATTAACTCAATACTGTAAAAGCACACATTTTGCTCATAATCATTATCTTGCATGTAATCAGCTAACCGAAAAAAACTAATATCCCTAATGAAAAAGTTCGTCCCAATTTTTCTTGTTTCATGTTTATTCTTTATAAATGCACATAGCCAGGTTAATTTAAAAGCTTTTAGACCCAATGGAACCACTGTTTCGGCGCGGCAAAAAGAACTGGTGCTTAACTGGCCGACTGGCAATGGCGGTATTGGTAAAATGGTTTTGAACCTCGATAATGCGAAACCCTTATTCAGCAGTTTACAATTGGGAAAAAAGGGTGCTTTAAAAGAGATCGCAGCCAATCTTGATCCTGCATTTGTTTTGAGGGTGGGTAAGCGTACTTTAAGTCCGGAAAGTGGAGGGTGGGATGTATTTTTTGATCGGGTACCCACACGGCCTTACACTACAAATGTTGTAAAATTCGAAAAAGGAAGTGTCAGTGTTTCTACGCAGGGTTCTCAGACTATCGTAAAAATAGCAGGTGTAAAATCTGAGTCCTTTAACGGTGTTTTAGAAATTACCCTTTATAATGGAAGTCCCTTGTTCAACGTGGCCGCAGTGGTATCTACCCAAAAAGATTCTACAGCAATTTTATACGATGCCGGATTGGTAAATAAAAAAGAAGTATGGACCAATGTGGCCTGGAGCGATGTAAAAGGAAACCTTCAGACGGAAAAAGGAACTAAAACCGATCCTGCTAAAAACCTCGAAGTAAAATACCGTACTGTTATTGGCGAAAATGCTGGTGGAAGTTTAGCTGTTTTTCCGGCACCACACCAGTATTTTTATCCATTGGACGAAGCCTTTAACCTCAAATTTACCTGGAAAGGCAGTAATTATTTAAATTTATTACCCGATTATGGAATTGGCATCCGTCAGGATCCTTTGGGTGATAAACGTTATGTGCCCTGGTTTAATGCGCCACCAAATACCAAACAGCGTCTCAATTTTTTCTGTTTATTGAGTACCGGGAAAGCAGATGCCATTTTAACCGAAGTAAAGAAGTTTACGCACAACGATACTTATGTGCCATTGGCGGGTTACAAAACCATGGCAAGTCACTTTCACAACGAGTTTATTTCTGACGTGGTGTTAAGTGGAAAAACTATTCCCGAAAAACCCGAATTTGTGGAGGTGCTGAAGAAAACAGGATTAAATATTGTGAAGTTGGCAGAGTTTCATGGTCCTGGGCACCCAAAAGGGCCAGATTCTATACGGTTAAATGAATTGGATGCACTGTTTAAGCAAACAAACAGACTCTCAGATAATGATTTTCTGTTATTACCGGGTGAAGAAGCAAATAATTTTTATGGAGGGCACTGGCTGGCCTTTTTTCCAAAACCGATTTACTGGATCATGTCGCGCAAAAATGATCTTCTTTTCGAAAGCAACGATCCAAAATATGGTAAAGTGTACCGTGTAAATGATAAGGTTGAAATGCTCAAGTTATTGGAACAGGAGCATGGCCTGGCGTGGACGGCACATGCCAGAACGAAAGCTTCAACAGGTTATCCGGATAAATATAAGGAAGAAGATTTTTTCAAATCGGAAACCTTTATGGGGGCTGCATGGAAGGCTATACCAGCAGATCTTTCATTGCCAACCTTAAGTAAAAGGGTGCTGAACCTGATGGATGATATGGCCAATTGGGGTTTAAAAAAACATGTGATTTCGGAGGCTGATATTTTTACCATTACCGAACAGAATGAAATGTATGCACATTTAAATGTGAACTATTTGCAATTGGATAAAGTGCCGAATTATGCCGATGGCTGGCAACCTGTTTTAGATGTAATTCGAAAAGGTAAGTTCTTCGTGTCGACAGGAGAAGTGTTGATCCCTGCATTCAATATCAATGGAAAAGGTGCAGGAGAAACATTAAAAATTGATGTTGGTGGTAAAGCAACGGTAAATATGCAGCTCAACTGGACCTTCCCTTTAAGTTTTGCGGAAATTGTATCAGGTGATGGTGAAAAGGTGTACCGTAAACGGATTAACTTAAGTAGTACAATGGCATTTGGTAAAAAAGATTTTAGCTGGCAGATTGATTTAAAAGGCCGCAAATGGGTTAGGGTAGAGGTCTGGGATATCGCAACCAATGGTGCATTTACGCAGATGGTATGGTTGGAGTAGTTTTGCTGTCACTCTGAGCGATGAAACACAGAAAATCTATACGATTGTCATCCTGAGGGATAATTTATTTTATAAAAATCAATATTGATGACAGAAAAATCCTAGCGCAATGATAAGCCGCCAAATTCGTCATTGCGAGAAGGCTTTTTCAGCCGACGAAGCAATCTTACAACGATCGCTACCTCGCGTCGCATTAAGGTTATTCATTTTTGCAGTTGTTTTTAAAGGCATTCATGAGCTCACTTCGTTCGGTTAGCTTCGTGCCTCGCAATTATGACTCTTTTCATTTATTCTGTCAATGGTAGCGTAATCGAAGGGCATTCGAGCGTATAATGCACTTTGGTAAATTGTCATTCCCAACCCGATTGGGATCTTAATGAACCATGTTTTAAGCATTACGATTCCCGCCTGCGCGGGAATGACGACCTTTTTAAGGATGGAGCCTACGCATTTGCCACGGATGCTCTGAATACACGGAAAATTCCCCGCGGTTTATCACCCTTAGCATTATATCGTCCTCATCTCGAATGCAGTGGAGATGACGACCATTCTATTGAAATCTGTCAATGGTAGCGTAGTTAAAGGATCTTTACTACGCAATTTACTTAGCGCTATTATTTTATTCGGTATTTACAGCATAAGTTGTTTGATGTTTTTTGGAGCGCAGTGCCAGTAGTGTGTAGGATAAGTTCCGTCCTGCTGTGCGTTGCTCCCGAAGAAACCTGTGAAACAAGCAAGCACACAATAAAAAGTAAAAACTAGTGCTTAAATCGGGATCCACTTCCATCAGGGCTATTTAACAACGGACTGTTAGCATATTAACCACAGATGAAAAAGATGCACACAGATAAAAATCCATGTTTCTATGTCTCCGGGGCAAAAAAGTAGTTTTATTGTTTTTGATGGGACACCAAACAATGAAAAGAATAATGGTTGTTTTAGGTGTTGTTGTCATTCTGAGCGCAGCGAAGAATCCCTGAGTGATGAAGCAGAACTTTTAACATGCCTCTAAGTAAAGTTGGTATGTTTATTAAACAGTAGTGCTGGTATGAAACAGATTCTTCACTGCGTTCAGAATGACAATAAGTTTCACTATGCTGCATCAATCTTAAACCTCCTGATAGCCAGATAAAAAAAGGTAATAGAATATAAACCCGCCAACAATCCTGCGCATGCAGCGGATGGAGTAATCCCGAAATCGTGGTCAGGCGGGAAAGAGAAATGTAGCGTAAGCATCAGGGCAAATACAATTGCAATGCTATACAAACCGTTTAGGCCAGCTTTTTTTAAGATGAAAGGATAACCCGAAATTTTATCATCCACCTTAAAGTTAATTGCACCTGAATGTTGCAGCTCTTTTATTTTTTTCAAAATATCGAGGGTAATCATAAAGGGAAGCAGTAAAGACATGGGCAGTAAAAACCTGGCCAAATTTTGCTCACCGCTGAACAGGTGCACCGAATTTTGGGCTTTAAATGCAAAATAAGGTATTACCGTATTCAATACTGTGTTTGGGATAAGGTGTAAAAGCAGGTTTTTGCGCACAAACTTTCGCCAGTTCGATACTTTTATCTCTTCATTGTGCTCCACGTAATCAGGCATTGGCCAATTCGTTTAAATTTTCCTTAATCAGTTCCATGGCCCTGTCTTTGATCTGCCAGGCTTCAAATTCCCTTAAAAATGACTCGTTCGACATGAAAGAGAAATCCAGTTGTCCGTTAAAAGTGCTGCACACTAAAGTATTGGCATTTTTCCATGGAAAGGCAACGGTTGGGCTATAAATGGTTTCTATGGAAAAATCCTGATAATCCTTTGGTATATTTAAAAGCCCCATGTTGCTTAGAGTTACATCGTGGGTACCTTTTGTTGTTTTTAAGAAACCGATCATTTTATTTACCGACGAGTGGAAATACTCGCTGATGTTTAACAGGTCGTAAACTTTCATTTCGGCTATTTTTGCATCCAGATCGTTTTTTAACACCTGAGCTTTGGTCCAGAATCTATTTTCTATTTGATCGAGTCTAAGCTCCGCAATGGGCGCAAAGGCAAACATGGTGTCCTGTTTAATGGCTTCTACAAAACGCCTGATATCAACCGGACAGATCACTTTGCCATGAGCTTTAGTGCCTTGAACATGTTTGAAAGCTTCCATAAAGGCCACACAGATGGCAGCATGCACCGTTGTGTTTTCTTCCTTGCATTTCTGCAATAGTTTTTTGGTGTTTTCGACACTAATTTTCCAGTGAACGGCATAATTGTTCCGATCTACTTGATTGTTGGAAGTGGCTTTAAAAAAGAAAAACAAGCGACCCAGGGCTGCAAAAATCTTTCCTTTAAAGTGACCGAGTTTGGAGATGGAAAAATCTTCCGGCATCAGATCGTTTACTGACAAAAACGAAGGATAAGGCGCCAGATTTTGTTGGGGATTATCGATCAATGTCATCAGTTCGCGCATCAGATTTAAAATGGTTGTTCCATCACAGATGCAATGCGGAAGTACGAGTAAAAGATCTGATTCGGTTTCGCCTTTTAGCCAGACTAATCTTGCCAATGGTTGGTTCGGGGAATCAAAAAGTTTATACCATTCAGTTTTAGATTGTATTAACCAATCTTCATCTGTTAAACGATCGGTAATCCTGACCGGTATTTTACTGATGTTTTCATGATGTACGAAATAGGGTGTTTTGCCTGTAGCATCGATATTCATCTGCAATAGCGGATGTTTCTGCTGGATTTTCTGCAATGCCCTGTGCAGGTTTTCTTCATTGATCTGGCCAGAGATTTTGGCGCCAAACACACAGTTTAATGGTGTTTTAGCATCCACATGCATAATCCTTTCTCCTAAAATTAATCTTCTTTTCATGCGGTTGCGTTTAAAATTTCAACGGGTTGCTCTACCTGGCTTTTAAGGATGGAAATCATCTTTTCTTTAATGGCTTCGGCTTCTACAAAAGGCACATAACCTTCGCTGGCTACAAATGTGAAATCCATTTGGTTGCGATAAGTGGACACAATCATCGTAGTGGTGTTACCCAAAGGCCCCATTACCGAAGGGCTAAATATGCTTTCTACTTCAAAATGCTGGTATTGATGTGGGATATCGATTTTACCAAGGTTAGAAAACATACAATCATTACTTGATTTGCCGTATTTTAAGAAATTGGTGAAATTATGAAGTGCCGGATGGCAGGCTTCCATCATCATCATCAGGCTGTAAGGATTCAGTTTGGAAGATTTGTCATTTACATCTTTCTGTAGAGCTTTAACGTTCTCTCAAAAGTCTTTCTCTGGCAGCAGGGAAAGTACAATCATTAATCCGAAGGCGAAAATGTGGTCTTTTTTAATAATTGGGTTAAAGTTCCTGATATCAACCGGAAGTGAGATTTTGTTAAAGGCTTTTTCTTTTCTTACTTCTTTGAAAGCGGTTAAAACGGCGGCACTTAAAAGTGTATTTACCGTAAACTGATTGCTTTTGCAAAAGCGGATAATATCTTTTGTCAATTCCTGATCAAATCTCCAGTGGAACATAAAATCTTTTTTACGCTCTACAGCTACTTTTTTGATCGGGATGATCCAAAGGGCGAGCGTGGCAATTTTACCAATCAGTCCGTTTTTGGTGCGGTTGCGGTAACTGTTCAATACTTTTGCAGGAATGACATCTTCCACACCCATAATCGGGATTTCCCTGCCGATATCGGTATCAGGATCATCCAAAAGCTGCAGTAGTTCTGTTAAAATAGAAAGGGCAGCAGTGCCATCACAAAGGCAATGGTGGTATACCATCAAAAATTCGGATACCTCTTTTCCTTTTAGCCAGGTAATGCGGCAAAGCGGTGCAGTTGTAGCATCAAAAACAGTTTTCCACTCATGGGTAGATTCCTGCTCCCAATGATCATCACCTAAACGCTCCACAATGCGAATGGGTATTTTAAAGGCTTCGTTAAGGTTGGTTACAAACCAGGGCTTTTTGTCTTCATCAAAACGTATTGCTGCAGTTAACCAGGGGTGTTTTTTCTGGATTTTAAATAAGGCAAACCTTAAATCATCTTCCTTGATTTCTCCCCTGATTTTGAAAGGTATTACAATGTTAAACGGATTTTTTCCATCTCCGTATAACATTCTTTCGCCGAATAGCAGTTTTCTTTTCATTTAGGTTAGTGTTGTAATGCGTTCCGTCATTCCCAACTTGATTGGGAATCGTAATGCAATAAGCTTTAAGATTCCCACCTACGTGGGATCCGATAGCTATCGGATGACGATCGCTTTTTATAATTTACGCCTGTAAAATCGCCATCAAACCGTTTCCACGGCCTGTGCTGTTTTAGCAAAATCCTCCAGCAATTGCACCGCTTTATCATTTCCACCCGCCTCGATAAAGGTTTCTTTTATTTTTTGTGCGGCCTGGCGGTATTTAGGATTTTCTAAAAGCTTAAAAACAGTTTCTCTTAAGTCGCTGATGCGTAATCGTTTGTAACGGATGCTTACGCCACAACCTGCCTGTTCAATTAATTTAGCAGTATGAAAATGATCGTAGGCAATAGGTGTGATCAACATCGGTAAACCATTGGTGAAGGTATCGTTTACGGTATTGAAACCACCGTGACAGATTACAGCATCCATGTGCGGCATCAGCTCTGATTGTGGCACAAAACCACTTACGATAAAATTATCAGGCCATTTTTCAAAAATATCGGGATTGGTTGCGGCCACAATGGTTACGGGCTGGTTTTCGAAAGCAGTAATCAGTTTCTGGAAAAATTCCTTACGGATATCAACCAGTAAAGTACCCAATGAGACAAATATTTTTGGCGTAGTGGCCTGGCTTAAACGTTCCCAATCAAAAGGGGCTAAATTTGGCCGGCCTTTTACCGGGCCAACAAAATGCATGTGCGATGGTTTTTCTTCAAAACCTGCAAAAGCTTGTGAAGTGAAAACCATATTTAGCTCGTGCGAATGGATGTGGATATCGTCACTATAAATACCCACTTCTCTTTGTAAACCTTTAATCAGGTTTTGTTGCCATTCGAATATTTTAGGGGCGCTGGTTGCCGTATCGCCCATTACATCTGGTGGTACAGGAGTGGTGGTAACCGAGGGAATGCCTTTTAAATGAGCGCTTAATGCACCAGCGAAAGTAATACAATCGTTGATGATGACATCTGGTTTCCAAACATCTACAAAGTTGTTCAATCCTTTCATCATCATTTTGGCAAAAGGAACATAGGTTTCTTCGAGTGCCAGTTTCATCACCTCTGGTCCAGAGCAAGCCGGGCCGTCATCCTGACGTTTTAAAATGCGTTGTATTTCATCAGCATACTCGGCCAGATCTTCTTCAGGGTAAATAAATTCGCCACCTTCGGGTAAATGTACCTGAGCAAGCGGGGTAATGCCAAGCCACTTTACTTCATGGCCGCGGGCCAGTAAACTTGCGCCAATGCTTAAAGTTGGACTGATATGGCCAAAAAAGGGCGGGACAACGAAAAGGAATTTTGACATAGTGTATAATTTAACTGATGAATACGTTTGAGGTTTTGTTGCTTAAAGCTTCCAGTAAATCGGCGGCACTTTCTGTTCCGCCAGCTTCTATAAAGGACTGTTTAATTTGTTCGGCAGCTATTTTATAACTGTCGTTATGCAATACTTTGTTTACCGCTTCTTTAAGGTGACTGGCTTTAAAACGGTTAAAGTTTAAGCGTTCTCCGGCACCAACCCTGAAAACACGTCCGGCTACATGGCTTTGATCGTAGGCAATCGGGATCACTATCATAGGCAGTCCGTTCATTAAAGTTTCGCAAACGGTATTGTGTCCTCCATGGCAAACCACGGCATCAAGGTGTGGCAAAAGTTCCAGTTGTGGTACCTGGCGCTGCACGGTAAAATTAGCAGGCCATTCTTCGAATAGTGCCGGATCGGAAACCACCACCACATGCATATCTTCATCGGCAAAAGCCTCGATTACTTTGGCAAAAAAAGCTTTTTTATGTTCGTGATCGAAGGTGGTACCAATGCTTACCAATATTTTAGGTTGGCTGGTGTGAAATGCTTCCCAGCGAAAAGGAATGGAGGTTTTGCGGCGGTTAAAAACAGGCCCTACAAATTTAAAATGCTCGGGTAAATCCATTTCCCCGAAAAAATCTCTGGAGGTAAATACCAATGTGGCAAGATCGGAGCAGGCAATGGAGCCGCTTGTAGTGATGCCGAATTCTTTTTGCAGTTCCACAATCTGGTTTACTTCCCACTCGTGTACTTTTGGCAACTCATCCATTACTTTTATAGCAGCAGGAGCGGTAACAGAAGTAACGTAAGGGTAGTTTTTGTTGGTTGCCGCAATGGCACCGGCAAACATCTGGTGATCGGTAATCACCACATCGGGCTTAAACTGATCGAGTAAACTGGCAATACCTTCGTAACTGTGTCGGTTAAGCGGAATTAATACCTCTTCGTATAAAAATTTAATACTATCGATGCCATAAACAATCTTTTTGGTGATGATGTCGAGGTATTTTTCGGAATCTTTTTTCTGCTGGTCGTTCTGGTCGTAACTGATCACGAGGAGTTCGCCTCCCTCAGGAAGTTTTTCGCCCAGTGATTGGTCTAAAGTAATCCATGCCACACGGTGGCCTCTTTCTAATAAAGCGGCACCCATACTCAAAGTTGGGTTGATGTGGCCGGTTAGGGGAGGAACAACGAATACAAGTTTTGCCATGTGTTTAATTTTATGTTTCCTGGAAGAAGTTTAACAATGTTTCAGCAATTACCAATGGTTGTTGGATCGGGATATTATGATCGCCCAGTACAGCAATTAACGATGCATTTTCGATCAGCCCATCAAGGTATTTCCCTGCATTTAAACAATTAGAATCGGTACCATATAATAATAGGGTAGCTTGTTTTATGGTTGCAATTGCCGGGCTGCCGAAAAAGTCTTTTTCGAGCTCCATATCAGTTTTAATCGAAGTTTGATAAAAAAGGTACTCGTACATGCGGTGGTTGCGTTCCATTTGCCTTTTACCCATTTTCACTTTGGTGGTATCGGTAAAATTTTCGACGTAATGCTCCAGAAATTCGCGGCTGTACTCATCAATAATTCCCCTGGTTTTATCATCATTCGGATCCGGTGCTTCAATAATGGCCAGTTTGTTAATGCGTTCCGGAAAGCGGATGGCCATTTTTAAGGCAATCAATCCACCGAAACTATAACCGCCTAAATGAGCCTGCTTAATGTTTAATATCTCCATTAAGGCAAACAGATCGTTGGTCATACTTTCTAAATCGTATCCCTCCAAAGCCTTTTCGCTCATGCCATGACTTTTTAAGTCGTACAGTACGACATGATATTTTGTGGCCAACAATGGCGCGATATTAAAATAATAGACAGAAAGGTTACTGAACATCCCGTGAACGAGCACGATGGTTTCAGCAGCGCCTTTGTTGAGCTCCTGAATGTGAACCGATTTGCCGCTTACGGTTATGACTGGCATTCTTCGATATAAGAAATGATCATGCCCAGGTTTAAATTGATCAGCTGATCTAAATCCATTGATGATAACCAGCCCGTAAAATCGATCTGCTCACCAAAATGTGCTTTGATTTTTTCGGAGAAGGATACGATTTCGATGCTGTCCATTTCAAGGTCTTTGGTGAAAGAACTTTCGGGTGTGATATCCATTTCTTCAACAAATTCTTCGCCGATTACTTCAGTGATAAATTTTTTCATGAGGTCGAAAATTTCTTCGCTGCTCAGTTTCTTAGTTGTTATACTGTCCATCCGATGATATAGTTTTTATGTTTGATTGTTTTTATTGTAATGTTATTAATGCATAATTCTTCGCCGTTTACTTCTGCTACGGTATAGGCTTTCGGGTTACCCTGTAAGCCTTTACCCAGGTATTTTCCATAAGCTTCTTTGGCTACCCAGAAACGGGTTGCCCATTCAATTTTATCGCGGTTTTGAAGCAGCTCTATTTCGTGATCGTTAAAAACGAGATCAAAAAAGCCTGGGCTGCGTTCTTCAATGTGCTCGATATCGATGCCAACCGGTTCGTTAAAACGGGCTATGCCAACGGAATCGGTGCCTTTATGCGCAATGGAAATGTTGATATTATCTGTTAAACCACCTTTAACATAAGGTTTGCGGTGTTCGTCTGAATAAATTTCGAAGGTAATCGGATAACAGGCCTGGTTTTTCTGCGTGTTCAGTAAATTCCGAACGGCATCTTTTGCTGCAACGCGACTGATCATCCAGGTTCTTCTTTTATTGGGCAAAAGGTTGTTATGGTGTTTCTTTTCTGTTTGGTTGAAATATCTTTTCAGGATAAAATCCCACGATACCACACGCGAATAAGCATTTCCGAAAAGAAAAACGCCAGGGGCAACCTCTTCTGATAAACGGTTGTGGAGCGGAGACATCGACACGTTCCAAAGCGGTTCGTCTATTTCCAGTCTGCGGTTCTGCCAGCCAGAGATAATGAGCCACGTAATGCCACCTCTTTTCATCACTATATCGGCCGTAGCAAATTCGTCGTTGATTTCGGTAAGCACACAGGTACATTCGAAAGTACCTTTCTGATCGGCCATATCGCCAAAGAATTCAATCTCCTGGATCTTAACAGGGAAAGCTATCCGATCTTTTTCTAAAGTGAGCTGCAACCACAAACCAAACAATTGACCAGCATTATCGAGCAATGAGCCTTTTCCGCCTGATGCTTCGATGATGCCTGTAATTCCTTTTTCGCCAACTGCAACCAGTTTTTTGATACCCTGATAATCTGGTCCGTGGAACATGTGGGCATCGTAAATCTGTGCAGAAGTACGGTCGATATCTAGTAATTTGCCAATATCGAAAGTTCTGTTTGGAGCGGAGTTTAACTGCGTAGCCAACTGTACTTCTGCATTTGCAAAACGTTCGAGGTTAAGGTAAAACCTTTGTTCATCTTTCCACTCGCCGGTTACGGTTTCCTGAAAAGGTTTAACCACATTCATCCATTGGAAAACGCGCATATTCATAATTTTGTGCACTTTTTCCTCTGGCGATTGCGCATTTGCAATTTCGGCAAACACTTCAAAAATCATGGTCATCGGGATCACCGGATCCATATCTTCTACCGTTGGCCAGCCTTTTGGCTGTCTTAATAGCGAGTGATCGATGAGATAGGGACAGTTCTCCAAACTCACATCCAGCGTTTTGCTAAAGGCTTGTCTAACGGGTTTTACCGGTGCGGCCGGCGCCCAGTTAACCGGCTGATCAACCTGGAAGGCTGCATTTTCGAAAAGTTCGATCATTTCGCTCTGCATGTTGATCATTTCCACTACATTCTCGTTAAAAGCCTGTAAAACGGGGTGTTTGGCTTCTACAAAAGTTTTAGGCTGCACAGGTTGATTTTGCTTAATGGTTAAACCTTTAAGTGTTTGCAGGTTATGGATAATCGGCGAGCCGAGTTCGAGTTTGATGCCTTTGTTTTTTTGAGGCGGCGTTGATTTAATGTTGCCCAGGTAATTTAGGCCGATTTCTTTTCCTTCGACAAAAAGTGCAGCCAAAACCCTTTGCAACTGCGTAATACCCGAACGGATAGGCACGTTGGCGCTAATGGTGCTAAAATCTTTCCCCCTTAAAGTATCGTCGATAAAACCAACTAAACCACCAGAACCAACCTGGATAAATACACGTGCGCCCTCGGCATACAGTTTTTCGGTAAGCTCGCGGAAACGCACCGGTTTAATCAGGTGTTCGGCACTTAACTGGCGAATGGCTTCGAAACCTTCTGGATAAGTTTCTAAAGTAGTAGCCGACCAAAGTGGTGTAGTGGTTTTCCTGAACTGCATGTCCTGCATGCCCTCGAGGATCAATCCCAGTTTATCGGCCACAAATGGTGAATGGAAACCCGATTGAAAAGGCAGAATCTGATGAAAAATCTGTTTCACCTTTAATATTGGTACCAGCTCATCAAGCGCGTTTTTACTGCCACAAAGAATTACCTGTTGCGGACAGTTATCGTTCGAAAGGTACAAATCGGAAATACTTTCTATAATGGGTTGAAGGGTAGCTAAACCGGCACCAACGGCAATAAAGCGCGAATCTTTGAGTTCAAAAGTTTCGGGGTTAAGTACATTCAGTAAATTCATTACCGAACTTTCTTCTGCCAGTTCCGAAGATCTTGCTGCAAGCCATTCGCCGAGGCTGTGGCCTGCGTTCATGTCAGATTTAACACCTAATTGTTTTAAAGCCTGGTCTAAAACGCTGCTTTTGTTCAGGATATTGAGCGCTTCGCTCAAAAGACCATCCTGTTTTTCGTTTTCTTCGATACTGATGTTGAAATAATCGGCTACCGATTTAATTTCGCCATCGGCAAGCCCGTCTAAACCCGGAAAAACGAAGGCTATTTTGCCATCGTTGGCCAATAACGGCGAATTGGTATACCAGATATCCTGTTTATTTCTCCATGGAGCATTTTTAGCTACAATTTTAAGTGCTTTTTTGATCCTTTCTTCACTTGGATTGAATAATACCAGACGGAAATTGCCTTGTCCGGTGCTATAATCGCCGTTTTCGAGCGATTGAATCAAATTTTCGTGACTTTGCCTGGCAATTACCAAAACCTTATCTTTTTTAGGTGTATGGTAGGCAGTTAATACCACATGGGCATTAATTCCACCAAAACCAAAGGCATTTACGGCCGCTAGTTTTGGTAAGCCCGATTGATTCCAGTCTGCAGCTTTCTGCACCGCCGAAAAACGGGTTTCTGCTAGTTGCGTAACGGGTTCATCACAATGTAAAGTAGGAGGGATGATGCCATGATACAGTGCCAAGCTCGATTTAATTAAGCCGGCAATTCCTGCAGCAGGCATCGCATGGCCGATATTTGATTTAACCGAACCGATACCCGCTTTTGGCAGATCTGCATCCTGACCAAAAAACTGTTTCAGGGTTTCTACCTCGATTTTGTCGCCAAGCGGTGTACCGGTACCATGGGCTTCTAAATAGCCGATATTTTTACTTTCTAATTCTGCATTTTTCCAGGCTTCGGTAATGGCTTTTAACTGGCCTTTAACCGACGGGCTCATTACACTGGTGCCGCTGCCATCGCTACTGATGCCCACACCTTTAATTACTGAATAGATTTTATCCTGGTCGCGGATGGCATCTTCGAGGCGTTTGAGTACAACAAAACCACAACCTTCGCCAATAATCAGTCCATCGGCATTCTGATCGAAAGGTTTTATTTTTTCTTGTTTGGATAAAGCACCCAATTGAGAAAATATGCTCCAAAAAGCAGCATTCTGACCTAAATGTACACCGCCTGCAATAATCATATCGCAACGGCCACTATTTAGTTCCTGCACGCCATGATCAACCGCGATGAGTGAACTGGCACAGGCAGCATCCAAAGTAAAAGCCAGTCCGCCTAAATTAAGGCGATTGGCTACCAACGAAGCCACTAAATTAGGGATCAGACCCATAGCGGTATCAGCACTAAAACGGCCTTTGCGCAATTGGAATTCGTGTTTTACCTTTTCAATTTCTGCATCAGTAAGTTGCGGCATTAAGTCTTTTAATACACTCGAAATTTGCTCGCCAGTTCTTACAATTTCGATGGCGCGGGTTGCCCCAGGCCCCGCATAATTGCCTTTGCCAATAATGATCCCAGTTTTATCGAGGGAATATTTTTTTTCGAATACAGATGCATCCTCTAATGCCTGGTGAACCAGATCTAAGGTTAACAGATGATCGGGTTCGGTACCTTCAACAGCTAAGGGTAAAATCCCGAAGCGCTGCGGATCAAAATGATGATCGGGAATAAAGCCTCCTCGGTTGCAATAAAAACGATCTACCCCGCTCACTGCTTTGTCGAAATGCACAGGATCAATCCGATCAGCCGGAACCTCTTGTGTAGAATCTACGCGGTTGATAATATTCTCCCAAAAGGCCTGCAAATCTTTCGCACCCGGAAAAATGCATGACATTCCAATAATTGCTACGTCGCTTTTCTTCATCTGCTGTTTGGTTATGCGATTTTCTATGTCCAGGTGTTTCCAGCCATGATTAATACCTGGCTTTCTTTACCATATTTTAGTTCGTTCAAGAAAGTTTCCATTCCATCCTGTAACGGAATCAATGCAATTCCTCTGCGTTGGTATTCTTTTTCTAATGTTGGCGAAACCATACCCGCACCTTTCCATGGGCCCCAGTTAATTGCCATTACCTTGCCTTGAATCTTCTGTTTTAAGGCCCAGGCATATTTGTCCATTACACTGTTTGCTGCGGCATAATCGGTTTGCCCACGGTTTCCGTAAACCGAAGCGATACTCGAGAAAAGGATCACAAATTGAGTTTCTGGTCTTAATTGCTCAGCTAATACCCTTAATGGGGTTACTTTGGTGTCGAAAACACGTCCGAAAGATTCGGATGTTTTACTGTGGAACAATTTATCTTCCAGTAAACCTGCACCATGCACTATACCATCTATACGGCCATAATCCTCATAAACCTGAGTGATTAAACGGGTTAATGCTTCTTCGTCTTTAAGGTCTAGCGATTCGTAAACTACAGTAGAACCACCTTCTTCTAAAGTTGCAATGCAACGTAAAATCTGGTTGTTTTTATAAATCCGGTTGGTTTCCTGTTCTATCTCGGCTGGTTTTTTAATTTCTCCCTGTTTAATCAGGTATTGCCTGATCTCATCTTTGGTTTTTAACGAAGAACTGGCTTCATTTGCCGATGCGATCGGGTTTGCCGAACGGCCTACCAAAATGTATCTGCAAGGATAATCTTTCGCGAAATGAATCATCAACTCGGCTGTAATGCCTTGTGCACCACCCAAAACCATCACTACTGCATCTTTATCCAAATGGATGTGCGCATCGGTTTCGGTACTTAATTGATGCGGTACAAGTTCCATAATGTGTCTTTTATGGTCGTTGTAAATGATTTCCGAAGGTTTATCCGGATTCAGGATTTCGTTTAAGGTAATGTTGGTGATTTCATCAGGTGTCATTTTGGTTTCCAGGCTGATGAAACGGCATTTGGTATGTTCGTATTCGCGGTCTAAACTTTTAAAGAAACCGGAGTAACCCTGATAATGTCTCAGGAAAGAAATATCCGATTGATCGTTAAAATATTGTTTGGTATCTGCAATCAGGTACACCCATTTTACAGTATCAAAGTTTAGTTTTTTTATGGTGGCGAAATGATCGAGAATGCCCACTTTTTGCTGTGCTTCGAACATGTTCAGGATAATAAGGCCCTGGTAGCCATCCAGTGAATCTTCAAAGTTCACCAGATCGGCAATGGCACCATGTTTCTCCAGCACTTTTTTGATTTTAAGTGCTTGTCCGCCGCCGTCATCGGTTAAGGCAAAACGCTGTCCTTTTAGTATGGCTGCTTCGGTAATGGTCAATGCAGCAGGAGTTAGCTCAAATCTCAAACGCGATAATTTTTCTTTAACGGTTTGATCATCGATGCTCTCCTCAATAAGCTTTTTTGCTTCTGTAAGCACCTCCGAGCTTTCCGCTTCAACATCGGCGATCCAGTTTACCAGCGCATTTAAGGTTTTAATTGCAGCCAGTTTTTCCATTAAATCATCAGCTTTTTCACTTTGTGAGCCAAAACCGATTTTTTCTTTAAGTGAGGCAATAATTTCCATTCTTTTGATTGAATCGATGCTTAAATCAGCTTCAAGATCTAAATCCATACCCAGCATTTCTTTTGGATAGCCCGTTTTTTCACTTACAATTTCAAGAATGGCCGATTTTAACTGGTCGATGGAGAATTTTGCAGGCTCAGCCTGGCTTGTTGCTACTGGATTAGGGGCACTAATCTCTTTTGGCTGTTCAGTATTTTCTGTAATCCAGTTTACGAGAGTAGCTAAAGTTTTAAGTCCGGCAAGCTGCTCCATAATTTTATCTTCCGGAAGGTTTAATTGAGAAAAACCACCCAGTTCGGTACGTAAAGCACCAATAATTTCTACGCGTTTGATGGAATCGATACTTAAATCGGCTTCCAGATCCATTTCCATACCTAACATTTCTTGTGGATAGCCGGTTTTATCGCTTACTAGCTGCAAAAGCACCAGTTTTATGTCTTTTTGTGCAACAACAGGTGTGATTACTTCGATTGTTTGTGCCTGTGGCACTTCTTGTTTTGCTGTGATCTGATTTTCGATGCGGACAGGCTGAGGTGCCTGATATGATGTTAAAGGCTGGTTCATGATTTGCGAAGGCATTGCGGGAGCCTGCCCCAGGAAGGAAAGCATTACATCGCGTTGTGCCTGAATCAGCATTTTCATGCTATGCAGGTACTCCTGCATCATCAGATCTTTGGCCGAGCCATTAACCTGTTGATTTTCGGTTAGGGTAGAGGTGTTGTTCATAAGGATAATCGGTTTAGTAATAGGTGATGCACCATTTGCCGGAAGTTTACCTGTTGATGGAACAGCGTGTTGACCGTTAACGTACCAGATAGCCGGACTTTTTTTATAGATAGAAAGTTCATCCAGTTTGATGGTTTTAACTGAACGGCCTTCGAATAGCTTTTCTAGTTTGATTTCGCGGCCAGTAGCCATATAGCCAGCTAGTGTGCCCAATAAATTGCTGAGTTTGTTCTGACCTTGATCTTCGGTGTGTAAAATCACTTCGTCTTTGCCGATGCAGGATTTGGTTAAGCCGCTTAGCACCTTGCCAGGGCCAACTTCTACGAAAACCCTGGCTCCGGCGGCATACATATCCCTAAGCTCATCAACAAAAAGGACAGGTTTTATCAAATGGTCGGTTAAACGTTCTTTTACAGCGGCAGCTTCAACAGGGTATTCTTTTGCAGTGGTGTTAGACCATACCGGAATTTTTAGATCATTAAAGTTTACTCCAGAAAGCACTTTTTGGTAAAGTCGTTTCGATTTAGCCACCAATGGGCTATGGAAAGCGCAGGCTACTTCAAGCGGACGGAAAGATATTTTAGCTTCTTTTAAAAGCGCGGCCAATTGGCTAATGGCTGCAGTGCTACCTGCAATTATACATTGCGTTGGTGCATTAAAGTTTACCGGGTAAACATCTTTGATATTGCCCAGGTATTGTGTAAGGTCTTCCTGTTTTGCGCTCACGGCAAGCATCGTGCCCGGATCGCCGTTTTCTACCGCATTTAAAATAGCTTTTGCTCTTTCTGCACTCAAGTGAACCAAAGCTTCTTCTTCAAAAGCACCAGCAAAGCAAAGTGCTGGCAATTCTCCATAACTGTGGCCCGCAACCATATCAGGTACAATACCCAATGATTTTAAGAAATTGGCAATGGCCAGATCAACAATACCCAATAGCGGTTGCGCCATGCGGGTATCTTTTATGCGTTCTTTTTGCGCTTTTGCATCGGCATCATTAAATACGGTATTCGGGAAAAGGATTTTTTCGTATTCAGGATAGGCTTTCAATAGTTTTCTCATTTCAGGGAAAACCACGAAAAGATCTCTGGCCATGTTTACGCGTTGGCTTCCTTGCCCTGGGAACATAAAAGCAACTTTGCCATCCTGTTTTTGAGTAAGGTAAGTGTCTTTGCTTTCTACGCCTGATAGAACAAGATCAATTTTCATTACCAGATCTTCGGCATGATTGGCTACGATGCTTAATTGAACAGGTTTGGTATCAGCAGTTGCTAAGCTATAGGCAATATCTTTCAGTTCGATCTGATCGTTCAGTTCTAAAAGGTTTTTTACCGAAATAATACTTGCTTTAGCTTCTTCATACGTATCACCTCTGAAAACAAAAAGTTCAGAAGGCCATGATTTTAAGATCGAATTTGTGTTTTCTATATTTTGCGCACTTTCCAATACGGCATGGAAGTTGGTTCCGCCGAAACCAAAGGCACTTACACCCGCATATCGTTTTTCTTCCATCCATAAACCAGCTTCCGTATGGAAAGCAAATGGACTGGTTTGAGCATTGTAGAAACTATTTGGTGTTTTTAAATTGATGGTAGGTGGTTTAATGCCATGGTAAACTGATAAGGATGCTTTGATTAAACCCGCAATTCCGGCAGCACATTTGGTATGGCCAATCTGTGTTTTTACAGAGCCTAAATGTGTCTGCCCTACGGTTGCGCCTGATTGGTTGAGCATATCGGTTAGTGCGCTGATTTCTGTTTTATCACCAACTACGGTACCCGTACCATGTGCTTCTACCAAACCAACCAGTGATGGTGTAATTCCAGCCTGACTGTAGGCTCTTTCTAAAGCATTTACCTGTCCGTTTTTGCGTGGTGCAGTTAAACCAAGGCTTTTGCCGTCGCTTGAGCCACCTACACCTTTAATAATCGAATAAATCGTATCACCATCGCGTAAAGCATCCTCGTATCTTTTTAATACGATCATGGCAATACCTTCGCCAAGGGCAATTCCATCGGCTTCGGCATCAAAAGTGGCACATCTTCCTTTTTTAGAGAGGGCGTGTGTGCTCGAGAACATGAGGTAATCGTTAATGCCGTTGTGCAGATCTGCTCCACCGGCCAAAACCATATCCGATTTCTCTAAAAATAACTCCTGACAGGCCAGATCGATTGCTGCCAAAGATGAAGCGCATGCCGCATCAACGGTATAATTTCTGCCGCCTAAGTTTAACCTGTTGGTGATCCTGCCCGAAATTACGTTTGCCAAAATGCCAGGGAAAGAATCTTCAGTGGTTTTTGGCAATACGGCATCTACTTCAGCTGGCATTTCGCCGAAAACTTGTTTGTAAAAGCCCCTAAAACTGTAGCTGTTAGCCAGATCGTTTCCACCTTCGGCACCAATAATTACCGAAACATTTTCGTTATCCACACCGCCATCGGCATAACCTGCGTGCTGCATGGCCTGTTTGGCTACCATTAAGGTAAGCAGTTGGGTAGGTTCTATGGCCGCAAGCGACTGCGGTGGAATACCAAATTCTAAGGGGTCAAAATCTATCCTTGGGATAAAACCGCCCCATTTAGAGTGCGACATATCGCCATCAGTAGAATCGGGGTTATAATAGAGTTCTTTGTTCCATCTTTCATCCGGTACTTCGGTTACCGAATCCTTACCCAAAATAATATTGCGCCAGTATTCTTCGAGGTTTTTAGCCCCTGGAAAGATACAGGCCATTCCCACAATGACCACATCAAGGGCTTTCGCTTTATTTTGTGGGGGTATTGGGAGTGTGGCATTTAATATGTGCGTATAGTTATGGGCGGCTACATCCTGATGCAAATCAAGCAGCGACATTACCTCTTTATGCATAGGGGCAATCTGACCAATCATGTACATACCCAGATCAGTTTGTTCTGCCTCGTCGATTTTTACCAGATCATCGCCACGTCTTTCAATTCCCTTTGCAGCAATTCGCAAACGGCCAACATTAAGCGACTCGAGTTTAGCCCAGATTTCTTTTTTATCCATTCCTTCTGCCTGAAGTTTCTTTTTTTCTTCATTAAAGAAAGTGGTAAATGAAGAATTTAAACACCTGGTTTCATGTCCTGGAGCGGTTTCAAGCAGTACAGTTTCGTTTGCCAGCATGGCTTCCTGCTGGAATTTGTTTAAAATGGCACCAGTACTTACCGCTTCTTTGGTATATAAGTATGCAGTGCCCATTAATACACCGATTTTCATTCCTTTGGCAGCCAAAGGAGCAGCCATTACCGAAATAAAAGCGGTAGAAAAAGCATCATGAATGCCGCCGGCAAAGAAAACACTAATACTTTCCGGATTTTCTTCTTTTAATAAACGTTCGATCTGTTTTTCCCATAGTACCATGCTTGATAGGGGGCCAACATGACCGCCACATTCGCGGCCTTCGAACACAAAACGTTTAGCACCTTCTTTTAAAAACATGTCTAAAAGAGAGGCAGAAGGCACGTGTAGGAAGGTTTTTATACCAGCTTTTTCAAAGGGTTTAGCCTGCGAAGGTCTGCCGCCTGCAATTAACAAAACAGGTGGTTTAGCTTCTAAAATATATTCCTGTTGCTCATCTCTCAGTTCTTGCGGCGCAAAACCTAAAATACCAACGCCCCAGGTTTTTTCACCCGCCAGTTTTTTGGTGTCTTCGATCAGGTTTTTTGCCGATACACCTTTTAATAAGGAAAGCGCAATAAATGATAAAGCTCCAGCTTCCGAAACGGCATCAGCAAAGGGCGCTACATCGCTTACCCTGGTCATTGGACCTTGCGCAATAGGATAGGTGATGTTCAGATCTTGTGCAAGTGAGTTATTCGCTTTTATTACATTGATGGCTTTTGCTTGTTTTAAATGACCATAAATGGCTTCTTTTATGCCGAAAACCAATTTATCAAGCTTTTTATATTTGGTAACCAGGTCAATCGATAACGCAATATCTTGACCCATTGGAAGATAATTGCTTTCCAGATCGTAACCTTTAAAATATTGCTGAAGACCATTGTAATCTGTATCTTCTGCCAATGCCGGTGAATTTGGACGGGCCAATACGCGGCAGTTATCAATCAGTTTAGTTTCCGTTCCACTTAATTTGCCGCAAACCGCTTTTAAATCTTCGGGTGCGGAACACTCGGGGAACAAAGCCAGTTGACTATCAAAAATAATGCCTGCTGCGCCCTGAGCCATTAAAGAGGCAGCAGTATGGATGCCCACACCGCCCTGAACCCAAACCGGAATGTTAACTGCTTTAATAATGCGTTGAAAAAGCACAAAAGAAGATTCGTAAGCCACACGTCCGGCGCCTTCATTTCCTTTTACGATAATTCCATAAGCGCCGTTTTTTTGTGCAGCTATAGCCGATTTAAGATCGAAAACCTGATGGATGATTTTTGCGGTAGTTTTGCTTTTTAGCGAAAGATCATAAGGCGCAATTACTAAACTTACCTGTTCAGGAAGGGTGATATTGGCCATTTCAACTGAATTGATACTTACACCGAAATTGGATATGCCGGAGGCGATAAGTGATTCGATAGCATGTTTAGCTTCAATTAAACGATGTCCAAGGCTGAGAACCGGAAAGCAATCTGCTTTTTGTAAATTGGAAACCAATCTTTGATCTGGGATTTCGAATGGAGTTACTCCAATAATGGCGTATTTGTTCATGGCTTTAGATTTTAATCTTTCTAATCTGTTTGGTGGATTTTTCTAAGCGAAACATAATGGTTCTTTATGCCTGCCGTAATACACAATAAGACAGCTTTTTAGCGCCGCTATTAGTGTGTATGATTAATTAGACCAAGATACGAATTGATTATGGCAGATTGTTTTAAATAAAGGGGAATGAACGAACTGAACGGGAGGACTCCTTTAAACCTATTCATGAACAAAAATGAATTTTATGAACAGATAAGTCCTTGTTATTATGATTTTTTATTGTTTTTTAGTAAGATAAACTGTTAAAACAATTAAATGTTAGCTGGATATTAAGATCAAATTAATTTTTTAAATCTTTAATTTATAAAAAAATTGATTTATAGTGTTTTATAACGAATTTTTTAGTTTTTAATCTGTTTTAAGCTTTATATTTTTATTGTTTTTCAATAAAAAGGTGTTTAAGTACTTAACAATGATAAAATTGGATATCTGTATTTTATGTTGAATAAATATTTTAAATTTTTAATAAAAATAGTTATGTATTTTAAATTAGTGTTATTTGTAGTTTAAATTAATTAATATTGCAGGGTTTTTGTTTGTAGATATTTGAGAATTATCCGTGGTGTAAGATGTTACCATCTTACGCCTGATCAAATCTTTTAGAATAATACGCTAAGTCGGGTGGAAACACCTGACTTCACAAATCCCGTCGATTAACATGATTTACGCTGAAATGAAATCTGCGTATTTCGCGTAATCTGCGGGACAAAATATTAGAATCAATAATCTTTAATGCTATCTATCCGTGGTGTGAGATGTTACCATCTTACACTTAATCAAATGTTCCAGAATAATACGCTAAGTCAGGTGGAAACACCTGACTTCAAATCCCGCCGATTAACATGATTTACGCTGAAATGAAATCTGCGTATTTCGCGTAATCTGCGGGACAAATTATAAGATTCAATAATCTGTAAATGCTATCTATCCGTGGTGCGAGATGTTACCATCTTACACTTAATCAAACCTTTTAGAATAATATGCTAAGTCGGGTGGAAACACCTGACTTCACAAATCCCGCCGATTAACATGATTTACGCTGAAATGAAATCTGCGTATTTCGCGTAATCTGCGGGACAAATTATTAGATTCAATAATCTTTAATACTATCTATCCGTGGTGTTAGATGTTACCATCTTACACTTAATCAAATCTTTTGGGATAATACGCTAAGTCAGGTGGAAACACCTGACTTCACATCAAAGACTAGGATCTGTTGCATTCAGTTAATTCTATCTCTAAAAACGGTTTGCCTTTCTAAAATTAAAAATTGAAATAACCATTAAAATAGAGGCAAACAGTACTATCGATAGTAGATTGATCCAAACAGATGGTACTTGCTGCCGGATATATTTTTCGGGTTTGTAATTTTTAATATTGGTATCATTTACGCCCTGGTTGAGGAAAATGTTAGGATAAAAATGCAGCCTGATCTGTTCGTGATATTTTCTAACTGCATCCTGAAAATCCAGGTGATTATCCAGGTCAGATCCTGCCATTTTATTGATCCCCAACTGGGTTTGTATGGGAGGGAAGAATAAAGCAACCATTTGGGTAAAGTGTTGTCTGGATTCGAGTTTATGCTGAATGGCCAATCTGCTTGTCAAAGCCTGGTCATCGCCCATTTGCTGCATGGCATAGTACCAAAACCAGCTAAATGTTTTTTTCTGCGGGAAAGGATATTTTTTAAGTTGTGGATAATGTTCGAAAAAAGGTTTCATGGTTACTTCTTTTGCCATATCCCACTTTTCGTGGTAACCCTCGCGCTGATTGATTACATTTTGTAAAGCTTCTGGTATCGGATATTTCCTGGTTAGGAAAAGATTGAGGGATGCCGGGATAACGATGCAGATGAGTACCCAAACTGCCACCATTGCCGAAGCATTAAAATTAGAAGATTTGTTGAGCGAAATGAAAAAGAAAGATACCGCAAACCAAAAAAACAGATACAAAATGGTTAAGGCAAATACAGCTAAAAAAGTAAAATCGACCGGTAGGTTTAAATAAAATTTAGCGACCATAAGTAATATAATAGCTACCCCAATAATGACCACTACCCTGATTGAAAATTTTCGCCTGATAATGACAAACGATTTCCCCGTTTGCGATTTTAACAGCGACCAAACACCACTTTCCTGCTGTTCGGAAAGCAGGTTGTAAGTGAAAGCGATAATCACCAGCGGGAACAGGAAGATAAAAACAAAGCTTAGGTCCATATTGCCCATGAGCAAACTGACCGGATTATTGATGTCGGTATCGTAAAGTTGTCCTTCCAAACCCAGCATAGTTACTAAAATCAGGTAAGGATTTACATCTCTTTGTCCGTTTGCAAAAGCCGACCAGGGATCCGGTGTATTGACCACTGAGAATTTATTTTGGAAAAAAAACAGGCCAATATCTTTACCAAAGTGATCGATATTATTGAGGGTGTTTTTCTTTTGCAAAACAGCTGCTTTTTCAATTACTGCCTGTTGTTTGGCTATAAATGTTTTGCCAAAATACAATCCGGCAAAGCCTGTTACGAGCAATACAATAATCCCGATCCACGCCTGGCTATTTCTGAAAAAGAGTTTAAATTCGAGTTGATATATACTTTGTTTCATGTTAAGATATTGTTTTAATCCATCTGGTGGCATATTGGAGCAAGAAAATTGTGGTCAGGAGCCAAAAGCTTAAAGCGCTAAGTGCCAATAATTCATTTGAAATTACGGTGTGCAATTTCCCGAAACGGTAATTAAAATCGGGCTGCTCTGCCCAGTTTTTCTTACTGATGGCCAAAGGTTTTTCGTTTTCACCGGGCGCAATGTTGCTGATCTTTTCGATCTGCAGTTTATTCATCTTTTGGGCAAGCTGGTAACGATAGGCTTCTGCCTGGTTCTGAAAATCGACAAAAGTGTTGAAATCAGATGCGGTTAAAGCCATCGAAATATGCTTTAATGCCAGATATGGATTAAAGAAACCTGCCACTGTAGTAATTTCGTTCTGTTTTTCGAAAGTTTTGTTCAGTGTTTTCTGGTGATTGCTGTAAATTTTAGAAGTAATCTTTTCTCCTTCGGCCATAATATAGCCACCATAATTAAAAGGAAGTTTTTTTACATCATCAACACCATACATCTGGAGCAGGGAATCTTTAATGGCAGCATAATGCGAATCATCGGGATTGTGGCTATCGCCCTGTTTACTAATATCGCTCGCAATGGCATCGGCAAATTCTATTTTAGCTGGCGAAGGGTGGATTTTTACACCAACAGCCTGGGTTATTCTTGGCATAATTACCATAAAAAATATCCAGCAGGCCAATAAGGTAATTAAAGCTGCTTTAGAACTGCGGGCAAAGGCCGAAACTAAAACGGTAAGGGCTGCAATAATGAAAAAATAAACCGCGTAACTTAAAATGAGCATCAATAAGCGTAAACTGGAATCAGTACTAATCTGCCAATGGCTTAAAGATGACCACAGTAGGATGGTAAGCAGGATGAGCGGAAGAAATATAGACAGGCATACTCCGATGATCCCCAATGTTTTGCCCCAAAGCAATTGCTTCCAGCTTACATCTTGGCATAACAGGATTTTTAGGGTTCCTGATTCCCGTTCAGCGGAAATGCTGTTGTAGCCCATAAAGAAAATCAATAGAGGTACCAGCAGCTGCAACACCATGGCCACACTGATTTCGCCAAAACGCAACATGCCGTTAGAGAAACCCGCTTCGCTGAAATTTACGGTGTTCTGTTTGTGTGCTTCTAAAAAGATCGATACACCTGCAAAACTTTCGATCCCAAAATCGAAGAAACTCAGTTCGTGTTTTTCGCGGAAGGCGAGGTAACCGTAATGTGCCATCCGGTGCGGGTGTTTATCGGGCTTTGCCAGCCATTGCTTCCTTACCAATTCTTTATAATGCAGGCGCTGATTGTTCTGTGTTTTATAATTTTGCCAGCCAATATAAGTGGCCAGGCAAAGCGATAAACCCAATAAAAGGGTTAGGGCCAGGGTGCCTTTATTATTAAAAGCTGCTTTAAAGGTCTGTTTGGCTATCGTAATAATTCTATTCGGCATTATATTTTATACATTACGTTAAACATTACGTTTCTTGGCGTGCCTGGAAAAAGGCGGAGGTAATTTTGGGCACCCACCCAATAGGTTTTATTGAGGATGTTGTTCATATTTACAGCCAGCTGAACTTTAGCGCCTGCAGGCGAATAATAAAGTGCGGCATCAAAAAGAGTATATGCTGGAAGTACAAAATCCCTGATGTACAATGGAAGTTTATTGCCGCTGTATTGCACACCTGCACCAAGACCAATGCCCTTTAACTTTTGTATTTCAAAATTATAGCGTGTCCAAATACTGGCACTGTGTTTTGGCGTATTCTGTACCCGTTCTCCAATTAAGGCAGGATTAAAATCATCTTTGATAATGGCGTCCACATAACTATAACCTGCATTAAACTGCCAGTTCGGTCTGATAAAACCGGATGCTTCCAGCTCTACACCCCGGCTGCGCTGCGCACCGCGCTCAATTAAACGGTTTACATCCAGAGGATCGTTGGCATTCATCAGCAGGTTTTTTTGGTTAATCTCGAAAATTGAAACATTTACCATCAGGTTTTTATTCAGCCATTCTGATTTTGCACCGATTTCTTTTAAATCACTTTCTAAAGGTTTAAAATTGCTGCCTGCTGGCGGAGGTACAATAACCAGTGTAGAAGTATTGCCCTGTGGCTGGTAACCCTGTAAATAAGTTCCATATAGGTTAATATTTGGGTTGATGGCATAAGTAATTCCAATCCTCGGTAAAAGTTTATGCTGGTCAACCCTTTTTTCGGTAGCGAGTTTATAATTGCTGTAATCTTCGTACCATTCCTGTCTCAGGCCCAGCGTTAACGTCAGCTTTTCATATTTGATCTGATCTTGCAGATACACCGCATTGATTAGGTTGTAGGCTGGCGGAATTTCTGTTTTCGTAAAAATATAATCGCTTAAATTCTTGATGGTATAGGTTGGATTGGCCAGGTTAAAGTGCTCTACATTGGGCACTGGCGCATTTACACCATTTACTACTTTAAACTGATAGAGGTCTTTTTTGGTGGGATCATATCTTGCGGCGATGGTACCATCTTTTAAGCGGTATCCCTGGGCCGAATTTTCGCCACCACCGCGCAGTTTCTGGGTGTTGATCCTGTCGTAGCCTATAACCAATTTATGGTTTAATCCAAAAGTATTGGCATTGATGCTAAAATAGCTGCTCAGGTTATCGGTACGCCATTTTTGTTGTCTCTGAACCGTACGCATGGCCGCCAGGGTAGGGATAGGCTGGTTATTTTCATCCACTCCAAAGGCATTGGTGGTTCGGTGTTCTAACAGATCTTCTGTCCAGTTTTGCTTCATGTAAGCCACATTAAATACGATATCATTAGTAAGGCTATGCGAAAAATTGGTCATCAGCATTAAATCCTGACTGTTAAAACGGTCGTTGCTGGCGCCCATGTTAAAACTGATTGGTGTACTTTTTAAATCCGTTTGTCCGGCGATGGCTCCGAAAATAGCCTGACCGCGATCTAACCTCGAATTACTGTTGTTCATCACCACCTCCACATTTAAACTGGTACGGTCGTTAGGGATGTAGGAGAAGGAAGGCGCGATAATATAACCTTTTCTATATTGCAGGTCTCTGAAACTTTTGCTGTCTTCGTATCCCAGGTTAAGGCGGTAAAGCAGCGTTTTCTCTGTATTTAGCGGTCCTGTAAGATCTAACGCGCCACGGATAGTGCTGAAACTTCCTGCCGAAAGGCTGATCTCTTTGCGGTCTTCGGTGAGTGGCTTTTTAGTCACCAGGTTAATGCTTCCCCCAGGGTCGACGCTCGAAAAGGTGGCACTTGCCGGACCTTTTATCACTTCTATCCGCTCCAAATTATTCGTTAAAGGCTGGTTAAAATAATACTGATGGGTACGCATACCGTTAATAATGGCCCCTTCTTCGTTCTGGTTAATCCCCCTAATGGAAAATTGATTGTAATAACTGCTCTGCGATACACTTGTGACGTTTTTTACTGCATCAGCAAGTACCGCGGCCTGCCTGTCGGCTATTAATTCTTTAGAAACTGAAGAAATGGCCTGTGGAATATCCTTGTTTAAAGTAGCCGTTTTGGTAGCAGAAAATGAATAATTGCCATAATATTTTTTGCCGTTGGTACCAATTACTTCCACCGTTTGCAATTCTTCATTGCTGGGTTGAAGCATAATGGCATCCAGTTTTAAATCATTGGTATTAATAGTGTAAATCTGGCTAAAACTGCTGTAACCGATGGCACTTATCGTGAGGGTATAATTAGCCGTTTTAGGTAAAATAAGGGAAAAATTACCAAGCGAATCGCTGCTGGTATTCAATTGATCTTTGCCGTTCCTAAATTTAACGGTTGCTTTGTAAATGGCCTGGTTTTGGGCATCGGTTACCCTTCCGCTTACCTTCACCTGAGCGAAACCGAATAGGCAAATTGCATTAAAAAGCAGTAATAAAGCAAACTTATGGAAAATAGAAAAACCTCTATATGTTGGGTTCATGAAATGAATTCGTTTTTTAAATGGTTTGTAAGTATAATTCCTGGAGATCGGCAGCACTGATTTCGCTGGCTTTTAACGTATGGATCAGTTCGCCCTGTTTCATAATACCGATATGCGAACCCACGTTTACCGCATTAAAAATATCATGCGTTGCCATTAAAATAGATTTGCCTTCTGCGGCCAGCTGTTTAACCAGTTGTGTAAATTCGGCCGTCGCTTTAGGATCCAGTCCGCTGGTGGGCTCATCCATTAAAATAATCTTAGCATTTTTGGCCAGTGCAATGGCGATGCCTACTTTTTGACGCATGCCTTTGCTAAAGCCCGATAAATGTTTGTTGTGAGCAGTTTCCTGTAAACCGCATTGATTTAAAAAATTGATTAAACTTTGGTTATTATAGCTGAATCCGGCCAGCTTAGAAAAATAATCGAGGTTTTCGATGGCCGAAAGGTTTCCGTAAAGCATCACCACTTCGGGGATGTAGGCCAGGTGTTTGCGGCGTTCATCATCGTGTGAGGAAATTTCTTTGTTGTCGATTAAAATTTTTCCCGCACTGGGTTCGATAAAACCTAAGAAAAGATTAATGGTAGTGGTTTTTCCTGCGCCGTTTTGACCGAGCAAACAGAATACTTCACCAGGCTTAACGGTTAAATTGAGCTGATTTAAGGCCTGGTAAGATTGATAATTTTTTGATAAGGAAATGGCTTGAAGCATAAAAATATAGGCTTAGGCACATACCGGACCGGACTGCGCATTAAACAAAATGAATTGAATTAAAGAATAAAAAGAAAATCCCGACTTGGCGGATTAAGCTCTTAAGCCTGGCGGACCTTTATTGGTACAGGATAGGAGGTAGGCAGAGGTATGCTGCTCGAAGTAAATACAAGATTTAACTTCAGGTTTAACAATAGATAGAGCGAATGTTGTAGGAGCTGGCAGATCGAAAAAATGGGAGTGGTGTTTTAAAACCTCGCACAGTTTACATTTTAACTTTGCCGAATCTAACTGCTGATGAGCAAAACCAGAATTTTGCTTGCAATAACTTACTTTTCCCGCCACATGGTGATGCAGGCTTTCAATCAGTGTCGCATTTAAAAATATCGCCAATAGCAAAAGCGCCCATATACGGGCAAATATTTCATTACGATATTTATAGACTGCATAATTCAATGCAACAAAGTTACATTTAAAAATCGAAAAACAAATTGTTTATGAGTATGGTTAATTGTTTAAATCGGTTAACTGACTCCAAACGCGAGACTTGTTCATTAGTCATTAGTTCATTGGTCATTGATTAATCGGTTATTTCTTTAAATCGGTTGATTGACTCCAAACGCCCAACTCCAAACGCCTAACTCTACTCACAATTGCTTACTTTTGTTATTAACCAGGCGCTTAATTAACAACCTCCTACACTCATCTAAATTTGCGACTTAAATTTTAACTAAAATGAAGTAAATTGTCGATAGTATCCCTTTTTGCTGTTGTTTTATGTTAAAAAAGTTTAACAAATAGATAACTATCATTAAATATTTTCTTTGGTTATTATACAATTTTGGCTAATTAATTTTCCTGTTACAAGCATCCCTATATTAAAAGAAAATGACAGCTATACCCACCGAGTGGAAAAATGACTATGAGCTTTTCGAGATTATAAGAACAGAACTTTATACCGCTGTAATAGGCGATATTATGGATAAAATGGGACTGCTTCATCAGTTTCTGCCTCCTCAGATACAGCCATTACATCCTGATATGTTTATTGCAGGCAGGGCCATGCCCGTGCTTGAAGCCGATGTATTAGAATGCGGGCCTTACGAAAGCAGTAATCCGGTTCTGAAAAAGCCTTTTGGTTTAATGCTGGAAGCATTGGATGACCTGAAAAAAAATGAAGTATATATTTGCACAGGTGCATCCCCTGATTATGCGCTCTGGGGCGAATTAATGAGTACAAGGGCGCAGATTTTAGGCGCTGCAGGTGCAGTGGTAGATGGTTACTCGAGAGATACCAAAGGCATATTACACCTCAATTTTCCTTCATTTTCTTATGGTAATTATGCGCAGGATCAGGCACCGCGGGGTAAGGTTATCGATTTTAGGGTTCCTATCGAAATTAAAGGCGTATTGATTAATCCCGGTGATATTGTAGTAGGTGATTTAGATGGCGTTTGCATTGTGCCGAAACAACATGAAGCCGAAGTAGTAAGTCTGTCGCTTGAAAAGGCCAGGGGTGAAAAAATGGTGCAGAAAAAAATACTCGAAGGGATGAGTGCGAAAGAAGCTTTCGAGAAATATGGGATTATGTAAAGGGGAAATTCAAAAAGTAAATCAAACACACAAATGAAACTATTTTATAGAATTTTTACAGTTTTAATGTTTTTCGCAATCGCGGCACATGCGCAGATACAAAAAATCACCTATAGCACAGCCGATAAACAATTACTAAAACTCAACCGCATCTCGCCAGCGGCCTCAAAACAACCAAATAAAATCGCTTTAGACGGAACCTGGCAATTTTCAACAGATATTAACACATTACCCACCGATAAAAATATTCAGGTTCCTGGCGAATGGGTAATGCAGGGTTTTGAAGTAAAAAATTCGGTTTACGCCGGTTATAAAAAGAACTTCGAAATTCCGCAAAGCTGGAAAAACAAACGCATTAAACTCCGTTTTGATGCGGTTTACAGCGAAGCAGAAATTTGGGTAAACGGAAAGAAAACCGCATCACATTTAGGCGGTTTCACCCCTTTCGAAATCGACATCAACAATGCGGTAAAATGGGGTGCTGGCAATGAATTACTGGTTAAAGTGAAATCAGAAAGCAAAGCCGATTCTTTAGCCAGCGCATCAACCTATGCCGTACATCCGTTGGGCGGTATTTCACGAAAAGTATATATAATGGCCCTGGAGCCCGTAAATTTTGCTTACGCAGATGTCAAAACCATTTTGGATCAAAACTACGAAAACGCCACTTTAAGTGCCGATGTCATTATTGCAAACGAACAAAGCATAAAAACAAACCAACTGACGATAAAAGCGGAACTTTTTAAAGCTGATGGAACCACGAAAGTGGCCGAAAAAACGGCTATGGTTGATCAATCTATCGCTAAGAGTGAGTACTTGCAGCAGAACATCAGTTTCGATGTTTTAAAACCGGCTAAATGGGATCCGGAACATCCCAATCTGTATGTGTTAAAACTGAGTATTTTACAAGATGGAAAAGCCGAAGATGTGATTACCAAAAATATTGGTTTCCGTCAGATTGAAGTTCGTGGGAATAGGGTTTTTGTAAATAACATGCCGATTAAACTGCGCGGCATCTGTCACCACGAAACCATGCCTTTGCGGGGCCGCTCGGTTGGTGATAATATGTGGGAAAAGGACGTCGAACTGTTCAGGGAAGGCAATGTAAACTATTTCCGTACTTCGCACTATCCTCCGGCTGAAGAACTGATTGATGCCTGTAACCGCCTGGGGATGTTTTTAGAAGTAGAAGCGCCTTTTTGCTGGGCCGAAAATACCGAGGTACCCGCAGGTACCGAAATTTACCAAACCTTAATGGTCGATCAAACTTTAGATATGGTTAACTATTTCAGGTCTAACCCTTCAGTACTCACCTGGTCAATCGGTAACGAGAGCGGTAAATATGCGGCATATTTTAAAGAAACGGCTAAGTTGGTCAAACAGTTTGATCCAACCCGTCCGCGTAATTTTAGCCAATACGGACCAGATGCAGATGAGGGTGATCTCGAAATTACCAATCATCACTATCCTGGTCCAACAGGTCCGCAAACTTACCGGAATTACAAACGTCCGATCGTTTTTGATGAGTATGTTCACCTAAATGCTTATAACCGTTTAGAACTGGTTACCGATCCTGGTGTTCGTGATGCCTGGGGAATTGGCTTTGAGGCCATGTGGGAAAACATGTACCGCACCGATGCAGTTTTGGGCGGTGCAATATGGGCCGGTATAGATGATACTTTCTTTTTGCCAAACGGAAAAACGGTTGGTTATGGTACCTGGGGACCGCTTGATGGCTGGAGAAGGCCAAAACCAGAGTACTGGCACATGAAAAAAATCTATTCACCGGTAAAAATTAAATTGGCCGGTAATTGGAATAACGGCATAGTAGCCATTGAACTGGAAAACAGGCTGCTTTTTAGTAACCTGAACGAATGTAAAATTGAATGGAATCTGGCTAACGAAACTGGTCTGATTACCGCTGATCTAAAAAGAAACGGTAAAACAACGGCCAACGTTATGGTGAGTAAAAAACCGTTGCCAACTGATAAAATGACGATCAAAGTTTATGATCCCCGTGGCGTACTGATTGATATTTATCAGTTCGCCATTGTACCAACGGTTACAGATTTAACTGCAGCACCAAAAGCAGCCTGCCAATCCTGGATTTATAACCAATCGGGCAATACCTTAACTGCCAAAAGCGGTAGCTTAAATGTTCAGTTTAACCTGGTGAGTGGCGATGTAGAGCAGGTAAGCAATAATGGTAAACCGGTTTGGAATACGGGCACAAGGTTAATGGTTTTACCCTTAACTGGTGAGGGCAGGGGAACGCAAATGACAGGTGAGCGCCAGCAATTCGATCCCTTTACCGATGTATGCAAAAACAGGATTGTAAAGGATATTAAATTTAATAAAGCCAAAAATGCCTTTACGTTAAGTATCACCGATGCCTATAGCGAAGCCAGTGGTACTACTAGTTATGTGTTTTCTGCTGATGGCAACGTTAAAATTGATTATAAGTACACCATCAAAAAAGAAATTAATCCGCGCCAATGGGGATTAGTGTTCGGTTTGCCCAATAGTTTCCAGGAGTTAGACTGGAACAGAAATGCACAGTGGGATTATTATCCTGCCGAACATATTGGAAGGCCAGTTGGCAAAGCCTTGTTAACCTCTGCCAATCAGGTTTCAGGTCCGGCAGGGCCTGCTAAGTTACCATCTACGCCCTGGAGCTTAGATCGGAATGATTTGGGTACAAACGATTTCCGTTCCACAAAGATGTACATCAATTCTGCCCAATTAAGCAATGGAACTTCTTCATTTAAAGTAGCCTCCAACGGTGAGCAGCACATCAGGGCCTGGAAAGAAACACAGGGCATTAAAGCTTTAATAGCAGGTTACGGCAATATGGGTGCTGAACGTTTTTTTAGAGGACATGCAGAAAAAATGGATCGTCCTTTAAAAGCAGGTGATATTATACAGGACAGTGTAATGCTTCAGTTGAAATAATAATAGTATCGTCATTTCGACCGTAGTGGAGAAATCTTTATCAATAAAGTTTCAAAGATTTTTCACCCTAAAGTTCGGGATTGTGATCCAGGCTGATAATTGTACTCGTTTGTAACGAGGATACAAGAGAAACACATTTTTAATGTGTGATAAACGTTAGGCGATACAATCGCCAATTTCACGAATCCTCGTTGCAAACGAGGACTATGAAACTTAGAATAACAAATAAGAAATGATAAACAAAATTTACAATTACAAGGCAAGGCACAAAATATGGCTTATCCTGGCTTTGGTAACGGGTACAGCTTTCCAGCTAATGGCACAGAACAGTGGCATCGCCAGTACGCTTTCGCCAATCCCGTCAATTGTACAAAACAGTAATAAACCGGTTATTTCTTTAAATGGCGAATGGAAATTTGAACAGACCGGTAAAAAAGGTACGATTAAAGTTCCGGGCGAATGGGTAATGCAAGGTTATACGGTTAATACCGGCGAAACCGCAACTTACAGCCGCGAAATCAACATTCCGGATGGCTGGAAAGGAAACCGCATTAAACTCCGTTTTGATGGCGTAAGTTCGCATGCAATAGTTAAAATTAATGGCAAAAAACTGGCCGAACACGAAGGTAGTTTTGTTCCCTTCGAAGTTGATATTACCGATGCGCTTAAAACAGGCGAAAACCTGCTACAGGTTGATGTGCAGGCCAATACCATCAGCGATATTTTAGCCTGTACCTCGCAATATGCCGTACATACTGTTGGGGGTATTTTGCGTAATGTAACTTTGTTTGCCTTGCCCGAAGTAAACCTGGCTGATCTAACCGTGGTTACCAAACTGGATAAAAATTACAGCAATGCCACACTCAACCTTAAGGCATTGATCAATAACCAGGGGCAAAATGCAACAGCTGGTCGGGTACAGTATACTTTGGCTGATGTCAAGGGGAAAATCATTGCCAACGTAAAAACGCCATTCCCTGCAATATCCGGAAAAAAATCTGCTTTGCTCGACACCCATATTGCAGTAAAAAATCCCATCAGATGGAATACCGATAAACCTTATTTATATACTTTAACCACAGCTTTGATTACTAATGGTAAAATAACAGAAAGCCATCATCAAAAAATAGGATTTAGGCAAGTTGAAGTAAAAGGCAACCAGGTTTTTGTAAATGGAATGCCAGTTAAACTCAGAGGGGTAAACCGTCACTCCGTACATCCACTCACCGGACGCGCCATCAGCGATGAACTGGAATTAAAAGATGCCGAATTATTTAAACAGGCCAATTGCAATTACATCCGTACATCCCATTATCCGCCAAGCGAAAGGTTTTTGGCCATAGCAGATAGCATTGGTTTGTTTGTAGAAAACGAAAGCTCATTAACATGGATCCAGCACGGTGCCTCACCCATCTGGAAGTTATGGAATTATAAAGACGAGAAATTTTATCCTTACATGCTGGCCGCCAACATTGAAAAAATGCAGGCGGGTAAAAACCATGCCTCGGTTATCATCTGGAGTTTAGGTAACGAGAGTTATTGGAGTCCGCTGTGGGATAAAGTGTATCGCGAAGCTAAAAAACTAGATCCCACAAGACCAATTTCCTTTCACGATCAATGTTGGGGCGGTTTCAATAATGGAGGCAACAAAGTAGATATTGCCAATTACCATTATCCGGGCATCAATGGTCCGGCGGCTACCGATACCATGAAAAGGCCTACCTTATTTGGCGAATATGCCCATATAAGTACCTATAACCGCCGCGAATTATTAACTGATCCAGGCGTAAGGGCTGGTTATGGTCCTTCATTGGTTAAAATGTACGATAGCATGTACGTGCATAAAGGCAATTTGGGCGGTGCCATATGGAGTGGTATCGACGATACTTTTCATTTGCCAGATGGTAATATCGTGGGTTATGGTCCTTGGGGACCAATTGATGCCTGGCGCAGGTTAAAACCGGAGTATTGGGGCATGAAAAAAGCCTATTCGCCCGTTGTGGTCAAAAATGTGTATCAGCCTACCATTAAAAATGGCAAACTGCTGCTGGAAATTGAAAACCGCCACGATTTTATCTCCCTCAGCGAGGTAGAAATTAATGTAAAAGTTGATGGAACGCCTATTCACCTAACATCAGCCATTAAACCACATGGACAAGGAGTGTTGCAAGTGCCCGTAAAAGAAGATACAAAAGAAGTGTACATTTCCTTTAAAGATCCATCAGGCAATGTCGTAAATGAAGAACTGATTGTTTTAAAACAGACTGAAGAACCCATTGATACAAAAAAGCTTCCGCTAAGTTATACCGAAAATGAAATGGCTTATTTTGTAGCGCAGGGAGCGGTAAATTATACCATTAACAAAATCACAGGTGTAATATCAGGTGCCACAAACAGTGGTATAAAAGTTTTAGAACAGGGGCCTGTATTTAGTGTAGTTGCCATGAACAGCGAAGATGGGGGTAAACCCAATGTAGCTGGCGAAACTTATCAGAACAATATCCATCCGATTAAAAATTATCCGCTGTACACCATTTTTGCCAATGCGATTAAAGTAAACCAAACCGCCGATTCCATCACCTTTATAATCAAAGCAACCTATACCGAAGGAGAGGGCAATTTAACCTATACTTTTTCTGCCGATGGAAACACGCGGGTAGATTATGAGGTAAAAACCACTTTAGAAAAACCTTATCAGTATGGCATGCTTTTCCAGTTGCCTAAAACTTTTGAAACCTTAAGCTGGAAACGTAAAGGTGAATTTACCCTATATGCAGCAGAAGATATCGCCCGCAATAACGGAACGGCTAAGCTGAATGCCAAATGGTTAGCTGCTGTTGAAGAATTTGGAAAACCCGGTGCGAAACTCTGGAAAGATGATGCCAACGAAATGGGATCGAATGATTTTCGATCCACTAAACAAAATATTCTGCAGGCAAAATTAAGCGATGGTGATCAGGAGATCGTGATCCGTTCCAATGGCAAGCAGGCATCGAGAAGTTGGTTGCAGGATGAAAAGATACAATTGCTGGTAGCAGATTATTGGAACAATGGTTCTGAACCTTTTTACGGTTCACCATTTACCGATGGAAGGACAAATATTAAGGGGAAAATGCTTAAAGGAAGTGTGAATTTTAGGGTGCAATAAGCCTCGCGTACTCCATTCGTTACGTCATTCCCAACCCGATAGCCATAGGGTCGATTGGGAATCTTAAAGCTTATGCCTAATCCTAAGATTAGTGACTCACAAACCTGATGAACAAATAGAAAATAATAAATTAAAAATTAGCATAAACACCAACACAACAAGATAAAAACACCAACAAAATGAAAATAACAGATGTAAAAGTATGGCTGGTTGAGGGTGTAAAATACAACTGGACATTATTAAAAATATATACCGATACCGGGCATACAGGGGTAGGTGAGGCTACAAACTGGCCGGGCAGTCCGATCGTTTTTGAAGCCACCAAACATGTTGGTCAGCGCATTATTGGTTTAGACCCTATGAAAACCGATTTTATCTGGACTAAACTTTACAGGGATTTAAACTGGATGGGGCCATTCGGTGCCAGCATGTGTGCCATTAGTGGTATAGATATGGCACTGCTCGATTTAAAGGCAAAAGTATTGGGTGTACCCTGCTACGAGCTTTTAGGAGGCGCTTTCAGGAAAGACATCCTGCTTTATGCCAATTATTGGTTTACAGGGGGCGGTCATAATACCGAAGATTATGCCGAACAGGCAAAAAAGGTAAAGTCAGCGGGTTTTACCGGTTTAAAATTCGACCCCTTTGCGCACACCAATTATTTATATGGCGAAGATTTATCATCGAACCTGCAACTTACCGCTGCCCAACAAGATTTGGCTTTTAACGTAAGTAAAGCCGTGCGAGATGCTGTGGGTCCGGAGTTTGATATCATGATCGAAACCCATGCCATGTTAAATTATCGCGTGGCTGTAACCATGGCGCAAAGACTTTCGGAACTGAACATTACCTGGTATGAAGAGCCTGCCGGACCAGAAAACGCCAATACCCTAAAAGCGATGAGAGACCGGATTCCTTCAAATGTTTCCATCTGTGTAGGCGAGCGTCATTATACCCGTCACGGTATACGAGATGTGTTGGAAAAACACATCTGCGACATTATGATGCCAGATATTACCCGTTGCGGCGGACCATCGGAAATGAAACGTATGGCGACCATGATGGAGGCTTATAATGTGTTATTGGCGCCACATAACCCAAACGGACCGCTCTCTACGCTGGCTTCGGCACAGGTTTGTGCTTCAGTGCCCAATTTTTTCAGGCAGGAGTTTATGTTTAACGATGTGCCCTGGCGTGATGAAGTGATTTCGCATCCGATAGCAGATATGGTCCAAAACGGACATTTAAAATTGAGCGACAGGCCAGGTTTAGGCGTCGATTTAATTGAAGCGGAAATGGAAAAACACCCTGGTATTTTAACGCCAAGGGCAGGATTTTATGTTTAGTATCAATACAAACCTCGCAGGTTTAAATTAGATTTTATGGCATTAACAATAGATTTAAGTGGAAAAATAGCCCTGATAACCGGAGTTACTTCAGGTATTGGTTTAGGAATTGCCAAAATGATGGCTAAAGCCGGATGCACCGTAATAGGTTGTGCCGAACATAGTGAAGTAAGTGATGTGGCCCAGCATTTTTTGTCGGAAATGAAATCTTTTGATGCTCCAACCGATTATTTTAAAGCCGATATGACCTCAACTGAAAATATTGAAACACTGGTTGCAGACATTAGCAATGATTATGGAAAGCTGGATATTTTAGTTTCCAACGCGGGTCAGAATGTGTTTAAGGGTTTAGAAAACTGCTCTGAAAATGACTGGCAGTTTAATTTGGATTTAAACCTCTCTGCACATTGGCGACTGGCTAAAAGCTGTAGATCCTTATTATCAGCAAATAACGGAGTAATTATCGTAATGGCCTCTAACCATGCTTTTGCCAGTATTCCGGGTTGCGCACCTTACAGTATTGCTAAAACAGCCTTAACAGGTTTGGTGAGGAGCCTGGCAATAGAGTGGGGACCTGCTATCCGGACGGTTGGCATTGCGCCGGGTTTTATCGATACGCCAGGTAATCAGGAATGGTTTAATTCTTTTGCAGATGCTGATCAGGAAAGAGCACGTACGGTAGCACTTCACCCGGTAAAAAAATTGGGTACCATAGCAGAAATAGGAGGCTGGTGTGTGTTTTTATCGAGCGAATATGCCGCTTTTGCATCGGGAGTTACCTATTTAGTTGATGGAGGACGGAGTGCGATGATGCAGGATAGTTGAGGGAGGTGCGGGATTTGAGACATGAGATGTGAGACATGAGATGTGAGATTTGAGATGAAAAAAATAAACGCCATAAATTTAAACTGTAAATGGATATTTGGAAGCCAGACATACTTTATAAAGCAGACCTGATTTTAGGTGAGGGTGCGCGCTGGCATGCTGAATGGCAGAAATTCTTGTTTATCGACATTAAGGGTAAACTGATTGGCACCTGCGATCCTGAAAATGGTAAGCTTATTACGCATAAAATATTGGATATGCCCGGCATGTTGGCGCCTGCAGATAATGATAAATTATTGGTGGCACTACAGGGCAGCATTGCGTTAATTGATCTGCAAACCAAGGAAACCACTACTTTGGTTAAATTTAAAGAAAGTACCCAAAACCGCAGCAATGATGGCGCTTGCGATGCTTTGGGCCGACTTTGGGTGGGTACAATGAATATCGATGCCGAACATTATGCTGGTAACCTGTATTGTTTTAACGGTAAACTAATCAAAAAAATTAAAGGTACAAGTGTATCGAACGGGATTTGCTGGTCGCCGGATAACCGCATTTTATATTATATAGATAGTTTTTTGTACCACATTAAAGCTTTCGATTACGATTTGGCTACCGGCAATATCAGCAATGAGCGGATTGTAGTGGAGATAACCGAACCAGGTACTGTAGCCGACGGTATGTGTATCGATAGCGAAGGAATGCTTTGGGTGGCCATTTGGGGCGGCAGTTGTGTAAACAGGTATAACCCACGCAACGGAAATTGTATAGGCAAAATTGAAATTAATGCTCCCAATGTAACCAGTTGTGCCTTCGGTGGTAAACAAATGAACCAAATGTTGATTACCACCGCAAAAGATGGATTAAGTGAAGAGGAATTAAAACAATTTCCACACAGTGGTTCATTATTTATGATCAAACTAAACGTAACCGGATTACCAACGGCTGCTTACAAACAAGCCTAACTATTTTTATAGATTAACTGATTATTGCTGTTTATTTCTTCGTTTGCGCTCGTTTCCAAACGAGCGCGTAAATAACATTACGATTTTATCGTTAAAATATCACTCTTTCTTCTAATATTCGAGGTAGCAATCTGTGTATTTAGCCCCGGGCGCAGCGGCATCCCCGTAGCGCAGCGCAGGGATACAGCGCAGCACGGGAACAAACCTAAATAATTGCACAGGCCTTGCGCTTCAAAAAATAACTTGAGTAAACCCTATAGTTTCTTGTAATTTTACCTCCATTCTTAAATTAAAAAAGCCTGTTCCATAATATGGAGACAGGCCTTCTGATTGCGTATTATTTTGGATTAAAATCCTTTTACTGTTCTGATCAGATAATCCTTAGTAGAACCATTTGCTGCGGTTACCCGATACTTACGGTCTTTTGAAAAATCTCCCGGACCGCCCAGTTTTGGCGAATCATCTAAAGAAGCTACAGTAGCCACGTCCGAAACGGTTACATATACCCATAGTTTACTCAATTGCTCCGCTTTAATCAGTTTATCAAATTGGGCATAAAGCATTTCTTTGGTTACCGAACCTGTTGGGCCGGCTTTTAATACCGAGTTAATATCGTAGGTTAAGGTTGTTTTAAACACATCTATTCCATTTTCATTCAGCGTAGCGGTTTGTTTTTTAAAAAGTACCTCACAAACCCGGTCTTTTTCTATTTCCTCTTTGCTGGTGCCCTTTTGGATCGTATCGGTATATAAAAATCTATAGGTATAGTCTACGGTCGACATTACTTTTAAGCTGGAATTATTCAGGTCTTCCAATCCTTTTTTCAAACAGCCTGTAGATAAAAAAGTTAATCCAAGTGCTATGATGCTCAACAGGGGTTTTATCGTTTTTTTCATTTCTATTTAAGTTAAATTAAATTAATCCCAGCCTGGGTTCTGATTGATGCCTGATTTTAAACGGAAGGTTTCGTTTATTGGTAATAAATACCGCTTAGGTGTAAACCTTGCTTCTCCAACCACATTATTGTCGGTGAAGAAAGAATAGGATTTTCCATCCCTCGCAATGCGGATACCGCGAAGGGTACCTTGTAATGCAGGAATAACAAAGCCACTTGTGGCATATTCGCCATTTTTAACTCCACCAGATGTTCTCATTCCCCAGCGTAGCAGCGACCAATAACGGTCATTATTCTCATACACCATTTCTACATTTCTTTCCCTTTTATAGGCTTCGAATAAAGAATTGCCCCATACATTACCGCTAAGTGAAGCGAGATAACTACTTGCTTTACTTTCGTCAAATCCACCATGTTTGACCATGGTAGGCACCATATATCTTTTTGCATTTTCAAAATCCCCTTTCATCAGGTAAGCTTCGGCCATGTTTAAATATGCCTCGCCATAACGGAGCACCGAAAAACAATAATCTAATTTTTGATCTCCGGGATTTGGCAAACTGGAAATCTGATCATAAAAATATTTGATCATCGAGTAACCGGTAGAAGAGTTATAATTTTCGGTGTTTCCCGCGCTATAACCATATTCTGCTGCAGAACCTTCATTAATTTTGCTGTTTGCATTACTCACGTTACCATCTCTCCTGAAAAATACCCTTACCTGATTGTTAAAATACAAACAGCTGTCGTAGGCAACAGTGGCATAAAACCTTAAATCCCTCTTTTTTGTGTCGCTGAAGTACATTTTCTGGTCTACATTGGCACCTGTTGTTGCATAAGAAGCATTCTCCCAGTATTTAAGGCTGCCATCAGTATCCTTAACTAAATAATCGTCAACCAGGTCCTGGGTAGGCCAGGCACCGCCGTCCATGCCCCAAAAGTTCATGGTAACGTTTATAGGGAAATGTAATTTTGCATAAGCCGAAAACTTACCTGTTGACCACATGCCCTGGTATTGCATCGGAATATCGTAAAGAGAGGTATTTGTTTTAGAACGTTCTCTGATCAGGATATTTTCACTGGCAGCAATGGCCGTTTCATACTTTCTGAACAGATCTGCGTAAGGGCTGAGTTGCGACCCTGAAGAGTTGAGTCCTAAAGCTGTTCCAGCTGTGATCACTTTATCATAATAAGCACTATTAGGTGTACCGCCATCTACATAAGCTGCTGCCTGTAAAGCCACCCGCATAGATAGGGCGTAGGCTGCACTAGAAGAGGCTCTTCCTCTTTCTGCAACAGCAGGAAGTGAGCTTACCGCCTTATCCAGGTCGGAAAGGATAAAATCATAAGTTTCTTTGATCGATTTTCTTGGGATCTGCAAATTTTCATCCGGGCTGAGTTCGCGATCGATAACCTGTAAACCACCGTATAATTTAGCGTAGATAAAATAATGCGCCGCCCTCAGAAAATACAATTCTCCCAAAGCGCGTTTTTTATAAGTTTCAGAAAAGGTTGCGCTTGCCTGGATGTTTTTCATGGCGGTGTGTATGCGCCAGAGCAGACCATAATCTAACCAGCCGTAATCATCATTTTTGGTCATCAGCTCTGCACGGTCTTTTGACCAGTATGAACTGTTTAATGTACCTGTCATGGCATTTTTAGTAACACTTTCTGAGCGGGTAGAATAATTGTGTGCATAACCTGATAACCAGGAGTCGCTTGCCAGTACATCCTGGTAGATCTGATAAATGAAGGCAGTAGAAAGGTTTTCACTATTCCAGGTCTGCTCACCGGTTATTTTATCGTAAGGCTGCGTATCCAGAAATTTTTTGCAGGAGGTAAGGCCGATAACGATCAAACCTAAAATCCAGATTAATTTATATTTTTTCATTTTTATGTATGTTTAAAAACCTAATTGAAGACCTGCTGAATATGTTCTCATCATCGGGTAGGAGTAACCATCAAAGTTGTTTGCTTCAGGATCGCCATATTTTACAGATGGACCAACCGCAAATAAATTTACGCCGGAGGCAAAAACGACAAGGTTGCGTAACCAGTTTTGTTTATCAAGTATGGAATATTTAAAATCGTAAGATATGGTGGCAGATTTTAACCTGATATAATTCGAATTACGTGCCCAGAAATCAGAAGAAGCATAATTGTTATTATCATTTAGTGATGCATTTCCGGCCCTTGGCATGGTTGCATTAGGGTTGTTTGGTGTCCAGTTATCATTTTGGAAAGCAAAATCCAATCTTCTTTCACCTTCTGAGCCCATGGCTACATTACTGAAATAGGTTTGTCTGGCACCTGTACCCTGGATGGTAGCAGCAACGGCAAATCCTTTATAACTTGCTCCAAGATCGATACCAAATACAAAAGTTGGAGAGGTGTTGTGCCCATACCTGGCCTGATCCTGACCATCTATTTTACCATCTCCGTTTACATCCTGATATTGAAGATCTCCGGGCCTAAGGTCTCTTGATGTAATTCGTTTTGGACTGTTTAAGATGTCTTGTGGATTGGTATAAAATTTAGCACCAATATAACCTGTTCCAACATAAAATTTCTCGTTTCCTTGCGAGCGTAAACGTGGGTTAGCTAAAGTTATACTGTCTTCATTGGTTTTAAAAGCAATAGATCTGTAGTAGGTAAAGTTGAAACCGGCGTTAAAATTTACCCTCCCAATTTTGGTGTTATATTTTAATGAGCCATCTAAACCTTCAATCCTGTCTTCTGCTTTAGAAACCACCAGTGGAAGTGCGTATCCTATCGGATCCGTGTAGCGAAACACGTCAGGCGATAAAAATCCTTTTGTGGTTTCAAAGAAATAATCTACTGTACCTTCCAGTTTACTGCCAAACATAAAAAAATCAATACCCGCATCGTATTTGGTACGGTCGTACCAGGTGATGTTAACACTTGGCGTTGGTCCAGGCGTTACGCTGTTTTGTAACTTGCCATCAACCACATAAGCATTCGAGTTGTAATCGTAAGTTGGCAGATAAGAATAAAGGTAATGGTCTAAATCATTTACGCCGATTTGTCCGTACGATGCCCTAAGTTTGAGGTAATTCAATACTTTTTTGCTTTTTATGCCTTCGAAAAACTTCTCTTCAGAAATGGCCCATCCGCCTGATACCGATGGAAAGAAACCCCATCTTTTCCCATCCGGAAAGTTATCGGAACCATCGTACCTGCCTGCAAATTCGACCATGTATTTTCGGTCGTAATCGTAGTGTAAACGCCCTACATAACCCATCCAGGCCTGTTCGCCTTCTGTGTTAGAAGCCGTAATTAAGGTTGCATCTCCTTTCTGGATCTGTTTAATTTCCGTGGTATTAAAACCTCTTGAAGCTGCAGTTAAGCTGTTGGTATAATAATGCTGTCTGGTATGTACCAGCGTAGCCTCTACATTATGTTTGTTTAAAAAGCTTGTTTTATAATCTGCCCTGAAGTTAAAATCGTATTGGCTGGTCATATACGATGAGCGGCTGATGCCTATATTGGCCGGATCTTCTTTGGTGGCATTGCCCTGATCATCATAATAGGTTGCCGTTTGTATCCAGTCTACACGATCCTGGGTAGTGAGGTTATAATTTCCGTTAAAACCAAAAGTAAGTCCCTTTACTTTAGGCACCGCCCAGTTTAATGCACCGGCAACCTGGTTGTAAACCGTTCTTAGTTTAATATAACCCGGACTTTTTAACTGTAGCGCTGGGTTGTCGAACTGATTTGAAATGTTACCGTCTGCCGTAAAGGGTTTCTCAAAAGGATTTCTGTCCCTTAGGCGCGAGTAGATGGTAGCTGCACTTGCAGGGGGATATTTTTCATCCAGTATGGAGCCGTTTATATTTAATTCGACGGTTAAGCCTATTTTATCAAAATAGCTGCTCACATTTGACCGGTAATTATAACGGTTATAATCTAACGAATTAAATTTCATGATGCCCTCTTGCCCTAAAGTATTCAGGCTACCAAAAAACTTCAAACGGTCTGTTCCGCCATTTACAGATATGGTGTGTTCTTTTTGTGGCGCATAATTGCGTAACAATTCGTTTTCCCAATTGGTATAATTGGATAAATTATTACTGATTTCGGTCATTTCTGCCGGCGTTTTAAAAGCATTAATGCCTTGTCCCAGTGCCTGGTACAGGTTGTTTAAAGCCGTTGCATATTCAAATGCATTCATGCGCTTTACAGGATAAGAAGGCGTATTAAAGGCAAAGTTATTCTGATAATCAAAACTTAACTGCCCGGCTTCGCCTTGTTTGGTTGTAATTACTACAACGCCATTACCCGCATTCATACCGTAAACCGCTGTAGATGCCGCATCTTTTAAAACCGTTAGCGACTTGATCTCCGCTTTGTTTAATGTTAAAAAACGCTGCCGGTTTGATACAAAACCATCAATAATATACAAGGGCTCTCCGTTACCGCGGATAGAAATACTGGCCCCATTTTGGCCTGGCTCTGCAGAACCTTGCTGCACGATAACACCGGCAATCCTGCCCTGCAAAGCCGATCCCATATCTCCAACCGGTACATTTTTAATCGATTCGGTATTAAGGGTACTTACAGAAGTGGTATTCTTCCGTATGCTTGTTGTACCAAAGCCAACCACCACCACATCATTCAGTGCATTTTTTTCATCCTCTTTTAAGGTAATGTTAAAACCTTGTTCACTATTGGCCGCAATTTCTATGGTGGTATAGCCAACTAAACTAAATCTTAGTTTTGCTCCCGCTGGTTTGGGAATTTGGATACTGAACTGGCCATCTTTGTTGGTTGTTGTAGCCACGTTCTGCCCGATTACCCCCACATTTACACCTGCGAGGGGTTGTTGTTCTGCGTTTCGTACCGTTCCTTTTACAATGGTTTTATCTTGCGAAAAAGCCAGCGCGGATAGAAATAGCATGAAACAGATTAGGAAAATTTTCTTCATACAGTTTATATAGTTTTTTGGTTAAAAAAACATTTGAAGGGATTTTAGTGTATACTCCATATAATCAAATGTTTACTTATACTAAATTACGTCTGGCTTAAATTGCTTTGTAAAACTATATTTGGAAAAACTTAAATTTTTTTACCCTTAATAACTACTATTCCTTATTTATCATTAATTTAGTTTACTTATTTAGGTTTTTTTGTGATATTTTATGAGGTCTGAACTTATCAATGTTAACCATTCAGGAAACAAATCCGTCCGTATCAAACACATTGATAACAATAGGCTGATCTCTTCTTTCCACTTTCACGATATGTGCGAACTGGTGTGGATTGAGCGGAGCCAGGGTAAGCGGATTGTTGGCGATCATATCGGGAATTTTGAAGATGATGACCTGGTATTGATGGGACCAAACCTGCCTCATATCTGGCAGAACGATAAAAGTTATGAAGACCTTGAGGATAAACTGGTAAAGTCTACCGTGATTTATTTCAGTATTGATTTTTTTTCATTGCTAACCGACGATCAAAGCGTTTTAACCTTAGTTGAAGACCTGGTTTCGAGGGCTTCAAGAGGGCTGGCTTTTGAAAAAGATACCAGTAGAAAAGTTAAGGCGATTTTACTCGGTTTGGAAGATAATGATGGTTTCGAAAACATCGTTGCCGTAGTCGAAATTATTAAGATACTCGCCAGGGCAAAAGATTTTAAATACTTATCAAGCATTACCTTTAAAAATCAGTACGATGAAAAGGACAGCAACCGGATTAATAAGGTGTACCAGTTTTTAATGAAAAATTTTCACAACGATATACACCTTAATGAAGTAGCTGAATTGTGCAATATGACCCCAAATTCTTTTTGCCGCTTTTTTAAAATGCGGTCGCAGAAGTCTTTAACCCAGTTTATCAACGAAATAAGGGTGGGGCATGCCTGTAAATTACTTCAATCGGAAGATTACTCCATTGCCGATGTGTGTTATGCCAGCGGATTCAATAATCCAACTAACTTTAACAAATTTTTTAAGGCGATTAAAGGAATGAAACCATCGGACTACAGGAATAGGCTAAATAGTTAGAGTTCATTGGTTCATTGGTGATTAGTGTGGTTAATCGGTTAATTGTTTAAATTGGTTAACTGGTGCTAAATGCCAAACTGGTTAATAGTTTATTGGTTGATGGTTCATGGATAATTGCCGGCAAGGCCCCATCCTCTCCCTATTTTGTCATTCTGAACGCGGTGAAGAATCCCTTAGCTAAGAACCACTGGCTTTATCATCACACTGAATACAGTAAAATTTTTTATTAGATCTTCATTACGTTCAGGATGACAATTTTGCGCGTGGATCGCTAATACCTTAATTTTCTTAACTTCTTAATGGTCAACTATTAAATTTGCGTTGGTTAATTTTTAAAAAAAAGTTAATTTGACTAAAGACTCCCGACTAAGGACTTCGGACTAAATAATCCGTAATTAACTCCCAACTCACTTAACTCTCACATTGTCCTTAGCTAACTTAACCGTTTCATTAATCCTGGCTAATCTTGTTTCTTCGCGTTTTGCTTCCGAAATCCATTTTAAGATTGCTTTTTTAACCGATTTTGGAAATTTTTCCCAATGGGCAAAGGCAGTAGGATTGGCATCAAATTCTTTTTTCAGATCGGCTGGAACAATCAGGTTTTCAACATCATTTAAGGCATCCCACATGCCGTTAGCTTTAGCTGTTTCGATGGTTTTTAGTCCTGCAGGATGCATTAGCCCCTTTTCGATCATGGCTAAAGCCTTGTTTTTATTGATGGCGCTCCAATTGCTTTTCGCTTTTCTTTTCGAGAATAACTGGTAACGGCTTTCTTCGTCGCGTTTAACCGTTAAGCTATCTATCCAGCCAAAACAGAGTGCTTCATCAACTGCATTGGCATGTGGAAGACTGCTTGCTGATGCATCTTTTTTATAGATGACGAGCCAGACAGATATTTCTTTTTCATGGTTTTTTTCGAGCCACTGGCGCCAGTGTGCCTGCGTTTTGGCATAAAATGCACCAATGCCGTTTTTTGATTCTTCCATAAAAATGGTCGTAAATTATTTTACTGTTTTGTCTGATATTTCAAGATAGTGTTTGTTATACATAGTTTCCGAAATTTTACCAAAATGATCAATAACAGATTATTGCTTTTTTTGATACTAAATGATTATTAAGCTGTTACATTTACTTTCATTTCTTACCAGCCTTAACCAATAGAATATGGATAATCAATCTTCAAGAAATATATGGGTAGATTATTTACGCGCTACCATCACCGTTTTAGTGGTTGCACATCATTCGGCATTGGCTTATACCTCTTTTTCTGTATTTAATAAAGATGCCTATATTCTGTCGACCCATGCCGTTGTAGACAATAAAAGATGGTTTTTACTCGATTATATAGTAGGGTTTAATGATACCTTTTTTATGTCGCTCATGTTTTTAATCGGCGGACTTTTCTTTTTTACCACCATTAATAAAAAAGGAGTCTGGTTATTTATTAAGGATAAGGTTTTAAGGTTATTGATCCCTTTTCTATTACCGGGTACTTTATTAATGCTTCTGGCTTATTTTCCCTCATTTTATCTGGCTAAAAACAGTACTAATATTGAGGCTTATGTTAAAGATTTTTTTACAACCGAGGCCTGGCCAGTTGGACCTCCATGGTTTTTATGGTTGTTATTTGTATTTAATTTTATAGCGGCATTAATTTATCGGTTATTTCCTGCAAAATATGGCTTATTATTATCGGGAGTTTTTAATGAAAAAAATAATTTCTTTAAACAATTCCTGATCCTTTTTTTAATTGGATTGCTAGCTTATCTGCCTATGGCTGGCTATTTTGGTCCTTACAGCTGGACCGGTTTTGGCCCTTTCGATTTTCAGCTTAGCCGTTTGAGCCTTTATTTTGCTTATTTTGGAGTAGGCGCAGTTATAGGAAGGTTAAGTCTTAATGCAGGAGTTTTTTCTAACAATTCACCGGTTGTAAAGCAATATCGCTTATGGTGTTTATTGGCTATAATTGTTTTTACATGTACCTTATTTTTAAATCAGGTACTTAATATACAACAGTTTAATAATATGCTATTTGTACTATGCTGTACGTTAATATGCATCGCTTTTATCAGTGTTTTTAGCAAATTCCTTGTGAAAAGTATTTCTTGGTGGGATGCTTTAAGTAAACATGCTTATTTAATTTACCTGGCCCATTTCGTATTTGTAACCTGGATCCAGTTTTGGCTTTTGCACTTTGATTTACCCGTCCCAATTAAATTTTTAACTGTCTTTTTATTGTCGTTTGCCTTAAGTTGGATAACAGCATATTTATTGCGGAAGATCGCCATTGTTAAAAAGTACTTGTAGGTTCTATGGTTGTTAGTATGGTTAATTGTTTAAATTGGTTAGCTGAATACAAGCGCCTAACTCTTAACTGGTTCATTGGTCATTAGTTCATTTGTTGGCTCCAAACGCTCAACCCCAGACTATAAAACCCGCTCGATACTAAAAGCACGATCTTCTTTATTAAAACCCACTTTTGGATAATAATCAAAAGCGGCAGGTACCGATAATAATAAAAGCATGCACTGCGGACCAATTTTCTCACGGGTTAGGGCAATCATTTCTTTCCCGATTCCTGATTGTTTAAAGCCTGGAAATACAGCAATATCTGCCAAATAAGCGCACCAAACCCAATCGGTAATGGTTCTGCAAATGCCAACAAGTTTATCATTTTGCCAGGCTGTTATCAATAAATCTGCATTTTTCAACATCAAAGCAATCCTTTCAGGCTCAGTTGGTCTTTTAAGTTCCGCTTGAATAAATAATTCAATCACTTCTTCAGCATCGGGGATAATATCTGTTTTATAACTAATGTTCATATCTTCTAAATTACAAAAGATAAATGATGGTAAAAAACTTCATAGTTTATGTTAATTCGTTAATTGACTCCCAACCAGTTTGTCATCCTGAACGCAGTGAAGGGTCCCTAACCAAAGAACCACTGGCTTTATCATCACACCCGGTACAGTAAAAATTTTAATTAAATCCTTCACTGCGTTCAAGACAACAATTTTGCGAGTGGATCGCTAATACCTTAATTTTCTTAACTTTCTTAATGCTCAGCTATTAGATTTACGTTGATTAATTCAAGACGACTTAATTTGACTAAAGACTCCCGACTAAATTAATTGCCGCTCTCTCAGCTTTTTCGTATTATTGAATATATGACATCCCAAAGGTTACTTTTCTTTTTATTGATCAGCATATTCTCTCTTGGTAGCATAAAGCTTTGTGCCCAGCAACATGATTCTTTAAAACGCACTGTTGTTGATAGCCTGCCCAAAAGTTTTGTAGACCGGATGCAGCAATTTGCAAAGAAATCATCAGAAGAAAGTCGCTCGGATTTTGATGCCGACAAAGCCACCATTTCACAGATCAAAATTTTTGATGAGATTAAGCGGGTATTGCAAAAAGCAAAAATCTACCTCAAGAAAAATCTGGATACTACAGGAACAAAAACGGAACTGAAAGAAATAGAATCGGATTTTAAGATTGCAGGCGATGGTGTTTTTGTTAATCGCGGAACGGCACAAACCTTCCGGAATTTGACGGCTACTTCTAAAATCCTTTTCGAACTGGAAAATAAGGCAAGTAAGCGGAAAGCCGGTTTGGATGCCAGCCAAACTGCACTAAACAATTTTCGCTACCAGCTCGATTCGCTGTCCAGTATTCCTGCATTGTTCAAATTTCCAAAAGATTCTGTTAGCCTGATGCGCTACCTGAAAAAGATTGTGGTGATTGCTTACGAAGTTAAACCCATTGATAGTGCACTTAAAGAAGCAAATGGTAATATCCAAACCTTAATCAATCAGGTTAACCTAACAGTTTTTAGGTTGCAGAGCAGTTTAGAAGAAATAGAATCATATCAAAAAGCTATGGCTGAGAATGCCTATCGACGTGATTTTGGAAATATTTGGGCCCGTGAAGGTTATTACAGGCCGTTTAATGAGATTTTATCACATTCAATGGTGAAAGGTTTACTTACACTTAGTTTTTATGTGGAAAATAACCAGGGCAGGATGGTTATTTTGCTATTGCTGATCATCACCTGTTTTATTTACCTGCGTTCGCTGAAAAATATCTACCTCGAAAGGTCACTCTTAAATCTTGGTTTTGAAAATCAGCTTGTTTTAAAATATCCATTGCTTTCTGCACTGCTGATTATTATGAGCCTGTTTCAGTTCATTTTTATTTCGCCGCCGTTTATTTTAAATGTAATGTTGTGGTTGGTTAGCTGTATTTGTGTAAGCTTTATTTTTAAGCAGTACATTAGCGGATATTGGATGCGGATCTGGCTCCTGATGGTGCTGTTTTTCTTTTTTGCTGCCTTTGGTAACCTGGTGCTGCAGGCATCGAGGATGGAAAGGTGGCTGATGCTGGGCGGTTCGCTGATTGGCTGTATTGCCGGAGGACTTGCTTTAATTTTAGGGCCAAAGAACGAACTTAAAGAAAAATGGATCACCTACTCAATTGGCTTAATGGTGGGACTGGAAATGGCCGCTACTGTCGCAAATCTGTTCGGAAGGTATAACCTTGCAAAAGCGTTGTTTATCAGTGGTTTTTTAAATGTGGTTATTGCCATCCTCTTCCTGTGGACGGTTAGGCTGATTAATGAGGGCTTATCGCTTGCATTCAATGTATATTCTAGCCCAAACCGGAAATTGTTTTACCTCAACTACGAAAAGGTGGGCAGCAGGGCTCCTGTGCTGTTTTATGTGCTTCTGGTCATTGGCTGGGTTATCTTGTTTGGCCGTAATTTTCCGGCATTTGCATACTTGTCCCGTCCGCTAATTGAGTTTTTTACCGAAGACCGCACCATTGGCAATTATACCTTTAGCATCAATAATTTAGTGCTGTTTTTTGGTATCATGGCTATCTCTGTGATTGTTTCTAAGATTGTATCTTTTTTTGCTTCCGATTGGCATTTGGATAAAGGACATGGCGATAAATCAAAAAAGCAAGGCATTGGAAGCTGGCTGTTATTGGTCAGGATTTCGATATTGAGCCTTGGGCTTTTCCTGGCTGTAGGCGCTGCAGGTATCCCAATGGACCGTTTTACCATTGTTTTAAGTGCTTTGGGCGTTGGTATCGGTTTTGGATTGCAAACATTGGTAAATAACCTGGTGAGCGGTTTGATCATTGCTTTCGAAAAACCGGTAAACGTTGGCGATATTGTTGATGTGGACGGGCAGGGTGGTACCATGAAATCGATCGGTTTTAGAAGCAGTATCATTGCCACCTGGGATGGTGCCGATGTGGTCATGCCCAATGGCGATCTGCTCAATTCACATTTAATCAATTGGTCGCTGGGCGGCAACAGGAAAAGAATTTCGATTGTAATTGGAATAGCTTACCATACTGACCTGGAGAAATGCAGACAACTGCTTAAAGATATATTGGAAAGCGAAGAACGTATTTTAAAAAGTCCTGCTCCGATAGTCCAATATGAACAATTTGGAAACAGTGCCATCGATTTAAAGATATATTTCTGGACAAAATACATTGCTGAAGCTTTACCCACGCGTAGCGACCTGATTATAGCTATTAATAAGGCTTTTAAAGCTAATAATATCGATATTCCATTTGCACAACAGGATATACACTTGCATTACCCTGAAAAGGATAAAAACGATAATGGCTAGTGTTGATTTCTAAATGGAATAAAACAAGTTATTATATATCGTTAATAAACGGTTAAAAAAAAGCAAATTTGTGTAAGACTATCTAAATCGTTATTTATATGTTTGTAAACAAAGTTTACAAATACTATTTTTAAAGGTTTTTGAACTGGCGTTGTAAATAGTCCCTAACCGATACAAATTGAATAAGTGATGGAGCCTAATTCTGTACAGCCGAGCAACCAATCTGGCTTTGAGGCCCTTGATATCTGTTGCAGGATTATTGCCCGGAAAATGGACTCAACAGCAATCCAAGAATGGCGTGTATCTGATTATAACAGACTGAGCAGTCAGTTAGGCAAACAAACCAAGGTATATTTAAGTGTAAATACACTTAAAAGATTGTTTGGTCAATTGAAAACGCCACAAAGATATTTTCCACAAAAGGCTACCCGGGATGCCCTGGCGCAGTTTATTGGTTACCGCGATTGGCAGGAATTTGAGCTTGTAAATTCAGTGCAACCTGTTGAGGCAAAGCCAAAACCGGTTATTTCTCAGTCTGAAAAAGAAATTTCGCCCAAAGCACCGCAAAAAAACCGGAGAAAATATATTTATACAGGCATTGCTGCTTTTTTATTGCTCGTTTTGATTGGTGGCTTTTTTATTTTGAAATCAGTAGATACGGTTTCCGATACAAAATTGATCTGCGAAAATCCTTTCGGTAATGTGCCACATACTGCCGTATTTAAATTAAAGTCGAAGTTACCGCAGGATAGTGATGAAGAATTTAAGATCGACTTTATGGACGAAGCACTTCAGTCGCCCATAAGTGGTAAAAAAGAAATTGCCAAGTTTTTCAGAAACCCCGGTGTAGTATATGCCACACTTTTATATCACGATAAGCCGATAGATACCGTTTCGGTTTATATGCAAACAAAGGGATGGGTAGCCAATTCTGGTAACGATACCTCAAGGGCATTCCCTATTGCCGGACTTAAGGCTTTAAACCCTGAAAACATTTATGTTTCGAAAGAACAATTGGATTCTGCCGGATTAGCGACCAATAAACCTTTTTTAGTGGGTTTTAGTAATATAAAACCTTCCAATATCAGTGGCGATAATTTTTCTTTTACCTGTCGGGTTTTTTCGGAGCAGAGCCGCCCGGGCACACAGTGTGTAGAAACCACGGTTATTATTTTGGGCGAAAAACACCGTCATCTTCTAACGCTTAACAGAAGCAATTGTGTGGCTTTTTCTCAGTATAAATTTTCGGAGAAAAGGGTCATCGGGGCTGAACAGTTTTTAGGCGCATTGGCTTTTGACCCAAGTAACGGAGGTGATATAGAAATCAGGGTGGTTAATAAAAAGGCTTCGGTAATGCTGAACGGTAAAAAAGTACTCTCTACCGGCTATGAAAAATCTATAGGTAAGGTGATGGGTATCAAAATTTTATTTAGCGGTATTGGTAAGGCTGTTTCCCCCAAATTACAGGATTTATCTACCAAAGAAATTTTCTGATTATTTTCCTTAGTTATTTTAGATGAAACCATAATTCTTTTATTAGTTAACTTGTTATTTGTCCATTATTTTTAATTTTTTATATAATTGCCTGATTTATAATTTATTAAGTGTTCGTGGTTTTGTTTTCTATTTGTATCGGTTAAAATATAATTCTGTATTTGTTGGCCTTAACTTAGGGTGTCTGAAAATTTAAAAATGTTAGGGCTATAATTTTTTCAGGAAAAACTAAAACGAACCAATCTACCAATGAAAAAAACCACAACCCTTTTAACTTTACTATGCGCTGCATTACTTTTTGCATCATCATGTAAAAAAGCAGTAATTGCCCCCGAAGGGGGCGAAACCACAGGGCCAAAGAAAACGGCTACTACTTCTTCAATTATTACGCAGACCAGGAATCTGGCTATCGTTTATTTTATTCCGTCCGATCTGGATACGCTGCCCAACTGGAAAAAACGTTTGAGCGATGTAATGTTATACGCCCAAAACTGGTATGGAACGGCCATGAACAATGCGGGCTATGGCTTTAAAACCTTTGGCTTAAAACAGGATGGAACAACCGGAAATGCAGAAATTGTGCTGATCAGGGCTGCCAACCCGAAAGCAAGTTATGGCACAAACGGTTCGGCCTATACCACCGAGATTGATGCCTATTTTGCTTCCCATCCCGGATTAAAAACCAGTAACCACGTACTCATTTTAGTGCCTGCATTTGGCTACGATAACAATAGCACCGAAGGCCCGCAACCATTAGAAGGGGTACAGCCTTTTTATGGCTATGGCCGTTACTGCTTTGCTAACGATAATCCTTATATGAACATGGCTTTAAAAGGGGTGTTAAATACTGGCCGAAACAACTTTGCCAAATGGGTTGGCGGGATGATGCACGAGCTTGGCCACGCCTTTAATGCGCCGCACGACAGGCAGTGGGTTTCGCAGAATATTTATGCAAACGGTACCAACACCAATTATAAAATGCCGATGATGTGGCTGAGCAATTATTATTTAGAAGTTAGGCCAAGTTTCCTGACTGATGCAGAAGCAGCTATATTTAATGCCTGCGAAGCATTTAACAACGATAGTAAAAGCTATTATGGCGCAATAACCTCTGCAGTAAAACGGATTTATGCCAGTTACGATGCTGGTTTAGGGGCTATTGTGGTGTCTGGAAAATACACCAGCAGCGGTACGGTAAACAAGGTGCTTTACTATAACGATCCAAACGAAAATAACGAGGGTACAGGTACCAATAAAGATTATAATGCCATTACCTGGGCATCTTCACCAATTGGAACAGATAGTTTTAGGGTAGTGATGCCGATAGCCGAACTGGAGAATAAAACAAATGGAATTCCATACGAACTTAAAGTAAAACTGGTACACGATAACGGGATCATCAATGAAACGGTGTATGCCTATACCTTTCAAAATGGTATACCGGTGCTCGATTTTTCGACCAAAACTGAATTGTCAAAAACAGGCTGGTCTGTTGCAGGTTTCAGTTCACAGGAAACCGGTGAAGATGGTAAAGCCATCAATGTAATAGATGGGTCAACCTCAACCTTCTGGCACTCACGTTGGTCGTCCAATGCGGCAAGCTATCCGCATTACCTCACCATCGATCTGGGATCAGCTAAAACAGTAAACGGCGGATTATCGCTTACCCAAAGAGCGGGAGCCAGCAGGGCCATCAAAGATTTCGAGTTATTGATCAGTAGTGATGGAACTAATTTTACCAGTGTTTTCAGCAAACAGGCTGCCAATAACAGTGCTACGCAATATTTTGGTTTCGGTTCACCTAAAACCTTCCGCTATTTTAAAGTTATTGCCAATAATGCCTGGGATGGAACGCAGTACGCAGCCTTATCTGAACTGGGTTTGTATTAAATTCTATTCAATAGAGGTTGTGTCATAAAACTTTTTTTTCTAAAATTGTCACGTTTAGCCTGTCGAAATGCCTTAGATGGTGTTTTGGCAGGTCCTTCGACAAGCTCAGGATGACAATTCTATATTTATGATGTAGTGCCTTTTTTTAAATGCTATTTATTCCTCGCTTTTTTAGCACGTTCAGTTTTTGAAATATCCTGAAAATCAGTATCATTTACCCATCCCCAGCGTAATGTAGTATCTTTTTTTAAGTATCGGTCGTAAAAATTTACACCTCTTTTGTTCGCATATTTATATTGGTCAAATTGGCTGCCTTTGCCAAAAACGCGGGGGTCTGCCTGTTCTTTTAACAGGCTCAATAATTTATTTTTTAGTTGGGCCGATCTGTTTTTTTACGAAGGAACCGTTATCAGATTATTTAAACAGGCACCCTTAGTAATTAATCATTAATTTTTTAGTTTAACGCCTGTACTTTTAACACCACACTTGTTCTGTAGGCGTTAACTTCGGGATTAAAACCAACTTTCATTAAAAAATCACCAGAATACACTTTAGCGCTGTCAATTGGCGATTTGGTGCCTGGATAAAGGTTGATTTCTTCTATTTTGTATTTTTTAGCCGGATCAAGACCCTTCAATTTGATCGGTAATATTACCCCATTGGTAAAAAGCGTAGCTACATGATAATTAAAAACAATCGCCTGATCTTTAGCATCGTTTATATATGCAATTGAGGCAATTTTATTTTCATAAGGATCCTGCAAACGGTACTGTTGGCCATGCCAAACAATATCTTTAAAGCTATTGTAGGTTTTTACGGCATTCTGGCTAAAGAGTAGGTCGTTTTTACTCAGTTCATTTACGCGTACATCGTAGCCCAGTTTGCCCATCATGGCCACATCCGTTTTAAATTTAATGGGTTGTTTACCCATGTCGGTAATGTGGTTGTCAACTGCCACAGAAGGGAAGTAATAAGAATATTCCCACTGAATAAAGATACGGTCGTAAGGATTGGTATTATCGCTGGGCCAAAATTCAGTAAAGTATTTAAGTGCGGCATAATCAACCCTCGAGCCTCCGCCTGCACATAGCATCATCGGTGTTTTAGGGTATTTTTTTCTGATCCTTTCCAGCACACTGTTCAATCCCCTGATGTATTCGATGTAAAAATGATCCTGGTTTTTTAAGGTAGGCGAGTTGGCATTGTAGATCAGCGAATTGCAGTCCCATTTAATAAAGGCAAGTTCCGGCACCTCCTTAAAAATATCATCAACGGTTTTATAAATAAAATCCTGAACCTTCGGGTTGGTTAAATCGAGCACCAGTTGGTTGCGCATGTAATATTCTTTTCTTTCCAGCTGCCTGATGATCCAGTCAGGATGATTTTCGTAAAGTTCACTTTTGGGATTAACCATTTCCGGCTCTATCCAGATCCCGAATTTTACACCATTAGCGGTGGCTTCCTTGCCCAAAGTGCTGATGCCGTTTTTCAGTTTTTGCCTGTTATACTGCCAATCGACCAAACCCGAAGTTGAACCGTTACGCGGGTATTTATTGCCAAACCAGCCATCATCCAATAAAAAAACATCAACACCCAATTTTTTAGTGTCTTTCGTCAGTTCATTCAGTTTCTCATCATTAAAATCGAAATAAGTGGTTTCCCAATTGTTTAAAATGGTAGATCTTTCACCCTTTCCATTCAATAACTGGTAGTTTCGGGCCCAGTTTTGCAGATTCCTGCTCGCCAAACCTTTTCCTTCTGATGAATAGGTATATACAAAACGCGGAGTGATAAAATTTTCACCTGCTTTTAAGGTATAATCCGACGAAAAATTGTTGATGCCTGCAGTAATCCTTAAATAGTATTCATCAAAAGTTTCAAAATCGAGTTTAAAATTTCCTGTCCAGGCCAGTGAGCCTGCAATTACTTCGCCCATATCTTCGGTAGCGGGCTGATCAATCGAAACCATAAAAGAAGAGGAATGGAGCAGGTTTGTTCGGGTACCCAGTTTCGAATCGATGGTTTTGATGCCATGGAGCAACTGTTGTTCTTCTGACCGCATTTCGCGTGTGGCACCGCTATATTGGTTTTTTAGAAAAAATTTCCGGCCGCTCAGGGTAAGGTTTGCCGAAGCATATTTGTACAGCACAACGTTTCCTTTTTCGTGATGCTCAATTTCTGCCCATTGTTCGATTACGTTTTCGTTAAAATAGGCCAGGTATTTTAAAGTCACCTGAAATTTATATTTCTGGTCTTTTAGCACAATGCTGGTTAATTTCCTGTTCTGATCGAGCTGTTCGGTTTTTACTTCAGAGAATGTAAGTACTGTTGATTTATTTCCATCGGCATGACTTACTGTTAATGCCGGTTCCATGAGGTTTAGCGATCCTGAAGCAATATAAGCTTCGCGTTTATTCAAAAGGTCGTCAGACCCCGGTTTGTATTTATCTAATGCCTGGATGCCAGGATATTCAGCTGTATTTTCAAGCTTTTTGCCAATATAGGTTGATAGGAGCGTATTATCTTTATCAGTTTCTAAAATAAGTACATTGTTTTTGGTGGCAATTTCTATGGTTTGTTGGGCAAAGCTGCTTAATCTCACAGCCATGAACAGGAGAGAGAATATAAAATGTTTTTTGGTCATTTATTGGGTTGGTTAAAAGTTGTTGACTTTTATAAAAATAATCATAAGATCTTAACCTAAACAAGAAGCTGCCATACAAAAGGAGTGTAAATTTTTGTACGTCTAAAGTGCTTTAATATAGGTGGATATGTTGATTTGTTTTGTTGGTATGTACAGGTTAAAAATAAAAAAAACGACATTTTATGACCGGATTAATGCAATCTACTATTCTGCTTGTAGTGTACAGGAAAAATAACCCTTTTCTGTAAACCAGGCAGATTTCTGATTTAATGGCATTCTTTAGATAAATGATATTGATAACAATTATTTTACCATTTGTTTAATATAAATAAACAAATGTTTAGTAATTATGTATGGTAATTTATTTTAAGGATGATCAGATGGTCCATTTGGATACCAAGATTTAATTAATCATTTGTATATAAGCTGATTTGGCTATACAAAACTTTGGTTAAACTTTGCGTAGCGCCATAAACTACGGTTTGATGTGCTCTGATTTATATTTACCATACCAATTTATATCAGGAGATTTATTTATGAGAACAATTTTTATCAAAGTGATGGTGTTATCCCTGCTGTCATTTTCGGCTATGGCGCAACGCAAACAGGTACATGTATTAATTATTGGCCTGGATGGCTTTAGTGCAGAAGGTTATAAAACGGCAAAACATCCTAACCTGGATAAGTTATTTGCAGATGGTGTACTTTCTTTAACCACCAGACCGGTTATGCCATCGGTTACTTTACCTAACTGGACGAGTCATTTAACCGGTTCGGGTCCTGAGGAACATGGTATCACAGCGAACGACTGGACATTGGAAAAACACACTTTACAGCCTTTAGAAACCGATCAGGATGGTTATTATCCATCGATATTCAAAGTATTGAAAGAAACCATACCTTCAGCTAAAACAGCTTATTATTACAACTGGAAAGAACTGATCAATCCCATTAACAAAAAGTACCTTGATGAGGTATCGTTCGAAGAAAAAGACGAATACAAAGACAATTACCAGAAAGCTTTCGAATTTATGGTAAAGAATAAGCAAAACCCTACACTTACCTTTTTATACAGTGTGCACACCGATCATGCCGGCCATGGTTTTGGATGGATGACTCCCGAATACATTAAAGCAATTGAAGAAGCAGATATTGCAATAGGCGCATTAATTGAAAAATTAAAGGCCGACGGAATTTATAAGGATATGCATATCCTGTTGATTACCGATCATGGAGGAATAAATAAAGGTCATGGTGGCATATCGATGGCAGAAATGCAGGTGCCCTGGGCCATTACGGGACCTCAGATCAAAAAAGGAGGATTAATTACTTCTTTTAACAGTAACAAAAATACAAGCTTGGTTCTGGCCAAAATTTTTGGCTTAACTAAACTACCGGATGCATGGACGGGAGCAGTACCGAAAAATGTATTTAAATAGATTTTAAGAAGAATGTTGGCGAAATAGGTTACCAAAATATTAAAACGGGCAATGGATATTTCCATTGCCCGTTTTAATTACCAAATTATATTGGGATTTTAATTCTAACTGATCATTTAAGGCGTTGCTAAAACCTGTCCGTTTACCTGGAAATCATTAACACCAACACTGGTGTTTCCACTGGTTGCGGTAGCCCCATAAGCATATAACCTAAAGGTAACCGGTGTAGTGATATTGCTAAGCACCGATGCATTGAATGATATCGATGTTGCTGTAGTCGTACCACTAATGGTAACTGGGGCTGAAATATTGGTAGCGAAATTATCTACGCTGGAGCGGAGCACAAATGTATTAGGATGTGTGGCGCCGCCCCTTAGTACAGTGAATTTAACGTCACTGAAATTAAAATAATAACCACTTTTAGGCTCTAAATAAAATTCATAGTATTCTGTCGGGTCAAATGCTGACGGTGTTGTTGCTGATGTCGCATTTGCCCAGCCCGCCACCAGGTAACGCCCGCCCGGGCCAGGTGCACCACTTGATATACCCGATGCCGACAACGTTGAACGTGAAAAATCAGAACGTGGCGTACCCACAACATTATCAGCCGGGTTTGGCGCAGGACTGGTACTGTTAACATATACAATATTTTGAGAAGCCTGGTATTTGATCTTGGGATGGATATAAACATGGCTGGTATTGTTGTAAGCAGTAGGATTGGTCAAATTTGATGCAATGGTGTAGGGGCCATCTAAATAGGCTGGATTAGCATCAGGAACGCTGTTTCCCCATATCAGCCCGGTAGCAGTGGGTGCCTGATTAAGATTAATGATCCTGATATCATCATGATAAACGGTACGGGTACTGTTGGGTGGCACTACATATAAACCCCATTTAATGTAGCCGAAGTTGCCGTTGCTCACGTCGCCTGTAAACGAAGCGTAGTTTGTTTTTTCATCTACCAAAACAAAATCGCTTTGGCCCGGCAGTTTCATATAAGTTCTCATATAACCGGTAGTGGTGGTGGCCCATAGTACATCTATTCTAAACTGGATCCATTGGTTTACGTAGGGCTGCAGGTTGGTAACAATATCTTTAGTAGATACATCCTGATACCTAATGCGTATAGCATTTCTTTGTGCACGTATCATTAAAGGCACATTTTCGCCGCCAGATACTTTGAGCTGAAAAACATTGCTTTCATTGGTGGGATCACCCTGATTCCAAACCGGCCAGTCTTTCAGCAATACGCTGAACTCATATCGGCGTTCATCGCCGGGGAAATAACGCGCAGCGATAATCTGTTGGGCATCACTTTCACTTCTCCAATTGCCGTCAGAATTATAGCCCGAATCACCATATACTACTTTGTGTGCTATTCCATGGTTTGGCGTTGTAGCGCCTGGTGATATAATATAAGCTGCATCTGATGCGGTTGCGTTGGTTGGGTTTATGCCTGTGATGCCAGAGTTGAGCGCCCCGTTTTCGTATGTAACGTTCAAAATCGTATCGCCATAGTTGAGGTTTGCCGACGATATGGTAGCGATTTTTGGAACTGTAAAGCTTTGATCTCCGGTTTGGCTGGATAAGCCATTCTCCATTTTACTGCAGGCGGACGCCAAAAATAATACAGCGATAGCCATATATTTTGGTAGGTGAAGTGATCTTTTTTTCATGTGGTTCTTTTTGGTTAGTAAATAGTTGATTGGGATGAATTTCCTTTGCTTACCTGCTATTAAGGAGTTATTTAGTGGTTATTTTAAATACATAAACAGGAATTTCAGTTTTGGCTAATGTGGGTAGGTTAATAACCAGGCTATCGTGCTGCAATTGCCATTCTATTTTTTTCATAGAACCTAAAAGGCTAATGTTTTTAATGTTTTTCACCTGTGCTAAACTTTTTGAGCTAATGGTGGTTGCTGTCCAGCTTCTCGCAAAAACGTAAATATTTTTTTCTTTTTGATTGAAATAGAGGTCCGCGGTAATTTTTTTCGAGGTAAAATCATTGCTCGATTTTCCCATGACATCTTCTTTTACATCGGTTATACTTGCCGCAAATTCGTTTACAGTATTCCAGGGTCTTGTCCCATAAATGGCTTCCTGATTTATTTTCATCCAACTGCCAATCACCGAAAGATTTTCAATGCTTTTTTCGGGCAGTTCTCCAAGACTGTTTGGCCCAACGTTTAAGAGAAAATTACCGCCTTTGCACACAATTTCAACCAAATGACGTACGAGTAATTCGGGCGTTTTCCATGATTTGTCAAATTTGCTAAATCCCCATTTTCCACTCATTGTAATACAGCTTTCCCAGGGTTTTAATTCGGTATTGGCAATAATTTTCTGTTCCGATACATCATAATCACCAAAGCCGTTACCAATCCGGCTATTGATAATGCAATTGGGTTGGATAGAAAGGATGAGTTTTCTGATGCTTTCACTTTGTGCAGGTGTAGTACCTTCAGGTGTATCGAACCAGATTACTCCTATTGGGCCATACTGTGTAAGCAGTTCTTTCAGCTGCGGTTTTACCTTATCCTCGATGTATTTATTATTGTCCTTATCTTTTTCATTCGGGAAATCCCAGGTATTGCCTGCTTTGCTTCCTACTTTTGCCCAGGTAGATTGCGGGCTGGCCCAATCTCTGCCTAAAGAGTAATAAAAGCAGAATTTAAGTCCATATTTTTTACAGGCAGCGGCTAAATCTTTCATCGGGTCATGATGAAAGGGAGTGGCTTGTACAATGTTGTATTCATCACTGGGAGAATTAAACATTGCGAAACCGTCATGATGTTTGGCCGTAATCACTATATATTTCATGCCTGCATCTTTGGCACTTTTTACCCATGTATCGGCATTAAAATTTTGTGGATTGAAGGTTTTTCCGATCTGCGCATATTCTTTTAAAGGAATCTGTTCACCAAACATAAAATGTTCATTGGATTTTTGAGGTTTTCCTTTCCACTCGCCGATGGAGTAAAGCCCCCAGTGTATGAAAAGGCCAAATTTACCATCCTGCCACCATTGCATTTTATTGCTTTGGGCATAGGTTGCTATATTATTGGCAACAATACAATAAATAAGCAGGGCAAAGGTTAATTTTTTGTTCATGATGTTTGGTGAATATATTGGCAGCCATATGCTGCCAATAGAGTTGATTTTTGTTTGTTTATTACAATGGCAATTGAATCACACGGATATTATCATGGTAAGCAATACGCGTTACTGGAGCGGCAGATGTTGCCTTGGCCTCGCGGTATATACCCCATTTAAGATAACCATGCTGGCCACCTGTACCTGTTCCATTGTAGGTGATACTATTTGGAAAGGATTGTTTTAAGGTATAACTGTATTCTCCCGGCAGGCAGACATAATAATTGATGTAACCGGTATTGTCTTTTGCCCATTTTACATCAATCCGAAAATCAATCCACTGATTGGAATAGGGCATCACATCGCTAATCAACTCAACCTGCGGATCATTTTGTTGCCACAGGTAAAGCGTGTTGCGCTTTACGCCCAATCTAATTGTTGAGCCTGCAGTTTCTTTTAGCTGGAAAATATTGTCAGTAAATGCGGGATTGGGAGAGGTATACGATTCCCAGTCTTTAAGCAGCACACTAAATTCGTAACGGCGTTCTTCACCAGGTAAATAGCGTGCATTGGTTACATTATCGGCATCAGCCTCACTTCTGTAAGCACCTGCCGAGTAATAGGCGGAATCGGTTCTGTTTACTTTGTGGGCTATAGCGTACGTACCAGGTGAGCCGGTCATATAGGCTGCATCACTTGCGCTTGCGTGTGTGGCAATTATGCCCGTAATATTGGAATTGAGCGTACCGGATTCATAATTAACATTTAATAGCGTATCGCCATTGTTAAAAGTCAGGTTTTGATGAGCATTTTCAGCCGTTTTTAAGCTGTTTGCGTTTTTGTCTTGAGCCTGGCTGGCTAAGTTGTAGTCATTTTTGCTGCATGCGGTAATAAAAAAGAATACAGCAATGACAACGCATTTTTGCGTGAAAATTGATTTTTTCTTCATGTGGTTTTGGTTAGTAGGTTAGTGGAGGATTAATTGTTTTTTTATTTCATAATCATTGTTTTTGTGTATAAATAAAAAGCGGCAATGTTTGATCATTACCGCTTCTTTTGTTATTTAATTGATGTTTTAAGCTCGCTTTTTTTGCCGTCAATTGTTAGTGTTAAATTGAGATAGCCTTTTTCATAATCGTTGCCTGTATTTTCTTTAATGGCAATTTCTGGAACATTATTGCCATCGTATGGATAAACGATGCTTACAAATTTTTGCATTCCATTATCTTTTTTAGTTTTTTCGAATACAAAAGCCGGACGCGGCATTTCTTTAGCGTACACATACGATACTTTGCCTGCTTCTTCAATAAGGGTAACTTTATCCGCGTTTAAAGATTGTATCAATAAATTATTCCCATCGGCATAAGTGGTATAAACTTTATTTTTTGTTTGATCGAAAACCGGTTTGCTATCTTCTTTCAATTGAAAGTGCACGCCAAGGTTTCCGGTGGCTTTTCCAATCGCCTGATCAATAATCAGGAAATATTTCTGATCAACAAATAAAATCGTGCGCTGATGGTTTAATTCGGCATAACTCGGATTGGTGTATGTTAGTATATCAAGATTTTTACCCGTTTCCCATTTGTTTTGCTGCGCTTTGGTAATCACCATGTTCTGGTTATCTAAGGTGAGCGTACTGTGTACTTTGGTTTGACGGTACCAATCGCGTTTTTTATTGATCTCTGCATCGCCACTGTACAGGTAACAACCGGCATCAGGCGTAAAATACCTGCCTTTTACCCAAAGTTCGAAAGTGCCATTATCGGGTTGCGCATGGAATTCTCCGGGAGGACTGGCTTTTAATATCATCACCGTCGATTTGTCGTTCCAGCCATTTCTAAAAGTGTAAAAACCCGCCGTGGTTAAGCCATGCGATAAATAATTGGGCAAAGCACCTTCCTTTCCATCAGTGGCAAAATATTTGATTTCTTCATTGGCAGGAAAAGTTTTAGACCATGCAGCAAATGCTTTTATCCTTGATGCCTTTTCAATAGGCCATGAATCGCCAAACATGGGGTTGTTATAATCAGGAAACGACATGTTCGCGGTAGCAACCACCATATTTTCAATGGTTTTGACATAACTTTCAGGAAATTCTTTTTCTGCCCCAGCCAATTTAGCTGAATTGTAAGCTTTAAGGAAAATATCAATAGAGGCAACATGGTAGGTTGGAGAAAGTTCCCATTGCATGCCATCAGGGTATACCTGTTTTTTAATTTCGCGGTTAAGCACTTCTATACCGCTTTTGCGCCAAACCGAAGCCAGTTTAAGCTCTGGGAAAATACTGCCTGAGCCTAAAACACGTTGTGCCTCGAACAAGAGGTGATTGCCTTCCTCGCTATAATTTTTGGTGATGTAGTCTGCCTGTTTGTTAAAAAGATTTAAAAATTCCAATAAAAAAGCGGGTGTAAAGTTTGGAGAGCTTACAAATAAGTTAAAAGTACCAGGCAGGCTCTGGATGCGCTCTGATACTTCTAATGGTCTCCAGGCGTAGCTGTCGTTTTCTTTCGATTTGCCTAAAGGATTTTTCCTGGCCCAATCCCTAAACTGAAATATCCATTCTTTAGCGTATTTTTCATCTCCACTGCTTCTATAGGCCATACCCATAGGTTGCCACCAGGTAACACGATGTAATTGCCAACGCACCTCATTATCTTTTACAGGCCAAAAATCCCAGTTGATGTCAGCACCATAATCGTAATAGCCATAACCTTTTTGCGGCTGGAATTTGTGCTCTAATGCATTATCTGCCTTTACCTGATTGGCTTTTCCGATATCTTTGCCCCTGAAACGGGCCTCATCACCTACATTAAATTCGGGATGTTTTACCGTTTTTCGGTTACGATAATAATTTAAGAGTTCTTTGGCAGCATCATCGTACTGTGTTGCCTGATACAGTTTATTTACCTTTTCAAGCCCTGGGTAGCTTAGGTTGATTGCACTAAAGCTATTTTTGTTAATTGCAGTTTCCTGGGCTTTTATACCTAAACAGGCTAATAACAGGGTAAATAAGCCTATGGTGTATTTTAATTTCATTGATTTGGGATTAAGATTTTAGCAGATCTTTTAAGTCTATTTTTTTAATATCTACATATCGTTTTAATGCTTCCAGGTAATAATAATCGGCATAATCTAAGGGCGTATCAATCTCCGAATTATATAGGAAAGCACCTACACTGTGTTTCAATAAAAAATACTGGTTTTCTCCCGGACCAGCCAGGTAAGCATCAGATGAAAGCGATTTTAAAATATCTTCGGCGTAATCAACATACTTTTTACCATCTTTTACCTGTGTACTCAGATCGAGCAGGGCAGATGCAATTACTGCAGCGGCAGAGGCATCTCTTGGGGCTGGTTCTTCAACTCCGTTGGCATTGTGCACATCAAAATCCCAAACCGGAACTTTATCTTTTGGCATTCTCGGGTGGTTCATAATAAAAGCTGCAATGTGTTCGGCCTGAGCCAAAAATTGAGGGTTTTTGGTATTTTTATAACAAACGGTGTAACCATAAAGCCCCCAGCCCTGGCCACGTGCCCATGCCGATTCGTCAGTAACCCCCTGATGTGTTCTTTTTGCAAGTACCTTACCCGTTTTGGGGTCATAATCTACCACATGATAGGAACTGTAATCTTTTCTGAAATGGTTTTTCATGGTAGTTAAGGCATGTGTGGTGGCCGAATGTGCATAATCAGGTTTATTAAACGTTTTTGCCCCCCAATACAGGTATTCGAGGTTCATCATATTGTCTATAATAACAGGGTAGTGCCACCAGGAAAAATCCCAGGAGCGGATAGCGCCAACCGTAGGACTAAAACGTGCATTCAGATTGGCAATGCCTTCTTTTAAAGCAGGAAGATAAGTTTGATCGCCGGTAATGCGGTAGGCATTGCCATAAGAGCAGTACAACATAAAACCCAGATCGTGCGTGTTTTTAATGTGGCGCACAGAATCTAAGGCCAGCGTAAATTTTTTTGCTTCTGTAGCCAGATTTTTATCACCTGTAAGTTCATATCCGTACCAAAGGCTTCCTGGGAAAAAACCTGTAGTCCAGTCTGTTAATCCAGCTAATCTTACCGTTCCGTTAGGATTTATCGATCGCGGGTTTAAACCCGGTTTATAGGTAGCAGTGGCTTTGTTTAACTGAAATGAAATAATATCGGTAGTTTTTTTTAGCCATGTTGGCGGCGGGTTATGCTGTACTTTACTGGCATAACAATTTAAAACAAGTGTAGCGGCAAGTACTGCTAAGCAGAAAGCTTTTTTCATTGTGTTTAGGATTGAAACTTTGGTATGAAATGATTTTGTTGTTATAACTGTGAAATTAAGGCGATAGAAAGAAAAACACTTTTGATTATTATCAGAAATATTTTGAATTTGGTTAATCTGCGTTTTATTTAAGCAGGTATTTTCTTATGTTTATGCGTGTTATGACTTTTTTATTCCATTTTTAATCAATTTTTAAAGGTTTTAGGCTGAAACCTAATCCGACAGAAGGAAATACAACCTATTTTAGTGTATTAAATCAAACAGCTATAAAATTTACGACTCAGCCTTATATATGGCTACCTTAAATAATATGAACATAGAAGAATCATACGCCATCGGCATCGACGTTGGAGGCTCATCGTTAAAATGTGGCGTAGTAAACCATGAAGGCGAAATTTTATATTCGACCATTATATCGCTCAAAAATGCAAAAACTCAGGGTGCCATCATCGCGCTTATTGTAGAAGCCATTCAAAGCTGTGCTAAAAAGTTTAAAAACCCTATTCTGGGGGTTGGAATTGGTTTCCCGGGCATTATTTATAATAATAAGATTATTGCTGGTGCCGATAACCTGCCTGGTTTTAAACAACTGGCCCTGGGCGAAATTCTGCAGGAAGTAACCCGCCATAATATTGTGATGGATAACGATGCGAATTTAATGGGGCTTGGCGAAATGACTTATGGAGCCGCGAAAGAGTGCAGCGATGTGGTGTTTCTTACCGTTGGTACCGGAATTGGCGGCGCGGTAATGATTGATAATAAACTTTATGGTGGTTTCAGAAACCGGGGCACCGAGCTTGGACATATCATTGTACAACATAACGGAGCGCCCTGTGCCTGTGGAGGAAAAGGATGTTTGGAAACTTATGCTTCGGTAACCGCCCTGATCAATTATTATAAAATGATCCACCCAAATCCACCCGAAGAAATTGATGGGAAATACATGGTAGAAAGATACCTGGCCCGTGAGGACTATGCGGTAACGGCAATGGAACAACATTTCGATTACCTGGCTGCGGGCATTATTAGCTTTATCAATATTTTTAGTCCACAAAAAATTGTAATTGGCGGCGGCATAAGCGAATCAGGAGCTTTTTATGTAAGGGAAATAGAACGTCGCATCAAAACCCTGGCCGTTCCCATTTCTTCAACTCATGCATTGGTAGCTTCAGCTAAGCTCGGCAATAAGGCTGGTTTATTAGGCTGTGCAGCCAACGTTTTTCAGAAATTTAAGGCATTTGATTATGTGGTGAAATAATTTAAGTTGGAATTATTTCAGACATAACCAGTAAAATGGTAGCTAAACTCGAACCGTAAACTTAATTATCTGGAGGTTATAAGGAAAACATAAAAAAACACACCAATCGGTGTTTAGAAAGATAGAATATGCCGTAAATGAAGAAAATGAGCGGTATTATCACCGCTCATTTATTTAATTAATAGTTAGATATATTTTTATGAGAAATCGGTAATTGAAATCGTTCTATCCTGCTTAATCATCCATTTACCATTTTCTTTTTGTAAAAAATACACAATACTTGTTGAGGCTCTTCCGAGCGTATTGATTAATTTCAATATTGAAATAGCTAAATTACCATCAGCACTTAAAATAACTGGTGCGAAAACTAAAATATGTTTCGGTTTCCCTATATTTCTAAACCATGGCTTTCCAGCAGTGGACAGTGAATAGTTAGAAATAACTGACGTATCTACGCTGTTTAGAAAGTTTTTCCATTCAGCCCTTTTCCAGATATTTGATGCAGATGTATCAATACCATCTGGGTTTTTGAAATCGAAATTTCGGATTACATTTTTTTTTGTGCTACCGTAGACGGTATATTTTCCTTCTGACGATAAGCTTTGCTGCAAAAGCTTGTGGATTTTATAAAGCTCATTTTTATCTGTTTGCCCGTGAGCCTGTATTCCTATAATGGATATTAGCAGGCATGTTATAAATATTTTCATTAGCAATCTTTTTTAGTGGTTGATCCTTGCGAGTGTTGTGCTTCTTTAAGTACATTAGATTCAATCCTTGATTTATTCGGTGCAGCACGGTAAGCTTTAGTTTTCATCAAGCCACCCCATGCAAGATCTTTACAATATTCATCTATAGTTAAAGACGCATCTGGTGATGTAATATTGTTTATCCGAGCATAAAAAGCCAACATACCTGCTAATTGTTCGACATATTTCTTCGCAATTAGCTCATGCTGTGCTTGTTCTTTATCTTTTACTTCACCTCCGTCTTTCTTATATAGAAGGTCATTAGCTTCAACAAAAGCAGCATATCCTGGTTCATTTGCTTTTGCCATCCCGTAAAGGAAATATGCATGCATACTTTCATGGATCATCGTTCTTGCAATTGAAAGGTTAGTGCCGGCATTCAATAATGTTTTGTTAAAATCTATGTGTACACTTCCGTTAAGTCCATAGGTGTCTGCATTCGTCTGTGTGATGATACCGGTATAAGGATCTTCCTCATCCGGAATTTCTTTTTCTCCGATCTTAACATTCCATCCTGGGGTAGTAGCAACCTTTTCAAATATTGCAGATACATTATTCATTCCTGTTTCATAGTTAAAGATTTTTTTCAGGGAAGAAAGAACATTCGCTGATGCCTTTAAATCTAATAATATGCTTTGTAAACAAGGTCTTGCAGTTTTGTCCAATGTAGCCTCTGGAAATTCATAACTGTCTTCCCCAGAGGTGTTGCCGCCAGTGCCACCCCCCGAACCACCACCATCTCCATTTCCGGTTCCAGTACCTCCTCCATTATTTCCACCAGGCAGAGCGATAGGGTTTACTGGGAAAGCTGGATCGCTAGGAGTTGTTGGCGGCGGAGGAGTTCCATGGATCGTTACCTCCTCCAGATCAATACCACCACCGTCTGCCATAACTCTGTTCATAGGAGTCAAGCTCTGTAAGGTCGCTATCTTTAGCTTCGGCTGTTTCATTACCCCCCGATCGGAATCGTATGCCCCAGATGTAATTATATTTCCTGTACTTGAAAATATCTTTACATCAAGCTTATATTGGTCGTTTCTATGATACTTTTTAATAACACCATAAGTTTTTCCCTCAATCAAGACTACATTCATTTCGATATATGAAGAATCGCTAAAGAACATTGGCACACCTATTACTTTTTGATGGTTGGAGTTGTTCCGGTACCGCGCCTTTGCCCACATTGGATTATACTCCCTAATATTTAAATCACTTGGTAATGCAGCCCTGACAACTTTAAGCTGATCCTGCCTCCATTGTTTTGCTGCAGCTAGAAGATCGGAGTTAATTGGCTGCTCAGCCTTTACTCCGGAAGAATCTTTCCGGCAGGCATTGATGCCTAAAAGTAAGGCAATCAAAATGCTAAATAGCAAATAAAATTTTGATTTGTTTTTCATTTTTTTTGGTTTTTGTATTTAAGTACAGACGATTGTGTTTCTTTTTTTATAAAAAATGCTTCAGGATTCTTTATCTTAACTGGGGTATCTTCGATTTCTTTGGCGGCATCAAAGTATCTTTCCCAGTTTCTTGTTTTCTCATACAGCTTAAATAGAGCAAATTTCTGGCTTAACATTCCTGGAACCATATTGGTGGCTCTTTTGAAATGTGTTTCAGCTTGTTTATAGTGTCCTATATTTCCGTAAGCCTGGCCGAGCTGATTATTTACCAAAACATTGTCCCCCAAACTCCTACATTTAGTTAAGATATGGATTGCCTCTACCGTATGGCCATGCCGCAATAATTCTGCACCGTAATTGTACATAAATGCCCAATTGTAAGCCAGATCAGTAGCCACGCGATTATATCCTTTTAGTGCCTGGTATTCATTATAATTCCACATAGCACTTGCAGCCTTCCACTGTTTTATTGAGCTAATCGAACGGAAAGTCGGCATGGATAGAAAAATGTAAATAGGAAAGATTACCCAGCTTACATTTCGAGCAATCGATTCTACGTAAATAGTTTTAGTGGGTATAAGGCCTAGCAGTGCAAAAAACACACTGCAGTTTGTATGTACGGTAAAAGGGTATGAAAATATTGAAAATATTAAAATCGAAAATATCGAGAGATATAAAGGGATGAATATCCGTTCCGCATAACGTATAGCCCTTATTAACTTAAATATGATCAAACTAAAAAGAAATATGCCAAAAACACCACCTTCAATCAATATTTTTAAAAATTCATTAAATGGGGTATACACCGTTCCGGCCAACAGTTTTTCCCTTGATGTTCCAAATGATGATTGAAAATATTCACCCTGGTATGTGTTGTAGCTTGACATAAAAGATCCTGCACCATGGCCAAAAAATGGTCTTTCAAGAAACATCTGAAAGCTAACCTTCCATATTAAGATCCTGCCTTGTACGGAAAGTGGGTTTAATTTATACAATTGAAATAGTAGGAAAAGGGTTACGCATAGAATCAAAATTATCATTATCCAGGCGTACCTGTTTTTAATCATTCTTGACCAAGGAACGTAATATATAATAAAAGGCACTGTTGAAGCGATGTAGGCTGCACGTGATGAACTTAGGAATAACGTCACAGCTAAAACAAGAATAAAAATACCTTTGATCCATTTTGACATCTGGATAGGCAAATTCAATGTAATTATAAGGGGGAGAACACTGGCTATAAACCCACCTAAAGATCCCGGGTTAACAAAAAAACCGCTGACGATTCCCAGATTGTTAGATAGTGGTGTAATTCTAAAAAACTGTAATACTACAAGTATCACGTTTGCCAAGGCTACAAAAAGGATTGTGTAGATTACCCCTCGATTCAATCGAGCTGGTCTAGAAGTTATTCTTATTATAATGTAGATGCTGGCATAAGAAATATAGTCATAAAATTGAGTTTGGTCCACAAATGGATAGGAGTCTTTTATTGCACGGCATAAAATATACCCAATAAAAAACATCACATAAATATCAAGAATTTTAATAGAGATTACACCAATTTTAAAAAGCCAAAGAAAGCTAACTATGGCTCCCATTGTAATGCATGTTAAATAAAAGAAAGATCCATGCAGTTGCTTTTCCCATATGTCGCTTCCCAAATTGAATAAAAATGTTGAGGATATGCATGCCGCTAATGCCGCAATACATAAAAATTTTGTAAAGCAAAATGAATCCTTCGTTAGCCCAAGCATTATTATCCTCCAGGTTTCCGCTACATATATGTATTGATAAGTTTAATAAAATGAATGGGTGTAACTGTTTGAAATAAAATTCTTTATGTTAGTTTTTGAATAATTGCATGTTCTCTTATAGAACGCCCCCAACTGGTGATTACATATTACAATTTCATTTCTTTCAGGCCCACATTCTGTTAAAGAAAATTCCCAGCCTCGGTGGTTTCCATATCGTTTAAGCTTAAATTTCTTCTCAACAAAAATGAGTTTAAATCTCTAACCAAAAGTGATACTTTTCTTTACATCACTGATATTATTTTTTACATCAGACACTATTCTTTTATATTTGGAAACATCCCTGACAATATTTTATCATCATGAATAACTATGAATAAAAAATTAGGGAAAACTTTAAAGCGATTTAGACTAAAATCAGGTCTTACACAGCAAGAAGTAGCAGAATTATTATCAGTGAGCAGGCCCACTTACATTAAATGGGAAAACGACTTTGGCTCTCCAAGCTTTCTGCAGGTATATATGCTAATCAGAACCTATAATATTACTTTTGATGATTTTGTAATTGATTTAAAATAATAGTTATAATTCTAATATTAGTATAACAGGCACAATGCAAAAAAGGATATTCTAAAAGCTAGAATATCCTTTTTTTGTGTCAGATAATGTAGGATATTGCTTACAGGGGAACGCAGAATAGTCTGTTTTTACACTTTGCATTAGCTCAAAATGAGCGGAAAAACGGTCAAAAAAGACTGTTTAAAGCACTGTTGTTCAAATTTGATAGTATTTTAAACAAATTTGAAACTCTTTTTCTTTGCCTAATGCTAAATTCGTTACCAGTAGATGAATGGATGGGCGTGAAGAGATCAACGCCTTATATTCCACAATAACCTACAGACTAAACAAACCTGAAAAGGTTTAAAATATTTAACCAATTAATATTAACCAATGGCTGGCACTTAACCAAACCAGTTATCGGTATGCATTGCAACTAACCAAACTTGATAAATCAACTAACACAATGATTAAAAATAATTCTGAGGCAAGCGCTGAAAAAAAGCTTTTTTCAGTTAGCACTATACAGCGAAGGCAATTTTTGCAGCTAACGGGGGCATCTGCATTGGCAATCGGCATCATCGGCTGTAAAAAGGAAGAAACGCCTTCGTTAACACCTTATATTAATACAGATAATACAGTTGATTTTAAAGACGATACTGGTCTGTTAAACTATATTTATGCATTAGAGCAGTTGGAAGCTGCTTTTTATATCAAGGTTGCTGCAGGTTTTCCGGCAAATTTTACCGATTTACAAAAAAAGCTGTTTACCGACATCAAACTCCAGGAAATTGCACACCGCGAATTTTATAAAAGGTTTTTAGGCGCTACAGGGATCGGGACACTTGAACTGGATTTTTCAGGCATCGATTTTACTGATGCGACTTCGGTATTAACGGCAGCCAAAACATTCGAAGATTTAGGCACGGCTGCTTATAATGATGCCATAGTGAGAAGTAAAAACGATTACAATCTGGTTATTTTTAGTCAGATTGCCTCGGTAGAGGCACGTCATGCTGCGGTGGTGCGCAGCCAGATTAATGTTAACCTTTTCGCCGATTTAAATGAACTGGCCGCATTGGGTGCAGTAAACGCCGATGGCCTGGATGTTATTTTATCGCCTGATAAGGTATTGGCTCAGGCCTCGAAATACATCAAAACCAAATTAAATGTGATTAACCTTTAAACTATTGATATGAATATTTTAAATATACTTAATGAAATAGAAAAGGTTGACGGAGAAATTTACGAGCGTTTAAATCCGCGTAGAAGCGCCATTAAAGACTTTTTAAATGTTGGTAAAAAAATATCGATAGCCGCATTGCCTCTGGCCTTAAGTTCGATGTTACAAAAAGCATACGGGCAAACAGCGCCAAATACAGCCGTAATCGACGCGCTTAACCTGGCATTGGTTTTAGAGTACATGGAATTTCAGTTTTATAACAATGCTTTAACCGTTACTCCAAATTTAATACCCGATGCCGATAAACCGGTTATTACGACCTTAAGAGATCATGAACAGGCACATATTAACCTGTTAACCAAAACCATTACCGATTTGGGCGGCACAGCTAAAGCAGTAATGCCTTATGCCAATTTCGATTACACTAAAGTTAATGCCAATGTAAATACCAATTATGGTACATTTTTAAGAACAGCCGTGGTACTGGAAGATCTGGGGGTGAGGGCCTATAAGGGACAAGCTATATCCTTAATTGGCAATAATGCTGTATTATCTGCAGCAGTAAGAATCCATTCGGTAGAAGCCAGGCATTCGGCACAACTGAGGTTAATGGTAAATAAACTTCAGGTTGCAACGCTTAAACAATTGCGCCCATGGATTGGCGTAAGAAGAAATGATGATGGAACAGCTGTTGTGCCCACAACCACCAACGATTCGATGATCGGTGCACTATCACCCGTATATGATAAAGACAGTACAGTAGCCAACAGCGAAACCAAAACGATACAGGCAGGAATGGAGTTAACCGGCATAAATGGTTTTACTGAAATTACCGTTGAACCGGCAGCAGAGTGTTTTGACGAATATTTATTAACGGCAACAGTTAAAACAGCTGCCAATTTATTCATCAAAGCGGCTTTTCAACTCACTTAATAAAAAATTAATTCACTGATAAGGGAAATCACATGAAACGAATTATAATCTTATTCTTATTGCTCAGTACCTGTAAAATACTTTTTGCGCAAGAAGTTATTACTGTAAAAGGAGTGGTAAGAGATGAAACAAATTTACCATTACCTGGGGCTACCGTAAATGAAAAGGGTACAGCCAATACCACCATAACAGGTAACGATGGAGGATTTACCATTAAAGTAAAACCAGGCAGCCGATTGGTTTTTTCTTACCTGGGTACCAAAACGGTAGAACAACAGGTAAACAATAGAACCACCATTAATGCAAAGTTAATAAATGATACCAATAACCTGAACGAGGTTGTGGTTACGGGATACGGACAAACCGTAGCCCGTAAAGATTTAACAGGGGCAATATCATCTATAAAAGGTGATGAACTTGCGAAAGTACCTGTACAAAACATTGCACAGGCTTTGCAAGGCCGTATTGCGGGTATGCAGGTTACCATGGGCAGTGGAGATCCGGGTTCAGAACCTTCTATTAAAATAAGGGGAGGTACTTCTATTACGCAGAGTAATGAGCCTTTATATGTTGTTGATGGGGTACCGCAAACAGAAGGGCTTGCATTTTTGGATCCAACAGATATAGAATCTATTGATGTACTTAAAGACGCTTCTGCAACTGCCATTTATGGTGCACGTGGTGCCAATGGAGTTGTTTTAGTAACCACCAAAAAGATGAAAAGCGGAAAAACGACCATCAGTTACGATGGTTATGTAGGTGCTAAAACGATCAGTAAATATTTACCTGTTTTAGATCCCTACCAATATGTACAATATGTTTATGAAAATGCATTGTCTAATCCAGCCAGGTTAGCTACTTTTCTTAAAACTTATGGTTCCTACGATTCTTTGCAGATCAGGTACGGAAACAGGCCTGGTGTAAACTGGCAAAAGGAAGTAATGGGTAAAACGGTGATGAGCCAATACCATAAGGTTAGCATCAATGGAGGCTCTAATGAAATTAAATATAACCTTTTTTACTCCAAAAATAACAATGATGGTATTTTATTAAATAGCGGGGCAGATAAAGATATCGCCAAACTTACGGTAGTCAACAATATCGGTAGCAAGGCTGTGGTAACCGGTATCGTAAACTATTCCAATCAATTTATTTATGGTACAGGGGGTACCGAAACGGGTGGCAATGCAAGGTTAAGCTTTTTACAGACTTTGCTGCAATACCGCCCTATCAATGGAAAAAATGATAACGATTTAGATCTGCTGGATGATACAACAGATCCATTGGATAATCAAAGTAATCCGGCATTTCAAAGCCCGGTTATCTCGTTAAATTCACGTAAAATCGAACAGTCGATTAAAAGTTTAAATGCCAGTGCAACAGTTAGGTATAGTTTCCTGAAAAATTTAACCTATAACGGCTTGGTGAGTTTCAACAGCCAGACCAATAAAATAAAAACCTTTATCGATGCAACCAATATCCAGGCTATACGCGCTGGTGGTCCAAACGGAGGGATAAGCGATGCGTTAACTAAACGGTTGTCGTACAACAATGTGATTACCTATGCCAATGTTTTTGCAAAAGATCATAAATTCGATGCATCAATTGGGCAAGAGTATATTTATAACTATACAGAGCGGTTTGCGGCCAGCGCAGGCGGTTTTCCGACGGTTAATAATGGTGTCGACGATTTAGGCGCAGGAACAGTAGCCAATTTTCCCAGCTCTTTTGCCGAAGATGATAAATTGTTGTCATTTTTTGCCAGGGCAAATTACGCTTACAAAGGCCGTTATCTCTTTAGTGCTTCAATCAGAAGAGACGGTTCTTCTAAGTTCGGTGATCAGAATGTTTTCGGATACTTTCCCTCAGGTGCATTCGCATGGAAAATTGCTGAAGAGTCTTTTATGAAAAACGTTAAGGCGGTTTCCGACCTGAAGTTAAGGATGAGTTACGGACATTCGGGTAACAACCGCATTGCCAATTATGCTGCTTTGAGTACTTATGTAATGGGCAATTATCCGCTTAATAACAGGATTATTAATACTTTATATCAGGCTAACCTGGCCAATCCGTTTTTAAAATGGGAAACCGTTGTACAGGGTAATATTGGATTGGATGTGGGTTTGTTTAAGCAAAGAATTATGCTTACTGCCGAATTATATGATAACCGTTCGAAAGATTTGCTGTATAATACCAGGATTCCGGCCAGTTCTGGCTTTACTACCCAGCTTCAGAATATTGGTGAAACCTCAAGCAAAGGGATCGAATTGACATTAAGCACGGTTAATATTAAAAACAGCAATTTCTTGTGGAATACAAGTTTCAATATCGCCTTTAACAAAACTAAAGTGCTAAAATTAAGCAATGATGAGAATTCTTTGCTGGTGAATAGTTATAATCCGGCAATTAACGACTATATCGTACAGGTAGGGCAACCTGTTGGTATTATGTATGGCTATATTAACGATGGTCTTTACCAGGTTAATGATTTTAATTACAATACCACAACGGGTACCTATAGTTTAAAAGCCGGGGTGGTTAATAATGGTAATCCGGCACAGCCTGGTTACGCAAAGTATAAGGATATTAGCGGTCCAAATGGTGCACCGGATGGCGTAATCAATGAATTTGACCGTACAGCAATTGGAAACGCCAATCCAAAATTTACGGGTGGTATCAACAATAATTTTAGCTATAAAGGCTTCGATCTGAGTATTTTCTTAGACTTTACTTATGGTAATGATATCCTGAATGGTAATTTCCAGAATAACCTCGGCATATCTGGAGATTTTAACAGCAATCTGGCTTTTCAGGCAGACAGGTGGACAAATGTAAACGCCGCTGGGCAATTGGTAACCAGCCCTGTAGAGCTTGAGGCCTTAAACCGGGGCAAGAATCAAGTGGCTTCAATAGGTGGCACAGTAGGCCGGTTAACAAGTCTCTCGATTGAAGATGGCTCCTTTTTAAGAATAAATAACGTGAGTTTAGGCTATACCATACCTAAAAAATGGCTGAGTAAACTTAGCATTGCCAATGCCCGTTTTTACTTTACGGCATACAACCTGCACGTGTTTACCAACTATTCAGGCTACGATCCGGAAGTTAGCGTAATCAGAAATCCATTAACCCCGGGTGTTGATTTTAGTGCCTATCCAAGAGGTAAATCTTTTGTGGCAGGCTTGAATTTATCACTATAAAAATATAAAAATGAAAACAAAGCTTATTTATATCAGCAAAATGGCATTAGTTGGTTTAATCATACTAACCTCATTTATTTCATGCAAAAAATCGGTAGAAACCACACCATATTCTTCTTTTACATCAGCTAGCATTTTCAAATCCGTTGCTGAGGCCTATTCGGCCACGTTAGGGGTATATGAAACGATGAAAACGCCTGATACTTACGCCTGGTACATTCCGCTGGTGTACGATGCGGATACTGATGTTGAATTTTTAAGTCCCGGAAATACCGTTAACGATTGGAGAGAAGTTTCGCACTACTACTATACGCCAGGGAATTCATTGTTTTACAGTACATGGAGTGCCTTATATAATGGTATAGATCGTGCCAACGTAGTGATTGAGCGCATTCCGCAAATGGATTTATACAACAATGGAACCGAAGCGCAAAAAACAGATTTGAAACGGATGCTGGGCGAAGCTAAATTTCTGCGTGGGTTTTATTACGCCGAACTGGTAAGGCTTTGGGGTGATGTACCCTTCAAAATTAAAAGTTCGGTCACCGGAGATGAATTAAGGTTGCCATTAACAGACCGCTATGAAATTTATGGTCAAATCATCAAAGATATGCAGGAGGCTATTGAAGTTTTACCAGCAACTATTGCAACCGATGAAAGGATAAATAAATTTGGCGCTAAAGCCATGTTGGCGAGGGTAGCCTTGTTTGCCGGTGGATACTCGTTAAGGGCCGATGGAACCATGCAGCGACCTGCTGATTATACCAGGTTTTATCAAATTGCCCAAACGCAGGTAAACGATGTAATTGCTTCAGGACTTTACCAGTTAAATCCAAGCTATAGCCAGGTTTTTAAAAACCAATCTCAGCAAGTTTTCGAGCCAAAGGAAAGTTTGTTCGAAATGTCGTTTTATACCCCTGCAATTACCACCACAAGCAGCTCAAGTTTTGGTTTCTTTAACGGGCCATCAACAGTGGTGGGCGTTTACGGCGGTTCATTATACCGAACTTTTGTACCTGCATCATTTTACACCAGTTTTGCAGATGGAGATTTAAGGCGCGATTTTTCGATAGCAAGATACAGCTTGGATGTTAACGGAAACCGTGTACCCTTATTAACTGCCAGACAGGACGAACAATGGGCACCACAAAAATGGAGCAAAGAATACCAGAAAAACTCATCGCTCGAAAAATCATATACCAATGTAAATTACGTTGCCATGAGGTATGCCGACGTATTGTTAATGAAGGCTGAAATTGATAACGAATTGAACAATGGCCCAACACCTGATGCTTATAATGCGGTTAATACCGTTAGGAGAAGAGCTTTCGGTACCAATACACCGGGCAGTGGCATTAACATTACGCTTGGTGCCGGTGGAACAGGATATACCGCTGCAACAAGCATAACCATTAACGGAGCTGGTACAGATGCCTATGCAGCCCCTGTTATCACATCAGGTAAAATAACAGCCATTACCATACTTAACCAGGGTGGAGGATACACTTCTGTGCCAACAGTCACCATTAATGGTGCAGGTACTGGTGCTACGGCAACTGCAACACTTTTGCCTAAAAAGAATAACAGCGACGCAGATTTGCCTGCCGGCTTAAGTAAAGCGGATTTTTTACAAAGGATCCAAAATGAAAGATCATGGGAACTTTGTTTTGAGGGCATGCGACGTGCAGATTTGATCAGATGGAACCTGTTGGGCGATAAAATAAAAGCTACTCAGGATGCTTTGAAAGCCATTCGCCCTCAATATGCTTATGTTGCAGGTACAAATTTCGTTAAGGGGAAACATGAATTATATCCTTTTCCTCAAAATGAGAAAGATGTTAACAAAAATATAACCAGGCAAAACCCAGGTTTTTAATTAATGCCAGGCTAAAAAATAATCCCGTTTAGTTCTTTCGTAATGATGAAAAAGGTACAACAAAATACAGTCAAGCTGATAATCAGCTTACTTATGGTTTTGTGCATTATTCCAGGTACAGGTGATGCACAACAAAAAGCCAAAACATCTAAAAAACCTAACATTATCATCATTTTGGCTGATGATTTAGGCTATGGAGATTTAAAAAAGCTTAATCCCGATGCGCAGATAGAAACCCCGAATTTGACCCGGTTGGCCAATAACGGTTTAATTTTTACCAATGCGCACACACCCTCTGCAGTATGCACACCTACACGTTATGGTTTATTAACCGGGCGTTACTGTTTCAGAAGCATTTTAAAACAAGGCGTGTTGAGGAGCTTTTCGCCGGCATTGATAGAAGATGACCGGTATACCATTGCCGATGTAGCAAAAAATGCAGGCTATAGCACTGCTGTAATAGGTAAATGGCATTTAGGCATTAACTGGAAGCCAATTGATGCTTCGAAACCTGCAATTTTAAATGCAAATACCGATACTGCAGATGCTACCAACGCAAACTTTAAATTGCCCTATCAAAATGGCCCCCATACCATAGGATTCGATTATAGTTACATCATTCCCGCATCAGCTGATATGGCACCGTATAGCTTTTTCGAAAATGGTTTAAGCGTTGATTACCCTTTTTCTACCGTAGCACCAAGGGATAGCGAAAGAGGTGTTTTTTATAGAGGGGGGTACGCTTCTCCTTCTTTTAAATTTGAAGAAACACTTGATCATTTTATCACCAAAACCAATCAGTATATAGCTGATCAGAGCAAAAAAAATGATCAGCCATTTTTTCTTTATCTCCCGCTTACTTCACCTCACACCCCTTGGTTTCCGGGTGATAAATTTAAAGGCAAATCTGGTGCCGGGCTATATGGCGATTTTGTGATGCATACTGATGATGCGGTTGGCAGGGTGATGCATTGCCTTAATAGTTTAAAATTAACAGAAAATACCATTGTTATTTTTACCTCAGATAATGGAGCCGACTGGCGACCGCAGGACCAGAAAAAATATCCGGCCCACCAAGCCAATTATATCTCCAGAGGACAAAAAGCAGATATATGGGATGGTGGACATCATGTTCCGCTACTCATTAGCTGGCCGGGTAAATTGGCTAAAAATAAAGAGGTTAAAGAAATAATTTGCTTAACTGATTTTATGGCTACACTTGCAGGATTTACCGGACAAAAATTGCCAGAAAATGCCGGACCAGATAGCTTTGATTTTTCCGGATTGATTTTTGGCAATAAAAAAATCTCCCGACCAGATATTATCCATCACTCTATGTACGGCATGTTTGCCATCAGAAAAGACAAATGGAAATTTATCGATGGAAAGGGAAGTGGAGGCTGGTCGGAAAAGAATTTGAAAACGGATATACCCGGACAATTGTATGATATGGAAAAAGATGAAAAAGAAACCACCAACTTATATCATGCATATCCAGAAGTGGTGAGAGAATTAAAACAACTGCTTGATCAGCAAAAAGAGCAGGGATATAGTCTTAAACATTAAGAATAATCATTTATTGGCCTGTTAATCATGTCTTATTTATACAAAAAGCCCGCTCCTTTCAAATTGGAAAAAGCGGGCTTTATTAATTAATTACCTGATCATTAAAAAACAATTATCGTTGGGTTTGCGAGAAACCGGCCATATTTACAACAAATGGCTCAGTACTGCTTGGACGGTAAATTCCGAATTTAAAATAGTAACCGGTAGCATCATTACGGCCAATGTCAACAGATGCGTCAGTTACAATGATATTGTTTTCCAGCTTATCTTCTTTATTCTTATAGCTCCAGGCCACGTTTATTTTTCCAGGAGAAGTTATTTGGTTAAGTGGTCCATTATAGGTACAATAATCAATATCCATCGTGTAAGTAACCCAGGTATCTTTTGGGTAATCGGCAAAGGGAATCTGGAATACATTTGTAGCCACTTTAAATTTTTCCTTAGAGATAACAGGTTGCATTGGCCCAACCCTGGTAATATTAGCACCACTACGGTCATCAATATTAGTAGCCCATTTACGATCTGATGAAACAGAAATATAAAATTTTTTATTGGCAAAGCCCATTTCCATCTGCGGGTCTCCATTGGTATCCATTTTCCATCCATTGCGTTCACCCATTACGTTATTTACTTTTGAATAACCAATGCCGGTATCGAATATCATCGTTTCGCTCTTTGCCAAAAATTCGTCTTTTGTAAGCATAGTCTGTGTGCCATCAGGAGATACTACCAAGGTACGATCGCACATGCCGTGTATTTGTGCGAAAATAGCAGTAGCCTTCTCGTCTGTTGAAGAAGGTATGTATGCAGAAAAAACGTAGCGCCATTTGCTGCCTTGAGGAGAAATACCCTTGCCGTGCTCACTAACAGTAAAAAGTTTTTGATCTTTTATATAATCAGCAGATGAAACACCGGCGTAATTAAGCGCTGTAGCATAGGTATATTGTAGTTCGATACGATCTCTTGTTTTGCCATCCTTCTTAAGCTCAAAGCGATAGGAGTAATTGTTGTTAAAAAGTAAGGTGTTGTCTTTTTGCAGGGCATCAGGATTTTTATTGCCAATGGCCACCCATTGGTTATCTATAATATCGGACATTTTTGCGGTATCCTTTTCTACGAACACCCGGTTTGGAATAGGCAAAAGGGTGAACGACTGAACACCATTTGTGGTAGATGAACCAACCGCTTTACCAAAATTTAGCGCCGGTTCTGGTGCTTTTTTACAGCCCATTGCCGTATACAATGAGATAATGAAAAATAGTTTGGATAATTTTTGATAAGATAATTTAAAGTCCATAATTGTCTGTTTTTTAATAGTTAAACATTTAAATATAGACTTAGTATCTCAGTAAAGGCTTTTGATTTTAGCTAAATAACTTTAACATTTGATGAATGCTGTTTTGTGCTTATTTGGCTGATATTGAGTGTTGTATGTGAAGTAGGGAAATCTTGCTTTACAACAATAAGCTTTTTTCTGTACATCATTCAGTTTTTTCTTAAAAGCACGTATTCATAATAATATTTTGCCTTATTAGTCAAAATTGCAAGTAATTTAAACATCTGTTAAACTGCCTTTAGTAATATGGGGCTAATTTCGTTATCAGTAATAATTGTTTGATTAGTACTAACCAAAAATAACCAAATGAAAAAAATAACAATATTGCTGGTTTTTACACTGCTATTTTCAATGTTTAACAATGCCCGTTCACAGGAAAAAATATTTGCCGGCTATTTTGATATTGAAGCAAATAGCCCCGAAAATACTGAAGTAACGGGGCGGATCCATTTAGAACGGAACAAAGATGTGCTTACGAAGCCCATTCCCAAAAGTTATCAGTTTGCCATTGCCAGCCAAAAAGATAATCTGTTTACCATTAACACCCGGTTTGATCCTGCCGGAAGAATTATGGGTATACTGAGCACCAAACAAAACCTGGACGGAAAGTTTTTGGGCGACCAACAACTCACTGTGGTTTTAAAAGATGGCACCAATCAACTTAATTCTTTTTCCGTAACGGTAAAAGTGGTTAAAGAAACCTTATGGCAAACCTTGTTTAACCGTTATAAAGACAAAACGCTAACTACAGCAAATGGAAGAATGTTTGGGCGTAAAAAACCGACAGATGCCCAGGTTGAAAAAACCATTGCAAGTTTAGAATCGACAAATGGCGAATTTACCCAATATAGCTTTTACCATAAAAATCCTGCAGCTTATAAACCCGCAGGCAAAAGTATAGAATACGATTGGGAAGCTGTTTCAAACAATATTGGAGGTTTGGGTTATGCCTATGCCACCTCAAAAAAATATGGGCCTGAAGGAAATGCTGCGGACAGGGAAAAGTTAAAAAAAGCACTTTACAATGCCATTATCGCTTATACCGAAGCCATTCCGGTAGAGGGAAAAGATGTAATTATAGATGGAAAACCAATAGGTAATTGTACGGGCGATGGATTTTCTAACTTAAAACTGCACAACCTTCTCGAAGAGCAGGTGGTAACCCACCAGTGGGTAATCTCTGATGCACTGATTGTCCCGGTGATACATTTAATGCCCAAAATAATTGCAGAAATGAAGCAAGGCGATAAACAGGCCGAACGTGTATACTATGATCTGGTACGCTTTTTTCAAACCGCCATGGCAGAAGTAGCCAATAGAAGAGCTGTAAATGATCCATCCGAGCGATGGGGAAAAATTACCGATACGTTACGTTCATCGGGTGCATGGGGCGATGCCAACCTGGGGCACCGTAGCCGGATGATGCTGGCATTACCAATTATCTGGGCCGATTATAATCGCCCAATGACCTATGTACAATACTGGTACAGCGATTATTATAAAGATCAGCCTTTTAAGGGGATGAGCTTTTCGCCGGGATGGAGCCCGAACGGGGTGGTGGCTGATGTAGCTCGCTGGATGACAAAGTACAAAGTACCGGCACACCAGTATGTACAATCTGGTTTTCAGCCAGACGGTACAGTATCACATCATATTGCTAATGCTACAGATGCGGCCATGGTTGCATATGGTTTCGAGTGGTTAACCGATGCTTTGGCAGGCTTTGCCCAGTTTAAAAATACCGATTTTAAGCTGCCTAATAGTGCTTATCAGTTTCCGGCAGATCGATTGGAAAGCGTATATCCTAAGATAATTTATAAAAACAGGTTCGATTTTTTAATTAGCGGAAGGTCTTATGGTGAGGATCTGCAAAAATTTGTTACCCAAACTTACCTGCAAGCAATTAAAGATTTGAAAACTTCGGAAAGTGACAACACAAAAATCAATAATCAATCTGCACTTGATGATATCTACAAAAAAATCAAAAGCAATAATCACGAATACTCAGGTACCGATGCCTATTGGGTTAACGAATTTTTGGTACACCGCCGTGGCGAAAATGAAAAACCCTTTTATGTATCGTTAAAATTAAAATCAAAACGTACAGTAGGGGCCGAAGATTTTGGAACCGTCCGCAGATCGTGGTATGCAGGTTATGGTATTCTTCCGCTCAAAATTAAAGGTGATGAATATTCGGAAAAAGTACTGGCTAATTTAGATTGGCATGCTTTACCCGGCCTAACCGAAGAATGGCGCAGCGATGCTATTCCCGGCGGGCATGCGCAGGCATCATTACCTGGCAATAATGAGGTGGCGGGCGTTACAGCCGACGGGCAATCGGGCGTCGGGATTTATCAGCATTTACCGGGCGAAACCTACAGTTCTGCCACGGCTCAAAAAAGTTATTTTTTCATTGCCGATAAAATTATTGCTCAAGGCAACCAGATCAAACGCTTTCGCCCGGGACAGCAAAAAGAGATCATCACCACCGTTGATCAATCTGCGTTTTTGCAACCTTTAACGGTTTTTGCCAATGGTAAAACCGAAATTATTGAACCCTCGCAATCTGTTGATCTTGTTTTTGAAAGCAATCAGCCCATCTGGTTACAAACGGGCGATAAAGGATACATCATTTATCCTGAAGGGAAACAACATATAGTAATCAAAACAGGTGCTAAAATCAACATCACCGATCCGGCAAATGCCAATAAAACACCGGGTTACATTGTAGCAATCAATCATGGTTTTGAACCGGTTGCTGATCAGGGTTATACCTATTTCCTGGTGCCCAATGTTACTGCCAATGATATGCCTGCTGTTCTGAGCCGTTATGCGAAAGATATCCAGTTGAAAAAAGATGGAGAGGCTCATGGCGTATATGCCCGTGAGGATAAGACCTGGCAAACAGCATTTTTTAAGGACGCCACAATTACGGTTGGGGGTTTAACGGTTAAAGCAGAAGCACCGGCACTGATGATACTAAAAGATAATGGAAGCAGCTGGAAACTCACCATGAGCAATCCATCGCCATCGATCGATAAAGAACAATTGGTATTGCATCTTTCACAGGCCTTAAAACCCGGGAAATATGCCTATAAACTGGGCGGTATTTATCCGCGCGATGGGGAATATGTAACCATTACCGCCGAAGGCAAAGGCAGTAAAATTGTAGCCGAACTGGCCGATAAAAGGGATGAATCCTTTTATAACTACCAGGCTGCTTTATACAATGCGGCACCAATAAGTATTGAAATCCCTAAATTGTAAATAAGGATTAATAAAACAGTTTCCGGTGGGCAAAAACACTTACCGCTAAGGGGCTATGCCATAAAATTTACCTATAGAAATGATGAGTAAACATAAAATTCTTTTTGCATCAATGGTGATGCTGATGCTGGCAATTGGCATTGTAACCTCGGTACGTGCCCAAACGCTCAGCGATGAAAAAATCGCTTCGATTTTTGCCCTCGAAAAAATATACCTGAACCGGGCTTTTGATACTGTAAAAAAAACACATAAAATACCCCGTTCCATTGAAAAAGGCTTCCAGCCGATTACCGATTGGACGAGTGGTTATTATCCTGGCAATTTATGGTTGACTTACGAGTTTACAAAAGATAAAGAAATACTGGAAAAAGCAAAATATACCACTGCACTGGTAGAAGCTAATAAACACTTTAGCACTGATCATGATATTGGTTTCATGATCTATTGCAGTTATGGTAATGGCTACCGTTTAACTCATGATCCAAAATATAAAGCCGTAATTATAGAGGCCTCAAAAACAGCCATTAAAAGGTATAATCCAGTGGTAAAATCCATCATGTCGTGGAACCCGGATGAGAAACGCGATTGGAAATTCCCGGTGATTATTGATAACATGATGAACCTTGAACTGTTATTGAATGCCACGAAATTTACAGGCGACAGTACTTATTATCAAGTAGCTGTACAGCACAGTAACACCACTATGAAAAACCAGTACCGGGCCGATTACAGCTGCTCGCACGTGGTAGATTATAATCCTGCTAACGGCCAGATGCGTAAACGCGATTGGAACAATGGCAACAGCGATCCGGCTACGGCAGCCTGGAGCCGCGGACAGAGCTGGGGATTATATGGCTTTAGTTTTATGTATCAATATACCCGTAAAAAGGAATATTTAAATCAGGCAGAAAATATTGCCAGCTACATTTTAAACAATCCGAATATGCCAAAAGACATGGTGCCTTACTGGGATTATAATGTGCCAAAATACCCTACAGTTAAAGATGCCTCAGCGGCAGCTTTACTGGCTTCTGCTTTGATGCAACTGGCAACGCTTTCGCCCAAAAACGGGAAAAAATATTTTAACGCAGGGCAGAAAATCCTGTTGAGCCTGGCTTCTTCAAAATATTTAAACGAAAGCGGTAAAGGCATTTATTTATTGAAACATGCTACCGGTAATTATTTAAGAAAATCGGAAGTAGATGGCGGTTTAATTTACGCCGATTATTATTTTTTAGAGGCTCTGTTGAAGTATCAGAAATTGAAGGGAAAATTTAATTAACGTAGGCGTATTCATTAAAATCAGCTAGAAATTAAGATGTTAAAAAAAATATATAAAGGTGTATCTGCACTGTTGCTGTTTGCTGCCTTGCAGTCGTCCGTGTTTGCACAGAAAAAGCCAAATGTAATTGTTGTGCTTACCGATGATATGGGCTATAGTGATCTTTCCTGTTACGGCAATCCGTTAATTAATACCCCATTTATTGATGGGATGGCGCGGAAGGGTGTTTTAGCCACCAATTTTGTCACTACATCACCCACATGCTCACCCTCACGGGCCTCCTTAATTACAGGCCGGTATTGTACCCGCACCGATCTGGTTTGGCCGGTTGGTCCGGGCGAAAAACCCTGTTTAAAAGATGCTGAGATAACCATTGCCGAAATGCTGAAACCTGCTGGTTATAGAACGGCCTGCATAGGCAAATGGCACATGGGCGATTATGGTACAGCGTTGCCCAATAAGCAAGGTTTTGATCTGTTTTATGGCATGTTGTATAGTCACGATTACCGTGCCCCTTATGTGCAAACCGATACCGTAATCAAAATTTTTAGAAATACCCGGCCGGAGATTTATAAACCAGAAGATACCACACTTACCGATTTATACACCAAAGAGAGTATTAAATTTGTAAATGCATCCGCCAAGGAAAAAAAGCCCTTTTTTTTATACCTTACCTATAACATGCCGCACTTACCGGTGGGTTTGGCAGCTAAGAAAAATGGTTTGCACTCTGCCGGAGGCGCATTGGGCAATGTAATTGAGGATATGGACGGAGCAATGGCCAAACTTTGGAAAATCCTCGAAAAAAACGGACAGGCGGATAATACCATTTTTATTTTTACCAGTGATAATGGCCCTTGGCTAAATGCGCCAAAAAGGATGTTTGAGGATGGAATTACCCAGCCTTACCACATTGGCACGGCAGGTATTTTTAAAGGTTCGAAAGGGATATCTTACGAAGCCGGACATCGTGTACCTTTTATTGTTTATTATAAAGGCCATACGCTTAACAATGGGGTAATCAGAACACCTTTATCCAATATTGATATTTTGCCTACCATTGCCGACTGGGTGCAGGTAAAATTGCCCGCCAATACATTGGATGGAGAATCAATTAAAAATGTTTTAAGCATTAAAGGTTATAATAAGCCACATCAGCCCATTTATTATGTAAACCGTGTTTTAGAAGGGGTAAAAGACGGCGACTGGAAATTAAGGGTAACGGTTAGCGAAGGGAAAAAATTAAATGAGCTGTATAATCTTTCTGAAGATCCTGCAGAGCGCGTAAACTTATACGATAATCCGGTTTACCAGGCACAGCAAAAACATTTGATCAAACTATTAGCACAATATCCAGGTTAATGAGCTGCTTTTAATAATATGACTTTTGATCCCAACCGATAAGGATATCGCATGATATTTACTGTTTTTCATCAAAATTGAATCTATTTTAACCATATTCTAAACTTGTTATAAGTAGGGATGGCTAAATTCGTTATCCGAAACGATTCGAAAATATGAAGTATATCATCCTGTTCCAGTTGCTTTTGTTAACCGCAATAGCCAATGCTCAAAATGGTAATAAGCCAAACATCCTGATCATTATGACCGATCAGCAAACGGCAGAAGCGATGAGCATTGCAGGGAATAAAGAGCTAAATACCCCGGCTATGGATAAACTGGCTAATAATGGAATCAGGTTTACCAAAGCTTACTGTGCACAACCTTTATGTACCCCATCGCGCACAGCGATTTTTAGTGGCAAAATGCCATTCGAAACAGGTTTTGTAGGCAATGCACCCGAAAAAGATGGCCAATGGCCTGATAGTTTATTAATGATGGGCAAGATTTTCCAGAACGGGGGTTATCAAACAGGTTATGTAGGAAAATGGCATCTGCCCTTACCTGCTACAAAAATCAGTCAGCACGGATTTGAGTATATCCAGAATACTAATTTTCTCGATTATAACGATGCGGGTACACCGGCTTATTGTGCGCGTTTTATCAAGGAAAATAAAGACAAACCCTTTTTGTTAGTGGCATCGTTTTTAAACCCTCACGATATCTGTGAATGGGCCAGAGGCGAAAGCTTAAAGATGGATTTACTGGCCGATGCGCCTCCTGCAGATCAATGCCCGCCATTGCCTGCCAATTGGAAAATTCCGGCTAATGAACCTCAGATTGTGCGCGAGCAACAAAAAAAAGTGGGTTTGCGCACTTATCCATCCGTTAACTATAGTCCTGAAAAATGGCGACAATACCGCTGGGCTTACAACCGCCTGGTAGAAAAAGTAGATGGTTATATTGAAATGGTATTGGCCTCATTAAAAAAGTATGGAGTAGAAAAAAATACGATCATCATTTTTACAGCCGACCATGGCGATGGTTATGCGGGCCATAGCTGGAACCAGAAACAGATTTTATACGAAGAAGCTTCAAAAGTACCTTTTATCATTTCGAAATTAGGAGAGTGGAAAGGGCGTACCGACGATATGCTGGTATGTAACGGTACCGATATGATCCCAACAATTTGCGGTTTGGCCGGCATACAAAAACCACGTTATTTAAAGGGAATAGACATTAGTAAGAAACTGGCAGAACCCAATAAAAACCTGCGCGATACGCTGGTAATCGAAACCGATTTTGCGGATAATGAGGACCTGCTGGGCATTAATGGACGTGCGGTAATTACGAAAGATTTTAAATACATCGTTTATAATAAGGGGGAGCAAAAAGAACAATTATTTGATTTGACCAAAGACCCCGGAGAAATGAATAACCTAGCCGTAAATGCGGCTTATAAAAAGAAACTGATAACAATGAGGGCTTATTTAAAACAATGGTGCAAAACGAATGGGGATCAGTTTACAGCCGGGTTATAGGTTTGGAAGGGATTAAGAAATTTGAAATCTCTTGCATTGTTATAGTGGAAAAATCATATCCCCAAGCCCTGTAAGGGTGAAATTTGAACAAACTACTTAGCCCTGTAGGGGCGATATTATGGTAAATAATAAACCCACTGCGCTCAGCCCTGTAGGGGCGACATTATGATAAATAAATAAACTTACTGCGCTCAGCCCCGTAGGGGCGACATTATGATAAAATAAATAAACTTACTGCGCTCAGCCCCGTAGGGGCGACATTATGATATAAAAAATGGCAAATACGTATTCACAAATTTCGATACACGCAGTGTTTGCTGTAAAAGGCAGACAGAATTTGATTGTAAAGCCGTGGAGGGATGAGCTGCACAAATACATTACAAGTATTATTTCAGCAAATGGAGCAAAGTCTTTAGCTGTGGGAGGCTGGTTAGATCATGTTCATATTTTTTTCGGGATGCCAGTTACCACCTGCATTTCTGATTTTATGGCGATTGTAAAAGCCAGTAGTAGCAAATGGATTAACGAACAGGGATTTGTTACAGGTAAATTTAGTTGGCAAGCGGGTTATGGCGCTTTTTCGTATGCCAAGAGTCAAAGAGATAATGTAATTAATTACATCATTAATCAAGAAGAGCATCATAGAAAGAAAACCTTCAAAGATGAATATTTAAAAATGTTAACAGATTTTGATGTAGAATACGATGGCAGATATCTGTTTGAATTTATCTAGCCATAATGTCGCCCCGCTGGGGCTTAAGGAGGCGGATGTTTTGTTATACCATAATGTCGGCTCTAACGAGCCTTGCAATTTATATCGGGAGAGAATCTGTTAAAGTAGATTTCGCTAATATGATTTAAAATAAAGATGAATATGCGTGAGGGATAGCAGCGAAAAGCCCGGATCCCGATTCTTCATCGGGAGAGGACTTGAAGCGAATAGCCCGACCCGCAGGGGCACGCCCGGATAAAAAGAGAAAAACCCACGGCGAGGGAAGTAAATTAAGGGTTTTTAACCACAGATATGCACAGATAAACACGGATTTTTATATCTGTTTGTATCCTTTTTATCTGTAGTTAATCATGATTACCTGCGCCGGAGCATTAACTTAATGACATTGGGCACGCCAAATAAAAAGAAAAGAACTGAACCACAAAGAATGAAGAAAATAATTATCCCAATCTTAACACTACTTTCACTAAATGTTGTAGCTCAACAGCAGCCTGGCGTGATCAGATTAACCGCCGACAAACTGCATGCACGGGTACGCGAATGGCCTTACCCAATAAATGGCATTACGGTGCCTACCAATGCGCCAGCTTTATTGTGGCCGGGTACCAATGGTAAAAATATGGTAACGCCAATGGAAAGCGGTAGCGAGGTACCCGAAGATCCGAATATTGGGAACGTGCGTTACAAGGTAGTATTGGCGAGTGATAAAGATTTTAAAAACGATTTAACAGAAAGCGAGGAGCAGCGTTGGGCGGTTTATCCTTTACACAAAGCCTTAAAACCCGGTAAATGGTATTGGAAGTATGGCTATGCGCTAAAAGGGGCAAAACAGTGGTCATGGTCGCCAACCTATAATTTTGTGGTGGATGGAAAATATGCCAGTGAAAAGGTATCACCACCCGTAAACGAGGTTTTAAAACGCAACCAGGGGGCACACCCGTTATTGTGGGATATGAATAGGATAGGGGATGATTTTTACCGCAATAACCTCGAAAATCCGGAAGCGAAAAAGTTTATTGCTTTTGCCGAAAAACTGATGAAAGAACCTTTGCCAACCGAAAAACCACAGCGGATTATTGACACCACGGGGAAAAATAACCGGGAAAAGAAAATTATCATCGAACGCATGTACCATGGTTTTGGCGATGCCGTGGGCACACCTGTGCGTAACCTTTGCATTGCTTATCAACTCACCAGAGACAAGCGTTTTATACTCGATGCTAAACGCAGGGCACTTAATATCGCCAAAATGGATCCTAACGGACTGGCCACAGGCGATGATTTTACAAGCGGAGCGGTATTGGAAGCCCTGGGCTGGTTTTACGATGCTGGTTATGCTTTTTTAGATCAGCAGGAGAAAGAACTGTTTAAAAACATCATTACCACCAGGGCTAAACGGGTTTACGACCATTTGCCCAACCGTTTCGAACTGCATGTAAGCGATAACCACGTATGGCAGATTACCCTGCGCAACTTAGCCATTGCTACGGTTGCGGTAGTGAACGAAGTACCCGAAGCCAAAGAATGGTTAACCTATATGTACGAAGTATGGTCGGCTCGTTTTCCGGTATTGGGTACAACCGACGGCGGCTGGCATGAGGGAAATGGTTATTTCAGGGTTAATTTTAAATCGATTATTTACCTTTCGCAAATGTTCGGCGATTTTAGCGGTGTAGATTATTTTAAATTGCCCTGGATGCAGAATTTACCTTATTATATGTTGTACACACACCCTAATAATGCCGCATCTACGGCTATTGGCGATATGTGGGAGAATATCCCTGACGTAGTAAAAGGCGAAGCATGGTTTGCTGATGCACTTACTTTCAGAATGAACAATCCTTACCTAAACTGGTATGTAAATGCAATAAAGACGAGCCATCCCGATTATTTCCGAGGAACAGATGATTACCTTTTATTCCGCCTGTTAAATTATAAACCAGACCGCAAATTGCCAGTTTTATCGCCCGAAAAACTGCCTAAAAGCCGCGATTTTGCTGATGTGGGTGTAGTAGCCATGCACGAGGATTTGGCAAATGCGGATAAAACCTTAAGCAGTTACCTGTTTAGCAGTCCATTTGGTTCATCAGGTCATGGGCATGCTTCGCAAAATGCTTTTACCATTAATTATAAAGGAAAGGTATTGTTTGGTGGAAGCGGCTATTACAGCAATTTTAGTGATAAACATAATTTATTGTATTACCGCAGTTCAAAAGCATATAACACCATTCTGGCCGATAGTTTAAACCAAAAAATTGGCGAAGAAGGTTATGGCTGGATTCCGAGGGCAATTACCGGACAGCACATTCAATACGCCCTGGGCGATGCCAGCAAGGCTTATGGCGAAATTAAAAGTGAATTTTGGCTGGATCGCTTTAAGCAGATCAATTTAGTGCCAAATAAGGCGAATGGTTATGGCGAAAGTGGTGTAACCCTGTACCGCAGGCATATGCTTCAATTAGAAGGTGGTTATATTTTATTATACGATGAATTGGAAGCCAACAAAGCTGTAAAATGGACCACACAATTCCATGCGCCATATTATACCATCGAAGCACAACCCACCAATAACACCAATGAACAGCATTTTGCCTTAAAAACAGATTTAGGCAATGTAAATGCCGCCGTATTTGCCAATAGCACTTTAGGCTTAAATGTGCACAACAAATTTTACGAAACTGCGGTGAACTGGAACAAGGTAACCAATGATGAAGGAAAAATTAAAGATTTTGTCGACTAATGGCATGCCGGCATTACCTCGTTGCCGGCACAAAAATTTAGGTTTTTTACCATCATTCAGGTTAAAGATGGCAAAACAGAAGTCATCAAAACGCTATCAGCTAAAAGCGGACTCACTCATTTACAGCTAGGTGATTGGGATATTCAGGTACAGCTGGATGGTAATAAAAAAGCGGTATTACAGGTTTTTGGCAAACTGGCTAATGCCTTGTTCAATTATGGCGATTTACCGGTCAGTTTTAATGGGCAGGCTTACAAACCCCAACTAACAGGTAGTTCTACCTTATTAGAAATGAAAGGAACAAAACTGGATAAACAGGAAGTAGTGGATAAATTACCGGATGTTGTCCTTTATGATAAAGAATAATTTAAACCAATTTTAAAATAAATGTAAATTATAGAGGATTTTTAGTGTAGTAATAGGCTGTTGGGAACCGTAATGCAATAAGCTTTAAGATTCCCGCCTGCGCGGGATCCGATAGCTATCGGATGACGACTGCAATATACTCGAGATGACAACGAAAATTATTAAATTTGAAAAACGTATGTTTCAAAAAACAACCCTAAAAATATTAAATATAACCAGCAGTAATTACCGCTGGCTGGCTGTTTTTGTAACCTTCACCTCCCTTATTTTTATTGGGAGCCATGCGCATGCGCAATTAGAAGAACGTTATTTTCGTAATATTTCGGTTGATAAAGGATTATCGCAAAGCACGGTTTTTTCCATTAAACAAGATACCTTGGGCTTTATCTGGATGGCCACACAGGACGGGCTTAACCGTTACGACAGCAAGGGTTTCAAAGTTTACCGTCCAGTAAAATCAGATCCTAAAAGTTTACAGTCTTACTATACCCGTACCCTTTTTATCGATCATAAAGGCAGTTTATGGGTAGGCGGAAACCAGGGCGTAAGCTGTTACAACTATACTACAGATGGCTTTACCAATTACAAACTGCCCCGTAGTCTTGGCGAATGGTATGTTTCTTCCATTACTGAAGATCCTCAGCATAATATATGGGTTACTTCTGTAGTAGGTGGTATTTTTAAACTGGCTGCGGGCGAATCGCAGTTTAAACAGGTTAATTACGACTCGTTTAATACCGGCATCAAAAGAGTTGTTTATATTGGTAGCTGGAAACAGACCATTTTAATCGGTACCGAAGTTGGGCTTTTTAAAATGACCGGCGCCAAAAACAAACTGGTTAAAATTGATTTAGGAACCGATAAACCGCCCATTAACGACGTGTATATCGATGGAGATGTGTTTTGGGTCGCTACTGAGGGGAAGGGGCTTATCCGGTATCATTTCGAGACCGGCGAAAAAAACGTTTTTCTACATTCGCCCGGTGTTAAAAGCATAGCAGATAACAATATCCGTTGCGTTGGAAAAGATACCGATGGGAATATCTGGCTTGGAACTTTTAAAGGTTTATCCATCTTAAACCTGAATAATAATACGTTAGAAAACTATTTTCACCAGGTTTCTCAACCTTATACCATCAGCCAGAATTCGGTCCGTTGTTTTTTTAAGGATAAACAGAATGGCATCTGGCTTGGAACTTTTTACGGTGGGGTTAATTATTACCATAAAAACGATATCAAATTTAACCTGCTCAGTCAGAATACAGGCCGGCTTTCGTTAAATGACGAAGTGGTCAGCGCGATTAAAGAAGACGCTAAAGGTAATTTTTGGATCGGGACCAATGATAAAGGCCTTAACTATTGGAACAGGGCCACCAATACCATCAGCTATTTTTCAAACAACGAAAATAACCCCAATAGCTTAAGTACAAACAACATTAAAGCCATCGCTTTTGATAACGATCAGAACCTTTTGGTGGGGACACATAACGGTGGATTGAACATCTTAAATCCGAATACAGGAAACGTAAAACGGTACCGCCATAACGAGAACGACCCCAACAGTATTGCCGGCGATCTCGTTTATGGCATCTTAAAAGATTATAAAAACAGGATCTGGATCGGTACACGTTCTGGCCTGGATGAGTTTAATCCAAAAAGTCAGACTTTTACACACATCCATTTAGACAGGGCTGGCAAAAGGCCAGGTTCTGATGATATCACTTATCTTTTTGAAGATACTAAACACCAGATATGGATTGGTTCGACCAACGGAATTACTCTTTTTTATCCGGATAATGTGCTGTTTGGCAATGATATCAATAGTCAGTTAAAAGAAGAAGTAATTACCTGCATTACAGAAGATAAAAAAGGCAGGATCTGGATCGGTTCGAGGGAAGGATTAATTTTGTATGATGAAAATGAGGAATCATTTATTACCTATAAAAACCAAAAGGATTTTATAAAAGGTACCATTTATGGTTTGCAGCCCGATAATGAAGGGAATATTTGGGTTTCTACCAATAGGGGCCTTATCCGTTTCAATCCGGATACCAAAACCTCGCAGGTTTTTGATGAATCAGATGGCCTGCAGAACAATCAGTTTAACGATTATGCTTTTTGCAAGGCAAAAGATGGAATGTTACTTTTCGGTGGGATAAAAGGCCTTTCTTATTTTTATCCATCAATGGTTAACCAGCAGCAGCTCAGCCTAAACCTTACTTTTACGGGCCTGGAGGTTTTTAATAAATCTGTTGCTGCGGGCGACGGGACCGATATTTTACAGGGATATATCGATCAGGTAGGCAAGCTGGAGCTTGGCACAGAGTTTAAACAGTTTAGTATCCTGTTCAATACCTTTAATTACATCTCGGCTAACCGCACCCAATATTATTATAAGTTGGAAGGGATTGATAACATTTGGCAGCAAACGAATGAACTTAAGGTGAGTTACAACAATCTCCCTTCGGGGAAGTACACTTTTCTAATTAAAGCAGTAGGTCCAAATGGAGAAATTAGCCCGGTTAGACGGTTAAAAATTGCAATTTTACCCCCCTGGTACCGTACTTTATGGTTTTACCTGGTGCTGTTTGTGGTGCTTGGTGTAGCTTCATACCTTGGCTATAAAATTATTGCCGAACGGATTAAAGCCCTGCAACAATTAAAGCTGGAGCGGATTGAAAAAGAGCGGGTGAGGGACATTAACCAGGTGAAGATGGATTTTTTCACCAACGTATCGCACGAGCTGAGGACGCCCTTAACGCTGATTTTGGCACCATTGGAAGAATTATTGAAGCTGCCGCAGGTAGATAAAAGCCTGAAAAAGAAATACGACCTAATGCTGATCAATGCCAAAAGGCTTTACAACCTGGTTGATCAGCTGTTCGAATTCAGGAAAACCGAAATGGGCACCCGGCAGCTTAAAGTAGATAAAAGTGACATTGTGAGCTTTGTACACGAGATTTACGAGTCATTTAGGCCGCTTTCAGAAAAAAACAACATCAGTTATACCTTTCATTCAACAGAGGCAAAACTTTCTTTCTATTTTGATAAAGATGCCATGGAGAAGATTTTGTTCAACCTCTTATCCAATGCATTTAAATACACTGTGGCCAACCAGAAAATCAATATCGAACTGATTAAACAGAACGATAACATTCTGATCAAGGTAGCCGACACGGGTGTTGGTATTGCTGAGCAGGATTTATCAAAAGTATTCGACCGGTTTTATCAGGTAAATAACCGCGAAATGAACCTAGGCTCTGGTGTGGGCTTGGCTTTTACCAAAAGTTTGGTAGAGCTGCATCATGGTCATATAACGGCACAAAGCGCAAAAGGACAGGGCAGTGTGTTTACGGTAACCATCCCCATTTCGGATGAAGTGTACCGCAATCATATCAACACCGAAACCAAAATGTACGAATTGTCCATTGTACCCGATCAGGCTGCTCCGGCAGAAGATATTGCGGTTTGGGAAGAGAATAAGTTAATACCAGATGAAGAAAATACCTCTGTAACCAAACTTTTGATTGTAGATGATAACGAAGAAATTATCGCTTACCTTCAGGAATATTTTAGCAAACTGTATCAGGTTGCCGTTGCCTATAATGGGCAAATGGCACTTGAAATGCTCGAAATAGAACAATACGATATCATTATCAGCGACGTGATGATGCCCGAACTGGATGGACTGCATTTTTGTAAACGCGTAAAACAAAATATCAATACCTCGCATATTCCTTTAATGCTGTTAACCGCCAGAAACGAAACCAGTCAGCAGATAAAGGGTTTGGAAATGGGCGCCGATGATTATATCACAAAGCCATTTTCTACCAGTTTATTGGCTGCCAAAGTGGCTAACCTGCTTCGCTCGCGAAAACGCTTAAAAGAGCATTATTCTACCAGAAAAGAAATGGTACCCGAAAATATTGCTTTTAATACCCTTGATGAAGAATTTTTAAAGCAGGCCATCGCCATCGTAGAAGAACACCTTGCAGATTCCGAATTTTCGGTTGATAAATTTAGCCGTGCAATAGGCATGAGCCGTTCTAACCTCTATTTAAAATTTAAAGCCATTACCGGCGAATCGGCAACCGATTTTATCAAGCGGATCCGTTTTAATAAAGCAGTAGAGCTGATGCAGAGCAAGCGTTATACTATTGCGCAAATTACGTATATGTGCGGCTTTAACTCGCCTTCGTACTTTTCTACTGCCTTTAAACAACACTATGGCTGTATGCCCAGCGAATACCTGGCACGAGCCGATGAAATCAAATAATAGGCTGTTTCTCGCTGATTAACATAGTATTAAGTCATTATCCTAATGATGTGTCTCGCCGATCATAAAAGTCGCTTTCTTACATCGTCATCGTTTGTATTATACGATGCGCACAATCACCATAAACCATAGTAGTAAGATTGCTTCATCCAATGAAAAATTGGCTTCGCAATGACGATCCATCTATACTAATCCTCATTACTTATTTTCTTTAGTAAAAAAACCACTAAAAATCCCCTCTTAATAACCGTCTAAGCCAAATTTGTTTTCATCCTTGGTCTGTGTCCTCACAGACCAATAAATCATGTTGTTTTTGAAATTTTTTCTTTAAAAAACAGATACCAACCAATTTTTCAACTGGCTTTTTAAAATTAATTTAACAGATTTTGCTATAACCCAAAAGCGATTTAATTCATTTTAATAATCTTATTATGAGGTATTTGAGCCATATTTATTTCGGGCTTATCGTATAAAATCGTCCCCTCAGATTTAACAATTTAATAATCTAAAAAGTTAATACTGCTTACATCAAAAGAACATCTTTGTGCGATTTCTATTAAAACGATTTCCCAAACCAAACACTTACGATTTATTATTATGCAAGGACTTTATTCTATTAAATTCCGGTTACCGCAGCATCTTTTCCAGAAGATGTTATTATCTGCGTTACTGATGGTTTCGGCATTTGCCGTTTCCGCGCAGCAAACCGGCCGCACGGTAAGCGGACGTGTTACCGACGAGACCAATCAGGCCCTTACAGGTGCCACAGTAAAAGAACAGAACAGCAGCAATGCGGTTTCTACCGACGCCAAGGGCGCTTTTAAACTGAACAATGTAAAAGGTAAAACCCTTGAGGTTTCTTTTATTGGTTACAAAACCAAACTGGTTCCTGCAAGTGGAGATGTAGTGAACGTCAGTCTCGAACCCGATGCCTCGATGATGGATGAGGTAATGGTGGTGGGCTACGGTAAACAGGCCAAGAAGGACGTTACCGGTGCGGTTACCCAACTCGATGCGGCAAACTTCAGGCAGGGTGTTGTTACCTCTGCCGATAACCTGTTACAGGGCAAGATTGCCGGTGTAAGGGTGGTGGCCAGCAGTGGTGAGCCTGGTGGTGGTGTGGATGTAACCATCCGCGGTACTGGTTCAATCCGCAGTGGCAGTACGCCACTCTTCGTGGTTGATGGAGTGCCTTTAACCAACGACGATGTGAGCCCGGGCGGCTCCAATGTGGGTTTTGGTTCATCAAAAGCCAAAAACCCTTTAAATTTCCTGAACACCAGCGATATCGAATCCATCTCGGTACTGAAAGATGCCTCTGCGGCAGCAATATACGGCGCCCGCGGTTCGAACGGTGTGGTAATTGTAACCACCAAAAAAGGCAAGTCGGGCCAGGGCAGTTTTACCTACGACTCTTACCTGGGCCTTTCAACTATTGCGCATAAGCTCGACCTGCTGAATGCCGACGAATACCGTGCGGCAATCAAAGACAAATCATTCGACCACGGCGGCAATACCGACTGGCAGGACGTGATTTACCGCCAGGCAAAAACTTTAAATAACTCGGTATCCTTCTCAAAGGCCACCAATACAGGCAACTACTATGTTTCGGCAGCGCAGATGGACCAGGAGGGTATCGTGAAAAACAGTGAGTTTAAACGTACCTCGGCCAGGATTAATGCATCTGAATCTTTTCTTGACGATAAACGCCTGAAGATCGGTATCAACCTAACCGGTAGCGAAACCCGCGATGACGGTGTACCTACCAGCGACGACGGCGGATCGAACGGGCAGCTGATCATCCAGGCACTAATGTCTAACCCGACCCGTTCGGTGTACGATAACAACGGCAACTTCACTAACTTCAATGCCAACGCGCACTATAACCCGGCTTATCTGCTGGATATTTACCGCGATCGTACCCGCACTTTAAGGGTATTGGGTAATATGGATGTATCCTTCAGGATCGTAAAAGGATTAGAGTACAAGTTCAATTTAGGCCTCGACCGTTCGGTTGGCGAGCGTAATACCACCATTTTCCCCAACATAACAGATCTTAATCCAACTGGAAGATATGTACAGACCAACCTCGATTCGAAGAGTACTTTGATGGAGCACTACCTGAACTATAACCTGCTTGCAGGTAAACACAAAATTGATGCTGTTGCTGGTTTCTCCTATCAAAAATTTGAAAGGGGAGGTACTGGTTTTAGTATGATTGGTTTAGCCAGCAAGAATACCGGTGTTCTGCCTGAGAATAATCCGGGTTATGCCGGTACACAAAATGGTGTAACGGGTTTTGCACAGATTAACGAGTTGCAATCGTATTTCTCGAGGGTGAATTATGCCTACGACAATAAATACCTTTTTACCGCATCGGTACGTGCTGATGGTTCGACTCGTTTCGGCGAAAACAACAAATACGGTTACTTTCCTTCATTCGCGCTGGGCTGGAACATTGCCCAGGAAGATTTCCTGAAGACAATTCCTGTTGTAAACGAACTGAAACTGAGGGCAAGCTGGGGCCAAACCGGTAATCAGGAGGTACAGAACAAACTTACCAAGGCCAGTTATGCACTCTCGCCTGCTCAAGGTTACTACCTCAACAACGATCTTACATTGGTAAATGGTATCAATGTGATCAGGACACCAAATCCTGATCTGAAATGGGAGGTGGTTACGCAATATAATGTGGGACTTGACTTTGAACTTTTTAAAGGCAAACTTTACGGTACGCTTGACTATTTCAACAAAACCACAACCGATGCCATTCTCAACATTCCCGCACCGGTGCTAAGCCCTACAAATGATATCTGGGTAAACCTTGATGGAAATTATGGTGGTAAGATCGTGAACAAGGGTTTTGAATTTATGCTTGGCTCAAAACTGATCAGTAATGGTAAATTTAACTGGAGTGTTGATGTAAACGGTGCTACGCTCAACAACAAGGTAAAAGACCTTCCCATTTCGGAGATCACTTCGGGTACCATTTCGGGTCCGGGCCTTTCGGGCGTAACAGCCAATATCTATAGGAATGGCTATGCCGCCGGCTCTTTCTACATGTGGGAGCATATTGGCTTCGATAGCAAAGGCAACAATATCTTTAGAGACGTGAACGGCGATGGGGTGATCGACAACAATGATAAGGTGGTTTTTCAAGGCGCCATTCCTACTTTTACCTACGGACTGAACAGCCAGATGACCTATGGGAACTTCGACTTCTCATTCTCGATTATCGGGCAAAAGGGTGGTTATCTCGTGAATAACACAGGGCTGAACGCACTGAACATCAATAATCTTGCATCAGACAGGAACGTGTCAAAACATTATTTCGACATGGGCGCCAATCCGGCCAACCCGCCACAACTGTCGTCGCTGTACCTGGAGAAATCCGATTTCATCAGACTGAACTCGGTACGCCTGGGTTATAACATCAAAGTGAAACAGCTGAGCTGGTTACAGGGGCTGGGCCTTTATGTTACCGGACAGAACCTGTTCACCATTACCAATTACAGCGGTTACGATCCATTGATCAACAGCCCGAAGGCAGTGAATGGTAACCAGTCGATTGGTATCGATTATACCAGTTACCCAACAGCACGTACAATTATCTTTGGTGCCACCTTAAAATTATAACAAAATGAAAAGCTATTACATATTCAATATAAAAAACATTATGCTGCTTGCTACTGCGCTCGTTTTTACTGGCTGTACCAAGCTCGACGAAAAAGTGCTTGATGAAGTACTGGGCAGTAGTGCTTCCAACCCTGCAGGCGCACTAACAGCGGCATATAGCCGTTTGGGAGAAGGTACCTTTGTAGATCATGGTGCAGTTTTTTCATTACAGGAATATACTACCGACGAGGCTATTTTGCCCACACGCGGGAGTGATTGGGGTGACGGGGGCAAATGGCGCTCGATGCACGAGTTTACCTGGGCGCCCAATAATCCAATCGTTACCGATAACTGGAACATGTTAACTAACGGGATCACCAGATCATTAACAGCGATCAAGGAGGTAACCAATAGCAGTATCCCGCAAAAGACGCTTTACCTTGCCGAGGCAAAAGGTTTATTGGCCTTTTATACCTATACCACACTCGATCTTTTCGGGCAGGCGCCTTACCGCGACCCGATGGATGAGAAAGCTCCATTGGAGATGAAACAGGGTGCCACGGCGATTGATGAACTCATTCTGCAGGTAGAAGCCCTGATTCCCAATCTTGCCCCTCTTGGTGAGCAATCTACCCATAACGGCAGGTTTACCAAAGAGGCTGCCTACGGTTTGTTGGCAAACATGTACCTTAACCGTGCGGTTTTTAAAGACCGTTATGCGGCAAGTTTCAACTTCAACGAAAAATCAGTAAATACGGCCGAAACGGATATGGATAAGGTGATCAGTTATACCTCGTTATTAATCAACTCGGGTAAATTCAGCTTGCTGAGCAACTATTTCGACAACTTTGCGATCAAGAACTCTGGCGGCAAGGAGCTGATTTTTGTGGTGGTACAGAAGATCGATTACCTGCGTAATGGCTCGAACTCCTTCGCTTATGTTTGCGTGGAGCGTAATCAAAAACCTTCGCCGGCCAACAGGGGTACCAATGCCGCCTGTATCAGTCCGCAGTTTTATGCCAGCTGGGACGGCAACCACGACGACCCTAGGTTTACACAGAAATACCAGTATGCCGACGGTACCTGGTTCACCAACGATGGCCCGGGAAGTGTACCGGCCACCGATATCGTGCCGAAGAGCAACAACCTGCCCTGGTTCCACTTCAACAGAGGGATTATGGTGGGCCAACAATATGGGCCAAAGCTAACCACTGGAGGTGGTTTTGAAATGACTGCCGATGGCAGGATCAAGGTTTCGGAACTGGTAATGGAGAAAAGCACTTCTACAAAGATGGATTTTACACCAGAACTTAACTTCTCTAATCCAACACAGGCGGTGTTTGCACAGAACGAGATCAACCGCGGTGCACGCTGTTTTAAATACGAGTTCGACCCCGAGCTGGATAACGGAACAAGCAATGTAGATATTCCGCTGATCCGTTTGGGTGCCATTTACACCATGCGTGCCGAGGCCTATTTTCGCAAGGGGATGGTAGCAGAGGCAATGGCCGATATTAACATGTTACGTACTTCAAGAAAACGTGAAGCTTATTACGGCAGCACTGCTGGTACACCGATCACCTCGCTCAACGAGGCCACATTATATAAGGAAATTGCTTATGAAACGTATTGGGAACTGTTAAGACGCCCGCAAATGATCCGTTTCGGGAAATATGAACTGCCTTTTAGTGCCAAACCGACCACTCAACCCTTCAGGAGGATTTTTCCGATCCCGCAGGCAACGCTTGATGTAACCAAATCAATTAAGCAGAACCAGGGGTATTAATAAGGTTAAGTCTTTTTGACCAATCCTTAAATAAGGAAACATTTAATTTTAAACAGTAGTAAGCATCAGCTTGCTACTGTTTTTTGTTTTTGTAGTATGAATTAATGTTTTACTGTTGCATACCAGATAGGTTCATCTCCTTTCTTTTAAACATTTGTTGGACATCAGAAGCAACCAGGCCATCAGACCCGAGAATAATCTGGAAATTTACCAGATCCCCGGCGTTGATATCACTTTGTATAAGCTCAAGATCAAAAAAAATGTCCTGCCCATTTTCATCTTCGATAAAACCTTTTCCTAAAAACGGATCAATATGTGTAATAACACCTTTTCTCATAACTAACTTGTTTGATAAGTAAACACGATAAATGTTAATGTGAATATAACAAGTTTGTTACATTTGTACAAAGGTTTATTCTGTTTTAAATTTTCTTCATGATTAATTCATGTTCCGTGGCAGAATGTAGTAAAAAGCATATACAAGAATTAGAATTCTTTAATCTATCAAAGATATTCTTTTGCAGTGAGCGCGTTAATCACCCACTATTTTATCGCACCAAACGCTGCGAAATATGAATTTTTATGCAGAATCTCCGTAACCTTAAATCCTACTTTTTGCAACAGCGCCAACTGGTAATTTAAAGAACGTGGTGTATCCTCGTATGCAATATAATCGAATACCTTTTGTTTATATTCAGGGCCGCCAAGTGTTTCCAAATAAGCACCATAGTGATCCTGAAAAAGCTGGTCAATCAAAGGCGAATCATGTGCTATCAGGTCCGAAATCCAGATGCTGCCCCCAGGTTTTAAAGCCTTATAAACTTTTGTAAATACGAGTTCCCAATCTGCATCTGTACGTAAATGATGAAAAGTTGCAGCCGCAAATATAATATCGAAATGATTATCCGTTAGCTCCAGGTTGCGCATATCATCCTGTATAATCGTTATTTCTCCGTTGGTTTGTGTCGAAACGCGTTTTTTTGCACGTTCAAGCATCGGCAAGCTAAGATCATTTAATGTGCAGTTAAGGTCTGGAATTTTGCTCAACATTTTTAAGGTGTAATTGCCTGCTCCACAACCAATATCTAACAGTTCTTTGGCGTTTGGGTTAATGTATTTTGCTGCAGCGGTGCAAAGCTCCATGGCTAGGGGTGCATCAATAGTGGTCTGCTGACCGCTTTCGAGGTTTGAAAAACGTTCTACATCATGATCAAACCTGGCTTTAATTTCTTCATTTGTTGCTTTCTGCGAATAATCTGTATCCATATTTTATTTTTTTTGATAAAGTTAAGCTTGTTGATCATATTTGTAAAATATCAATTTTTGCATATATTGATACTTATTAAGTATTATAATTATGGAACTCAGACATCTCTTATATTTTAAAACCGTAGCAGAAGAGCTTCATTTTACCAAAGCGGCAAGCAAACTTTTTATTTCACAACCACCTTTAAGCCGGCAGATTAAAGAACTCGAAGAAGAACTTCAGGTACAGTTATTTCAACGCAGTAACAAACAGGTAACCTTAACCGATGCCGGGAAATACTTTAAGGCTGAGGTGGATGCCTTATTTGCCAAACTCGAAGAAAGCAAAGAAGTGCTGCGTAAAATACATGATGGGGTAAGCGGCGAATTAAAAATCGGTTACATCAGTTCTGTTTATCAATCGCACCTTGCCGAAATTTTAAAGTCAATGCAAAAAGAATTCCCTTATCTAAAAACCAGTTTGTTCGAGGTACCCACACTTACGCAGATCAAAGAACTGGAGGAGGGGAGACTTGATGTTGGCATTTTACGGGCACCCGTACTATCCGAAAAATTAAAAGTAGAATCTTTGTTTTTTGATCCCTTTGTGGTGGTGATTCCTTATACAGATCAGCAGTTTTCGAAAGAAGCATTTGCCAATTTTTTAAAAAAGAGTCCATTTATCTTTTTTAATAAGGATTTTGCTCCGCAGTACAATCAAAAACTGATCGAAATTTGCCAAAGAATGGGTTTTACACCTGATATTACCCATGAAGCCAATAATGTGCATTCGATATTACAACTGGTAGAAGCAGGACTGGGCGTATCGATCTTACCTTCATCGTTAAAAGAGCAATATGCACAATTGAAAGTATCTTTTATCACACTTAATGATATTCCTGTGAATACAGAAGTGGTGCTGGCTTATAAAGAATCCAATAAAAATCCTGCGTTAGAGTGATTTATCGGGCATTATAGGGAAAACAGGTTTTAGATTGATCCATGATAACCAATTTACTAGAAAGGTCGTCATCCGATAGCTATCGGATCTCGCGTAGGCGGGAATCTTAAAACTATTGTATTAAGATTATTCACAAGTTTTCATTATTTCAAAGGTATTCATGAAGATTGCATAGTTCCCAATCAACCTGGGAGCTATCGGGTTGGGAATGACGATTTCCCGTGATTATATGACTTGATTCACAAATCCTAATCCCTTAATTTAGCGCTTCCATGAAAAATATAATAGAATTTAGAGCATCCCTCAGTTCATCACATCCTGACGCCAATCTTTCGGTTCAATTGAAAGCACTTTGGTATGATGGCAAAGGAGATTGGCACAAAGCCCATCAACAGGTCGACCATTTAAACGACCGTGCCTCTGCGCAAGTTCATGCATACCTTCACCGCAAAGAAGGCGATCTCTGGAACGCTGGCTACTGGTATAACAGGGCAGAAGAGCAAATGCCAAGTTTCACGCTCGAAGAGGAGTGGGAAAAGCTGGTATTAAAGTTCTTATAGTTCAAAATATTCTTTTCTTACTCCATTTGCTTTCCACTATAAAGCTTTTTACTTAACATGAAGTCTGGGCATTAAATTTTCTGAAAGATTTCTTCATTCATCTTTAAGTGTTTTTACTATAGCACAAATGATCTTTATGGAGCGATTTACAGCATTTATAGCACATTTATGCCTGCTTAACTATTCTCTATTTCGATAAAATACGATTAACCTATTTTTAGTACTGCAAATATTCGGATAAAAATGAATGCGGATTCCCGGCCTGCAAAAAGCTTTGGATACGTTTCTTACTAGTTTGAATAAATACAAAGAAGCGGATAGGTTATGTATATTAATAAAAATTTTAATTTCCGGGGATTGATGGAATTCGCCGGCCGACACCTGATTTGGCTGGCTTTATGGTCGGGTATTGCCGTATTTATGTATAAATACCTGCATATAAAATGGGTCGCTATTCCATTATCATCAGTAGCCATTGTAGGTACTGCTGTTGCTTTTTATATTGGTTTCAAGAATAACCAGGCTTACGACCGGCTTTGGGAAGCGCGTAAAATATGGGGTTCTATAGTAAATGGCAGCAGGGCATGGGGAGCAAACCTGCGGGCTTATGTTGGCAACCAGTTTCGTAAGGAGGCGTTATCGGAGCCGGAAATAAACGATATCGTAAAAACGCTTGTGTACCGTCACATCGCCTGGCTTTACGAATTACGTAGTGAGCTTTTGGCACCAACTTCGTGGGAACATATTAACCAGAGTGTGCAAATCGCCAAGCTTACCAGGCGGCGGATACAGAATCATGGTATTGGCTTATTGGAGGGAGAGTATGATGAAAACCAGTTAAGCATACACCTGCAGGCCGGAGAGTACGACGATTTGATTAAATGTACCAACATAGCCACGCAGATTATAGATAGACAATCTCAACAGCTGAAACAGTTAAGAGCGCAGGATCTGATTGACGATTTTCGCCAAATAGAGCTGCAAAAAATCCTGAACGATTTTTTTGAGCAGCAGGGTAAGGCCGAGCGCATTAAAAAATTTCCATTGCCCCGTCAGTACGGGAGTGCTAGTTTGCTGTTTCTATCCATTTTTATTTTTCTGCTGCCCTTTGGTCTGGTAGCAGAGTTTGATAGGCTGGGTGCCTATGGAACCTGGCTGGCTGTACCGGTAATTACCCTTATTGGCTGGCTCTTTGTGATGATGGAGCTGGTTGGTGATTATTCCGAAAACCCTTTTGAAGGACTCCCAAATGATATTCCCATGCTTTCATTGTGCCGTACCATCGAAATTGATCTCAAAGAAATGATTAAAGATCAGGATATACCATTGCCTATTAAGCCCAAAAAGGGCGTGTTGATGTAAAGGTCGATTTTGCTTAAAGGAATCAGTATGCTCGGTCTCATTAAAACAAAAAATCGCATTTAGCAAACTTAAATTTAGCGCTAAATGCGATTAAGAAAGATTGTAGTTTGGTATTATCCTTTTCTGGCCATATCAATCATCATCGATATTTCATCTACAGCAGCTTCGTTACTGCCATCGAAGCCCATTAAATTGAATCTGATATTTCCCTGAGGATCAATTACAAATTTTGAAGGAATTCCATTCACTTTATAATCACTCACCACTTTGTTTATTTTCGTTTCAGGATCTTTGGTATCCATTAACACTTCGAATTTATAATTTTGAGATTTGATGTAATCACCTGCATCCTTGATTGGTGTAGCTGTTTTTTCCCAGGTATGAATAAACAGGAATTTTACAGTTGGATCATCTTTATATTTATTTACAGCCATTTGCATAGCAGGAAAAGAGGCTTTGCACGGACCGCACCAGGTGGCCCAGAAATCTAAGATTACTGTTTTTCCTTTTAAACTGCTTAAGGTAACCTGTTTGCCATCCAGGTCAGTTAAAGTGAAATCTATCGCTTGTTTTTTAACCATTTCCTTATTTAATTTTTGCTGAAGATTGGCGATGATACCCTTTCTGATTTCTGCTGCATATTGGTCGAAACCGGCATCGCTGCCTTTCACCTTTATATAAAGTGTTTTAAAGGTTGCACTCATTTCATCATTGGCCTTGCCTGATTTTACGGCTTCCTCCAATTTGGCATAAGCTTCCTGGTTTCTGTTTAAGGCCATCAAAATTTTGGCATATTGGAAATTAGACCTTGGTGATGCTGTTTTTGGATTAGTAGATGCTAACGCTGCATACTTTAATGCCTCATTGTAGTTTTTTTGTTCGAAAAGAATGCCTGCATACGTCATGGTTAAACCTGGATAGCCTGAAGCTGCAAATTTTGATGAATTTTCATCCGGTAATTTTCCGTCATAATAAACTTTAGCGCTTTCCATTGCTTTTTTATAGTAAATAGAAGCATTTTTCAGATCCCCGTTTTTGTAAAAAGTTTCTGCTAAACTTCCGTAGCCATTTCCTTTCCAAAAATCTACCTGAAGCTTGTTCGCATATTCAATGGCCTTTGCAGTATTTTTTTTCTCGGCATATCCGTTTGCAATTGAATTTACTACGTAATCATAAACGATTAAATCTTCACCACCATCTTTATTTGGTGGAAATTTTTTAACCCATTTCTGATATGCTTTTTCTTTTTCTTCAACAGTTTTGAGTGGGTAAATTTCATCGCTGGCCACTTTACTTCTTGCCCTTGATCCTGTTGGGAATTTTACAACTTCGTTTTCCAATAAAGAATCGGTAGCCTTTTGGTTTTTTAAGCGGTAATAGTAGTTAATGGCAATATCCATTTCCTTTTCGCTATTCGAAGCCGCAAGTGTTTTAAGCTTTGCATTTAAGAGTTCCCTGTCTGTAGGATTTGTTGACGCAATTAATTTATCTAAATATAATTTAGTGGTATCTGCCGGTTTGGTTTGTGCCATTAATTGCCCTGATGCTACGATCAGTGCAAATGTTCCGATGATTTGTAATGCTTTCATTTTACTTAATTAAGTTTATTGTCGGTCTAATTAATTATAGCCTGGGTTTTGTGTCAAATTGGTATTGATGATGATTTGGGCCTGTGGAATCGGATATAAAGCTGAAGTTGTTTTCCAGGTAGTCGGTCTTAAAGCACCCAGAACAGCATTGGCACGATCCGTTCTTTTTAAATCGAACCAGCGGTGTCCCCATTCGCCAAATAATTCTACCTTTCGCTCCTGTTCGATAGCTGTTAACATTTGCGGCTGTGTTAAAGTTGTACTCACACCTGTTAAGCCAGCGCGGGTTCTCACGGCATCTAAATCCGTTTTTGCACCGGTAAGGTTGTTTTGTTGCGCCCTTGCTTCAGCACGGATTAAATATTGTTCTGCAAATCTTAAAGCCACATTGTATTCATTTCCGGTTCCCGAAGCTACTTTGTACTTTGTAATGCCATAATAAGTTTTGCCGGCAATGGTTTTAGGCGTTACCCAGTTTGTTCTTCGTAAATCTGTAGTGCTTTCGAAGCTTAAATAAGTGGCATCCGCCAGAGAAAATACAGGAATAGATGTTGCAGTTGTAACATAATTGGCACCAAAGGTAGAAAACCCATTTATAGTAGCAATTTGCCAGATAATTTCATTACTGTTATTAACAAATGATATATCCGGACTTGGCAAACTATAAACGCCTGAGCCAATTACCTGGGTAGCTTGTATTTCAGCATTGGCATAATCTTTTTGATAAAGATAAACACGGGCTAAAAGTGCTGCTGCTGCATATTTGTTAATTCTACCTCTAAACGTTCCAACATAAGCAGTTGGTAATAGTGTTTGAGCTTCGGCTAAATCTTTGATGATTTGTGCATAAATCTGAGCAGACGGGGTGCGTGGAAGTGTTGCATTCTCGAAAGCAGCATAATCATCTTTTAATGGTAAAGGAATATCTCCATAAAGGTTTACCAAATAAAAGTAAGCGTAAGCCCTCATAAACTTAGCCTCACCCAGGAGCTGATTTTTTACCGAAGGTGTTAAGGTTGTTGAAGCGCTGATACCACTAATCGCGTTGTTTGTGTTTTTGATCAGACCGTAGGTGTTTGCCCAAACATTGCTAACAGAACTATTAGTTGTGGTTAGGGCGTTATTTACAAACTCTTGATAAGCAGCATCAACACCGTTATACTGAAGATCATCGGCAGAAATACCAGAGAAAAAACTAAAATTGCCTATGCTTGATGTGGTCACATTGTTTGAATAAAGTCCTAACACAACACTTTGTGCTGTGGCGTCAGTTTTGAAAGCATCTTCGAACAAAATCTGTGTAGGAGGCGCTCCTAACTCTACAAACTTTTTGCATGATGAAACAGCTAAGGCCACTCCAAGGATCAATATTTTATAAATAGAATTTTTATATACTTTTTTCATGTTTTTTAGATTAGAATGAACAGTTAACACCAAATACTATTGTTCTTAATGGAGGTAGAACCTGTCCGATTACACCTGTTCCCAATCCCGAAGGCCCTCCCTGAACTGTGGTTTCAGTATCCAGAATGTATTTATTCTTTGCCCATGTGTACAAATTCTGTCCCTGAACGAAAACACTTGCGTTAGAAATTTTTACATGCCTGAGCCATTCTTGCGGAAGCGTATAAGAGAAATTAACTGATCTCAGCTTTAAATAAGATGCATCGCCATACACTGCATCAGAGGAGGTAAATAAGTTGTAAGATGATGCTATTGCTGTTCCAGCTGTTGCAGAAGAACCTGGGATATTTGCGTTGGTGTTAGTTGGCGTCCACCTGTCCAACCAATAATCATTTTGATTGGCAAAAGTACCAGGTCTTGTATTTACTATTTGTGTTACACCAAAACGATGGTTAAACTGAAAGAAAATACCCAATTCAAAACCTTTGTAAGTAAATGTATTATTAAAGCCTCCAAAAAATGGCGTTCCTAGATCAGCCACATAACGATCGTTGATATTAATGATACCATTGCCATCCCTGTCTTCATACATTGCAGTTCCATTTGCAGGGTTTACACCTAAATAATAGTACAGCCTGAAAAGATTTATCGATTCACCTACTACATAACTGGATGCAGAGAACGACTTATCAAGATCGGGGAATTCAAGCAGCTTATTATCCGTGAAGGTAAAGTTTACATTGGTTTTCCAGGTAAAATCCTTACTCACTATGTTTGTGCTGTTAAGCTCTAATTCTAATCCTTTATTCTGAATTAAGGCAGGTAAATTTGCCTGATAGGAATTGTATCCACTTTGTGTTGCTAAGGCATTAAAAGCAATCTGGTCAGAAGATCGGTTTCTGTAATAGTTTGCGGTAAATGAAATCCGATCTTTCAGGAAACCTAAATCAATCGCAAATTCTAATTTTTTAGTGGTTTCCCATTTAATGTCTTCGTTTGGTATTGTAGTAACGGTAGTTGCTGCATTTCCCAAATAGGTGGTTGTACTAGAGTATAACGGAAGGTAGATAAAGTTAGAAATCTGGTCGTTCCCGGTAGTGCCAAAACTTCCCCTTAATTTACCAAAACTCAGGAAAGGGAGATTGTCTTTTACAAAATCTTCCTGTGTAAATACCCATCCCGCACCAATCGCACCAAAATTTCCAAAACGGTTCGCTGGACCAAATCTTGATGAACCATCTCGTCTAAAAGTTGCATTGATAAGGTATTTTTCATTCCAGTCATAGTTTAACTTGGCAAAAACAGCATTGTATTTATATTTAACAATGTTGTTGTAATTAACAGTGGTAGTACCTGCTGCACCCAATGTACCTAAAAGCGCTTCGTTGCTATAGTTTGAGCCCAAAAGAGATAATCCATTAGAGGTGTTTTGCTGAAAACTCGTACCAATTAATGCGGTTAACTTTCCCTGACCGATTGTTTTAACATAATCTAATGTTGGTTCTATGATCCAGTTCTGTGCATTGAGATTAGTGAAAACTGCAGAGCTGGTTGGGTTGTTTGCTGGATTTTGAGATGATGCAGGTGTAGTTGCAGTTTGCTCTAATCTGGTGTTTGTATAACCGAAATTTACTTTAGCTGTTAATTCAGGTGTGATTTTATATTGCAGATTTGAATTTGCAATCAAGTTGTTCGTTACACCATTATATCTTCTCAGTAAACTTGCTAACGGATTTGTGAAACCTGTAACCCAAGCCAATTTACCTGCAGCATCATAGAGTGGTAGGTTGGGGGGGAAGCTATATACCGACGAAAGATCGGAAGTTGGGATGTTGGTATTGTCATTAGAATAACTTACCGAAAATGACGCATTGAACTTTTTGTTTTGCGAACTGTGATCAAGGTTTAATCTTGAAGAAAATCGCTTTGAAGCATTATCACCCAAAAATACGGTACTTTCTCTGCGATAGGCAGAATTAAAGAAAAAGCGGGTCTGATCATTACCTCCCGACATTGAGCCCTGGATTTCGTTTACATGCCCTCTGTTTCCGATCAGCAACTTTTGGAAATCTGTCCCGTTGTTTTGATCCCAAACTGTTAAATCGGGTGCATTTGTAGAATTTGGGGTAACGCCATCGTTTTGGAAAGCTTCTTTTCTTAAGGTCAGATATTGCTGAAGATCTAGCGTAGGGATAAAGCGGTTAACTTCTGTAAAACCAGTGTTCAGGTTCAGGCCAATTTTAACTTTTCCCGATTTCCCTTTTTTAGTGGTAATTAATACTACGCCATTTGCACCTCTCGATCCGTAAATAGAGGTTGCATCAGCATCTTTCAAAATATCTATGCGCTCAATATCTGATGGATTAATCATTCCAAAAGGACTGATTCCCCCACTCGCACCAGATGTTCCGAAAGCATTTAAGTTATCAGTTGCTGGTGAGCCTCCGTTAAAATTGGTAAAGGGAACACCGTCAATTACATACAAAGGAATTCCGCCTGATGATAAGGAGTTTTGCCCGCGGATCTGTACTTGTACGGCTCCTCCGGGTACGCCATTATTTTGTGCAATTAATACACCCGACATTCTGCCCGATAAGGCTGCCAATGGGTTGCCTACGGGTTGTTTTTCGATCTCTTTCGCGGTGATTGAGGCTACAGAACCAGTGCTGGTTTTGCGGGTAGTGGTGCCGTAACCAATAATCTGCACTTCGTTTAAACTGCCGGCTTCGGGTACTAAAGCTATTTTAAGCGCCGGGGTTTTGTCGTCAACTGCAATTTCTCTGGTTACATAACCAATATAGCTGAAAATAATGGTGATGCCATTTCCGCTGGGTACCGTAATCCCAAAATGCCCATACTGATCAGACGCAGTGCTGAACATTTTATCGCCCTTTATACGGATAGATACGCCCGGAAGCGGATCACCGATTTCATCAGTTACCATTCCGGTTAAACGGATATCTTTCACGGTTTCGGCTGTAGTTGGTAAAGACTGTTTCGAAATCAGGATTTTATTGTCTACCTGAATAAAAGTTAATCCCGTTCCTTTTAAAATAATGTCTAAGGTTTCTTTAACGGTTCTTTCGCTAAGTGGAAGATTTACGGTTTTAAGGTTCTTGAGTTCATTGTTGCGGTATAAAAACCTGAACTGGCTGTTCTGTTCGATTTTTTTAATCGCTGACGCTATCGTTTCATCATTTACTTCCAAAGAAATTTTTACCTGTTGTGCCGATTGAGCTTTTAAATCAATTGCAAATAAACATTGTAGAGAGGCGGATAATACGATAGCAATAATTAAGCTGATACGCATAAGCTGACGAATTAAATATCGTGTGTGGGATGATGCAGTGAAGAAAACATATTTCTTCCTGCCCTCTGCCGATTGTGCAGAAAAATACATAATTTTAAATGTTTTAAATGAATCCTAGAAAATTGTTTAAACACGTTGATACAGTTAGCGCTGTATCAACAGCCTACTCCTTGTTTAGCGACAAGGAGTTTTTTATTCATTTAAATTCGCAGCTGGTAATTTTTTTTCATGTTGTTTGGTTTAGTTGGTTAATTGATTACTTCATGTTATTCACATCCTCCGCCTTTGATGGTTATTCCGCTGGCGTTGGTTTGGTACTGTGCATTGTTATAGGAGCAGATGATTTTAAGGATCTCCTCAAGCGATTCTCCTTTTAAAAAAGTTGCCGTAAACCTGCATTTTTTTGCCAGGTCGTTACTGAAAGTAATTGGCGTATTAAATTTTTTCGAAAGCACCTGTGTAGCTTCCTCCATCGAAATATCATCGAAAAAAAGATCACTTTCCTGCCATTGTACAATGTTTTTAGCAATAACCTTTGTAAGGTTCGATTTTTTGTAATCTTTGTTGAAAACGATCTGTTGGTTGGGTGTTAAAATACCGAGTGTGGCGTTATTATTCAATACACCCACTTTTCCGCGGGTAACCGTAACCTCTATGTTTTTATCGGTATCGTAAGCTTTTATATTAAATGCAGTGCCTAAAACGGTTGTTCTAAGTTTGCCGGTATAAACGGTAAAAGTCTTTTTATCATCATGTTTAATGTCGAAATATCCTTCTCCAATTAAAGTAACAGCCCTTCTTGGCCCAAAAACTTTAGGGTAAACCAATGAACTGTTGCTGTTTAAAATAACGGTACTGCCATCGGGCAAGGTTATTTTTTGGTGTTCTTTATAGGTTTTGGCCGTGATCGATTCTACAGCATGTTCTATCAGATTTACAGCCACATCGTTATTGGCAAATTCTGCCTGTTTTTGTGAACGCTTATTCATTAAAAGTGCAGCAAGCCCGATAACGAAAATTGCGGCGGCCCAACCTAACCATCGCAGCGTTAATTTGGGCCTTTTTACGGCGGGCCTAATATTTGACGAAAAAACCTTATCCAATATGGCCTCCGCCTTATTTTTACTCATTTCAATTTCTTCGCTTTTTTTCCAGAAATTATCCATGATGATATCTAATATATCCGAATCATCTGAGGTTTTTACGATTTCCATAAATTCCTGTAACTCTGACCGAGTACAGGTTTTATTAACATATTGCTGAAATAAATAGGCTGATCTATCTTGTTCCATTTTGTTTGGTTTTAAGCGTCATCAGTAGATGATCTGAACGCACTATATAAACATGACAAGTGAAATCGGGAAAGGAGGTAGTGAAAAATGAAATTATTTTAAAAAAAATAATAAAAGGGGGGCAGCTATTACCTCATCGTGGGTTGAAAGGTAGTTTTTAATCGCTTTTACTGCATCTCTTAGGTGGGTTTTTACAGTTAAAGGAGAAATATTAAGCTGATTTGCGACATCTTTTTGTTTTAATCCCTCAATATTGCATAAATTGTAGATTAATTTTTGTTGCGGAGGAAGTTTTTCAATTGCAGCCTCTAATAATCTTTTGGTTTCGCGGAATTGAATGGTGTTTTCAGTGCTTAGATCAATTTCTGTGGTATCTAAATTTGCAATTTGATGGCTTTTTTGTGTTAAAGCGATTTTTTTTAATGCATTGAGCGTTTCATTTTTAACGATCGTTCTCAAAAAACCGCCAAAATTATCAATGTTGATTATAGTTTCTCTTTTGATCCAAAGTTTGATAAAAACATCCTGAACAATTTCTTCTGCCGAAGTATCAACCTGAAGGATGGCATAAGCATAACCATACACTTTATTCCTGTAGAAATTGAAAAGACTGCCGAAAGCCTGTTGATCTCCATTGGCAATTTTTGCCAGGATCAACTTTTCATCCGCCAGTTCCTTTTGCATAGGGCTAATATATCAATTAAACTTAATTTATATACTTAATTACACACTTGGGAGTTGTTTTTACATGTTTTTGAGAATGTTGTACTTGTTATTTTACAGGGCAATATTAATTAAGAGGCTTGCTTAATGGGTATGCCATCCAGTATTGTGATCAATTAATTATTAACTAAATTAAATGAAACAGTTTTCTACAACTCTAGGCTATTTTTTTCTATTTAGATGTGGCTAATCCACCTTCTTAATTTTTTTTTGTAATTGGAAGCCTAAGGAATATATTACAGCAAATAGCTAATAGAATTTGAAACCGAGATCTCTAAGTTTAGTGAAGTGATGAAATGCCTGCAGATGATGGGTGCGCATGATTTTATCCTTCGCATTGCAACCAGGGATATATACGCTTATCATCAGTTTTTAAGGAATAAGTTGGCAACACTACCGAATATTACAACTGTTCAAAGCTACTTTGTACTTTCAGAACCTAAAAGCAAGACCGCTTATCCTTTGTAGAAAAATGTGCTCCCGACGAGATTCGAACTCATATCGATGGTACCGGAAACCATAATTCTATCCATTGAACTACGGGAGCAAGGCTGCAAATATAGAAAAATCAAATACATTTCATCGAAATATAAAGGCAAATTTTAACCAATAATCCGATCTTAAATTCGCTACCGCTTAACCTGATGTTTTTTATGTTAAAAAATGATTAAATCATTGCCTAAACATTCCTGCAGGTTGGGTTTATGCATTCATATTTTTAAATTCGGCTGTTCGGTTCACGGTTTTTAAGTGCTTAGGTTGGCTTTTTAAGAAATAAAAATGCACCTTTGCGAACCGTTAATAGAGGTTTAGGCATGTAATAAATTAAATTTGGTGTATGGAAGAAATGGTTGTGGAAGAAATTCAGGAACTGCTTGAAAAAGAGAATGATAAAGCTTTAAAACAATATCTCGATCAACTGAATATTTCGGATGTTGAAGAACTGATTGATGAACTTCCACAATATGCGGCTAAATTTATCGAAACCCTATCCCTTAACAGGGCTGTAAACGTATTCAGGATCCTGGATTTCCCTACCCAGGAGCGTATCATTAAAAAACTTTCGGGCAATAAACTGAACCAGATCATCAAAGATCTGCCACCAGATGACCGTACAGCACTTTTTAGTGAGTTAAAAGGTGATGTGGTAAAAAAGATGATTACCCTTTTACCGCCCGAAGAACGTAAAGAATCCCTTGCACTTTTAGGTTATAAAGAAGATAGTATCGGTCGTTTAATGACGCCCGATTACATCGCCGTAAAACCTGAATGGTCTATTACCCGTGTTTTGGCGCACATCAGGCGCTATGGCAAAAACTCCGAAACCATCGATGTAGTTTACGTCATTAATAAAGATGGAGTATTGTTGGATGACATCAGGATCAGGGAGGTTTTATTGGCCGATCCGGAAGCCATTATCGGCGAATTAACCGACAAACGTTTTATTGCACTTAAAGCCAACGATCCGCAGGAAGACGCAATCAACATCTTCAGGATGAATAATCGTGTAGCTTTGCCTGTAGTGGATGAAAATAATATCCTGTTGGGTATCGTTACAGTTGATGATATTTTATGGATCGCCAACGAAGAATATACAGAAGATATGCACAAAATAGGGGGTACCGAAGCCCTGGATGAGCCCTATCTTGATATTCCGATCCTTAAACTTGTAAAAAAACGTGCAGGTTGGCTTATTGTACTATTTTTAGGCGAAATGTTAACAGCAACCGCCATGCAGCATTTCGAAATTGAGCTCGAAAAGGCAGTGGTTTTATCATTGTTTATTCCATTGATTATGAGTAGTGGTGGTAATAGCGGTTCGCAGGCCTCTACATTGATTATTCAGGCAATGGCCCTGGGCGAAGTAACCATAGCCGAGTGGTGGCGCGTAATGCGTCGCGAGTTGGTATCAGGTGCTTTACTTGGCATTATTTTAGGTACAATTGGTTTTATCCGTATTGTTACCTGGCAAGAATTACATCTTTACAATTACGGACCGCATTGGTTTTTAATTGCCACAACCATATTTTTCACCCTGGTTGGTATTGTGTTATGGGGTAGTTTAATCGGTTCTATGATGCCTATTATTCTGAAAAAACTGAAACTCGACCCGGCCACTTCATCAGCGCCATTTGTAGCAACCATGGTAGATGTAACCGGGATTGTAATCTATTTTAGTGTTGCCGTATTAATTTTAAAAGGCGTATTACTTTAAACCTAAACCATGCAAAAGAAAATTACCACACTTTTTACCGATATCGGAGGCGTTTTATTAACCAACGGCTGGGATAGGCACGCAAGGGGAGAAGCTTCTGTGCTTTTCAACCTCGATTCTGTTGACCTGGAAGAACGCCACCACCTTACTTTCGACACTTATGAAGTGGGTAAACTTACCCTTGACGAATATTTAGAACGTATTGTTTTCTTCGAAGAACGCAGCTTTAGTTATGATGACTTTAAGGAATTCATGTTTAAAAAATCACTTCCATATCCCGAAATGATCCAGCTCATCTGTGAGCTTAAAAAGAAATATAACCTTAAAGTAGCCGTAATCAGTAATGAAGGTAGAGAATTAAATCAATACCGGATCAATACCTTTAAACTGAATGAATTTGTCGATTTCTTTGTCTCATCCAGTTTTGTGCATTTCCGCAAGCCAGATGCCGATATTTTTAAAGTAGCCATCGATATTTCGCAAAGTGATGTAGAAACCAGTTTGTATATTGATGATAGAATGTTATTTGTACAGGTTGCCGAGGGTTTAGGCTTAAGAGGCATTCATCACAGCAGCTACGAGGATACAAAAACCCAATTAGCCGCTTATGGATTGGAGGTTTAACGGTAAAATCGTCATCTACTACCAACAAACTTAATAAGCGCCATCATCTCGATCCGATAGTTATTTAAACTTTGACAATCTTTATAAAGCATAATGCCAAAAGATTGTCAAAGTAAGTGTCGGTTCGCTACACGCTGCTACCATTGACAAACTCCAATAAAAGGTGTCGTCATCTCGACTGTAGCGTAGCGAAATGGAGAGATCTACCTCGAGATAGATTTCTCGGCTTCGTTGCACTCCGCTCGAAATGACGTTTTGCAAGAGTAATTTTTCGTGTAAATCTGTGCATCTGTGGCCAAAAAATCATGGCAAAAGCTCTATAACAAAAAAGCCACTCGTAAGAGTGGCTCTGTGTAATTTATATTTAGGAATTAAACATTAAACCTGAAGTGCATAATGTCGCCATCTTCCACTACATAAGTTTTTCCTTCTACGCCAAGCTTACCCGCATCTTTACAGGCATTTTCAGAACCTAAGGTTACGAAATCGTTGTATTTAATCACTTCAGCGCGGATAAAACCTTTTTCAAAATCAGTGTGGATTACACCTGCAGCCTGTGGTGCTGTAAAACCTTTAGTAATGGTCCAAGCTCTAACCTCTTGCACACCAGCAGTAAAGTAGGTATAAAGGTTCAATAACTTATAAGCCGCGCGGATCAGTTTATTTACACCCGATTCAGTTAAACCTAAATCAGCTAAAAACTCCTGACGCTCTTCATAGCTTTCCAGTTCAGCAATTTCTGATTCGATTTTAGCAGAGATTACCAAAACCTCAGCATTTTCATCAGCAACATTTGCCTTTACCAGATCTACATACTTATTGCCATTAATTACTGAAGCTTCATCAACATTACAAACGTACATTACCGGTTTTTGGGTAAGTAAGCCTAAATCTTCGATAAAATCAAAATCATCCTGGGCCAATGGTGCAGTACGGATAGATTTACCGCTTTCTAAATGAGATTTAACTACTGTTAAAATTTCATAAGTACGTTTAGCATCCTTATCGCCGCCGGTTTTAGCCATTTTTTCTACCTTTTGGATGCGTTTATCAACCGTATCCAAATCTTTAAGCTGTAACTCTGTATCGATAATTTCCCTATCACGGATAGGATCAACAGAACCATCAACGTGGATTACGTTTCCATCATCGAAGCAGCGTAAAACGTGGATAATAGCATTTGTAGCACGGATATTCCCTAAAAACTGGTTTCCCAGGCCTTCGCCTTTCGATGCACCTTTTACCAATCCGGCTATGTCTACAATCTCGATTGTATTTGGTTGTACCTTATTCGGTTTAACCAACTCAGCAAGCTTGGTCAAACGATCATCTGGAACCGTAATTACGCCAACATTGGGCTCAATAGTACAAAAGGGAAAGTTTGCTGCCTGCGCTTTTGCATTTGATAAACAGTTAAAAAGAGTCGATTTCCCAACATTTGGTAAACCAACTATACCACATTGTAATGCCATTATTTATTAGTCTTTATTTCTTAGTTTTTAGGTTATTGGTCCATAGTCTTATAGTCAATAGCCATGTGTTTCATTTTTGAGCTTTATTCGTGTATTTTGGCTATCATCCATCAAACCTTCACATCTCACATCTCACATCTCACATCTCACATCTCACATCTCACATCTCACATCTCACATCTCACATCTCACATCTCACATCTCACATCTCAATTTCCGCGCAAAGATAAGCTTTTAAAACCTTTATTTAAACCCTTGCTATTGTATCAAATCTATATTTTATCTATGTTTAGCCGAAAATACAGATACGTAAATGAAAGATTTTGAAAAAGAAGTGCCTCAGGAAGTAAAATTAATCGTTACCGAAGAAATGCGGAGCTACTTTTACGATATGAGTAAATGGGCCCGGTTTTTGTCGGTTGTGGGTTTTGTTATCTCGGCATTTTTAACTTTAGGTTCATTCGGGATAGGGGCTGCAGTAACTGCTAATCCGGCAATGCTCAATCAATTAGGCCCATTAGCTGGCATCGGCGCTACTGGGATTACCATATTTTATCTGTTGTTGGCTTTGTTCTTTTTTTACCCAAGTTTATTGCTGTTCCGTTTTTCTACAAAAGGTAAACAGGGAATTTTGTTCGGCGATCAGGAAAATTTAAACGATGCTATTGCCCATATAAAATCGCTTTTTAAATTTTGGGGAGTACTCACCATTATACTTATTGCCAGTTATTTCTTGTTACTATTGGCGGTGCTTACAAGTGGAGGCATAAAATAAAATATTACGCATACAAAAAAGCCTCCCGATTTTTTAAAATCAGGAGGCTTTTTTTATTGAAATTATATTACTTAGAAAGTAAAATCGTCGTTTGTTCTGGTGCTATGTTCTCCATTTTCTGAATATTCATAACGTTTTTCAACCACATCCTGATGGGTTTTGATATAATCAACAGTTTCGTTTAATCCTTCTGCAAATTTTTCAAAATCTTCTTTATATAAAAAGATTTTATGTTTTACAAACACACCGTCTTCTAATCTTTTCTTGCTCTCGGTAACTGTTAAATAATAATCACCCGATCTAGTAGCCTTCACGTCGAAGAAATAAGTTCTCTTACCTGCTCTTACTTTCTTTGAAAAAACTTCTTCTCTTTCCTTGTTGTCGAATTCTCCCATGGTTGGTATTGATGTTGGTTTTTGGTTTCGGTAAATATAAAGCAAATATTTAAAGTTCAAAATACAATTTTAATACAATTTAAATAGTTCGCGTTTCCTCCTCCAAAAGTTGATTATTATAAAGCTCCGTATAACTGCCGTTTAGGTTAAGTAATTCATTGTGTGTGCCTTGTTCGATGATTTTTCCATTATCAAGCACTAAAATCTTATCCGCATTTTTAATCGTCGAAATCCGGTGAGCAATTAAAATACTGGTTTTTCCGGCCATGATTTTACCCAGGTTTTGCAGGATTTCTTCCTCCGTTTTGGTGTCGACAGCCGAAAGACAGTCATCAAATATCAAAATCTTTGGCGATTTGATTAGTGCGCGGGCAATAGAAACCCTTTGTTTTTGTCCTCCTGAAAGGGTAATACCACGTTCACCAAGCATGGTTTCGAACTTTTCTTCAAAATCAATGATATTGGTATAAACCGAAGCATTTTTAGCTGCGGTATACACTTCTTCATCCGTAACCGTGTCCAAACCAAAGGCAATGTTGTTTTTTATCGTGTCCGAAAACAGGAAGACTTCCTGTGGAACAAAACCGATCTGATTACGGTAATCTTTCAAATTAAGATCTTTGATATTCTTCCCATCTACATCAATTGCACCATTTTCTACATCATACATCCGCATCATCAGGTTGGCCAATGTCGATTTTCCTGAGCCTGTTTTTCCGATAATGGCTACAAATTCGCCGCTGTTGATCTCAAAACTAACCTCTTTTAAAGCTTCAATACCCGTATCCGGATAGGTAAAACTTACTTTATCAAATTTAATATTACCCGATAAAGTCCTTTCTTCGGTTTCTTTTGATTGGATATCTGATGGAATATCTAAAAATTCGTTAATCCTTTTTTGCGAAGCTGCAGCCCTTTGGATCAGTGAGGTAACCCAGCCCAGCATCGTTACCGGAAAGGTTAACTGGTTAATGTAAATGATAAATTCGGCAATGTTCCCTGCGGTAATACTGCCGTTCATCACCTGAATGCCTCCTATATATATGGTTAAAATCGTACTCAGGCCAATTAATAAAAGCATGGTAGGGTAGAACAGTGCCGATACTTTAACCAAACTCATCGAGTCTTTTTTATAATCGTTGCTCTGGATTTCGAACATATTCCGGGTGTAATCTTCACGGACATAAGATTTGATGATCCTGATACCCGAAAAACGTTCCTGCACAAAACTGGATAGATCTGACAAACGTTCCTGTATTTTTCCGCTTTTTTTAAAGATGAGCGTGTTTACATAGTAGATAATTACCACTAAAAAGGGGAGTGGTAATAAACAATAAATGGCCAGTTTGGAGTTTACATCAAACATCGACCAGATAATAAGCACTGATAGCACAAAAGTGTTAATAGTGTACATAATCGCCGGACCTACATACATTCTAACGCGATTTACATCTTCTGTGGCGCGGTTCATTAAATCGCCCGTATTGTTCCGGCGGTAAAAACCGAGGCTAAGCTCCTGGTAATGCTGATAAATATCATTTTTCATATCAAATTCGATATGCCTCGACATTAAAATGATCGTTTGCCGCATAAAGAATAAGAATAATCCCCTCAATAAGTAAAGGGCAATAACCAAAAGGCCGAAATATAAAAGGTTGCTGCTAAAAATATCGTAAATAATCGACTGGCGATCGAAGCCATGAAAAAGGTTAAAAATCTGAATGTTTTCGGTAATCAAATCAACGGCATAACCGATCACTTGTGCCGGTACAACACCAAAAATGTTAGAAATCACCACGAAAATACTTCCGGGAATAATCCACCATTTGTATTTAAGAAAGTACTTGTTTAATCGGCTCAGATGTTTCATGTTGTACAAACTTAGATAATTTTGTTATTTCATGACGCATATTTATCTATTCGGGCCTAAGCTTTAAAAAATAATGACACTTAGGGATGTAAAAGGGAAGATGTGGTATGGAAGATGTAGGATAACTAAGCTGTTCCCGGTGACTTAGGTGGTCAATCATTATATTGAAAAGCAAGGTTCGGTACTTATGGGTTATTTCAGCCCTGCTATCGCTTCAAGTCCTCTCCCGATGCTAATTTAGTGCCGGTTCATCGGTAAAGAATCGGGATGCGGGCTTTCCGCTTTATCAGGTTTATTTAACATTAGCCTGTAGATTTTGTCATCCTGAGGCACGAAGGATCTTTTTGTTCCAGGCATCGGTTCATGTCTCCACGAACCAACATTCTTTCCTAAATAATACTTTTTTTAAACTTATAACTTTGTTTATTTAATACTGTCCGAATTAATTTTGTTATAGTTTCGTTAAATACGTGTAATAATGGTTTTTTATTTTAATTTTGCAGCAGGTTAGCCGAACGTTAATATGCCAGCAAATTCTCCGTCAGATTCATCAATTTTAGATCAATTAAGTGCTTATGGGCACAAAAAATTGGTTTTCTGTAATGATCCAGATACAGGATTAAAAGCAATTATTGCCATACACGATACTACTTTAGGCCCTGCTTTAGGCGGAACACGGATGTGGAGTTATTCTACCGAAAGCGAAGCCCTGGAAGATGCCCTTCGTTTATCACGCGGAATGACCTATAAAGCAGCCATTACAGGTTTAAATCTTGGTGGTGGAAAAGGCGTAATCATTGGCGATTCGAGAAAAGATAAAACAGAAACTTTAATGCGCAGCTATGGCAGGTTTATTAAAAACCTGAATGGCGAATTTATTACGGCTGAAGAAATGGGAACCAATACACGCGATATGGAATATATCCGTATGGAAACCACTCATGTTACCGGTGTTCCCGAATCAATCGGTGGTGCAGGTAATCCAGCTCCTTTTACTGCGCAGGGCGTTTATTTAGGTATAAAAGCAAGTGTTAAAGAAGTTTTTGGTACCGATATGCTAGCGGGTAGAACGATAGTGGTACAAGGTATTGGTAATGTTGGCGAGCACCTGGTTGCGCTGTTAAGAAAAGAAAATGCCGAAGTACTGATCAGCGACATTAATCAGGAGCAATTAACTTACGTTGCAAGGAAATATAAAGCTAAACCGATAGAAGCAGATAAAATTTTTACTACCGACGCTGATGTGTATGCTCCATGTGCCATGGGTGCTACCGTAAACAACAAAACCATCGAAAAAATGAAATTTGCAATTATTGCAGGTTCAGCAAACAATCAGTTAAAAGATGAGCTTTTAGATAGCGAATTGCTATTGAAAAAAGGAATTTTATTTGCTCCGGATTACTTAATTAATGCCGGCGGATTGATTTCCTGCTACTCTGAACTAACTGGTTTTGGTAAAAAACGCACGGTACAGCTTACCGAAAATATTTATGATGCTACCCGTAGTGTAATTAAATTAAGCAAAGCCGAAAACATTTCAACAAATATTGCCGCAAACCAGATTGCCGAAAAACGGATTGCGGATGTTAAAAAAATTAAATCGTCATATTAAATCATAATTATTAAAACAGGTTTTAAAAAACCACACTCGTTCTTACATTCATGTTAAACAGAAGGCACTTAAGAATCAAAGCTTTGCAAAACATTTTTGCATGGCACATGGCAGACAAAAAAGACATTAAAGGTGATTTGAAAACTTTAATGCAAAGTATCGATAGCGTGTACGAAATGTACATCTGGATGCTCTCTTTAATGGTAGAAGTTACCGAATTTACTGCTAACGACGCGGCAGAACGCGCAAACAAATTCATTAAAACAGCAGAGGATATCAATCCTAACATGAAATTGCTACACAATAAGTTTAGCATTTTATTGCAGCAGAATCCAGAATATGTATCTGCAATTAAAAAGTACAAAGTAGATTGGGGTTTCGATCCGGAAATCCGTAAAACAGTGTACAATTCGTTAAAAGCATCAAAAGAATATGCTGATTATCTTGCTGATCCAAACGAAAGTTTAGAATCATCAAAAGACATTATCAAATACATTTTCAGGAAAATCATCTTAAAAAACCAGGCCATTTTGCAGGTTTTTGAAGAAAAATTTATCAACTGGCAGGTAGATCATGAAGTGATGAAGGGTATGGTGGCTAAAACCCTGAAAAACTTTACTTTCGACGATCCATTTAAAAACAAACTGACCGAAATTAGTGCCGACTGGGTTGAGGATAGCAAATTTGTACAGGATCTTTTTGTACATACCTTACAAAATGATGCCAAATATCAGGAAATGATTGCCGACAGAACTAAAAACTGGGAATCGGAGCGTATTGCACTTATGGATACCATTTTGATGAAAATGGCCATCTGCGAGTTGCTAAATTTCCCATCTATTCCGGTTAAAGTTACTATCAACGAGTATTTGGAGCTATCAAAAGATTACAGTACACCGAAGAGTAATTCATTTATAAACGGTATTTTAGACAAAATTTTAGGCGATCTTAAGAAAAACAACACCATTAAGAAGATTGGCCGTGGTTTAATCGAAGAATAAAAATGAAAAGAACATTTATCCTGGCTATCGCTGCACTTTCATTTGCAGCCTGCCGCAATGCAAATAATCAGACATCCGAAACTAAATCAACAGTTTCTGTAGGTAACGATACTTCAAAAACAGCTAAAGTAGCCCCTGCAGATGCACCGGTGATTGTTTTTGAACGCGATATTTACGATTTCGGTAAAATAGAACAGGGTGAAAAAGTAAAACACGATTTCAAACTTAAAAATACAGGAAAAACCCCTCTTGTTGTTAGTAATGCAACAGCAACATGTGGTTGCACTGTTCCTCAAGTACCAGGTTCACCTATATTACCTGGTAAAGAAGGTATTATCAGTGTAGTTTTTAACAGCGAAGGCAAAATGGGCATGCAGGATAAAGTGGTAACCATTACATCAAATGCAAACCCTACAGTTTCTACTGTTCATTTAGTAGGAGAGGTACTTGCCAAAAAATAATTTGGTTGATGGTTAAATGCGATAATGCATCAATCATCAACTATTTCAAAACACAAACAAATAAATAAGAAATGACATCAACAGTAATTTTACAGGCAGCAGGAGGATTTGATCCAAGACAATTAATCATGTTTGGAGCAATTGCACTGGTATTCTACTTTTTTATGATCCGCCCTCAGCTTAAAAAAGCTAAAGACCATAAAAAATTAATCAGTGAGTTGAAAAAAGGAGATAAAATTGTAACCACAGCAGGTATTCACGGCCGTATTGCCGATTTGAATGATACAACTTTTTTGATCGAGGTTGAAGGTGGTGTTAAAATCCGTTTCGATAAGTCGGCAGTTTCTTTGGATGCAACAAAAGCAACCGTAGTAACACCTAAAGCTTAGTAGTCAAAAAAAACAAAAAAAGCCATCCTAAGGGGTGGCTTTTTTTGTTTAGCGCTGAGCCAAATTGATGTTGATGTTATATTTTACCCTTACCGGAATACCATGTTGCTTTCCCGGGATCCATTTAGGGCATTCATTTAAAACCCTCACGGCTTCTTCCTGCGTACCGTAGCCCAGACTGTTTTTGAACTCATAATCGGTCAGCCTGCCATCTTTTTCCACTACGAAAGAGATATATAACTTACCATTTACCTGATTTCTTTGTGCTTCAGCAGGGAATCTGTAATTCCGGGCCAGATATTTATAAAATTCGGAAATGCCCCCCTTAAATTCAGGTTGTTGCTCCATTTTGTCATATTGTATCTGTTTTCCATCCGCCAATGTACTTGTACCAGATTTGAAAATGCCGTTCTCGTAAACTTCTTCATAACTGGCTTTGTTACCTGTCCCTTTCCAGATTCCGTCTTTATACCCATTATGGTAATTTCCTTCTTCCGTAAGCCCGCCTTTATCAGTTTTTTTGTAAAGTCCATTGCCATCTTTGATAAACTGATTACCTAAGGAATCTATTCCGGTCATCCATCTTCGCTGTAGCTTACTCGGATGATCAGCCTGTCCTTCATACTGAAAAACATTCTCAAGTTTCCCATTGTCGTAGAAATAAGAACATTCGCCAACCAGCACACCGTTTTTGAAATTAACTTTTGAGGTAAGAATACCCTGTTTATTATAACCTTGAAATATACCTTCATAAACAATATTGGGTTCAAATTTCGAAATGGTTGCCAAAGTCTTTTCCTTATTATCCGGATAAAACTCATATAGGTGATATATGGATGGAGTATCTGTTTCTTCAATTACCCTTCTGTAATCATAATTGTTTTTATTCTCCGTAATCATGCCTTTTTTGAAATAAGTAACCATTGTTCTTTTCTGGGCATAGGTGCTGAAGAATAAAGTGATTATAATAAGCGTTAAAATATATTTTTTCATAACTTGTTTTATCTACTACGAATATAGTTATCTGATGTGATTTCAATGAAATTAGTGCAATAATTTATCAATAAACGGATTAGTTTTTGAGCGGCTATTTAGTTTTGTTACATTTGACGTGATTGTTGTAAAGAATAAAATTTTTTGCACTCGTTTATTTTACATTGCGCTATGCCCTTCATCAGATTAACGAAGATTGAAAAAAGACGTGTATTTAGCTTATTAGCCTGCTTGCTGCTGGCCGTAGCTGCATGGCTTTTTATGGCATTGAACAACAAATATATTTATGTAGCCAAAACAGTTTTGGTTTTTAAAAATGCGCCTACCAAAAGGGCATTTTATCCTTTACAGTCTGATACGATAGATCTACAGGTGGAAGGAACAGGCTGGCAATTATTATTTGCCAGGTTAAGGATTAGTCCGCCTTCCGTTTCTGTTAATTTAGGCCAGCTCAATTCTAAAGATTTTATTGTTTTTTCCGATCAGTTGTTCAATATCAACAGGCAACTGGAAAGTACACAAAAAGTAATTTCAGTTAAACCCGATACCCTCTATTTCGATTTTACCAAACGTGTGGTGAAAAAGGTTCCCGTAAAACTGATCGATAAACTGGGTTTTGCCAAACAATACGGTATTGCGAGCGAGATTATCCTCAATCCAAAATATGTTAAAGTGGCCGGCCCGACAGAAGAGCTGGCTAAAATTAAGTTTTGGCCAACCGATACCTTAAAACTCGATAAAATGCAGAACAGTAGCACTACCAGAGTAGCGTTACAACACAGTATTCATAAAAATGTGAGTATTTATCCCTCATCTGTGGAAGTTAGACTGCCTGTTGATGAATTTACAGAGAAAACGATCGAAGTCCCTTTAAAAGTAATCAATAACAGGAATTATAACAGCATAAAACTCTATCCTAAAAAGGTAAAAGTTTCATTTTTGGTGGCATTAAGTAATTACGACCAGGTGGATGAAAGTTTTATTACTGCCATTGTTGATGCAGATGAATGGCAAAATTTAAAACACCGTCAGTTTACAGTGAAGATAACCGAGTTTCCCGATTATTGTAAACTGGTGAGTATAGTTCCATCCAAAATTGATTTCATAGTAGAAAAATAATGTATAAAGTAGGCATAACAGGGGGCATAGGTAGCGGGAAAACAACTGCCTGCAAGGTTTTTGAAGTATTGGGGATTCCTGTTTTTTATGCCGATACCGTGGCTAAAGAAATTATGACCCAGGATGCTTTATTGATAGCAGGTGTTAAAGCCGCTTTTGGTAACGAAAGTTATTTTGAAGACGGAAAACTAAATAATAAACATATTGCCGGCATTGTATTTAATAATGAGCAGGCACTTGCGCAATTGAATGCCCTGGTGCATCCGGCCGTTTTCAGGGCCTTTGATGCCTGGGAAGCAACTATTCCTTCAACAGTTTCTTATACGCTAAAAGAAGCTGCAATATTGTTCGAAAGCGGTTCTTATAAACTTTGTGATACTACAATTTTGGTTACTGCCCCTTACGAAATTAAATTAAAGCGTTTAATGCAACGCGATGGTGTTACAGAAGAGCAAGTAAAAGCCCGCATGGATAAACAGCTCAGCGATGAAGAAAAGACAAAAATGGCCAATCATTTTATCGTTAACGATGAACAGCAGTCTATCATAGAGCAGGTTTTAGCTTTACACCAGCAATTACTTAAGTCGGCAGAAGCATTTAAAAACACCAATGTTTAATCTACTTTAATCATACTATCCTTAAATCCTTTCATCCTGATCATGATTTTAGAAGATTTTATTACCATTACCCCAACAGGTTTATATTGTATTTACGGCGATTTTTACCTCGATCCGCAACAACCTGTTAAAGAAGCTGTGGTTTCTCATGCTCATGGCGACCATGCCATTGGGGGAAGCCAGAATGTATATTGTACGGCTGCTACAGCAAGCTTCATGATGCACCGATACCGCAAATTTGCTGCTGTCGATTTTTTTACCAAAAGCTATCACGAAATTTTTAAAATAAAGGATGTATCCATTACTTTTTATGCTGCCGGACATATTTTAGGTTCTGCGCAGGTTTTAATGGAATATAAGGGCATTAAATACCTTTACACAGGTGATTATAAGATAGAACCCGATACAACCTGTGAGCCTTTTGAGTTTATAGAGGCCGATGTATTGATTACAGAGAGTACCTTTGCCGATCCGGAAACTAAACACCCCTCGCCGGTAGATGAAATCAAAAAACTGAACGAAACCAATGCCAATATCATGCTTGGTTCTTATGCCTTAGGTAAAAGTCAACGGATTATTCAACTACTGAACGAACATTGCCCAACTAGGAACATTATGGTTCACTTTAGCATTATGCCTTTTAATAAAATATATGAGGATTATGGCATGAAGCTGGGCAATTATAAGATGTACGACCGTAAAGTGATGAAAAACAACCACGAAAACCAGGTATATATTGTTCCGCCTATGGTATTTCACAGCTATCATAAAGCAATTAATGTGGTGCGTGCTTTTGCTTCTGGGTGGAAAAACCTTCAACAGCAAAACGGAATATCACTTTATATTTCTGATCATGCAGATTGGGATGCGATTTTAGAAACTGTCGAAAAAGTAAAACCTAAACAGGTATGGACTTTGCACGGTGATGGCAAGCAGCTTAAAGATTATTTTAAAGGTAAACTGGAGGTTAGAATATTAAATTAGAGAAGGATAGAATGGTTGATTGCATAAACTGAAACATTCACTCATTCGAAATTCAATCATTCAAAATTAACAATGAAAGAAGGGGAAGATTTTTATTTTAATGAAGATGGATTGATGGTTTTTACCGAAGCTTATCACCTAAAACGTGGTTATTGTTGCAAAAATAAGTGCAAGCACTGTCCATGGGGATATGGAAAGAAGAAAGAAAAGAAGTAATTTAGTTAATGGTTGGCAGTTTTTGGTTCCCAATTTTTAACTTAAATAATCATTTTCCACTGTTATAGAGAACATGCTCATAAATATCGCTTAAGGCTACATCAAATCCCATAGAAACTAAAGTTAAGGTATCAGAAATCTCTTTGTGCTGATTAAGTACCCAATTCTTTTCTTCATTAATATAATAAGCCTCCACCGAAACCGATTCCGAATCGATCATAATGTACTCTTTTAACAAAGGAATATCTTTATATAGGTTAAATTTTTTGCCTCTATCATAGTTTTTGGTTGAAGGCGAAAGAATTTCGATGATTACAGTTGGTAAAATAAAGGTTTCTTCATCAATATCAATATGTTTTATGTCGTTACAGTAGATAGAGATATCCGGATAGGTGAATAAGCTATTCTCTGGAATGTTCATTCGCATATCACTCCCAAAAATGCGGCACAACTTCCCTTTTAACTTATTGCCAACTGCCAGAAAAATATTGGAAAACAAAATGTTATGATTATAACTAGCACCCGACATCGCAAATATCTCACCTTGGTAATATTCATGTTTAACTGTAGCTTCTTTTTCCATCTCCAGATATTCTTCCACGGTGTAACGTCTTTTTTGATAGGCTACTGCTGGTTCATTTACAATTTCGTCCATATACGAATTTACCTTATTTTTTATAGAGCCTTTAAAATTTAAACGATTAAACGTTTAAAAAGGATGTGTGTTAACTTGTTGTTAAACAGGTGTTTTAACAATTAAAATAAAGTTAAGATCTCCGATTTCAAAAGGTAACATGCTCATAAATATCGCTTAAGGCTATATCGAATCCCATCGAAACAAAGGTTAATGCCTCAGAAAACTCTTTATATTGATTGAGCGCCCAATTCTTTTCTTCATTAATATAGTAAGCCTCCACAGAAACCGATTCCGAATCGATCATAATGTATTCTTTTAACGAAGGAATATCTTTATACAGGTTAAATTTCTTGCCTTTATCGTAGTTTTTCGTTGATGGAGATAAGATTTCGATAATTATTGTGGGTTGCAGAATAGTATCATCATCTTCATTTAAATGTTTGATTTCGTCACGGTATATTGAAATATCCGGATAAGTAAACAAAGTATTTTCTGGGATATTCATCCTCATATCACTTCCAAAAGGAATACATTTCGAACCTTTTAGTTTGTGAAAAAGAAGTCCGAAAACATTTGAAAATATGAGATTATGGTTAAAGCCAGCACCCGACATGGCGAATACCTCACCCTGAAAATATTCATGCTTTTCTGTTGATGCCTTTTCCATTTCCAGATACTCCTCAACAGTGTAACGTCTTTTTTGATAGGCTACTGCTGGTTCATTTACAATTTCGTCCATATACCAATTTACCTTATTTTTTATAAAGCCTTTAAAATTTAAACGATTAAACGTTTAAAACGGATGTTGTGTTAACTTTTTGTTAAACAGGTGTTTGAATTTGTGTTGTATCAATTAAAATAAAGTTAAGATCTCCGATTTCAAAAGGTAACATAGTAATAAATATCGCTTAAAGCTATATCGAATCCCATTGAAACAAAGGTTAATGCCTCAGAAAGCTCTTTATGTTGATTGAGCGCCCAATTCTTTTCTTCGTTGATATAATAAGCCTCCACCAAAACCGATTCCGATTCGATCATAATGTATTCTTTTAACGAAGGAATATCTTTATAAAGGTTAAATTTCTTCCCTTTATCATAATTTTTGGTTGAAGGAGAAAGAATTTCGATAATTATAGTCGGTAAGATTGAAGTATCATCATCAAATTCGCTATGTATTAGACCATTGCAATAGATGGATATGTCAGGATACGTGAATAATGTATTCTCTGGAATGTTCATCCGTTTATTACTTCCATAAGGTCTGCAGGGTTTACTTTTCAGTTTGGTACATATTTCTCCAAAAACATTGCTAAAAATCTCATTATGATTATCACCGGCACCCGACATTGCAAGTACCTCACCCTGGAAATATTCATGTTTAACTGTTGATGCCTTTTCCATTTCCAGGTATTCCTCAACAGTGTAATGCCTTTTTTGATAAGCTACAGCGGGTTCATTCACAATTTCGTCCATATACGAATTTACCTAATTTTTTATAGTAGCTGTAAAATTTAAACGATTAAACGTTTAAAACGGCTAGCAGGTGAATTTTTTGAAATGGTTACGAATGGTTAATCGGTTAACTGTTTAAATCGGTTAATCGACATGTTACTAACTGAAAACTGTCAACCGGTATTGACCAACTGAGAACCGAAAACTACCAACTGACTTAGTGTCCGGCAAAGAATCCGATCAACGCCACGCCAATTCCCAATAAAACGGCAATCATTTTACGCGTATTGATTTTATGGTCTGCGCTCGATTCGAATAGGATAGTGGTAGAAATATGTAAGAAAATACCGATTACAATGCCCATAATCTTATTAAAATAGGCATCTAAACCACCAATGGTTCCGTTGCTTAAACCTACGCTTACGTAAAAGCCCAATGGCGCCATTACCGCAAATAAAATGAGGTAAAGTATAATGCTGCCTTTCTTAAAGTGGTTTTGCATTAATATACTCGCTAATGCAAAAGCGGCAGGAATATGGTGTAATGAAATTCCAAAAATCAATTCATTATGCTGCTCTTTTGCCAGTGGCATTCCTTCTAGAAAAGCATGTAAACACAAACTGATCATAATACCAAAAGGGAAAACATGCCCATCATGATGTTTATGGATATGCCCATGTTCTACACCTTCTGAGAATTGCTCTAAGAAAATTTGAAATAAGAATCCAATGAGTATAAACACCCCGATTTGCCATTTATCTGGCCCGCTGTAAGCATCTGGAATCAAATGCAGAACCGTTATTGCAAATAAATAAGCCCCGCTGAAAGATAAAATCAGTTTGAGGAGTTTAGATTTATCACTTTTTACCAGAAAGATAGCTGTTCCACCTAAAAAGGCACAAAAAAAGAGCACACAGAGTTTCCAGATTTCCATAGGTTAAAAATCAGGTTGTAATTTTTTAAATATTCTTGAACAGATTATCCCGATGGTAATGCCCAGCAAAGCGCCAGTAGTTACATCAACAGGATAATGTACGCCTACATAAACCTGCGCGAAACTGATGATGAACGCCCAAAATATGCCAATGGGTAAAATAGGCTTCCATCTGCTGTAAAAAATGCAAATTAAAAACACGGCTATCGCAAAGTGATTGGTGGCATGAGCCGATGGAAAACTCAAGCCACTGCCGCAGGGCACCCGGTGGATAATATCGTTGGCCAGGCTCATATCGTTGCACGGCCTCACTCTCTGTACCCAGGGTTTTACTACCCTTGATGCAATTAAATCGCCCATGGCAAAGGTAAAAAGCAACATGCCGATAATGTAATAACCTTGTTTTTTGTACTGTTTGATGCAAAAAATAACAATAAACAGATAAAGCGGCGACCAAAAGAAACGGTTGCGCATTAAAGGCATTAACCAGTCAAAAAAGCTGTTTGAAAGTCCGCGGTGGATTTTCAGGAACAATTCTACATCAAATTGCTGTATGCTTTCTATCATGCTTTTTTACAGATTAAAATTAATCGGTCGGAAGTAGAATGATCAAAATCTTCCAGAGCGTAGCTACCAAAGGTTTTTTCGATCCGCATTCCTGCTTTGGTAAGCATGCGCTGAAAATCGTCGAAACTAAATGCCTGCACCCGTTCTTCGAAATTATATACCTTATGTTGATCTTCAAAATTTATCTTTTTGATGATTTTTCCATCAACAACATTTTTGGTGATGTTAAAGGTGATGCCATCGAGCGATTTTACTTCACAGGAATTTAAGTTGCGTATAATTTTTTCAGTGTTGAAATAATCCAGTACCAAAATACCATCTGCAGTTAAACATTTCCTAAAGGTTTTAAGTACATTTACATGGTCTTTTTCCGTATCAAAATAACCGAAACTGGTAAACAGGTTTAAGGCCACATCAAAATAGTTGATGTAAAACAGGCGGCGCATATCGTGCACCAGAAAATGTAGTTTACTGTTTTCGAACTGTTTGGCGTATTTGATACTCTGTTCAGAAAGGTCAATCCCGGTAACATCAAAGCCTTTTTTGTTCAGGTAAATGGAGTGCCGGCCTTTTCCACAAGCAATATCAAGCATTTTCGCTTCGGCTTTTGGATGAAGGTAATCCGTCAGTTTATCAATGAAGAATTCGGCTTCAGCATCATTTCGTTGTTGATAGAGAATATGATAATATGGCGAATTAAACCAATATTGAAACCACTTGCGCTGCATATAAAAGCCGTTTGTATCTTAAAAAGATGCAAATATAAGGTTTTACAACCGCTAGTAAAGTCAGAATATGCTTTTATGCAATAAAGTTGCAAGAATATTATGATTTGGGTTTTTATACCATTATAAATGAACACTAAAACCGAACAATATTTTCGAAGTAAAACAGACGTTTGATTGTAATCACCTTGCTAATTTCTACCAAATACATCGTGTACCTAGATATAAAAACAATGTAAATTTGCACCGCAAAACGTTGCTGAATAGCGGCTATCTTGTTTTTTTTGTTATTTTTGAGCCTCAAATAAATTATACACGGTGACTTTAATAAAATCGATTTCAGGAATACGCGGAACCATAGGCGGAAGGGCTGGCGACGGCTTAACCCCATTTGATATTGTGAAATTTACAGCGGCCTTTGGTAGCTGGGTAGTACAAAAAACAGGTAATAAACGTATCGTTCTAGGTCGCGATGCCCGTATTTCGGGAGAAATGGTGAATAACCTTGTTATTGGAACTTTACAGGGCTTAGGCATTGAAGTAATCGACCTGGGATTATCAACCACGCCAACTGTAGAGGTTGCAGTACCAGATGAAAATGCAGGTGGCGGGATCATTTTAACGGCGAGCCATAACCCAAAACAATGGAATGCTCTAAAATTATTAAACGCCAGTGGCGAATTTATTAGCGATGCAGACGGTAAAGAGGTTTTAGATTTAGCTGAAAGTGCCGATTTTGATTTTGCTGATGTAGATAAATTAGGAAAAGTAATTAAAAACGACTCTTACCTTCAAAAACATATCGATAAAGTTTTGGCATTACCATTGGTTGATGTTGAAGCGATTAAAAAAGCCGATTTTAAAGTGGTTATCGACTGTGTAAATTCTACAGGAGGTATTTTTATTCCTGCTTTATTAAAAGCTTTAGGCGTAAATAAAGTGGTTGAATTATATTGTACACCCGACGGACATTTTCCACATAATCCTGAGCCGCTACCAGAAAATTTAACAGAGATATCGAAAGAGGTTCAAAAACAGAATGCCGATTTAGGTATCGTGGTGGACCCTGATGTTGATCGTTTATGTTTTGTAAATGAAGATGGCAGCATGTTTGGCGAAGAATATACGTTGGTTGCTGTTGCTGATTATGTATTAAAAAATACACCAGGAAATACCGTTTCAAACCTTTCGTCAACACGTGCTTTACGTGATGTAACGGAGAAAGCAGGATCAGAATACAATGCATCAGCCGTGGGCGAGGTAAATGTGGTAAACAAAATGAAGGCTACAAATGCCATTATTGGTGGTGAAGGAAATGGTGGAATCATTTACCCTGAATCACATTATGGCAGAGATGCTTTAGTAGGTATTGCTTTGTTTTTAACGCATTTGGCTAAATTTGGCAAATCGATTTCCGTATTAAGGGCCAGTTATCCTCAATACCACATTTCTAAGAACAAAATTACGCTTACACCAGAAATGGATATCGATAATTTGTTGAAACAGGTAGAAGAGAAATACAAAAATCAACCCTACAGTACCATCGATGGCTTGAAAATAGAATTTGATAAAACTTGGGTACATTTACGCCGTTCGAACACTGAACCGATCATCAGGATTTACAGTGAGGCCGAAAATGAAACCATTGCCGAGAATTTGGCAAACAAGATCATTTCTGACATTAAAGAAATATTACACCTTTAATTCTAAAAAAATTAAAGAATAAAATAGCGGCCAGGATTTACCAAAACTAAATCCCGGCCATTTTAAAAGAAGATGTTGATGAGCAGACATCTTTGCAACACAAAACTTATAAATATTCATAGAAATGAAAAGGGTCTATTTAGATAATGCGGCCACAACGCCTTTAGATGCGGCAGTAATTGCAGAAATGACAAATGTGATGGAAAATTATTTCGGTAATCCATCTGCCATTCATGCGCTCGGTCGCGAAGTGCGTACGCTTGTGGAGAAAGCCCGTAAAACCGTTTCAGGCTTATTAAATGCATCACCTTCTGAAATATTCTTTACTTCTGGTGGTACCGAGGCCGATAATACGGCTATCCGTTGCGGCATTGCCGCTTATGGTATTAAACATGCCATTACCTCAAAAATTGAACATCACGCGGTTGAGCATACTTTAAATACGATGCTTAAAAACGGCGAGATCGATAAATTGAGTTTCGTTAATATTGATGGGAAAGGCAATGTTGATTACAATCATTTAGAAGAACTCCTTCAAAATAACGAGCGTACTTTTGTATCGTTAATGCATGCCAATAACGAATTGGGTACCTTAACCGATATGATTAAAGTGGGTGATATCTGCGAGAAATATAATGCCATTTATCATGCAGATACAGTGCAAACGATGGGGCATTACCCACACAATGTAAGGGAGCTTAAAGCACATTTCATTGTTTGTGCTGCACATAAACTTCACGGACCAAAAGGTGTTGGCTTTTTATACGTAAACAGCAATATCAAAATTCCGCCAATGATTTATGGTGGTGCACAGGAGCGCAACATGCGTGGCGGTACCGAAAATGTGTACGGTATTGTTGGTTTGGCTAAAGCTTTAGAAATAGCTTACGCAGAAATGAACGAGCACCAAACGCATATTCAGGGCTTAAAAGATTATTTAAAAGCACAATTAATTACCGAAATACCAGGTATTGGCTTTAATGGCGAAACGGATGCTGCTAAAAGCCTTTACACCGTACTAAATGTTTCTTTCCCTGAAATGGACATGGCCGATATGTTATTGTTCAACCTGGATATCAATGGTATCTGCGCTTCGGGCGGTAGTGCCTGTTCTTCAGGTTCAAATATTGGTTCGCACGTATTAAATGGTATTAATGCAGACCCAAACCGTCCATCGGTGCGTTTTTCATTTAGTAAATATACCACTAAAGAAGAGCTCGATTACGTAATCGAAAAAGTTAAAATGGTAGTAAAGCAAAATGCGTTAGTATAAAAAATATCATTAACCAAATAGGAGAGTCCCGGTGTAAATCGGGACTTTTTTGTTCGGATACTGCCGATAGAAAAATAATCCATTGATTTTTTAGAAAGCAGGGTCTGCATTTCATTTTAATATTAGCCCTGCTTTTCGCTCATACGACTGCAGGCCTTAATCGCTTGGCCGGTATCCGCTTCAATCAGGTTTACACACAATAAGCAGTTGCTGCTATTTAAGGTTGTATGATGCAAGAAAAGAATTCATATTTATAAACAAATTCTCTGCTCCCTGCAACCCCAAATCGTATTACTGGCTGCGCCACCTAAACCTAATCGTAGTGTTTCCGACTTTACGTCGGGAAGAAACGAAGAGCAGGACTATATTTCCCCAAATGCCATTACAACTGATTTCAAAAAAAAACATCACTTTTTAAATTTTTCGCATATTATCACCTGAAAACCAAAAAAATAACTTGCAAAACTCAAAAATTAAACTTATATTTAATCAAACATAAGGCAATCCATGCCATTTTACCTGTTGTTCCAGAACGAAACCTTATCAAACACCCCATGGTATAAGGTTAAGCAAATTTTAAAATAGCTTTTTATTATTATTAAAATTGTTAACCCTGAAAGCCCGATAGGTTTTCAATAATCTATATCATCATGGAAACGAACCGCAACACTCAAAATCTGGAAAACGCAAAACTGGAAGAAAAATTAAGCGAAGAAAGGAAACACATTTACAAATTTATCTTCAATCCGTTTTCTTTCGAATCTTCAAACCATTTCAATAAAATCCATAAAAGGAGGTTTCATTCTTTTGGCTGTATCCATGAGTTAGGAAAACTACCAGGGGCGATGTTGTAAAATCTGGTCTTGAAACACTGTCATTTCGGTTTTGAATTTATTGCATCAATCAATATGACAGAAGAGTCCTAACGCAGATAAGCGCCAAAATTGCGAGGAGGGCTTTTTCAGCCGACGAAGCAATCTTTCTTGCCAGGATCACAAGCAGAAAAGATTGCTTCGTCGTTCCTTCTCGCAATGACGACACTTTTTATTGAAACTCTGCAATGAATAATCCTTTAGTTCCTTGGGTGATATATGAACAATCATGAAATTTGCTTTTGCCAAATCCCATTCCCCAAACAACTATTAAAAACAATCTTATTTTTTGCTTGTTGCTATAGTAAATCAATTTACAATTACTATGGAAACGAATAAAGAAAAAGGTAAAGTTGTTGAGAACGATTTACTGGATAAAACTGCCGAAGATATTAAAGAAGATAGGACTCTAGATGAAAATAAATCGTCGAAAGTAACTACTAATCTGTTTAACAAAGATAAAGACAGGAAGAATAATTCCTTTGGTCCGGGGCATGAGCCAGGTACCACACCAGGTTCTGGTATATAATTTGTTTTTTCAGAATCTAAATTATTAAATTTAAACCACAGCATTCGCTGTGGTTTTTTTAGCTTATCCCAAAATGGAAAGAAGAAATTTTATCAAAAATTCAGCATTGGCCATGGCCCTGCTTTCGATTTATAAAACTGATGTTTTTGCACAGCAAGATATGTTCCGTGCTTATAATTTTAAACCGCTTCGCAATGATGTGGGGATATTTACCGAGCAGGGTGGAACCATTGGCTGGTTAAATTCTAGCAATGGTTTTGTGGTGGTAGATGCGCAGTTCCCGACTACGGCACCACATGTAATTGAAGAATTGAAAAAACTGAGCGAAAAACCTTTCAAATATTTGATCAACACACATCACCATGGCGATCACACCGCCGGGAATATTTCTTTTAAAGGATTGGCAGAAAAAGTGGTTGCACATCAAAATTCACTGGTAAACCAGAAAAGAGGTGCAGAGAAAGCAAATAATTTAGATAAACAGCTTTTACCTGATACCACTTTTGGTACAAAATGGGCTGCAAAAGTTGGCAACGAAAATATCAAAGCTTATTACTATGGCTCGGGCCACACCAATGGCGATGCCGTTTATCACTTTGAACATGCCAATATTGTGCATGTGGGCGATTTAGTATTCAACCGTAAATTTCCTTATATCGATAGGGAAAATGGCGCACACATTGGCAATTGGATTACGGCATTGGATAAAATCATCAACCAGTTTGATAATGATACCTTATTTATCTGGGGACATAGCCTTGATCCGGAAAAAGTAACCGGAAATAAAGCCGATGTTAAAGCTTATCAAAATTATCTTCAAAACCTGTTAACCTTTGTAGGCGGGGAAATTAAAGCAGGAAAAAGCAAAGAGGATATCTTAAAGGCAACCACTATCCCGAATGCCCCTGAATGGCAGGGAGAGGGTATCCAAAGAAGTTTAACAGCAGCTTATGATGAGTTGAAAGGAGCTTAACCTCCCCAACCCCTCCTGAATTAGGAGGGGAGCTGGATTTCGTTTTGAAATGATAAATGGGTAAATTTTGTGTCTTCTGTGTTTTCGTGGCAATCCTTAACTCCGCTACCATAAGCAGAATCCATTAGCACGGCCGTCATCCGATAGCTATCGGATCCCGCGCAGGCGGGAATCTTAAAGCGCTTGCATTACGATTCCCAATCGACCCGATAGCTATCGGGTTGGGAATGACGATCTCGCGCAGCCTACCATTTTGCCAAAAAGATCTGCCTTTTATATTGATTTTATGAAATAATTAACCCTCAGGATGACTATCCTAATATTTAGTGTTCCCGCAGCAAAGCCCTCCAAATTTTTTTTCAATTTATAAACGTTCTATATTTAAAATAATCCTTTCAACGTCATTGAATTACCGTAGGCTTTAGTGTTTAACAACTATATTTGTTACAATTCAAAATCTACAGCCCATGGATGATTTTATAGCAGCCCGTTCGCAGATGGCCTTATCGTTAGGCTTTCACATTATTTTTTCCTGTATCGGCATGGTGATGCCTTTCTTTATGGCCGTATCACATTATAAATGGCTTAAAACAGACGATGAGGTATATAAAAATCTTACCAAGGCCTGGAGCAAAGGGGTAGCGATATTTTTTGCCACAGGTGCGGTATCGGGTACAATGCTATCGTTCGAGCTGGGCCTGCTCTGGCCAAAATTTATGGATCATGCCGGACCGATATTTGGAATGCCGTTTTCCTTAGAAGGGACAGCCTTTTTTATCGAAGCAATCGCCCTTGGCTTTTTCCTTTATGGCTGGAACAAATTGAATAAGTGGTTCCACTGGTTTACAGGAATGGTAGTGGGTGTGAGTGGACTTGCTTCCGGTATACTGGTAGTAGCCGCCAATGCCTGGATGAACAGTCCGGCGGGTTTTGATTTTGTAAATGGACAATACCTCAATATCGATCCGATACAGGCCATGTTTAATAAAGCTTGGTTTAGTCAGGCTTTGCACATGTGTTTGGCCGCATTTACCGCCACAGGTTTTGCTGTGGCTGGTGTACACGCTTTAATGATCTTACGAAACAGAAATGCAGGATTCCATTTAAAAGCTTTTAAAATTGCTGCTATATTTGCCTGTATTGGTGCTTTATTGCAACCTTTAAGTGGAGATATCTCTGCGAAAGACGTTGCAAAACGTCAGCCAGCTAAATTGGCTGCTATGGAAGCGCTATACAAAACTGAAAAACCAGCACCGCTTTTGATTGGTGGTATCGTAAACGAAAAAGATAAAACGGTAAAAGGCGCAATCAAAATTCCTGGCGCTTTAAGTTTTCTGGCACATGGCGATTTCAAAGCAGAAGTTAAAGGCTTGGATCAGATCCCGGAAAATGAACATCCACCAGTCGCTATAACACATTACGCTTTCCAGATTATGGTGGGGATAGGTACACTATTACTTTTGGTAGCGTTAACCTATTTTTTCATCCTTTTTAAAAAGAAACCTTTAACTGAAAAACGTTGGTTGTTAAAACTATTTGTTTTTGCTATTCCGCTTGGTTATCTCGCTTTGGAGGCAGGTTGGGTGGTTACAGAGGTTGGCAGGCAGCCATGGATTATTTATGGCGTTATGCGTACTAAAGATGCGGTAACACCGATGCCTGGCATTGCTTACTCCTTTTATATCTTCTCGGCAATTTATGTGTCGTTGAGCGTTATCGTAACCTTTTTACTTTACCGGCAGATTAAAATGGTACCTCTATTATACAATAAAACAGGAGCCAACAACAATTAACTACAGATTGACTTATAATCGGTGAAATCAAAACATCGGTGTAATCATTTTCAGATATGAAAGAAGTTGTAATTACATTTTTATGCATGGCCATTCTGCTCTACTTTTTATTGGGTGGGGCCGATTTTGGCGCAGGAATTATAGAACTGTTTACTTCAACAAAAAACAGGAGCAAAACCCGTAAAACCATGTATCAGGCCATTGGTCCGGTTTGGGAAGCCAACCACATGTGGCTAATTATTGCCATTGTTATCCTTTTTGTAGGTTTTCCGCACATTTATACCACCATGTCGGTGTATCTGCATATCCCACTGGCCATTATGCTTATTGGGATTATTGCCCGCGGTACTGCTTTTGTATTCCGCCATTATGATGCCGTTAAAGATGATATGCAGTGGTTATACAACCGGATTTTCAGGTATTCGAGTTTTGTTACCGCTTTATTCTTAGGCATCATTGCCGGAAGCCTGATTTCGGGCCATATTGACACACAGGCGACTGATTTTTATACTGCCTATATATCGGGCTGGTTAAACTGGTTTTCTATCGCTGTGGGCTTTTTTACCGTTGCGCTTTGTGGCTTCCTGGCGGCGATTTATCTTATTGGCGAAACGAATGAATACCATGATAAACGCCGTTTCATTAAAAAGGCCGAATTTATGAATATCGCTGCGGTAGTTTTTGGTGCCATGGTATTTATTGCTGCCCAACGGGATAAGATTCCGTTGATCGATTGGGTTTTCAAGAGTACAGTGGGTTTATCAGCCATTGTTCTGGCGAGTTTATCTCTTATTTTATTATGGTACTTGTTGATTAAAGGTAAAACAAAGATTTTACGCGTTTTAGCGGGCTTCCAGGTAACGATGATCCTTCTGGCGATTAGTTATGCCCACTTTCCAAACTTTATCCGTTTAAAAAGCGGAAATGCGATTTCGCTGTTAGAAACCATTGGACCAGAGAAGACCATTTACAGTTTGGGTTTAGCCCTTTTATTGGGAAGTATATTGATTTTACCTTTTTTAGGGTATTTGTTTTACAAGTTTCAGAAGAAAGAGGAGTAATGCCGCATTTTGTCATGCTAAGGTACGAAGCATCTGCAACCAATGAAACAGATGCTTCGTGTCTCAGCATGACAGCATATCTAGGGTTGCTGCCAGAAAAAAGAGCACCTGTTTCCAAATGCTCTTTTATAAATCAATTCAAAATTCTTAGCTACAAACCACCTTTTCTATTCGATTTGGTTTGAACTGGCCAGGTTGAAGGCTTACCAGTACGTTCGTTTACAGGTAAATCGATTGCTTTTTCGGTTGAGGTTTTTTCAGGATCTTCTGATGCCATGTAAACCATAATGGCAGCTAAAATTACATTACTTCTAATTTCGTCGAAAACTAGTTTATCGTAACTGTCGCGGTTGGTATGCCAGGTGTATGTGCCGTAATCCCAACTGGTAGAACTTAATGAATAACCTAATGCCCCGGCAGCTACAAATGAAGCAAAATCTGATCCCCCTGCACCCGGTGTTCCAGGGAAACTGGTTTTGATCTGATTTTTAATCGTATCGGGTACTGCAGCCAACCAACGGGTGATATAATCTTTTGATTTTGCAAAACCCTGTCCGCCAATGTTAACCACACGACCTGTTCCGTTATCCTGGTTAAACAAAGCCTGAAGGTTATTCACAATCTCCGGATGATCTTCTACAAATGCACGCGATCCGTTTAAGCCCTGTTCTTCACTTCCCCAATGGCCAACCAAAATGGTGCGTTTTGGGTTAGGATAAATTTTCTTTAAAATGCGCATGGCTTCCATCATTAAGATGGTACCAGAACCATTATCAGTAGCACCGCTTGCGCCATCCCAGGAATCGAAATGCGCTGAAAGCATCACATATTCGTTTGGTTTTTGTGTTCCTTTAATTTCAGCGATGGTATTAAAAGTAGGTACTGCACCTAATTTTTTAGAATCTGCTTCGATTTTCAGTTTAGGTTTATCTCCATTTAGTGCCAAACGGTAAACTAAACCATAATCTTCAACCGATAAATCTAAAGTTGGCACCTTTGTAGTGTTTGCACCAAAAATTTTATCTACACCAAAACCCTGCGACCAATTATTGATTACTACAGCCACTGCGCCAGCGTTTTCTAAAGCTACAGGAAGTGTTTTCGCGGTTAAACCTGTCTTGGCCAGACTAGCTGCCCATGCTTTTGCTGCTTCGGCTTTTTCTTTTTTAAATTTTTCGAAAAGATCTTTCGTAGCAAATTCTTCCCAGTTTTTTTCTGGTCGTCCAGAGAGTTGATTCATCGAAATCAGCACGATTTTACCTTTTACGTTCGGTAACCATTTCTGAAAAGATACTGAATCGGTAATTTCCGGAAGGATAATCGCTTCTGCATTAATGGCTTTGCCATTGGTTGACGGACTCCAGGCCAGTTGTGTGCCTTCTAAAGTGCGTACCCGCGGACTTACTAAATCGATATGGGTAATGCCTCTTTCCCAGCCGGCCCATTCGCCCCATTTTTCATTTTTGGCAGAAATGCCCCAGTCGCTATATTTTTTAATTGCCCAATCGTTCGCCTGTTTCATTTGTGGCGAGCCAACCAAACGCGGACCAACAACATCTAAAAGTTCGTGTGCGAGTTTCTCTAATTGAGAGTTTTCGTTTACTTCTTTAACGATATTGTCGATTATTTTTTTGTCTTGTGCAAAAACACTGGCCGAAGCGCACAGGAATAGTGCAGAAAATAGTAGTTTTTTATTCATAATTAGTTAGGGTTGATTATTTGATGCGCTAATTTATGGAATAAGGGGTAGGATTGAGGGATGTTAATGGAAATGTTGCACTGAGCGTGTTTGAATTATATTAATTTATTTTTTTGATGCTCATATTTTTCCATATTTTATGCAAAATTTGTAAATGATGAAAAAAACGGTCTCTTTGTTATTGTTACTGCTAGTTGGGCAATTTACCTTTTCTCAACAGAATGTTATTGCCAATGCCAAGCGTACAGCCCAGTTGATGATAGATGATTATTTGAAAAAAAAATACGAAAACTATGTCGATTTTTTGTACCCTACAGAAATTAAATATAGAGGTGGCAAAGATAAATTTGTAAGCTTGTTAAAAGCTAACGATGAAAGTGATAAACTATTTAACTTAAAAAGGGTTAGTCAAAAAATAATAAGTACTTCAAAAGTTTATCAGGCCGGAAAAGAGCTTCATTGCGCTATTTCTGTGGAAAACAAAAGCCGTAGCGATATGGGCACAACGATTTTAAGGACAACGTTACTTGCCATCAGCGCTGATCAAGGTAAAAGCTGGAAATTTATTACCACTGGAGATAAAACCCCTACTCAAGTGCATAAAATGGTGCCTAAATTTAATGAAGATCTGATGTGGGATGCAGGCTCTTTTAAGACATTGAAAAAATAGTATGAAAACTGTTAAATAAACTGAAAGGTCAGATGGTAACATCTGACCTCACTATCATAACTTCTCCTTGTTTTCCGTGCATCCGTGGCTATACAATTCTAAAAACTAATCTTCTGTATTTTATCATGAAACGGTAAATACTCAGCAAGTGCAGCCGATCCGTACCAGTTGTATAATTCTGGTTCTAACAATTTGGCTTTAATTGCCGGGTCGCTTTCCAATAACTGTTTGGCTTCTTCGATCGATTTCGTATTTAAAATGAAAATGCCACGGTAATTTTTATCGTTTTTACCCATCGGTCCGGCAACTACAAGTTTTTGCATCTCGACCATTTTGCCCATATTTGCCATGTGGCCTGCAAATAAACTATCGGTTTTTGCTTTGGTTTCAATGGTATTTGAGCCTGATTTTAAGATCACGAGCACATACATCTTCATTCCATAATTATCGGCACCGAGTTTTTTGGCCAAAGCTTCATCATAAGGTACTTTAGGTTTTTTCTCTTGTGCCTGAACAGCAATAATAGCGGTGATGAGGAAAGAGAGTAATAATAACTTTTTCATCTTATTTTTAGTTTGGTTAAACTAAAAATAAGAAAAATTGTGATATTCCCCTCCTTTGGAGGGGTGCCCGCAGGGCGGGGTGGTTATAACACTCGCCAGGAACTGCCATACCAAAGAATTACAGGCCTGCGGAATATAAACCTGATTGCAGTGAAAAGCCCGGAGTGTAACGAGGACTTGAAACGAAAAGCAGGACTGAATTAACCGAAGTTCTCCAAGCCCTGCTTTTCTTATTATCGTTTACTGGTTCATTTGTCATTTGTTTATTGGTCGATTTGCACTAATGAACCAATGCCTAATGAACTATTGAACCAATTTAATTATTCATCATTTTGATAAAAGCACCCAATTTTGCCTTCATTGCCCTTCTATCAACGATAAAATCAAGGAAACCATGCTCCAGAACGAATTCGGAAGTTTGGAAACCTTTCGGTAAATCTTTTTTAATGGTTTCTTTAATTACCCTCGGACCAGCAAAACCGATTAATGCGCCTGGTTCGGCAATATTGATGTCGCCAAGCATGGCATAAGATGCGGTTACACCACCAGTAGTTGGATCGGTTAATAAAGAAATGTATGGAACTTTAGCCTGAGCTAATAAAGCCAGTTTAGCCGATGTTTTAGCCATTTGCATCAATGAAAATGCGGCTTCCATCATCCTTGCGCCACCTGATTTTGAGATCATCAGGAAAGGAACTTTATGTTTGATACTGTAATCGATTGAACGTGCAATTTTTTCGCCCACAACCGAGCCCATAGAACCGCCGATGAAAGCGAAATCCATACAGGCAATAACCAGATCCTGACCTTCAATTTTACCAACACCTGCACGGATAGCGTCTTTTAAGCCTGTTTTAGCCTGACTTTCTTTAATTCTATCGGTATAAGGTTTGTTATCGTTAAAGTTTAAGGGATCGCCTGATGTTAAATTAGGGAAAAGTTCTTTGAACTCGTTATTATCAAATAAAACCTCGAAATATTCTTTTGAGCCTACTCTCAGGTGGTAATCGCAGTAGTGGCAAACGTATTTGTTTTCCTGAAGTTCTGCCTGATGTAGCGGTTTCTTACAATTTGGACATTTATTCCACAAACCATCTGGTGCTTCTTTTTTCTCTTCAGTTGTGGTAATGATACCTTTATTCTCTCTTTTGAACCAAGCCATATAATTTTTTAAAGAATTGGATTGCAAAGAAACGAAAAATAAAATAAAGTCGAACCTTATTTAGATGTAAAAATAGTCAATGGTTAGTTGGTTGATAGTTGATTGCCAATTGTAAAGGTAATTGGAAACTCATATTTGCTTATGGCCAACTGCGAATTGAAAACTGTAGTGTGTCTTTTTTACACTAAGGATAATGTGTTTTTTACACTAAATAGGCCTTATTTTGCTGTTAGGCAAATAATTCTGTTGTTACAAAAGCTTGTAATGTTATTTTTTTTTATAACTTCGGACTTAATAAAATTAACAAGAAATGAGTTTAAAAGGCTACAAAGGCGTAATTTACGGAGATGCCGTTCAAGAATTGTTTGAGCAGGCTAAAAAACATCAGTTTGCTTTACCAGCAGTAAACGTAACCGGTACCAATACGGTTAACGCGGTATTGGAAACTGCAAAGGCAGTAAATTCGCCTGTTATGATTCAGTTATCAAATGGAGGTGCACAGTTTTATGCTGGTAAATCGTTAGATAATGAGAAATTGCAAGCATGTATCTTAGGAGCTGTATCGGCTGCTAAACATGTACATTTATTGGCAGAGCATTATGGTGTTGCCGTGGTTTTACATACCGACCACGCCGCTAAAAAATTATTGCCTTGGATTGATGGACTTTTAGACCACGGTGAAAAATTCTTCGCTGAAACCGGAAAACCTTTGTTTTCATCACACATGCTTGATTTATCGGAAGAGCCGATTGAAGAAAACATGGAAATTTCTGCAAAATATTTAGCGCGCATGGCTAAAATGAACATGACTATCGAAATCGAGCTTGGTGTAACTGGTGGTGAAGAAGATGGCGTGGATAACAGCGATGTAGACAGCTCTAAATTATATACTCAACCTAGCGAAGTGGCTTATGCTTACGAAGAATTAAGCAAAGTTTCTCCTCGTTTTACCGTTGCTGCTGCATTTGGTAACGTACATGGTGTTTATAAACCAGGTAATGTAAAATTGCAACCTGTAATTTTGAAAAATTCTCAGGATTTCATCAAAGAAAAATTCAATTTAACTGCTGAAAAACCAATTAACTTCGTTTTTCATGGTGGTTCTGGTTCTTCTCAGGAAGAAATCAGAGAAGCAATTTCTTACGGTGCAATTAAAATGAATATTGATACCGATATGCAATGGGCATTTTGGGAAGGTATTTTAGAATATTATAAAAAGAATGAGGCTTATCTTCAAGGTCAGATCGGTAACCCTGATGGTGATGATAAACCAAACAAAAAATACTACGATCCACGCGTATGGTTGCGTAAAGGTGAAGAAACTTTTGTGAAGCGTTTAACTACTGCTTTCGAAGATCTGAACTGTATTAACGTTAACGATAAGCTTTAACGGAGTTGAAATGTTTTAAGGTTGGAATGTTGCAACGTTGAACTTTTCAACCTTACAATTGCAAAGCAAAAGCGCCATGGGTTTAAAAACTTATGGCGTTTTTGTTTGTTTTATGGTTATATTTAAGCAAACAAATTGTGATGGCAAAATCTAAAAATGAAACCAGGAAAAATAATTTTTTCGAGAAATTCGCGAATGCGGCAACCAAGTTTACAGGCAGTTCTGTTGCATTTATTGCTGCAACCGCTATTGTAATTATTTGGGCAGTAACCGGACCTTTGTTTAATTATTCTGAAACCTGGCAGTTAGTGATTAACACAGGCACTACCATTATTACTTTTTTAATGGTTTTCCTGATTCAGAAAGCGCAGAATAAAGATGGAAAGGCCATTCAGTTAAAACTGAATGAACTGATTGCAGCACAGCAGGGGGCAAGTAACCGGATGGTAGATATTGAAGACCTGAGTGAAAAGGAACTGGATCAGTTACATAAATTTTACGTTACGATTGCCACACTTGCCAAAAAAGAGGCCGATATTCATTGTTCGCATTCGATAGATGTAGCCAAAGAGCTAAATGAATTGAAATTAAAATCGAATAAACACTTTAAACACCACGATAATGAGTCTACTAGTTCAAAAAGTTAACCACCCAGAAGATTTAGATAAAGTATTTGCTATACGTAAAATTGTATTTGTAGACGAACAGAATTGTCCGCCGGAGCTGGAGTGGGAGCATGAAGATGAATCCACACATTTCCTTGCCACCAATAACGGACAGCCTTGCGGTGCCTGCAGATGGCGTAAAACCGATGCTGGCTATAAGCTGGAGCGTTTCGCTGTTTTAAAAGATTTTAGGGGACAGGGTGTAGGTCGCGCATTAATTGCCGAAGCTTTATCTGACCTACCTGAAGATGCACATTATATTTACTTAAACTCGCAACTGGATGCCATGAGTCTGTATGCCAAATTTGGTTTTGTAGCTGAAGGAGATCAGTTTGAAGAAGCTGGTATACAGCATTTTAAAATGGTGAAGAAGGTTTAATTAGGTAATTGTAATACATTTTGTTTGAATCTATATTTCAAATATTTTGATAAAACTTTTTATAATTAGTTTTGCTGAAAATCTACTAAATGGAAATTAATATCAGGGCGGCTCAACAAGAGGAAATAGAGGTGTTATTTGAATTTGAAAAGGGAATTATTGAAGCCGAGCGCCCTTTTGATACCACTTTAAAAGATGGAAAAATTCATTATTATGATTTATCAGAACTAATAAAATCACCCGAATCGGAAGTTGTTATTGCGGTAGCCAATGGCCAGATTGTTGGCTCGGGATACGCTAAGGTTAAAATTGCAGAACCGTATTTAAAACATACTCAATTTGCATATCTGGGTTTTATGTATGTAAACCCGAATTTCGAGGCAAAGACATCAATAAAATGATATTAAAAGCATTAATAAATTGGGCAAAAACCAAAGGCCTTTCAGAAATTAGACTTGAGGTTTATGATGAAAACATTGCAGCAAAAAAAGCATATTTAAAGGCAGGGTTTAAGCCTAATTTATTGGAAATGAGAATGGAAGTTTAAATTGTCAATGAAATATCTTCCCCGATAATGCCATCGCCTCATTCCATTTACCTATATTTAAATTGAGGTTTTCGCCTTTTGCATTCAAATAGTCAATAACATCTTCAGTAGCGATGTTTCCTGTTAAATCATCAGCGGCCATAGGACAGCCGCCAAAGCCTTTTAAGGCTGAATCAATGCGTTTAACACCGGAAAGATATGCGGCTTCAATCTTTTCGAACCGCTCAGCAGGAGTGGAGTGTAAATGGATCCCAATTTCTGTATTGCTAAACCTTGCAATCAATTTAGGTAATATACTTTCAATTTTTTCTGGCGTAGAGACACCAACAGTATCAGCTAAAGATAAAACTTCTACGCCTTTGTCAACCAGAACATCAGCCCACTTTTCTATAATTTCATAATTCCATTCATCACCATACGGGTTTCCAAAGCCCATGGATAGATAAACAACGGCTTTTTTATTGTTTTTTGCACAAACTGAAAGCATTTCTTCAACCGTATTTAATGATTGTGAGATACTCGAATTGGTATTACGCTGCTGGAACGTCTCAGAGATCGAAAAAGGAAAACCTAAGTAATCAACCGCTTTGTGTTTAACTGCATCTTCTACGCCCCTTAAATTAGCTACAATAGCCAACAACTTAGTGGAAGTGTTACTTAAATCTAATTGTGCTAAAACTTCGGCTGTATCGGCCATTTGTGGAATAGCTTTAGGCGAAACAAAACTGCCAAAATCAAGGGTATCAAATCCTACCCCGAGCAAAAGAGTTAAATACTCGGCTTTAAGTTCAGTAGGAACAAAATCGTGTAATCCCTGCATCGCATCGCGTGGACATTCTACTAATTTGAATTTATTATGGCTCATATTTTTGGTTTAACCGCAAAGTGCGCAAAGTTTTTCGCAAAGAAAAGAAAGTATATTGTTTTATTGCTTGATGGCTTTATTGTTGATAGTTCATGGTGAAATGGTTAATGGCCATGATGTTTAACTAATTTGGCGCAGTTCAGTTAACAAATAATGTACTTTCTCAATTGGCAGTTTGAAAACAATTTAACAATAGATCAATCTAACAATTAGCACACCCGCTAAACATTTCGCATCAGTTAACCGATTTAAACAATTAACCAGTTAACCATTAGGGAATGAACTAATGAATCTCCGTCGGAATTTCCTCCCTGTAATCCACACTTCGGTCTTTTGCAAAGGTTCTGATAATTAAACGCGTTCCACGGTCGTAGCTGAAATAACTCCAAAGCCAGTTTACAAAAACAATAATTTTATTACGGAAGCCAACTAAGGTCATTAAGTGCACAAACATCCAGGTAAACCAAGCGAAAACACCTTGGAAACGGATTTTACCGATATCTACGACAGCTTTATTTCTGCCAACTGTAGCCATTGAGCCTTTATCAAAGTATTTAAATTTCTCTAAAGGTTTATTTTCTTTAATGTTGATCAGGTTTTTGGCCAGATGATGCCCTTGCTGGATTGCAGCTGGCGCAACCCCAGGGTGACCGTTTGGTGTTTCTTCATCAATAATGGCGGCTACGTCGCCAATTGCATAAATATTCTGATAACCTGCTACCAAATTCTGGGTATCGGTTTTTAATCTTCCTCCACGCACCACTTCAGCTTTATCTAAACCTGCTAAAACTTCACCTTTAACACCGGCACTCCAGATTACTGTTGAACTTAGAATCGCTGGTTTATCCTGTAAAGTAAGGGTATGGCCATCATAACCGAGCACCCTGGTTTCATTCATCACCTGAACGCCCATATCGGTAAGGAAATCTTTGGCTTTTTTCTGTGCCTGTGGCGACATTACACCCAATAATTCAGGAGAATTTTCGACCAGATAGATATTCACCTTACTTAAATCCATTTCCGGATAATCGTTTGGGATAACATGCTTTTTAAGCTCTGCAATGGCCCCCGAAGTTTCAACACCTGTTGGGCCGCCACCTACTACCACGAAGTTTAATAGTGCACTTTTTTTATCTGCATCTTTTTCAATCAGCGATTTTTCGAAATTCTGTAAAATCAAACTCCTTAAATCCAACGCTTCGGGGATCGATTTCATCGGCATTGAGTTGGCCTCGATTTCTTTATTGCCGAAGAAATTACTGGTAGAGCCAGTGGCAATAACCAAATAATCGTAATTAACCCTGCCTACATCTGTTTGTAAACAATTTTCTGCCGCATTTACTTCGGTAACTTTGGTTACCCGGAAAATGAGATTCTTTTGTCCTTTAAAAATCTTACGTAGGGGAAAGGCGATAGAATCGGCTTCTAAACCACCCGTGGCTACCTGATAAAGTAATGGTTGAAAAGTATGATAGTTATGTTTATCGAGCATAACCACCTGAAAAGGTTTGTTTTTTAAACGTTTAGCTAACTCAATCCCACCAAATCCGCCACCAACAATAACTACTCTAGGGTATTCGCTTTTAGGAAGTTGTAAATCCATTCTGTATCGGTTTATCTATTGCAATGTAACAAAAAGATGGCCAAAAGGTTTAAAAATTGAGGTTTTGGCCACTATTTCAGCTGATTAATTAATATATAACGCTGGTATGACGAAGGTTGGTTTTTGGAGGTGTTGAGCAGCTAATCGATGTTAAATAAACCTGATAGAAATGGAAATCCTTTTTAATTTGCAGCAACCCCAACATCTTGTCATGCTGAGGCACGAAGCATCTGCAACCGATGAAACAGATGCTTCGTGCCTCAGTATGACAGTGCCAACTAAAAAGATTGGAATGTATAGCAGGACTGTCGAAACCGAAAAACCTCAGGATTTGCTTTTCAAAACCTCACCCTGTTAAGGTTAGAAAGTTGGCTAGGTTATGGTTGGACAATTCGCTAAACGCAGTATTAACGTAACGGTTAAAACCACAATCTCTTATTTTCCTCTCCTCAAGGAGAGGAATGCATTTCAGAAAAAATTCCGGTAAACTTTGAAAAGGAGAGGCACAAAAAAAGCGCCCCGATAAATCGAAGCGCTTATATATTTTAAGATTTTTGGATCTTATTTTTTCTCAGCTGAACTACCCAAATCGATTACGATAGGAGTAGAGATACATAATGATGAATATGTACCGATGATACGGCCGATTAACAAGGCGAAGATGAATCCGCGGATGCTATCACCACCGAAAATAAAGATTACCAATAATACGAAGAATACCGTTAATGAAGTTAAAATGGTACGGCTTAAGGTACTGTTTAACGCGAAGTTGATTAAGTTGTTACGCTCTTCGCCATGTAAATCTTCTTTACCAGCTTCTTTTAGTTTCTCACGGATACGGTCGAACACAACAACGGTTTCTGTCATGGTGTAACCCATTACCGTTAAAATTGCTGCGATAAAATCCTGACCGATTTCTAATGAGAATGGCATAATACCATCTAAAATAGTGTAGAAAGATAATACCATTAACACATCATGGAATAATGCGATTACCGCACCTAAACCATACTGCCATTTTTTGAATCGTACAACGATGTAGATAAACATGAACAAACATGAGATCAATACTGCGTAGAAAGCACCGTTTACGATATCGCTGGCGATAATAGGCGTTACTTTTTGTGAGCTTACGATTTCAAATTTAGAACCTGCTAAACCTTTGTTTAAAGCATCTTCTACAACTTTATCAGTTTTAATGTCCTGATCTTCGATGTGGAAAGTAGTGGTGATTTTTACCTGACTGTCTTCGCCTGCAGTTTTAACCTCTGGGGTTTCGTTACCGAAAACCGGGGTTAATTTCGATTTTAAATCTTCAGTGTTAACTGCTTTATCGAAGTGAACCAAATAAGTTCTACCACCTTTAAAATCAACACCCAGGTTTAAACCACCGTTTTTGAAGTACATACCAATACCAGCAACAATAATGATGGTAGAAATGATGTAGTAAATTTTACGACGGCCAACAAAGTTGAATGCTAAGTTTTTAAATGCATTACGGGTTAAGCTGTTATCGAAGTTGATTTCGATTTTACGTGTTAATAACGATTCGAAAACTACTCTTGAAATGGCTACAGCAGCAAATAATGATGAAAGGATACCAATACATAATGTAGTGGCGAAACCTTGAACCGGACCGCTACCAAAAGCATAAAGGATAGCTCCTAAGATGAATAAGGTAACGTTTGAGTCGATAATAGATGGCATTGCATGTTTGAAACCTTCTTTAATGGCAGCGCCAATGCTTTTGCCGTGTGCAAGTTCTTCACGTACACGTTCAAAAATCAGGATGTTTGCATCAACCGATAAACCGATGGTTAACACGATACCGGCGATACCAGGTAAAGTTAACACAGCACCTAATGATACCAGGATACCGATTACGAAGAATAAGTTGATTAACAATGCAAAGTTAGCAACCCAACCAGCACGGTGATAATACAACGCCATGAAGATTAAGATTACAATAAACGCGATTACGAAAGAGATTAAACCATCGTGAATAGCTTGTGCACCTAAAGTAGGACCAACAATATAGCTACCAGCAATACGTGCAGGAGCAGGTAATTTACCAGCTTTTAAAATGTTTGATAAATCTTTGGTATCTGCCTGTGTAAAGTTACCAGTGATTGACGATACACCACCAGCAATTTCGTTCTGTACCGTAGGAGCAGAATAAACCTGGTTATCTAATACAATAGCAATAGATTTTTTATTGTTTGGATCAGCAGCAGCTTCAGCAGTAATTTTTTTCCATTTAGCAGAACCTTCGCTGGTCATGTACATGGTTACTTCTGGTTTACCTTTCTGATCAAAGTCAGCACGCGAATCGCTGATTGCTTCACCACCTAAATCTGGTTTTCCATCAGCACTTACCACTTTAATGGCATACAATTCGAAAATTTTCGAACCTTCTCTTGGTTTAACACTCCACATAAATTTCATCGTAGATGGAATAGATGCAGCAACTTCAGGAAGTCTTAAATATGAGTTTACTTTAGCAGTATCTTTTTGTAACGACATACCAACAACTGCACCTGGCATTAATTGTTGTTGTCCGTTTTGTCCTTGGTAAATTGGAAGGTTAAGAACAGCATATAATGGGTTAGATTTTACTAACTCAGCCCTAACCGCTGTAGAATCTTTTTTACCTAAACCAGCAAGTTTACCGCCTTTAGCTGTACTATCTTTAGTAGCAGCTTTTTCTAAGCCAGCTAATTTACCGCCAGCTGCAGGAGCAGCAGTTGTATCTTTAGTTGCAGGAGCATCAGCTTTTAATGTTGCTGCTAAAGTTTTATTGATGTTTTCTAACAAAGGTGCAACTTCCTGTACCTGGTATACCTGCCAGAACTGTAATTCTGCAGAACCTTGTAAAAGTTTAGCAATACGCTCTTTATCCTGCACACCTGGCATTTCGATTAAGATGCGGTTACTGCCTTCTTGTTTTTGCATGTTCGGACTTACTACCCCGAAACCATCAATACGCGAACGTAATACAGTAAACGAACGATCGATAGCGCTGGTTGCTTCTTTTTCTAAGAAAGATTCAACATCGCCATTGCTTGCGTTTGGTTTTAATTGCGAAGCATTATCCTGATTTGAAAAATAATCAGCAAGTTTTACACCCGGACTTAATTTTTCAAATTCGTTAACGAAAATCTTGATGTAGTCTTTACCGCCAGCGTTTAACTGGATCTGTGCGTTTTGAACTGCTTTGTTGAAGTTGGCATCAGTAGGGTTGCCCGCTAATGATTTAACCAGTTCAGCTAACGATATCTCCATCGTTACGTTCATTCCGCCTTTTAAGTCTAAACCCAAATTGATTTCTTTGGCTTTTACTTCTTGATAAGTAAACCCAACAACTGGATAAACTTTCTCGGTACTCATCGAATCTAAGTAAGCCTTTTCTTTGGCTAAGTCACCTTTCGCATAGTTTTTTGCGTCTTTTTCTACCTTGGATGCTACCAAAGTAAAAGAAAGTGCATACGCACAAACGATAGCCAATACTATCGCTATAAACTTAATAAAACCTTTTCCTTGCATTGTTTGTTTAAAATAATTTGTCTTTCGCTGTTTTTTAACAAGTCGGCAAATCTAATTAAATTTTTAAATTATAGAACCCCTTAATTGATAAATTATTAACATTAATTTTTATCAGGCAATAATCATATAAGAATCCATCCATTGAATTCATTTCATAATCCTGAATTTAGGTTGAAATTGATTTGGAATGCAATTGTAGCATCTTTCCCTCTGTGAGCTCTAAGGTATACTTTAGAATTTTTTATTGAAAAGCAATACCTGCGTTTCTTAGGTTCCGATAGTCCCGCTGTCCGTTTTATCCCGATGAAGAATCGGGATGCCCACTACCATCGGGTTTAGCTGGCAAGGGAAGAATCGGAATTAGCTTATAAAATAAATTATTCTCGTTCTTTGCGGTTAATTTGAGCTAAATTCGCGCTAAAACCTCAAAAGTATAATCGTATATATTCTTCTCGTCTGCTTTATGGGATTCGCTACTGATTACTTTCCATTCATTCCGGTCAATTTCTGGGAAAAATGTATCAGCGTCAAAATGGTGGTGTATGGTAGTTAAATATAATGTGTCCGTTTTTGGTAAGGCTTGCCTATAAATTTCGGCGCCACCAACAATAAATACCGGTTTTCCTTCGGTTTTGGTAAGCGCTAAGGCCTCATCCAGACTATTTACCACTTCAACACCCTCAATTTTTAATTCGTTATCCCTGGTAATTACAATGTTTCTTCGGTTGGGCAATGGCCTGCCAACAGAATCGAAGGTTTTTCGCCCCATAATAACTGTATGGCCAGACGTAGTTTGTTTAAAAAACTTTAAATCGGCAGGCATGTGCCATAAAAGCTGGTTGTTTTTGCCAATTGCGTAATTTTCGCCAATAGCTACGGCTATTGAAAGCGAAGGGCTTTTTGGTTCATTGGTCATTAGTCATTTGTTTATTGGTGTTTCGCAGGGCGTATTAAGCAAAGTTTGTTAGGCCAGATTCCGACATGCATAAACGACGAGTTAAAATTTATTTAGATTTTTGCCGATATACTTAATGTAAGCATTCAGTTTTAAGTGCATAGTTTGTAGTTCGGCATAAAGTTCTGAGTAACAATCTTCAGATATTAAATTCCTGTTTTTTGATTTCCTAAGAAATGATTTTACTTCCAAGATCGAGCCCCGGCTATAGTAACAAAAGTTTTTATTCTCTTTAAAATGATAACGGCCATATCCTTCGGCAATGTTTGCACTGATAGAATCAGCCGCCCGGCATATTTGTTTTCCTATGGTATCTTTTGCGAAATAATCCCATCCCATAACGATATCCCAGATTTTATCAGAAATCAGTTCTGAAAGATTATAGACTTCTAAATCCTCTAATTTATAATTCATTTTTTTCAATTTAAGTGAATTTATATATCGGGATGATTTATAAAAATCAGATGTTCTATTCTGCACCCAAACAAATGAACCAATGGCTAATGACCAATGAACAAATATTATACTGCTACAATGCCTTTAATATGTGGATGTGCTTCGTAATTCTCCAATGTAAAATCTTCAAATTTAAAATCAAAGATGCTTTTTACATCAGGATTGATTTTCATAGTTGGAAGCGGTTTAGGCTCACGGCTTAATTGTAAGTTGGCCTGTTCGATATGGTTATTGTATAAATGGGCATCACCAAGGGTATGGATAAAATCTCTGGCCTGTAAACCGCAAACCTGTGCCACCATCATGGTAAGTAAGGCATAAGAGGCAATATTGAAAGGGACGCCCAGAAAAATATCGGCACTGCGCTGATATAACTGGCAACTTAATTTTCCATCAGCAACATAAAACTGAAAAAAAGCATGACAAGGGGGCAAGGCCATATTTTCGATTTCTGCAACATTCCATGCTGAAACAATAATTCTTCGCGAATCAGGATTGTTTTTGATCGTGTTGATAATATTCGTAATCTGATCAATGTGCTGTCCATCAGGCGTAGGCCAGCTTCTCCATTGCGAGCCGTAAACTGGTCCGAGGTTACCATTTTCATCCGCCCATTCGTCCCAGATACGTACACCATTATCTTTAAGGTATTTAATATTGGTATCGCCGGTTAAAAACCAGATCAGTTCGTGGATGATAGATTTTAAATGCAGTTTCTTTGTGGTCACCATCGGAAACCCCTCCTGAAGGTTAAAACGCATCTGATAACCAAAAACGCTTATTGTTCCCGTACCGGTACGGTCGTGCTTTTGAGCGCCATGATCAAGCACGTGCTGCATTAAATCTAAATATTGTTTCATACACCCCAAACCCCTTGAGGGGCTTTTAAATTGTAAATAATTAATAAAATACAAATATCTAAAATTTATCAGGTGTTGTAAATCATTTTAATGTTTAATTGTTAACATAGGTTGGGGAATTATGGCGTGCCATCCGGATGTTTAATTCCGGCGTGTAGTCACGGCGTGAAGCCGCGACCTACATAAAATTTGTATGTTTGCACCATGACCGTATTTGGTTTTGGGGGGAATCTCAAATCTCAAATCTCAAATCTCATACCTGTATGTTATCTTTTCCCAACGCAAAAATAAACTTAGGCTTAAATATCACCGAAAAACGTGCTGATGGTTACCACAACCTTGAAACCATTTTTTATCCCATCAATATTAAAGATGCGGTCGAAATTACCGATGCAGAGGTAACATCGTGTAAAATTCATGGAATCGATATTCCAGGCGATGAGAATGATAATCTTTGTGTTAAAGCTTATCAATTGGTGAAAAAGGATTTTGATATCCCTGCACAGCAGATCAATTTGTTAAAAAACATTCCGGTAGGGGCAGGATTGGGTGGGGGGTCAGCAGATTGTGCTTTTCTGATCAAGTTGCTGAATGAGAAGTTCAGTTTAGGTTTGTCGGTTGATAAAATGGAAGATTACGCCCGCCAGCTAGGTGCCGATTGTGCTTTTTTTATCGAGAACAAACCTGTTTATGCATTTAACAAGGGTGATGAATTTGAAAAGTACGAAGTAGATTTGTCAGCATGGTTTAAAGTTTTGGTAAAACCGCCTGTACATGTTAGCACAGCTGATGCTTATGCGCATGTAAAACCTCAAAAACCTTTGCAATCGTTAAAAGAAATCATACATTTGCATCCAACAACATGGAAATATAAGGTTATTAACGATTTCGAACTATCCGTTTTCGCTAAATATCCCCAAATTCGTCAAATAAAAACCAGTTTATACGATGCAGGCGCAACATTCGCTTTAATGAGTGGCAGCGGTTCGTCGGTTTTTGCATTGTTTAGCCATCCGGTTAAATTGCCAGAACTGGAAAAAAACAACTTAGTATTTTATGGCATTTAAGCTGAGCGTATGGCGCATAGCGTTTGAATAGCAGATAAAGGTTGAAAGTTGAAAGGTTGAAGGTTGAGAGCGTTTAAAATGTCTCATATCTCAAATCTGATATCTCGAGACTATACAGATAAATAAAATTTAAATAAAGGTGGAAGATTTAAGGCATTTGCAATGTCTCAAATCTGACATCTCGATACTATACAAAATGAATATAAATCTAATCCGCAAAAGCGGTAAATTTAATTTTGAAGCAGAAAACGAAAGCGGTTTTACCGTAGAGTTGGATGCAAAGGCTGCCATTGGTGGCGAAGGCAAAGGTTTCAGACCGATGGAGATGTTATTGATTGGTTTAGGTGGCTGCAGTGGGATTGACATGGTAAATGTATTAACCAAACAGAAGGAACCACTTGATGATGTTAAAATCGCCATAAACGCAACTCGTAAAGAAGAAGAAATGCCGCCGATTTTTGACGTAATCAACATTCATTTCGATCTTTTTGGCGACTTAAGCGTGCCAAAGGTAGAGCGTGCATTACAAATGACTTTCGATAAATATTGCTCGGTATCTAATATTTTAGGCCGGTCTGCAACAATTAACTTTACTTATAAAATAAATAAGGCGTAGGTGGAGGTTTAAGGTGTAGGGTTTAAGGTTGAGGGGCTAAATCTCATATCTAATGTCTGACATCTCAAATCTCATTCTAACATCTCACATCTCAAATCTAACAATACAATGAAATCCGAAAATTTTGAAACCATAGCTATACGCACTCAAACAGAACGCAGCTTGCATAAAGAGCATTCATCGCCAATTTACCTTACTTCGAGTTATAAGTTCGAAGATGCTGAAGAAATGCGTGCTTTGTTTGCTAACGAAAAAGAGGGGAACGTTTATAGCCGTTATTCAAATCCAAATACCTCAGAGTTTATTGATAAAATGTGCCTTTTGGAAGGTGCTGAAGATGGTTTTGCAACAGCTACTGGTATGGCGGCCATTTTTACCACATTTGGTGCTTTCTTAAAAAATGGCGACCATCTGGTTTCGAGCCGTTCGGTTTTTGGTTCAACGCATCAATTGTTGACCAATGTTTTTTCTAACTGGGGCGTAACTTTTGATTATGCAGATTTAGATAAACCACAGGACTGGGAAGCGCTGATCAAACCAAACACCAAAATGATTTTTGTGGAGACGCCATCTAATCCGGGTATCGATATCATCGATCTGGAATTTTTGGGCGATCTGGCTAAAAAACACAACTTATTATTGGTGGTTGATAATTGTTTTGCTACGCCATATTTACAACGTCCGATTGAACTTGGTGCACACATCTCTATTCATTCGGCTACCAAGTACATTGATGGACAAGGTCGTGTGTTGGGTGGCATTATTTTAGGTACAAAAGAGTTAATTGCTGATGTTATTGGTTTTGCCCGTCACAGTGGACCAGCACTTTCACCTTTTAATGCCTGGATTTTATCTAAAAGCTTAGAAACTTTAGCTATCCGTATGGATCGCCATTGTGAAAATGCCTTAAAAGTGGCCGAATATTTAGAAAAACACCCAAAAATCAAACTGGTGAAATATCCGTTTTTGCCATCGCACCCCCAGTATGAAATTGCCAAAAAGCAAATGAAACAGGGTGGAGGTATTGTAACCATTGTGGTTGATGGCGGTATAGATGCGGCACGTAAATTTATGGACCGCTTAGAGATGTTCTCTATTTCTGCAAACCTTGCCGATACACGTTCAATTGCTACACATCCTGCAACCAGCACGCATAGTAAACTAACCGAAGAGCAAAGAAATGAAGTGGGTATTGAACAGGGATCTATTCGTTTATCAATCGGTTTAGAGCATATCAACGATATTTTGGCTGATATTGAGCAGGCGTTGGCGTAATCTGCAATCAAAATATATAAAAAAGGGAGGTGTATTATACATAAGGTTGTCATCCTGAGCCTGTCGAAGGATCTATCATAGCGTTTCGACAAGCTCAACGTGACAAGTTTTAAGAGATACAAGGCTTATGATATAACCTCCTTTTTATTCTAACTATTCCTATTCGTATTTAGAAAAATCAACAGCGAATATGCAACGGTTAACCTGACTGCCATTATTAGCACCAGCGTTGGGTTCGAATTCTGTTAAACTCCATAAATATCCATATTGTGCTTCAAGATATAACGATTCGGAGCCATAAGGCCACCTGTATCGAACGGTATTGGTATCTCCATCGGTATACCTTGCCAAACGGGCGGTAGATCCATACGATTCGCTGGGTGATCCGGTGCAGGAAAGCCAGGTTCTGTTGCCTTTTCTGAAAACGCCCTGTATACCATGGGCATGATCGGACGCAAACAGACTGTTTTTAGGGATTACAGTTTGTATACCGGAGTTTTGCAATTCACCAGAGGCATTGATCGGAAATCCGAATATTTTGGGTACAATTGAGGCATCAGCACTGCCAGCATAATATTGGCCCGTCCATAGCTGGTTGTTTTCGTAATTTACCTGTACGGTAGAAAACGGACTAGCATCATTGATTTTATAATAACCTATCTGTGGGAGGATATACCTGTAATTAAAAGCATAAAGGTTGCCACTGGCATCTTTGCCACATTTATTTTCGGTTCCGGTTCCAGCGCTTACTTCGATAATTTTATCTAAATCGAATACCCTTAAGCCTAAACTTGTGCTGCTTAAATAAATTTTGCCATTAAAATAAGCGATTCCACCTGCATGTACATTTAATGGTGCATAAGAGCCATATTGTGCATAATCTAACGTTCCGGTTGGAAGGGTAGGTTGTACCAGTAAAATGTGCCTGTAAGTCAAGTAAGTGGCTGAACTTGGACTGATGTCGATAAGGCTTATCCTCGATCCTTTGCTCTCTGCCGCATCTTTGGCATACCAGCTCACCAGCAAATAACGTACACCATTCCTGGAGAAACCAGCGATACCCTGTGGGCGCCAAATAGAAGTGGTTTCATCATCTTCATTCCATCTGATACCCCTAACCCTGTTTTCTTCGGGCACGTTAAAGCCGTATACCTCAGTGTAAGAACTCCCGCCAATCGCCTGGCGGTTTTTATCCAGCTGTGTTGGGTTTAGAAAAGTAAAACCGGTGTTAATATAAGCAGAAGTATTGGTATAGGCATTTACATTTACAGCCGCGCTTACTGCTGAGGTAGCCATCAGCATATTTTTGTTTTGAACCGTTGCGCTGCCCTGTTCTTCAGTTATAGTGTTCTTTTTGCAGGAAAATGCGAACAGGCAGGAGGCTAATAGCATCCAGGTGATGTTTTTTTGCATGAGTTTATAAGGTTGATTGTTCTGGTTAAATTGGAGCAAGTTTAATGTGTAGATATAAACTTAAAGCTGAAACCGTGTTAAGGATTGGTTATGTTTAGTGCTGTGGCTGATTTAAGTTATATACCTGTCGATTAATGTTGAAAGGGGCTTCGATGCCATTTAAAAGTACCTCCGAAGACCAATTTGCTGTTCCGAAGTACAAAAATGTACTTCGGAAGTAGAAAGAATAGGCTCGGAGGTACAAAAAGGTACTTCGGAAGTAGAAAGAATAGGCTCGGAGGTACAAAAAGGTACTTCGGAAGTAGAAAGAATGGGCTCGGAGGTACAAAAAGGTACTTCGGAAGTAGAAAGAATAAGCGCTGAGGTATTAAAAGGTACCTCGAAAGCAGAAAAAATAGGTTTCGTTCAATAAACAGGATCATTTGAGATAAATCCGTAGTGAAGCGGAGCAAAAAAACTAAATTCGAATCATGAACGACATTGAATTTATCCTTTCCGAACTGCAATCCATCAGTGAACCCGATTACCTAAAGAAAATGGCTTATTTTGGGATCGATATTTCAAAAGCTTTTGGTATTCGTGTGCCCAATATCCGTAAGCTGGGGAAACAGATCGGTAAAAATCAGGAGCTATCTTTACTGCTCTGGGAAACCGGATTTCACGAAGCCCGTCTTTTAGCCACATTCATCGGCGATTATAAACAAGTAACAGAAATGCAAATAAACGCGTGGACGAAAGATTTTATTTCATGGTATATATGTGATCAGGCTTGCGGAAATCTTTTCGTTAAAACGCCTTATTTTAAGTCAAAGATTTTTGAATTTGCAGCGGCTGAAGCTGAATTTATAAAACGTACCGGTTTTGTGTTGATGGCCGAGGCTGCCGTTCACCTTAAAAAAGAACCAGATATAACTTTTCTGGGTTTTCTTCCGGTAATTGAAAGAGAAGCTTATGATAACCGCAATTTTGTTAAAAAGGCAATCAACTGGGCGTTGAGGCAAATCGGCAAGCGTAATGCTTTCCTGCATCGGCAGGCCCTCCAAACTGCAAATAATATTTTGGCCCAAAACAATAAAAAAGCAAATTGGATAGCTTTAGATGCGCTGAGAGAATTAAACAGCGATGCGGTACTAGCAAAAGTTAATTCTTAGTCAAATCAAACACTTACCGCTCTACGCCTTCCGCTTAACGCTCTCTCACTTCTTACCCTACATCAATGCACAGTGAGCCTTACTGTATTAACTTTGTATCATAAATAAGAAAGGAAATTTATGTCACAGTTCATTTTGCACAAAGAAAACACCCGCGGTCATGCTAATCATGGCTGGTTAAATGCACATCACTCATTCAGTTTTGCAAACTATTACAATCCTGAAAGGATGCACTTCGGGGTTTTGAGGGTTTTAAATGATGACTTGATTGATGGTGGAATGGGCTTTGGTAGCCATCCACATGATAACATGGAAATTATTACCATTCCATTGGCCGGTGCAATTGCACACAAAGATAGTATGGGGAATTCGGCAGTAATTAAAAATGGAGAAATCCAGGTAATGAGTGCCGGAACAGGAGTTAGCCACAGCGAGTTTAACGCAAATGCAGGCGAGCAATTGAATTTATTGCAGATCTGGTTGTTCCCGAACAAGAAAAATGTTACGCCACGTTATGATCAACAGACTTTAGATGTTGCTGCCCGTCACAATAACTTTCAACAGATCTTATCGCCAAATGCAGATGATGCCGGCGTTTGGATCCATCAGGATGCCTGGTTTTCGTTAGGCAATTTTGATGAAGGTTTTGAAACCGAGTACAAAATCAAAAAAGCTGGTAATGGTGTGTATGCATTCGTAATTAGTGGAGAAGTAACCATTAACGGACAAGTGCTTAGTAAAAGAGATGGATTAGGGGTGTGGGATACCGATAGCATCAGTTTTAAAGCCAATACTGCAGGAGCAGAAGTTTTATTAATGGATATTCCAATGGAATTGAACTAAAATAATTTAACCAAACCCCGAAGGTTTTAGAACCTCGGGGTTTTATTTATTTAAAGAATATGCAAACTACCATACTTTATATCGGCAGGGATACTGAAATAACCGTTGTAATGAACCGCCTGTTAAATGCCAGACCAGAATGGAAAGGGATCTGTGTATGCACGGATGATGAAGCCATTGAGATTTGCCAAACACATGAAATAGATTTGGTATTGCTGGGAAACGGCATTGATGCAATATGTGAAAAAGCATTAAGAGCAAAACTGACCGGGCTTAAACCAAACTTGAAAATTATCCAGCACTATGGCGGGGGAAGTGGGCTCCTTTATGGCGAAATAATGTCGGCACTAAATTAAGTAAAGAAATATTTTTTGCACTTTGCTATTACTCCCTCAAATAGCAGCAGTTGCCAATCCACCTAAACGGGATTGCAGCGATATCCTTTTAAAATTAACACTTGCTTCCGTTTTGCATGTCATGCTGAGGTACGAAGCATCCGTGACAAATGAAACAGATGCTTCGTGCCTCAGCATGACAGGAGTATTTTAAAAGATTTAGCGGAAAGCCCGGCTAACAATTGACCGGAGTGCAGGTTTTGCTTTTCAAAATATTTTTATTGAACCTTACTAAAGTTAGCCGTACGCAAAGGCTGTGCTTCAAAAAAAAAACTTGATGGTCTGTGAGACACAGACCAAGGGATCTAACTAATGTAATCTCTATCCTCGTCGCTTAAGGTATTTTTCTTTTCTACCGTAGGTTGATTCCTTTCGATCTCATCATCGTAACTGCTTATTGTTTTCCGCGGACGGCCTACCACGAAGCCGATGATAAAACCAATGATGATGCAGATGCCGATAACCAAAAGTTTAGATACCGGAACCGTGGCTACCAGAAAATCAAAATCTACAGGTTCGGTATTTACCATCAAAAATATGGTCAGCAATGCGGTCAAAATAATAATCGAAATTGTTTTTGCGCTCATGGTTTTAAAAGCTATAATTAAATGAAAACTCTAATATCGGATTTTGATTGTAAATCTGGTTGACAAAAACCAATCTCGCCCCTAAATCTACAACAGGTTGATAGCGCAAAAGGTTTACGCTCGTGTTCAATTCTACGCCATAAGTTTTTGGATCGTTAAAGGTTGTGCCCTTGCCAATGTTCTCATAGTGACAAAATAAACCTGCCCTAAAATTCCTCACATAAGCCAGCGGACCCAACTCCCAATCAGGGAAAGCAAATGGAAAACGGTAATTAAAAAGTAAGTTGTTCTGCAGTTTGCTTTTTGCCAAGATATTGTTGTATCCATACACGGTTGCAATTTCGGTGGCATACTGGTTTACCCCACTTGCTTTTTGGTAATTGAAACTCGCCAGGAAGGAATGGTTTTTAGCAAGCCCCGGGAAATATAGAAAACTTTCGAGCGCTAAAATTTCGCCCCCTAAATTTTTGTCGAAGGGTTGGTGATCGTAACTTACCCTGAACACCTGTGCCCACTTTGGTGCAATGTCTCTTTCGGTAGTACGCACGCTGTGGTTGAAAGTGAAATTGTACTCCATGGGGAATTTTAGTTCGCGGATAAAATTGGTTGGCATGTTTTCGGGCATGTACCTTTGCGTAAAACTCGTTGCCGCATTTAGCGTAAAAGCATAGTTCTCATTACGGGCATTGAACGATAACGGAAGCGATGCATTAAGCTTGATATAGTTCTCCCGCCAGTCGCCTTGCTGTACCACATTTTTAGCCCTGTAGAACGTTCTTTTTGGGCGGTTGCGGTATAACACACTAAATACCGGATAGAGCGCCTTATAGCTGATGTCTGCGGTGTACTCGAAACGTTTTAAATCGCGATGGTATTTTGCGCCCGAGTAAAAGTCCATCGTGTTAAGCAGGTTGTTTGATTGCAACTCCAAACCAAAAACATATTCATTATCAATTACCGGAATGATGCTGTGAATGCTGAAAAGATTTAAGGCCTGATGGTAGCGTTTAGATTGGTAAGTGCTATCCGGTATTTTGTCGAAAACATTCCCAACGTTTTCCTGCTTTTCTGCTGCGGCTGAAAAATCAACAAAGTTATTTTCGCCAACAGGTTTTTCGGTGATGCTGGTTTCGGCAATTTCGTAACCGTTGATTTTATAATCATTAAAAATGATTTTCCCTTCACTGGTTTCAGTAGGGTTAAAGGCACCATATTTAGATGCGCTAAGTGCTGTGATTTTTTTCGAACCGGGATCAACCCCGTAAATATTATCGATGCCATTAAAGTGTGCATTGAAGACAATTTTATCGTTAATAAAAACCGGGCGACTGAGTTGTTGTCTGCTGTTTGAAATCAATGCAGATTTTTTTTCTCCGTCAATCAACCATAAACTTTTTCCTTTTTCCGTTACGCCAATATAAGCAATCTTATTTCCGGTTTTATCGAAGGCTGGTGTTTGCAGGATTTCGTTTTCCGGATTTGGATAGGTCTTTAAAATTTTTCCTGAAGCGGCATCTAGCTCTACCAGGTTGAACTGATTGTTGAGTTCAACTTTGGCTGCAATAATTTTCTTTCCATCCTCAGAAAGGCTAGGGGAGAAGAGCCTGCTTTTGCTACTTAATTTATTGAATTGTTTTGTCTTTAAATTGTAAGAGCAGATTACGCTATAACTCTGCTGTTTGTATCTCGGATCGTAACGGATTTCATCCCAAACAAGCAGGTCGTTTTTTAAGCTGAACCAGGGCTGTTCCTGATAACCGATTCCGAATAATTTTTGCTCTGATTTATCTTTGTTAATGATAACAAAATAACGGGCATCAGTCTTGCTTTCTTTGAGTGCTAAAATCTGGTTTTTATTGATTCTGACTGGTAAGAAATAATTGGTAGCTAAGGATGATTTTTTATTTAAACTTTCATAGTTTTCTGAAGCAGATTTTTCTTCCTGTATCTTCCATTTTTCGGCAAGCTTATTTTGGGTGGCTAGAAAATATTGTCGCGTATTTTCTCCGGTATATTTTTTTAAGCTTTTCGAAAAGGGGTAAGGCCTCACTGGTCTTTTTCTAATGTCGCTAAGTAAACTGTCGGAAATGAACTGACCATATTTTTCCTTCATGTCGGCAACCATCAAATACCCGGTTTGGTAGTAACCTGGAGTCACGTCTTTGTTTGATCCAAAATAGGCTTTGCTGTAGGTGAATTTTTTGCCTTCTAAAATTGAAGCCCGGTAAGGCATGGTCCAATTCGGCTGCCGACCGCGACCCGAGTAGGTCAGCGCAGTTTCATTAACTACTGCATCACCTTCGAAAAACCAGGTAGGTATGCCTGCCCCAAAGTAGGCAAAGTAAACCAGCTCTGGGAATGGGTGTGCTTGTGTTCCTGTCAGTTTGTCAAACTGTGCAACGTGCCTAAGTTCGTGCACGGCGAGGTTGTTCAGCCAATCCTGACTGTCGAAAAATTGGGGTGGTGTGGCATAGAATTCCGACTTCTTCGGCCCCAGCTGAACAAAGCCGTTTGCTACCGTTCCGCGGTTCTGTAAGAGGAGTGGGATAGAAGTTTTTTGTTGCCTTAAACCCAACCCAATTTTGGTGTAGATGAAGGGTAGGGTATTGGCCATTCTTTGGGCCTCTTTCTCCAGTTCTTCAGGATAGATGATTTTAAAGCCTCCTGATGAAATGTAGTTCCATTTTACACTAAGTGGGTTTTGTGCAGTGCTGAAAATTTGACCAAAAACAGATGGTGAAATAAAACTTAAAGTAATTGCACTTAAGTACTTGATAATTAGTTTTTTGTTTGATTTATTTAAATTCATCTAAAATCTTTGCTAAAATATTTAGTTTTTTAAATTTTATAGGTATTCTTAAAAGTGAATTTTTAATTTATATTAAATAACTTAAATTACTGATTTTTAAATATTAATGTAATTTATATAAATTCATTAATTGTTCGTTTTATTATAATTTTTAACCTGATTTTACGTCTGGTTTAAGCAATTGCTTATATTTTTTATTGACTCAGCTTTATTGATTTAATTTACACTTATTAATCGATTTTCTCTGAAAATTTTTGCGGCTTTTTAAATTTTAGCATGAATTTTGGAATGAGGTCTCAGTCCTGAAAATCGAACTTGAAGCGTATGGATTTTGGCATCGTTCTCTATGAATTGTATGAGTTGGAAATTACCTGGAATATTTGATTGCATCGTGAAAAATCCCTGCTGCAAAATGGATTTAATCGCAGTCTGAAATTTGATTTTTAAAGCCCTTAACGTTGTAAATTTATACTGCCGAATTTTTAAATTGATGCAGATTCAAAATTCTGTTTTATTGGGGTGATGATATTTTTATGACAAAATGTCTTTAATTTTTATCGCTTAATTCAGACTGGTTTTTTCATCATAAGGCCTGGATTTAATTTTCACAATTTGTGATTTCCTAATCCAGATGGTTTCTGATGTTATTGTTTAGTGTTTAAAAACTCAGTTTTTATGGGTTAAACCAGGGTTTTAGCATTAAAATTCTCCTCTGAATTTTACTTCAGGTGACCATATTTGTATGTTTTTTTAATGTTTTTAGGGCTTAAATCTCCAGTTTTATGACTGGATAATGCGATTTCCTTGCGATATTATAGGGTAAACAGCTTTTAGACATCTTTTTTTGAAAAATTTATTTTTAGGTTAAAATGGCTTCTATTGTGATTTAAAGGCGGTTTTTATTTGGTTTTGCTATTGTTTTCTTAAACAAGCGAATTGGTCAAATTTTAATGCTTTTTAAGCTGTTTAGCCTAAACTTGAGTGAATAATGAGGTCTGTTTTTCTACGTATTTACTAATTATCATGTCTACATAACCTCATTCTTTTTAGTCTGAAATGGGAAGTTTTCTATGGTACTCATAAGCTGATTGAATGCGTTAACATTCGAGTATTGCTTTAATCATGTGTGTTTATTTTACGAAATTTTATAATGTTAATCCTTTTTTTCGGAAAGTGTAAGCTGGGTTTTTGGCTGGATTTTATTCCGATTTTATATTGGTATAATTAGTTATTTTTGAAGCCGTTTTCATGAAATTTTAATCTTAATTAATTAGGCTTTTTAATAGTAGTTATTTTGGATTTTCGTCTAATTTTTTTTAGCATTTTTTATGCTGTTCTATCACTCTTTTTTTGTGCTGTTTTTAATCTTTAACAGATGTTTTTTTTGATATGCTTTTTAGCTTGAATTATTTGTTGTTTTGGCTAATTTATTATGTCAAGAATTGTTAGGATTTACTCTTGTTTGTCTGTCGGTCTTGATACTGCTTTAGGGTTTTGAATTATGTTATATCAGAGGTGTGGGCATGTCCTCTTGTTTTAATTTTTTATGATAAGTAAAATGCAGTTTAATGTTTTTGATTAGGATGCTTATTTAGCTTTTGGAGGTACCTCAATTTTCTGTAGATGCCTCAAGTTTATTGGCAGTAAATTCCAATCTGCATAGGTAAATTAGTGAGAAAATAATTAATTTATTTTAGCTTATATTTAATGCTTTTGGCTTCGCTTAATGTGGTAGTGGTGTGGAGACGTGAGTTTAGGTAATACAGTAAATTCGTATTAGGTGTTGTGTGATATTGTCATTTCAATCGTGATGCGACGAAATAGGGAAATCTATCAAAATGGACTCCTCTCTCCAGAAAATTTGTGATTGCAATTTGTCACGATGACGACCCATTTTGATGGGGACTGTAAGTGGTAGTGGAGTAAAGATTAGTTGAGGTTACAAATGCTTAATGAAGTGAAATTAATATAAGTAGATCTCTCTCCCGAATATTCGGGACTGCGCTACAGTCGAGATGACGCTGTTTATTTTATTAGTTATTCTGTGTAGTAGATCTCTCCACTTCGTGTTGCTCCGGTCGAGATGATGACCGTTCTAGTCGAAAGATTTCTATTTCTCTACGCTTCATGAAATCATTATTTGATCGATATGAAAGCTATTTCATTATGCTAAAATATTGCGATGTATGGACTTACTTTCTACAGCTTATTCTTCCTCTTTTTATAGATCGGATATAAAAATATCGAACCTAAAATGATTGTCGCGCCGATATAAAAACCACCAGTCATCTGTTCTTTATTTCGAAAGAAAACAAAGGCTAATAAGATTCCATATACAGGTTCTAAGTTTGTAATAAGTGCTACCCTGAATGCCGATAATGTACGCATAACTGAAACACCTGCAACGTAAGCAACCGATGTACAGAGCGTACCCAGAAGCGCTAAATAGAACCAGTTTTTTGCACTCAGATTAAAGTGTGTGTGTAGCAAAGTTCCATCATATAAGCGGTATATGGTGATCCAGAAAAGCGCACCAACCAGCTCGTAAAAACCAATAATCGAAGGCTCACTTTTTTGCACCAGCGTTGAATTGATGGTAGAGAAAAGACTTGATGCCACTGCTGCCAACAATCCAAAAATGATCCCCAAAGTATATTGACCTTCGAATTTAAAGATCATATATATGCCTAAAATAATCAATAAACCAATCAGTATATCGCCCATTTGGATCGGTTGTTTTTTAATCAACGGCTCTAAAATCGCGGTGAATAAAGTGAAAGAAGAAAGGCATACCAAGGTAACTGAAACTGTTGAAACCTTGATGGCATGAAAGAAAAATATCCAATGAATGGCGACAATTCCGCCGGTTAAAAAGAATTGCAAAAACTGTTTTCTTGTAACCCTGATATTCTTTTTTGTGATGAGGAACCAGGCGAAAAGAGTTGTCGATGCAATCAATACCCGGTACCAAACCATGGGCACGGCATCGATCGAAATTACTTTTCCAAGCACGCCTGTAAAGCCCCAAACAAATACAGTAAGATGAAGAATGAGTAGATTCTTTTTGGTAGCTTCCATTGCTATTTTGGTGCTTTCCTCAACAGGTAAAAGCCTAGCAGCCCAAAGAAGAGCGTAGGCATAATAACAGCTGCAAACGGAGGTAATCCACCTTTGGTAGAGAACATCTGTGTAAACTGATTAAACACGATATAAGCGAAGCTAATAAAGATTCCGATGCCTAATGATACGCCGACACCTCCACGAACTTTACGTGATGACAATGCCACACCGATAAGCGTTAATACGAAGGCCGAAAGTGGGTGCAGGTAGCGTTTATATTTTTCAAATTGAAGATCGTTCATTACACCTGTTCCACGGATTTTTTCTTTTCTGATTTTCTCCGTTAATTCTTTTGTGGTTAAATTTTGTACTATATTATCGTAGGCGGAAAAATCATCCGGACGCATATCCAGGATGGTATCTTTTAGTTTTCCATTGCCGTAAATCATCGTTTCTTTAAGGCCATCAATCTTACGGATCGAGTAATTGGTTAGTTGCCATTTACGCTTAAGCGAATCCCATTTAATATTCTCGGCAACGATTTTTTTAGTCAAAATATCACCGTTAAAATTGTCAAGAGAAAAGCGATAGCCCGAATTCGTTTTATTGTCAAAGTTATCAATGTAGATGTAAGTTTTGTCATCCAGTTTCATGTGGATATTCGACTTTGTGGAAGGGTCGTTACGTTTTACGTAGGTATTTTCGAAACTATTTTTTAGGGTATTGGTATAAGGAAGGATATATAAATTAGATACCAGGTTAGCGGAGAAAATGATCGTAGCAGATACCAGGTAAGGAAATAAAAAGCGGTTAAAACTTACACCGCCACTTAAAATCGGAACAATTTCCGTTTGATCGGCCATCTTCGCCGTAAAGAAAATTACCGCGATGAAGTTAATCAATGGCGAAAGCATATTTACATAAAAAGGGATAGAGCCAGCGTAATATTTAGAGAGAATCCCCCAAAAACTCAGTCCGCTTTTCATAAAATCATCCATCTTTTCAGATAGATCGAACACCACAATAATGATTACGAAAATGGCGAGGGTATATATAAATGTACCCAGGTATTTACCGATAATGTACTGATCGATGATTTTTATCCTTCCTTTTAACAGACTCATTTTATAGCTTATTGCCTAATATTTTAACCATTTTGTTTTTCCACTCGTAAAATTCACCAGCAATAATCTTTTCTCTGGCCTGTTTTACTAACCAAAGATAGAAATGTAGATTATGTAAGGTAGCAATTTGTGCGCCAAGCATCTCTTTACTGTGTACCAAATGCCTTAAATAAGCTTTACTGGTTACCTGATCAGCGTGTAGATCGCTCTCTGCATCTAATGGAGAAAAATCGTTCTCCCATTTCTTGTTTCTGATGTTGATGATCCCGTTTCTGGTAAAAAGCATGCCATTCCGTGCATTTCTTGTAGGCATTACACAATCAAACATATCAACACCTAATGCAATATTTTCTAATATATTGATCGGTGTACCTACACCCATTAAATAACGTGGTTTTTCGACTGGTAATATATCGCATACCACTTCTGTCATCGCATACATTTCTTCTGCAGGTTCACCAACCGATAAACCGCCTATGGCATTGCCTTCGCGGCCCATGCTGGCAATAAATTCTGCAGATTTAATACGTAAATCTTTATACACCGAACCCTGAACAATAGGGAATAATGTTTGGTCGAAACCATATTTAGGCTCTGTCGTATCAAAACGTTCACAGCAGCGTTTTAACCAACGGTGTGTCATTTTTATCGATTGCGCCGCATAAGTATAGTCGCAAGGGTAAGGGGTGCACTCATCAAAAGCCATAATGATATCGGCACCGATAGTGCGCTGGATATCCATTGCGTATTCAGGAGTGAAAAGGTGTTTTGAGCCATCAATGTGTGAGTGGAAAGTAACGCCTTCTTCCTTAATTTTACGAACTTTACTTAAAGAATATACCTGGTAACCACCGCTATCGGTTAAAATTGGACGATCCCAACCAATAAATTTATGTAATCCACCTGCTTGTTCCAGGGTTTCTAAACCTGGTCTTAAATAAAGGTGGTAAGTATTACCCAGAATGATTTTTGCGTCGATATCATCTTTAAGCTCGCGCTGATGTACGGCTTTTACCGTTCCGGCAGTGCCCACAGGCATAAAAATAGGGGTTTGTATTTCGCCATGGGCTGTTGTTACCGTCCCGGCCCTGGCTTTTGAAAGTGGATCGTTAGCCTGTAAACTAAATTTCATAATGTGTTTTTTCTCGTCAAAAATCTGCCAAAAATAGCAAAAATTGAGGGCATTATTTTGTTTAATTTTTTATCCACATAAAAGTGTTTTACAGATTAAAAATGAGAAATTTGCGCCTATTTATTTTACCATCGTGATATTAACCCCGCTTGAAATTATCCTGCTCTCGATATTGGCTTTTTGCCTTTTGGTTCAGCTCTATTATGTCCTTTTTGTTCATTTAAAACTGGCCAGGGTTGGGATTGAAGAGGTACCCTTATCGGCGCGTAAACCGATAAGTGTGATTGTATGTGCCCGGAATGAAATTGTAAATCTAGAGCAATATCTTCCTTCATTATTTAGTCAAAACTACCCTGAATTTGAGGTAGTGGTGGTTAATGATCGCTCCTGGGATGGTACAGAGGAGTTTTTAGAGCAACAAGAGAAAAAATATTCCAATCTCAAAGTTGTAAAGATTTTAGATAATGATAAGTTTATTGCAGGCAAAAAATTCGCAGTAACCATGGGCATAAAGGCTGCCAAATACGATTGGTTGGTTTTTACCGATGCCGATTGTACACCTGCTTCTGAGCAATGGCTGATGGACATGCAACAGCCGGCTGATGAAAATACTGAAATTGTATTGGGTTATTCTCCTTATATGAAAAAAAGAAGCCTTTTAAATGCGCTCATCCGGTTTGAAACCTTTTTTACTGCGGTAAATTACCTTTCTTTCGCTTTAAAAGGCATGCCGTACATGGGTGTTGGACGTAATATGGCTTACAAAAAATCGCTTTTTTTTAAAAATAAAGGCTTCGCAGCGCACATGCATATCCCATCTGGTGACGATGATTTATTTGTAAATGCACATGCAACTAAATACAATACCGAAATTCGTTTACATCGTGACAGTCATGTTTGGAGCGAACCCAATAAGACCTGGAGGGGTTATCTAAGACAGAAAAAGCGCCATTTTGGTGCTGGTAAACTGTATAAATCAAAGCATAAATTTATTTTGAGCCTTCAGATCGTGTTTCAGTTTTTGTTTTATGCTTTTTTTGCTGCATGTATGTTTTTTAGTCGTGAGGCACAATATGTAGCCTTGGGGATTCTCGTATTAAGCATCATTATTAGGTGTTTTATCTATCCAAAATTGCTGAAACGATTAAACTATGGCGATTTGCGTTGGTGGTTCCCGATTTTAGATATACTTTTGTTTGTATTTTTAACGCTGAACGGATTTTTAGCCCTATTTGGTAAGAAAAAAGTAAACTGGAAATAATTCAATAATCCTTTAGAAATTACAATATGCTTGATGTAAAACCCGATATCATTTTAAAATATTTTCCTGATTTAAGTGAAAAGCAGATTGCCCAATTTTCGCAACTGTTCGAATTATATAGCTTTTGGAATGCACAGATCAATGTAATTTCTAGAAAAGATATTGAAGAATTATATGAACGCCATGTATTGCACTCGTTAGGAATAGCAAAGGTTTGTACGTTTAAAGCCGGCGAATCGGTTTTAGATGTAGGTACCGGTGGCGGTTTTCCAGGTATTCCACTCGCAATTTTATTCCCTGAAACGCAATTCTATCTGGTAGATTCTATTGGAAAAAAAATCAAAGTGGTAAAAGAAGTGGCTTCGGCACTTGGACTGGATAATTTAAAAGCCGATCATTTGAGGGCAGAACAGGTTAAAGAAAAATTTAATTTTGTGGTGTCTAGGGCGGTTACCCGTTTAGGCGAATTTTATCCATGGATACAGGGAAAATTTAAAAAAGATTCATTAAATGCCATTCCAAATGGGATTTTATATCTAAAAGGTGGCGATTTGGCTGATGAGATTAAGGAATCAAAACTGAAAGCAGAATTATATCCGCTTTCAGCTTATTTTGAGGAAGATTTCTTTGAGACCAAGTATGTTGTTTACGTGCCGCAGTAATTATTTTATTCTTATATAGCCATTTTTACCTCCAATTAACTTTCCTCCTTTTCTAAAAAGGAAGGTGTAAGAGTAATTTCCATTAGGAACGTCTTTGGCATTCCAGTTATTCTGGTAATCTGAAGTTTTAAATATAGCTTTATTAAATGATGAGTTTAAAACGGTAAGTTCTGCTGTTGCACCTTCGGGGATTTCAACCATTAACTTTTCGTTTTTACTTCTATCCAGGTTATCCTGATGTATTGTTTCTACCGCTATTGGCCTATTTTGTTGTCCTGCCTTTGCTGAATTGTTTTCTTTTATATTAATTTCCTTTATATCACTATCAGATTTGGCACCCATCGCCTTTTCATAAGATTTAAGGGTTGCTTCTTTTAAGGTTCGGTCGGCCTGCAATGTGGTGCCGGTTTCAGGGAATTTGTTTTTAGTGTTAGTTGGGAGTGCTTGAGCTGTTTTGGTTCCCAATGAGGCTTTGTAAGCTTTATTGTTTACTTTTTGGAATTTCTTCTGCCTGGTTGTATCTTCTCTAATCGGAGGTGGTGGTGGCAAAACTACAATTTTTTGAGACGAATTACTAAGTAACTTTACTTTAGGTGGAGTAGCTATAATTTCAGGGTTTGAACTGAAGATCTCTATAGCACCAAGAGCCCCTTTTTTACCATATTTTGTTTCTGCGGTTGTTTCATTTAACCTAATCATATATTCTATATTTTTTACGCCTCCATTAGTACCTGCTTTTAATTCTTTACCATTTAACAATATTAACTTTCTTGTATATGTAGTTAATTTTTTCGTTTTGGGATCGGTGCGCAAGGCTAAATATAATTCATTAGGATTAGGGACATGTATACCATCGTTGGTGTCGAATGGTTTTTTAACAGTATCCTGTTTTACAGATTGCTTACTTAATGAAGAGCCAAGTTCTACAAATCCGTAATCTTTCGTAAATGCCATCGTAGAAATGCATAATATCCCTGCAGTTATTGGCAATACAAATAGCAGTTTGAGCCTTGCCCAACGTGCTGATCTTTTTTGATTAAGCATACTAATTCGTTTTTTTAAAATTGATGAACTAAATATTTGGTTAGTGAGGATTAAATTTTGGATACCTGTTGAGTTTTGGATAAGAAACATCGCATAATGGTACTTTTCTACATCATACCTAGTTGTCTCTTCATCAGCTAAATACTCGTGGATCAGCTTGATGTCTTTCTTCAAGAGATAAGAAATGGGGTTAAACCAATTGATAATCTGAATCATTTCGAATAAAAGCACATCCAAACTATGTTTTTGTTTAATATGAACTAGTTCGTGCTTCAAAATGGTGCTCTTCTCTGGTAATTGGGGATCAATGAAAAGCATGTTAAAAAATGAGAAAGCAATTTTAGAATCCTTCAAATCGATCATTTTTACTCCATTTTCGAGTACAACTGATGGCAGTTTAAGCATTTTGATAATTTTAGATAAACTGAAAACCATTTTAAACAGGAAAGCAACGGTAACTAAAATGTAAATTGCTATGATAGCATTGTTAATGTTTAAAATACTAGGCTGATAATTATCTGGAGGCAAATTACCTGTAGCCACAACCTGATTAATTACAATGGTTGGTTCTATTGTAATCTGCGCGGTGAATGGCTCCTTTAAAAACCCCAATTGAAAAAATGGAAGCAAGAAAGCCAGTATCGAACTGAAAATCAGGTAGTATCTGTTTAATTCGTAAAAAGTTTCCCTGTGGAGAAATAATCTATAAAATCCATAAAACAGGACAAGGTATAGATTTGCTTCGAGTAAATAATATAGCCAGCTCATCATCTGTCTTTTTTAAGTTTTTCTGCCAATTGAATAATTTCGTTTAGCTCTTCGGTACTCATACTTTTTTCTTTAACCAGAAAGGAAACCAGGCTCTCATAAGAGTTTTCAAAGTAATTGTTCATTACCTTGTCGAAGGCAAAACGTTTATAATCAGTTTCTTTGATGATAGGGAAGTAGATGTGCGTATTGCCAATGGCTTTATGATCAACAAAACCTTTTCCCTCCAAAACCCTGATTACGGTAGAAACTGTATTGTAAGCGGGTTTGGGTTCATTCATTTTTTCAATAACGTCTTTTACCAGGGCTTCGCCCATTTCCCAAAGGATTAACATTACCTGTTCCTCTGCTTTTGTGAGTTCTTTTATCATAGCAACTATTTTTGTAGTTCGGATATATGAAGTTACTACTATAAAAGTAGTTTACAAACTATTTTTATAGTTTTATTTTTAATTAACTGATAATCAGTATTATAATTTTTGTTTTTAAAAATAGAATGCATAAAAAAACCTGCCAGATAGAGCAGGTTTCTATTTATTTTATAATTTTTTAGAATCTTTCTGATTTTCTTGGATTGTCCATCATCCTCATTTTATCTTTTAATAACAGCTGTAAGCCTGTTTGTTTATCGATGTTTTTAACCACATCTAATACGGCACTTGCGGCGTTACTGAAAAATGGTTTGGTAATGGTCGAATATTCGTCGGTGGCTTTGTGATAATCTTTGTGGTCTTCAACACCAAAGTATAAAAAGGGGATATTTTTAGCATTAAATGCACCCTGATCGCTTTGGTTGGTCCAATCGTCATGGCCTTGCTTTGGGTCGTCATGACCGAAAAGTACTTTGATATTGGTTTTTGTAGTATCTACGTATTTTTTTAAATCAGGATATTTGAATGTTCCGCATACATATAACTCACCTTTATCACTGTGGCTGATCATATCCATATTGAGGTCGATTGCAATGGTATTGATGTTCACAGGTGGATTGCCCACAAATGCTTTTGCACCTTGTAAACCCATTTCCTCTGCATCAAAAGAGGCGAAAATAATGGTGTTATTTGGCTTGTTCTTCGCAAAGTATGCCGCAATTTTCAACAAACCTGCCGTTCCTGATGCATTATCGTCGGCACCATTAAAAACTTCATCTTTTACCACGCCTAAATGGTCGTAATGCGCTGATACCACAATAACATTGGTGCTTTTACCTGGAATGTATCCAATAATGTTGGTTCCGTTAACTTTTGCACCATTTCTACCATTAAAAGTGAATTCCTGTGCATAGTTTACATGTTGTGGGTAAGATTTCAAGCCTAGTTTTTGAAAACGTTCAATAATATAAGCCCTGGCCATTTCTGCTCCTTTTGTGCCTGTTTTCCGGCCCTGATAAGCGTCTGATGATAGTACTTCTACATCTTTTAATAATTGGGTATCTAATTTGCCGGAATCGGTAGCGCCAGTTTGATTTTTTACTGATGAACAGCAGCTTAGCATCATGGCCAAGGGTAGGATATATAGAATTTTCATGATTTTATTTGATGATCGTCATGCCTCGCAATGACGTATTGTTTAAATTTTCCTAAAGATATTAATTATTGGGATATAGAAATGAAAACGCCGTTTAGTTTACTGTATTGCGTTTCTAAATCTTATGGAAATGGAATTTTTTTTTATTTGCAGCAACCCTGAATATACTTTCATGCTGAGGCACGAAGCATCTGTTTCATAGGTTGTAGGTGCTTCGTACCTCAGCATGACAAAAAATATAAAAATTATCGATTGACTTAAACGATAGATTTGTTTGCTTTAGACCTATAAGGTATCAAAAACCTTATAGGTCTGTAAGTACTTACGCTGCTACTTCCCTTAAATCGACTGCTACCACCCTCGAAACGCCTTGTTCTACCATAGTTACACCATAAATAATATCGGTACTGGCAATGGTACGTTTATTATGCGATACAATGATAAACTGTGATTGATCGGAGAATTTGCGGATAATATTATTGAATTTATCGATGTTGGTATCATCCAATGGGGCATCAACCTCGTCGAAAATACAGAAAGGTGCAGGTTTTAGCAGGTAAAGTGAAAATAATAGGGCTGTAGCTGTTAACGTTTTTTCTCCACCAGATAATTGATTGATGGATAAAGGTCTTTTACCTTTCGGACGGGCCACAATGTCGATATCAGCTTCTAAAGGATTATTGATATCTGATAAAATAAGGTCACAGCTATCTTCTTCGTTAAATAAAGAGCGGAAAACCACGATAAAATGTTCCCGCGCCTGTGTAAAGGCCTGCATAAATTTATCTTTTGCGGTATCGTCTATTTCTTTAATGGTTTGTAAAAGATCAGTTTTGGCAGCATTAAGGTCTTTTTTCTGGTTTTGAATAAAAGTATAACGCTCTTCCATTTCTTTAAAAGCCTCCATAGCCATAGAGTTGATGGCCCCGAATTCATCCAACTGACGCTTCATTTTTTCTACTTTCTGACGCAGTTCGAATTCGCTTTCCAGCGCTTCAATTTCAGTCTCAGTTTCTAAGAGATCATTAATATCAATATTAAATTCGACAGCTAAACGCTCTTTTAAGGCATTTAAATCGATTTTTAAAGCATTCTTTTTATCCTTGATTTCGGTTAACAGAAAATCTGTTTCTTCGCGATTTTTACGGATATTGGTCAGGTCGTTCTCCACTTCGGTGATACTTCCTTTACTCGTAAAATAAGCTTGTTCGGCTTCCGCAAGGCCTTTTTCCATTTCTTCACGTTGTTGATACATCTCTAAAAGGGTATCATCGTTAAGATCAGTATGTTGTAAGGTTGCGGTAATTTGAGTTAATGCCTCTTGTAATTCCTTATCGTTTTGGGCAATGCGTTTGTTCAGCGCTTCTTCCTGTACGAAACGGTAATCTAAATCTTTTTCTAAGCCCGATAATTTATTCTGTTGCTGGTGGAAACGGATATTGTCCTGATTATATTTACCCGCGCTTTCATTTACCTGGTCGGCAATTTCCTGATAGTTAAGCTGTTGCTCTTGTAAATTAACGTGTGCTTCCTGCTGGTTTTTTTGCAATTGAACCAAAGCAGGTAATTTTTCCGATAAAGCCTTTTCAATCGATACGATCTTTTGGGCGATATCGGTTTTGCGGTTTTCGCTGGTGGTAATAAACTCCTGGTATTGATCGCGGCGGGTCTGTACAGAAATGTGTTCGTTGTTTAAACGGTTCATTTCCTGTTGTAAAGCGTTAATCTGATTAAGTTTTGAAGCCTCTTTTAAGTTAAATATATTATCTGTTTCTGCTTTTATGGCTGCATTATACTGATTGATCAGTGATTCTGAAGCTTTAATTTCTTTGGCCAGATTTTCTAAATTCTTGGCACGACCAATCCTTTTACCTTCAAACAATCCTACAGAACCGCCTGCCAGGGTAAATTTGGTTTGGGCATATTTTCCATTTTTGGCCAAAATGGTTAAACTATCTGTTGGTGTTTCTTTAAAAAGATTTTCCTGCTCGGCTATAGCGATATACACATTTTGTAAAAGCAGGTTGCAGAGGTGCTGGTATTTTTTGTCGACTTCAATAACCGATAATGCGGAAATGAGGCCTTCATGTGTGCCAATAACAGGGTTTTTATCGGGAACATTCTCTAAAATAAAGAAATTCGCCCTTCCACGGCTCGCGTCTGTTAAAAGATTAATGGCCTGAACGGCATCGGCATATTTCTCTACTACGTAATGGTTCATTACCGGTTCAAGGTAATTTTCTATGGCAATACGGTAATCCTCATTACAGAATAAAATATCAGAAAGGAGTAAAGCGCTTTTGGCAAAGGCATTGTTTTTCTTTAAAAAACGGATTGATTCCGGAAAACCTTCTAGGCTATCAACAAGCGATTTAGTCAGGTTATACTCGTTCTGTTTGGCATCTTTTTTACGGTTTTCGGCCGTTAATTTTTCCTTGTTCGAACTTAAGTTGCTTTCTGAAGCCGCTAATTTTTCCTTTAAAACCTCTTCAGCTTCCGTCAGGTTTTTAATATTGGCCTGTTTTTCCCTTACCTGTATATCCAACTCGGCCAAAGCATGGTCAAATGCTTTTAATTCTAAGGTTTTGGTTTCGGTATCATCAACATTTCTATTACTTTCCTGTACCAGCGCATCTTTCTGGATATTTAGGATATCGATTTCCTTTTGCGATTGATATACGGTGTTCTGCAGCTCATTAACCGATTTGATCAGGTTATCAATTCTGTTTTTTTCGGTTTGCTGTTGTTCACGAAGGGTATCGAGTGTAGATTTTAAGCTCTTTAAATCAGATTCCAGGCGGTTAAAAACCTCTGTTTCTGTTACCACTTCCTCATTTAAACGTTTAATGTTATATTTAATGTGGTTAACCTGATTTTTATCTTTTTCAAGTTCGCCAGATAAACGTGTTTCTTTTTCCTGTAAAAAACGCATCTGTTCGTTTTTTACTTTTTTCTCGCTTTCGTAAGCCCGAATTTTAGAAACAAACTCGTTCGTAGCCTTTTGTTGTATCGAAAGATTTTTCTCCTGACTGATGCTGCCCAGTTTTAGCTTTTGCAGTTCGGCTTCGCCAGTATCTATTTTAGTATTTAGTTCCGTCCGGTTTACCTGCTGGTTTTGCTCCAGGATTTCTAAAGCATTTAAGTCGGTACGAAAGAAAGCAATACGGTGAGTAGCTAATTGAACGCTCAATTCGCGGTACTGCTCTTTTAATTTGTAATAACGTTCGGCCTTACGGGCCTGATTTTCTAAAGTTTTAAGGTTTTTTTCGATTTCAAAAAGTAAATCTTCAACCCGTTCTAAATCGGTTTCTGTATCTTTTAACTTGTTGAAAGTCTGTTTTTTACGTAATTTGTATTTCGAAATTCCAGAGGCTTCCTCAAATAAGGAACGGCGGCTATGTTCTTTATTGGTAATGATCTCATCAACCATTTTCAGCTCGATGATCGAATAACTATCTGAGCCGATTCCAGTATCCAAAAACAGGTCGGTAATGTCTTTTAACCTGCACTGAACATCATTTAAACGATATTCACTATCACCGTTTCTATAAAGTTTACGGGTTACGGTAACCTGCGAGTATGCGGTAGGAAGAATGTTTTTGGTATTATCAAAGCTTAATGAAACCTCGGCAAGCTGTGCCTGTTTACGGTTTTTTGTCCCATTGAAAATGATGTTTTCCATCTTTTCAGAACGTAAGGCTTTGGTGCTCTGCTCACCCAAAACCCAGCGCATGGCATCAATTACATTAGATTTTCCGCAACCATTAGGTCCAACAATAGCCGTAACACCCTCATTAAAATTGATGGTCACTTTATCGCCAAAGCTCTTAAAACCTTTAATTTCTAACCTGGTAAGTTGCATGGTTTGTTTTCGGAAGAACCGACCTCAATATTAAGTATAATTTTGTGTTTTTTCAAGTGGTTTTAACCGCAAAGGTTGCAGAGAGAAAGAGCAAAGGACGCAAAGTTGAAAGGATAGATCCTTTCAACATCCATATAACATTTTCGATAATTAACCACGAAGGCACAAAAACACAAAGTATATTACATTTCTTCGTGACTTGGTGCCTTTGTGGTAAAAAACTTATTTAACAATCATCAGTTTCGCAAACTTAAGCAGTAACTGTTTGTTGCCTAAGCCCTGGAAGAATACAGTTGCCTTAACATCTGGTAATGTTCCTTCTAAGCTGATGATTTTTCCGAAACCGAATTTTTCGTGTTCTACTTCCATACCGCCTTGAAATTCATGGGGCTGCGATGGAGTGAAGCCTGGTGTCGGGATGTGTGCTTTAGCTAATAACGTAGTGGTTTTTGGTCGCGCTGGTGGGGCAGAGGCAGTTGCGCCAGCCGCTGGTTTTGGTTTGCTGAAGAAATCGCGTGGCTGCGAAGTCCATGTTTTGCGCTCATCATCAAAATTACCATCAAAAGAATTCGATTTAGCAGGTTTTACATCCAGCTCTAAAAACTTAGGGTTAATTTCATTAATGAAACGGCTTGGTTCGCAATTGGTTAGCGTTCCCCAGCGGTAACGAGAGGTTGCATAAGTAATGGTTAATTTTATTTCTGCACGCGTAATGGCCACATAAAATAATCGACGTTCCTCTTCCAGGTCAGAGCGGGAGTTAACCGACATTTGAGAAGGGAAAAGGTTCTCTTCCAAACCTACAATAAACACGTTTTTAAACTCCAAACCTTTGGCAGAGTGGATCGTCATTAACGAAACGGTATCCTTGTTTTTATCGCCATCCTTATCGTCATTGGTTAACAGGGCAACATCCTGCATAAAAATATCAAGCCCTTTTTCTTCTATATCTTCGCGTTCGGCAAATTCTTTTATACCATTTAATAACTCCTGGATATTCTCGTAACGCGCACGTCCTTCAACGCTGTCATCCGTATAAAGCTCTTTTAAAATACCTGTATGCTGTGCAATGAATAAGGCAGAATCGTAAGCATCAAGTTTTTTAGCTTCAGCCTGAAAACTCTGCACCATCATTGAAAAATCGTTTAGCTGATTGGCCAAACGTCCATCCACATATTCGTGTGCGTTCGAAATTACATCCCACATGGTTTTTCCATTCTGGTCTGCCGCAACAATTATTTTATCAATAGAAGTATCGCCAATGCCACGCTTAGGGTAATTAATAACCCGTTTAATGGCTTCTTCATCTTTCGGGTTAAAGGTTAAACGGAAATAAGCAATTAAATCTTTAATCTCCTTGCGTTGGTAAAAAGAGGTGCCGCCATAAATTTTGTAAGGGATATTCAGTTTGCGCAAACCTTCCTCCATCGCCCTGCTTTGTGCATTGGTACGGTAAAGAATGGCAAAATCGTGGTAAGTATATCCTTTTAAACTGCGTTCCTGGATAATCGATTCGGCAACCAGTTTACCTTCTTCGTTGTCGGTAAAAGCACGCGCAACCTTAATCCTGTCACCCTCAACATTTTCAGAAAATACATTTTTTTCCAATTGGTTTTTGTTGTTGGCAATAATACTGCTTGCAGCATCAACAATATTTTGGGTAGAACGATAATTCTGTTCTAATTTATAAACCTTTAAATCAGGATAATCGCGTTCGAAATTTAAAATGTTCTGGATATTTGCTCCACGGAAAGCATAAATACTTTGTGCATCGTCACCCACTACACAGATGTTTTGATAAGCAGCTGCCAGTTTTTTTACAATGGTATATTGTGAAAAGTTGGTATCCTGGTACTCATCTACCATCAGGTATCTAAATTTCTGCTGATATTTATTTAAAACTTCCGGATGTTCTTTTAACAGGATATTGGTTTTAAACAACAAATCGTCAAAATCCATTGCGCCAGCCCTGAAACAACGTTTGGCATATTGTTCATAAATTTGCCCAATAAGTGGTCGTTTATTTTGGATGTCTTCTGCCTGGATCTGGTCATTGGATTGATATTCACCCCAGGAGATCAAATTGTTTTTTGCAGATGAAATTCTACCAAAAACGAAATTTACTGCATAAAGTTTATCATCTAGCTGCATTTCTTTTAAAATGGCACGCAGTACACTTTTGCTATCGTCGGTATCGTAAATGGTAAAATTGTTCGGATAACCGATTTTTTCGGCCTCAACACGCAAAATTTTCGCAAAAACGGAGTGGAAAGTACCCATCCAGATGTTTTTTGCCTCTGCGCCAACCACTTTACTAATACGCTCGCGCATATCCTTACTCGCTTTGTTGGTAAAGGTTAAAACCAGAATGTTAAACGGATCGGTACCGGTTTGAATCAGGTGGGCTACACGAAATGTAATTACCCTGGTTTTGCCCGAACCTGCACCCGCAACAATCATTACCGGTCCTTTTGTGTTCTCTACTGCTGATCTTTGTTGTGGGTTTAATCCTTCTAAATAATTCAAATCGGCTCCTGTTTTTTTGAGGTTCAAAAATAACAATTATTGGGGCTTTTTGCCAAAGTTGTTAGTAATTAGTTAGGTGTTGTGAATTGAATTTTATTTTAAGTGATTTTGAGAAAAGCCACAGCAGTATTTCATTAGATTCGTTAGTCCTTTGCTTTGCTCATACGCCTGCAGGCTTTGCCCACCAGGCCGGTATCCGCTTCGCCATGGTTTATTTTAAATGGGTTTGTGCTACTATTTAGGGTTTAAAACCCATAGCTTTATTCTATCGCTCAGATTGGCAGGTTTTTTAATTAAATAATGTAGTACGCTGTCAGAATTACACCCTAATGATTTGGGTATAGAATTTGATATGCTTTGGTTATGGAAGAGAAAAATATAAATAAAGATATTGAGTTTTCTGATATCCCGGATGGGGCAAATACAGATATTTATGCCAATTTAAAAGAGAAACTAGAAAGTGTTGAGCAGTTTCCAGGTGTTTACAACTTTAAATTTATTATCACCGGCGGACTGGATAAAATACAAGACTTACGTGCCATTTTACCTGATGATGAATTTATTGAGCAAGCTTCAAAAACGGGGAAATATGTTTCGATTACAGTAAAAAAAACAATGCAAAATGCTGATGAGGTGATTGCTGTTTATAAGCAAGTAGGAAACATTAAAGGAATTATGACACTCTAGGTTATACCTCGTGTAAAACAATTTTTGCAAAATTAATTTGTATGGTCTGCTGGATTGGCTTGCAGGCCTTACATTAGAAGCAGGTATCGCTTCGCTAAGGTTGAGCTAAGTTTTATGCTACTATAAGGGGTTTAAAAATCAATATCCTCAAAATAAAAGGTTGGATACTAATGCTAAAAAAATACTGTAGGTTTATATGAACTTATAAGGTAAATATTGGGTCTTGGAGACACGAACCACAGCAGATGGAGGGCACGAGCCACGTAATATGAATAATTTTATCTTCTACCTTCCACCTCGAAACCCTCCACCTTACCTACATCCAATCTTCATTTCCACTCTCTACCTGGTATAACCAATAATTTACCAGCTTTTTAATTTCTGTATAATTCCCATATTTAAAATGGATCTGGCCTGCAGCGGTATGTAAAGAAAGATGGCCTACATCAACACCTTTGTGCCATGGATACTGAAAAGTGGTAATTGCCTGGATTTTATTCGGTTGTACAATTTCATTCGAAATATCCCATATCCCACTTGTTTTAATAATGAAATCCTGATTTACCGAAATGCGGTGCCTTTTGTAACTAATGTAAATCATCAGTACACCAATAACGAAGTATGCAATTGCGATACCGATAAAAGGTTTCACCTCAGGGATATTAAAAGCCAATATCAAAAAGATCGAAACGGGTAAAATCAGTTTAAAGAAAATCGGCAGGTTTAAAAAACGCCAGTCGGGAATAAAGGTTTTTCCCTTTAAGGGTGCCTCACCCAATATCATTTTTAATAATTCATCACGCTCAGTAGGGTTACAACCTGGAATTTCTAAAGTATTTCCCTGCATTTCATGGCCTTTTTTACTTTGGCCAAAATGTGCCTGCCGTAAGCTCATGTTCAGCATATTCATCTTCTTCTGAAAATAATTCTGGCTGTATTTGGTAATCTGCACTTTATTTGGACTAATCAGGGTATTTTTCTTTGCAATTAATCCGGAAGAGAGCAGTAGCGCGTCCTGATGCTGGCTGATTTCGAGCTCAAAGTATTTATAGAACGTTCTTATAAGGTTGATAATCAGTAATACAATTAAAAGGCATGCAATTAAAATGAAAACGGTAACTATGGTTAGCATTCCTGTTACTGTACTCTGAATTTCATCTCTGTTGATTTTAAAAGCATCGAGCAATTGTCTGCCTTCATAAATAACCGTATAAAAAAAAGCAGCAAGTAAAGCTAAACTTTGCCCATAATTAGAGGTTAAGCCAACCTTAAATAAGGTCCAGCCACTTATCCTTAAAAAAGGTGCTTCTTCAGTCATATGGTTTTCATGTACCATTTCTGATTGCACATCAATTGTAGTATTTCGGTTTAGCAGATGCGCTTTAAGGTTGTAGGCAGCGGTTTCATCAATAGCTTTTATGCTTACTTCCTCTCCATGTGCACCAGCAGTATCGATCTTTAAGCCGTAAACACCGATAATTTTCTGCAGAATATTCTGGTTAATGTTAACCTGCTGGATTTTATCGAGTTGAATAATGACCTGGTCGCGATTGAATATGCCTTTGTTTACCACAAATTCCTGCTTTTCTTTATCCAGGAAGAAGGTGAATTTTAAATACCATAAATAGGCAAATACGAAGCTAATTAAAATGATTGCCAGGATGCCCATTATCAGGTAGATAAATGAGGTACCCGACATTTTTACAAATGCTATAATAAATAAGAAAAAACTTGCCTTTACAATTTTAACCAGGGTATGTGCACCCATTATAATAATGCCAAAGGCCGATTCGCGTTGTGGTTTACTAAAATCGTTGTCCATTATGCTTCGGTTTCAGTTGCTGTATTTTCGAGCAGATCTAGTTTCTTCAAAAGCAAATCCCTGATGCTTTTTGCTTCCTCAATTGCAATACCTGATATGTGGATATGCCCGGTTTGGCCCCCAGCGGTAAATAGCTGTAGTGATCCTAATTTGTATATTCTCGAAAAAATACCTTCGTTCAATTCGATATGTTGGATCCTGTTTAAAGGAACAATTGTAGTTGATTCGGCTATAATCCCACTTTTATAGATTACATCGTGTGTACGTACAGCATAACCACGTTTTTTAAAGCTTAATCGGAAAAGCAGAAAGAAGATAACACCCAGGATGAAATAAAGAGGGACAATCCAAACTGCATTTGGTCTTAGTTCATCAACAAATAATAAAAGCGAACCAACACCAATTCCTAACAGCACAAAAAAGATTACCAGGTTAATACAGATTATTTTCCAGTAATGGGGATGTGGCTGCTTTAACAAAATTTCTTCGTACTTCGGAAGATGATCAAGATCAACTGTTTCGTTGGTGAAGGATGTATTGGAGGACATAATTAAAGTTATAAAACGTATTAATCAAATATCTGACTAATATTTAATGCTTTTGTTACCTCGCTACAATAAACTTTTTTGCAGTATTATACTGGCCGGAATCGGAAGAGATCTTAAAAAAGTAAATACCCGGTACAAAGGTAGAGGTATTAATTTCTAAAGTATGTTTACCTGTATTCAAATATTCGTTTACCACTGTTTTAATCAAACGCCCCATCAAATCGTATATCTGAATGTTAAGTTTATCAGATTCTGGTAATACTACATCAATAAAGGTTTGCATTGCAGCAGGGTTTGGGTAGTTCTGAGAAACTGTAAACTTTAGGAATTTATCAAAAATAGCTTTGTTAATGGCATCAAAAATTACATAACTTACTAATCTGTAACCACGTGCATTTGGGTGAAAAGCATCTTGATACAAGGTAAAATCGCGCCTCATGGCCGCATTTACATCTGCAAGGTAAATCTTATATTCAGTGGCCAATTTTCTATAAGCCGCATTGATGTTCCTGATATTGGTATTTACGGCAACATAACCTTTATTAGTCCTGTCATCAACAAACTGAAGAGTGCATAAAATGGGCACTAATTTTTGTTTCAAGCTCGAAGTAATAAATACCCGCATGTTGGCCACGGTTTCTGCAACGCTTCCTTTGCCAGCGGCAATAGCAACAGCGTCGTTAATACCCATATCAATCACAATAAAACCTGTTCTATTGGCTATTGCATTATCAATCCTCAGCAAACCTTGAAAAGTAGTCTGTCCACCTATACCGTGATTCGTAATATCGACTATTTTATTGGTATAACAGTTTAAAAAATTATTCTGAAGCATGGTTTGGAAGCCAACACCATTTACACCTTCTACCGTACTGGCTCCAAAAGTCACAATGTTTATACTGTCTTTAGAGTAATATTGGGCTGCTTCAGGGCAACTTACACGCGTAGGGTTTTGAGCTTGTGCGAAAGAATTAATGCAGACAAACAAAAGCAGCAGCAGAGATAAAAATACTTTTGCGCTAAACTTCATTGTTAAAATTCTTTCTTACAGGTTTTAAGGATATCTGTTAAAGGCGCAATTTACAAAAAAGTAAATATAAATGATAGTGTACTTTTCTTTTTTACAAACAATAAACTATTTTTTTGTATTCATTAACAGACGGGCATAAATTTAAAAATAAATGTTCTGCTAAGAGGGGCAGAACGTTAATTATAGAAAGTTATAAATTGTAGTTACTTAGTAGGCCATTTATCTGGTAAAGCCTATATTTGTCCAAATTCATTTTGTTATGCAAGAGATTAAAAATTATGTAGAAACGCACAAACAACGTTTTTTAGATGAGCTGTTTGAGTTATTGCGTTTTCCATCGGTTAGTGCTGATCCGAAATACAAAGGCGATGTTTTAAAAACTGCCGACTATGTTGCGCAGAAATTAAAGGATGCAGGTGCTGATCAAGTTGAAATTTGCCCTACGGCCGGTTATCCGATTGTTTACGGCGAAAAAATTATAGATGCTTCTTTACCAACCGTTTTAATATATGGCCACTACGATGTTCAGCCTGCTGATCCGTTAGAACTTTGGCATACCCCACCTTTCGAACCTACAGTACGTGATGGTAAAATTTATGCCCGTGGCGCCTGCGATGATAAAGGTCAGTTTTACATGCACGTTAAAGCTTTCGAATTAATGATGGAAACCAATACTTTGGCCTGCAATGTTAAATTTATGATCGAAGGCGAAGAGGAGGTAGGTTCTGCAAATCTTGGTATTTTTGTAAAAGATAACGCTGAGCGTTTAAAAGCAGATGTAGTATTGATTTCTGATACTTCGATGATCAGTATGGATCACCCGTCAATTGAAACCGGTTTACGGGGTTTAGCCTATATGGAAGTAGAAGTGGTTGGTCCAAACCGCGATTTACACTCTGGTGTTTATGGTGGCGCAGTGGCAAATCCGGCTACTATTTTATGCAAAATGATTGCTTCATTGCACGATGAAAATAACCATATCACTATTCCTGCTTTTTATGATAAAGTGCTTGAATTAACCGATGAGGAGAAAAAAGCATTAAATTCTGCTCCTTATAATGAAGAAGAGTATAAAAAAGACCTTGATATTGAAGAAGTTTGGGGCGAAAAAGGTTATTCTACTTTAGAGCGTACCGGTACACGTCCAACTTTAGAGGTAAATGGTATCTGGAGCGGTTACATTGGCGAAGGTGCTAAAACCGTATTGCCAAGTAAAGCTAATGCTAAAATTTCGATGCGTCTGGTGCCAAACCAAAGCTCAGAAGAAATTGCAGAAATTTTTACCAAACATTTCGAAAGCATTGCGCCTAAAAATGTAAAAGTTAAAGTTACCCCTCACCATGGTGGCGAGCCGGTGGTAACGCCAACTGATAGTATCGCATACCAGGCGGCAGAAAAAGCAATTGAAGATAGTTTCGGTAAAAAAGCAATCCCAACACGTGGTGGTGGCAGTATCCCGATTGTAGCTTTGTTCGAAGATGTATTGGGCATCAAATCCGTACTTTTTGGTTTCGGTTTAGATAGTGATGCATTACACTCGCCAAACGAGAAATATGATATTTACAATTATTATAAAGGAATTGAAACTTTGCCTTTGTTCCATAAGTATTTTGCAGAATTGAGTAAATAAGATTACCATTATTTGTCAGTCTGAGCGAAATCGAAGACCAATCCCTGCCTATCTATATAAGCAGGGATTTTTTATTGGTTTCCTTTTTTGAAAATGTGCGGACTGTTTTTCATAGGTATTGTAGTCCCGCCATCGCTTATAGTCCTCGTTTCGTTGCACTTCACTGTGGGCTAACAGCTCTGTCGGGTTTATTTACAAACGGGGGCTGGCATTACGCTGAATATGCAATTTGCGGATTAATAGTATTACAGGCCCCGCCACCTAAACCCGACCGTAGTGTAAAACCCACAGCCTGATGTACTAGGGCGAGGATTTTAAACGAAGGGCGGGACTGCTGAAATCGAAAAGCGCTGTTACTGCTTTCCAAACAGGATAAATAAATTTAAACTTATTTGTCAATCTGATTGAAGTATAAGACCGTTTATAAGTACAAAACCATATTGTTAATTTTTAAACCACAGATTTTTTTATAAATTGGTACCATGAAACACCTCATCTCATCTCTTTTACTTTTATCTGGGCTTGCTTCTTTTGCTCAAGATACTAAAACGATTAACCAATCTGGAAATCCGATTTTTCAGGGTTGGTATGCAGATCCCGATGCTGCTATTTTTAACAACAAATATTGGGTTTATCCAACTTATTCAGCTAAATATAAAGAACAGGTATTTTTGGACGCCTTTTCATCTGATGATTTAGTGAAATGGAAAAAACATCCCCATATTTTAGATACTGCAGCGGTAAAATGGGCCAATAAAGCGATGTGGGCACCAGCAATTGTTCAAAAAGACAAAAAATATTACCTGTTTTTTGGTGCCAACGATATTCAGAGCGATAACGAAGTAGGCGGGATTGGCGTAGCCGTTGCTGATAAGCCAGAAGGACCTTATAAAGATCATTTAGGCAAACCTTTGGTAGATAAATTTCATAACGGTGCGCAACCTATTGACCAGTTTGTGTTTAAAGATAAAGATGGACAGTACTATTTAATTTATGGAGGCTGGAAACATTGCAATATTGCCAAATTAAATAAAGATTTTAGTGGGTTTTTACCATTTGAAGACGGCTCTACCTTTAAAGAAATTACACCTGATAATTATGTGGAAGGGCCATATATGTTCATCAGGAACGGTAAATATTATTTCATGTGGAGCGAGGGCGGCTGGACAGGTCCTGATTATTCTGTAGCTTATGCTGTGGGCGATTCACCATTTGGTCCGTTTAAAAGAATAGGAAAAATCTTAAAACAAGATCCTGCTATTGCAACGGGCGCAGGACATCATTCTGTGATCATCAATGAGAAAAAAGGTCAGTATTACATCGTTTACCACCGCAGGCCATTAACCGAAACTGATGGAAACCACCGCGTTACCTGTATCGACGAAATGAAATTTGATGCAGATGGGAATATTCTTCCAATAAAAATTACCAACGAAGGTGTAAAAGCCCAGAAAGTAAAATAAGTTTGTTTATTTAAACTGAACCTTATTATGCCCCCAAATTTAAATCTTTGGGGGCATTTATAATATAGAATTTCGTGATATCTGTTTTATTCTACTTTACCTCCATCAAGTTCATCCTGCCATTTTTTTAATTCTTCCCATTTGCCCTGGTAGGCGAGTTCTGATTGTTTAGCCCATGTTGACGGATCATGAACAGCAAATCTATCTCCTCCCGCATCTAAAATTTGTTGCAGTTGATCAACGCTGCTGGTTGATAACGCTTTCCAGGTTTTTATACCTGCTGCATTAAATAATTCTTCAATTTTTGGTCCGATGCCCTCTACAATTTTTAAATCATCCAGTATTACCGGCTTACCAAAAACACTTGCTGCTAAATCGGCATTAAATGGAAATGTACTTGTTGCTAAATTGAGTTCGTAAGCTTTTGAAAGCTCGGCAAAATAACCATTCTGTTCTTTTAAGTCGGCCTGGCAGTTTTTTAATTTAGCTTTATAGCTTTCTAATTCAGCCTCTATGTTAACTGATAGCGCGTTGGAATCAGGCTTAGAACCCATCTTTCCAATTAAATAGCCCAAAATTCCACATAATATACCTACAATTGCAGGAATTAAGATACAAGGTAAATTCATCATATTTATTGTTTAATTTATAGTTACAACTGTTCTTCTGTTTTTTGCTCTGCCTTCAATACTGTTATTATCTGCAATAGGATCGTTTGCACCTTTGCTTGAAGTGCTGATCCGGTTTTGGGGGATACCGTTTTTGATAAAATAGGCTTTCAAAAATTCAGCCCTGTCTTTACCTAGTTTAATGTTGTTTTTAAACGAGCCTGTATTATCTGTATATCCGGTGATGTTGATGGCACTATTTGGAACATGATCAAGGTATTTTACGATTTCTGATATGTTTTCCCGCTCACTTACCGATAAATTGATTGCAGTTGCTCCTGTTTGGAAATATAAAATCAATGGCTTAGCATTAATGGTGTCTTTTAAAGCGGCCCAGTCTGTTTGCAAGCTGTCGGCCTTTAGGGCAGATAGGCTAAAATTAATAGGCCCTATAACTGTATCGCCAAGTTTTTTCCATGAATCCACAATTTCTCCTTTGGTATCAAATAAATCCGACGAAAAACCTTTCGACACCATATAGTTTTTCACATTAATGGCTCTTGCTTCTCCTAAGTTTGTAAAAGCAGAGTTGTTCTTCTCATCATTTTTGGCAAAACCGGTTATTAATACTTTGATGTTTGGGTTTTTAGATAAAAATGCCTTAAAGCTTTCTAAACCAATATTAATAGAATCGTTAAGGGGAAGCAGCGTATTGAATCCATTGCTAATAAAGTTAAAGTTATCTTCAGCATAGTACCGATAGCCGTTCGTTTCAAGTTTAAATCCATTTGCAGGTAATGCTGGCGTAGGGGGCGCAACCGCAACTTGTGTTGTTTTTGTTCCGCAGCTACAACAAAAACGGCAGTATAATAGGGTGCCGAGTATAATGGTTAATACAATACCCAGTAGATAAATTGTTTTTTTCCTCATTTTGAAATGTTGGTTTATGTTTAGTTATTAATTTCTTTTAAAAAATTATCTGTAAACCGAGCGATTGGATTATCATTAGTTGTGGCATGACTTTCTGCTAAAAGCGTGCATAAACAATCAATGATAGTGGGATGAGGGAATAAATATTGGCTTAAGAACTACGCTAACCAGTTGAGCTGCTCTGCTGCAATATAAATTGTAAAAACCATGCCAGTAAAACCTTTAATGGTAAAAGTGAATGTTAGAAGAAGAAAAGTGCTTGTAAACTAGTGTGTTAAAGCATCAAAAGAAATTTGTATGAATACGTCGATGTATTATCCTTTTTTATAAAGATGGGGATGTGTGGAAATTAATCCCCAAAATGAGGTTTTATTGCATAAAAATCCCCGTTTTTTAGTTTGTTTGGGGGCTGTGTGTCTTATGCAGCCTGTTAAATCCCAAAGTGCATAATAGTAGCATACAGGCAAGTCCTAACCAAAGCCAGTTATAACCAAGGTTTTCTGCTACTAAAAAGCCAATATATGGACCGGCAAGTTGTGCGAAAGACCAACTTAAAGTGTAACCTGCAGCATATAAACCCCTGTTGTGCTCGTTACTCCTGCTAATTACAATGGTATTGATAAAGGGTAAGGTAAGCATCTCGCCACAAGTAAAAACAACAATGGCTAATATGGCCATAATAACATGAAAACTTACCGGAGCACTTAGTATGATATAAGAAAGTGAAAATAGAACAGCACCTATAATAATGAAAAACATAGGTGATCTTTTTGCTTCAATCTTATTGATCATCACCATCTCAAACAGGGCAATTACGGCCCCGTTAATGCCTATGATAATGCCAATGGCAAATTCATCGATATGCCATTCCTGTTTAAAAAACACCGGCACAATCCTGAACATTAAAAAGGCACAGGTAATAAATATGGTTGTAAGGAGGATAAACTTTACATAGAAAGCATCTTTCCAGGGCTTCATAATCATCATACTATTGGCCGTTTCCTTTGCTTTTTTGATGAAACCTTTTACCTGCGGTAAAAATGTGAGGATCAATAAACCCACAATTATGCTTACAACACCCTCCACAATAAAAAGTAATCTATAATTGATAGAGGCAATTATACCTGCAAAACTAATACCTATAGACCAACCCATGTTTGTGGCCAACCTGTTTAAGGAGTACGATCTGGTTAAAGTACCTTCGGCGGCATAGTGGGCAACTGCTGTGAAATTGGCAGGACGGAAAGCCTCAGAGAAAAAACTAATCACAACTGCCAAAATACATAAACTATAAAAGTGTGTTAGGGTAGAAAACAAGATAAACAGGAGGCCACTTATGATGGAAGATAAAACCTGTACAGGTCGGAAACCGATCATATCGGTTAATTTACCACCTGTTGCCGAGCCCAGCACCGAACCAACACCAAATAAAATGATGATTAAACCTGCATCTGTTACCGGTCTATGTAAACTTTGGGTAACAAACAGGCCCATAAACGGAACCGACATGCTTCCAAACCTGTTAAAGAGTATTACAAAACTTAATAACCAGGTTTCCCTGCTTAATCCACTAAAAGAGGTTTTATATGTATTGTAAATTGCGGTAATCATAGATAATGGCGTAGCGTACCAAAAGTAGGTAATGTAGAGGCATCCGCCTTAATTTTTTTGGTAATAGCTTAGCAATTTTTATCATGGATTTAATTAATTTTTATTAGAATTGCTATTAATAAATTAACATCATGCTCATCCCAAACGCTCAACAACTTACAGATTGTTCATTTTTAGGTATTGTAAGGAAATATCATGACATAAAATATCCCAAAAAGGATGTAGAGGAACAATACCAACATCAGGAGAAAGTCTTTTTTAGCATTTTTCAGATCGGGCTTTTCGAAACCTATAATTTTCTATATAGTGAATGCCAGGATGATGACCATTTTAAAAATTGGATTATCCAGTTAAAAGGTGCCGATTTTTATCAACAAGCCACTGTAAAATTTAATCAATGGTATCTGGGTACGGAGCATGTTATAAATATGCCATTTGACAGTATTTTAAGTGAAGCACAACATCAATTTTGGGAAAAAAACGGATATTTAAAAATCGCCAATGTAATTGATACAGAACGATGTAACGCTGTAATTGAACTGATAATCAAGACACTTGGTGTGGATATGGAGAAACCAGAAACATGGTATAATGATCATCAATTATTGCAGGGGCTTATGCTCCAGCTTTATCAGCACAAAGCGCTTGATGATATCAGGAACGATGAGCAGGTAAAATCTGTTTTTGCAAGTTTGTATGGTTCTGGTGCATTATTGCCTAACTGCGAAAAAGTAAGTTTTAATCCACCTGTAAATGGAAATTTTACCTTTAAAGGAAGTCCGCTTCATTGGGATATTGATTTTAACATCGGTCCGCAATATTATATACAAGGACTACTCTATTTAAATGATGTGCCCATAAAACGTGGTCCATTTAGCCTGATTCCTGGCTATCATCATCAAATTGAGGCAGAACTGCAACATAAAAATCCCGAACTATTAATTGAGGAATTGAAAGCGCAAAACCTTGCCATTCCTATTGCTGGAGAACGAGGCGACCTGATTTTATGGTTGCAATCTATTCCGCATGCTGCCACGCCAAATCTTTCTGATATACCCAGATTTGTGCAATACCTTAGTTTTAATAATTTTTAACCTATCCAAAAACTCCTATAAATGGAAACCACGCAACTGAGAGAAGAATTACGCCGAATAAGTGATGAAATTTTAAAACCTGGAGATTTTCACGATCAACTTGCACCTGCTATAACTGACTATGTAGCCTTATTATCCAAAATCGTAAAAATCAATAATGATGATGAATTGAATAGAAAACATGTTCAGAGCGAAATGGGACAAGCTATTGGTACATTTTGGGCAGCACAGTGCGTTAGAGAGGTTTTAAGGACCCAGCGTTTTGTAAGGAGTTTATATTTGGCAATTAAAGAAAAGCTAAATCAAAAATCAGGACCAGTTCGGGTAATGTATGCTGGTACAGGACCATTTGCTGCCCTGGCCTTACCAGTAATGATGCATTTTAGTCCGGCAGAGGTTCAGTTTACATTATTGGAAATTAATGAACAAACTTACAATCTATTGCATGAAGTGCTGGATGCTTTTGATTTAAATCCTTTTGTGTCGAAATGCGAAATTGCTGATGCAACAGTTTATCAGGTTGACAATTCAAACATTGACATTGTTATAAGTGAAACCATGAACAGGGCACTTATAAAAGAACCACAAGTTGCCATTATGCTTAATTTTGCACGTCAACTACCCTTAGATACCATCTTTATACCCGAAGAAATAAATGTGGGATTAAGTACACAGCACAAGAGTGGCACTGAGCCCAAATTAATAAAGCACTTAATGGAGTTTAATACCTCTTTAAGGCAAAAACTTGTTGATGATACTATTGGATTTAACTGGGAATTTGATGAAGTGATTGTTGAAAGTGATATAGAAAAAGGTGAGCAATTCTATCTTTCTACTGAAATTAAAGTGTACAAGGATAATTTTTTAGGTTTTAATGATTGTTCGCTAAACATATTGGAAAGAATTAAAACAGATAAATTAGATCCAAAAAAATTAAAATTCAGATATGTTTTAAAGGAAACACCCGGCTTTATTGTTTATTAGTGGTTGGATTCTTTTACGTTTAATAAGTTGGGCAAGGGATTTATGAAAGTGCCAGCTGGAAGATTAATGTTATTCTTAATCTCAATTTTTATTTCCCTACTTTTTCCTCAACTTTGCTGAATAAGTATGCCGCCAGAGAAAAGAATCCCGAATAAAGCACCAGTTATCAGAAAACCTGGCGTAAAAAAGCCAGCAGTTAGAAAACCTGCAACAAATAAAAAAAAGAAAAGTGTTCTATCAATTCAGCTCAAATTATTTATTGCAGGCTTATTATTGATTTTACTCTCTCCATTTTATTACGGTTACGTTTTAAGAAGTTTTGTGGCTACCTGGCGATGGGTTAAAGATTGGGGGCAAGATCCTAATTATAGAACTTACGAGAGTTTTAATATCAAAATCCCAAAAAAATATACTGTTCATGGAATTGATGTTTCTTATTATCAGGGCAAAATAAACTGGCAAAAGGTAAAGGAAATGAAAGAAGATGAGGTAAATATTAGTTTTGCCTTTATCAAAGCTACCGAAGGCTTATTACTGGTTGATCCATATTTTCAGCGCAATTGGCGCGAAGCACCAAAATCGGGCATTATCTGCGGCGCTTACCATTTTTTCAGACCAAAAAAAGATGGTAAAACACAAGCAAAATTTTTTCTTCAGGTAGTAAGTGTAGAAAAAGGCGATTTGCCGCCAGTAGTGGATATAGAATCTTTAGACGGTGTTTCTCCTTTAAAAATGAGGGCCGAACTGTCTGATTTTCTTAATTATGTAGAACTGAAGACTAAAGTTAGGCCTATCATTTATACCGGACTTAAATTTTATGAAGATTATTTGGTAGATTTTTTTGATGATTATCCCTTATGGATTGCCCATTATTACCAGCCCAGGTTACGATTGGACGAGAGCCGCTGGAAATTTTGGCAACACTCTGATAAAGCCAAAATTAATGGAATTGGGCATGTGGTAGACTTTAATGCTTTTAATGGCGATAGTTTAGCATTAGATAGATTATTAGTTCGGTAGTTGGTTAATTGTCTAAATCTGTTAACTGTGCTAGGCGCTCTATTTTTTAATTCAGCTAATCGGCCCCAAACTCCTAACGGCCAACTCCAAACTATTGAGCTAAACCGTCCAGCTTTCGCATTTTTCTAAGAAAAACTCATCTGCTTCAGCGCCTATTCCAATTTCTTCGGGAACATCAAGAAAGTAGCCATTATAAGTTAAACCACCAACAACAGGATCAACCAGATGGCCTAATAGTGCCGTATCAAGGTCAAAAAACTCTACATTTGGGCTTGCCAGGGCGAAATGTAGATTGGCACTCAGGGCAATCCTACTTTCGAGCATACTCCCGATCATACATTTTACACCTCTCTGTAAAGCTTCTTCGTGGATTTTTTGCGCTTCTAAAATTCCCCCAGATTTTGAAAATTTAATATTTAAATAGGTCGTAGACTGACTATTGATCAGTTTACGTGCGTCATGATGATTGTAACAGCTCTCATCAGCCATTAATTTAATCGGAGAATTTACATTCAATTCAGGAAGTTTATCATCATACCAGGTTCTCATGGGCTGTTCGCAGAATTCAATATTGTACTTTTCCAGTTCACCCAATGCAAATAAGGCATCATCAAAACTCCAGCCCTGATTGGCATCCAACCGTAAGGTTAACTCTTCACCTACTGCCTCACGGATGTGTTTCACCCTTTCTATATCATCATGTACCTTTTTACCCAACTTAATTTTAATAATCCTGCAACCCTGACTTTTATATTTTAATGCCGTTACAGCCATCCCTTCGGGTGTATCAATACCAATGGTCATATCGGTTTCAATTGTCCGTTTTTGTCCGCCGAGAAATTTATAAAGCGGTAAACCTGCATTTTTGGCTGCAATATCGAATAACGCCATGTCAAAAGCACTTTTAATGGTATTATTATGGTCGGCATAACCTAAAAGGTCGTTCATTCGTTCGGGAATTTCTAAAGGGTCTTTCCCTTTTAAAATTGCGGCGAAATCTTTAGCCATGGCAATGCAGGTTTCTTGTGTTTCACCAACAATCATCGGGAAAGCAGAACATTCTCCAATACCATGAATACCTGCATCAGTATAAATCCTGATCAACACATTCTGTGCAAAATGCATGGTTCCTGTGGCAATCACAAAAGGTTCCATCGGTATGCTAAAGCGGTATATTTCGGTATGGGTAATTTTCATTTTTTTAAGGCTGAAGGTGTAAGTTTTATGGGTTGTCTAATTCAAAACGTTGTCTGTCTTGTTCTATAATTGCTTTTAATTCCTCTTCTTTTGGTAAATACAATAGATATTTACTGGCAAACAACTGATTTTTATCACTTAAAACTGAATATTTTACGATTGTTTCATCCTTTTCGGTGCAAAGTAATAAGCCAATTGTTGGATTGTCGCCATCATTTCTTTTCAAATCATCATACATTCTAACATACATATCTATTTGTCCGATGTCTTGATGGTTTAAACTTGTTGTTTTAAGATCAATGATTACGAAGCATTTTAAAATGTAATTGTAGAAAACGAGGTCTATAAAGAAATCTGAAGTATCTGTTACAATATGTTGCTGACGGGCAACGAAAGCAAATCCTTTACCAAATTCCAGTAAAAATTTTTGAAGATGGTTTATAATTGCAGATTCTAAGCTTTTCTCTGTATTTTTAGTATCAGGATCCAATCCTAAAAATTCAAAAATATAAGGATCTTTTATATAGTCTTGAATGTTTGGTTTCGGATTGTTCGTTTTTGGTCCGGTTAAGGAGCGTTCGTATGATAAAGAATTTATCTGCCTCTGTAATTCTCTACTGTTCCAATTCGATGTTATAGATTCTTCTATATAAAACTTTCTTTTTTCTTCAGAATCTAATCTGGATAACAGCCGATAATGTGTCCAACTCAATTCGGTACGCAATGCGTACCAAATTGGAAATGCAGAATAAAAAGATCGCATATTATTCAAATTTCTTTCATCAAAACCTTTTCCAAACTCTAAAGTTAATTGAGTAGAAAGATTTTTTAAAGTCTCTTTTCCGTATGCTGCACGTAATTTTCCCTGCTGTTCATCCTCAATAATAAGTTTTCCAATTTGCCAGTAAGATTCAAGTAATGCAGAATTTGCCGCTCGAAATACTTTCAGGCGGGATTGGCTAATAATCTGTTTTATGGCATTAAATAACTCGTTTTTGCTTAATTCCATTCATCGTATAGATTTCCAACTAAAGTATAAAAACAAAAACTAAATAGAAACAGGTTTGTAGATTATTAATAGATTTACACCTCAAAATTAAAATTCCATTTTCCCGCATACATTTTACATCACCTGTCATGTCAGAAACCAATAATTTAATCCACGCTTCATCGCCATATTTGCTGCAACATGCCCACAATCCTGTTAATTGGTACGAATGGGGGGCAGAAGCGTTAGAAAAGGCAAAAGCGGAGAATAAACTGATATTGGTGAGCATAGGTTATTCAGCATGCCATTGGTGCCATGTAATGGAACGCGAAAGTTTCGAAAATTATGAAGTAGCCGAAGTAATGAACAGGCATTTCATCTGTATTAAGGTTGATCGTGAGGAACGTCCGGATATCGATCAGATTTACATGTATGCTATCCAATTGATGACGGGTAGCGGGGGCTGGCCCTTAAACTGTATCTGTTTGCCAGATCAGCGCCCAATTTACGGTGGAACGTATTTCAGAAAAAATGATTGGATCAACATCCTTGAGAATGTTGCTTCACTTTGGGCAAATGAACCAGATAAAGCCATTCAGTATGCCGAACGCCTAACTTCTGGAATTAAAGACAGTGAAAAAATAATTCCTGCAATTACAACTGAAGAATATACAAACGAGCACCTGACCGAAATTATCGAGCCCTGGAAACGCCACTTCGATATTGGTTACGGTGGATACAACCGTTCCCCAAAATTTCCTTTGCCCAACAATTGGGTGTTTTTACTACGTTATGGCTTTTTAAAAGATGATGAATCTGTTTTTACAGCTGTTTGCCATACACTCGAAGAAATGAGCAGGGGAGGTATTTACGATCAGATTGGTGGTGGTTTCGCCCGTTATTCGGTTGATGATAAATGGCATGTGCCACATTTCGAAAAGATGCTTTATGATAATGCACAATTGATCAGTTTATATGCAGAGGCTTATCAATGTACTAAGTTCGATTCTTTTAAGCAAACTGTAGTTGAAACGATAAACTGGATTTTTGATGAAATGACTTCAGCCGATGGACTGTTTTATTCGGCTTTAGATGCTGATAGTGAAGGCGTAGAGGGCAAGTTTTATATATGGGATAAGACAGAGTTTGATGAGGTTTTAGGTGAAGATGCCCAATTGATTGGTGCTTATTATAATATTACAGAAGAAGGTAACTGGGAAGAGGAGCAGACGAATATTTTACGTAAAACCATCACTGATGATGATCTGCTTTCCCGGTTTAATATCGAAGCAGAAATGCTTTACGATAAAGTAAATTTAGCCAAAGCAAAATTAATGGCCGTTCGGAGCAAAAGGATCCGTCCGGGATTGGATGATAAATGTTTAACCGCGTGGAATGGTATGATGATTAAAGCTTTGGCAGATGCTGCGGAGGTTTTAAATCACAAACAATATTATGAAAAAGCATCAGCTGCAGCCACCTTTATTTTAAATCACCTCAAATCAGAAAAAGGTGGTTTATACCGCAATTTCAAAAATGGGAAAGCTTCTATTACAGGATTTTTAGATGATTATGCTTTCTTCATCGAAGCCTTGGTTGCATTATACGAATATGATTTTGACGAAAAATGGCTGGAAGAAGCAAAATTATTGACCGATTATGTTATTGCTAATTTCAGTGATGCCGATTCGCCGATATTTTTTTATACCTCTGCCGAAAGTGAAGATTTAATTGCCCGTAAACATGAAGTGATGGATAACGTTATCCCGGCTTCAAATTCTACCATGGCACAAAATTTAAAGAAACTGGGTTTGCTTTTTGATATCGATATTTATATCGAAAAAGCTTCAGAAATGCTTGCTGCGGTTCAGGCTAAGATTAAAACTTATGGTTCTGCTTACTCAAACTGGGCCATTCAATTGCTCAACGAAATTTATGGCATAAATGAAATTGCCATTACAGGTTTAGAAACTGATGTTGTTAAATTAGAATTAAGCGGACATTATATTCCAAACAAAATTACATTGGGCGGAACAAAAAGTAACTTACCACTGTTAAAAGGTAAGCAAAGCAATGAAACAAAAGTTTATATTTGCCGAAATAAAGTATGCCAGTTGCCGGTTAACACTGTTGAGGACGCATTAGAGTATTTACAATAAATTAATTTAAATGAATATTTCACCAAACTCTGTAGTAGCGTTAACTTACGAATTGCATACTACTAACGAAGAAGGACAACAAGTTTTTGTAGAAAAAGCTGACGAACAAAATCCTTTAGTATTTTTATATGGCGTTGGCATGATGTTGCCTAAATTTGAAGAGCATTTAACCGGTTTAAAAACTGGCGATGAATATGGCTTTGAGCTATCTGCTGCAGATGGTTATGGCGATATCGATCCAGGTGCTTACGCTGATCTTCCTAAAACGATGTTTACAGAAGCTGGTGGCGAATTGCCTAACGTTGGTGATGTAATTCCTTTGCAGGATAACAATGGTAACCAGTTTAGGGCAGGTGTTACTGCAGTTCATGATGAAACCATTTCAGTTGATTTAAACCACCCAATGGCTGGGAAAAACTTATTGTTCAGTGGTGTTATCTTAAATGTACGTGAAGCTACACAAGATGAATTGGCTCATGGTCATGCTCACGGAGCTGACGGTCATTCAGGTCATTAATCAATTGATATAAACAATTAAAGGGCTCAGGTTTAAAAAACTTGAGCCTTTTTACTATAATATCATTTATAAATCCTGAAAAACTTCTTCTAAAATTAGCGTAAATCCGGGTAAAATCGGTGTGCTAACCTCTTCGCCTTCAGTAAGTAGTTTGGTGGGCTGAAACTTACCCTGATCATCCAGGATATACCTGAAAAAAGTTTTATCCAAAGGACTTACGATCCAATATTCTTTAACACCTGCTTCTTCATAAACCTCATATTTGTTGATCAGTTCTTTTTTGTTGTTGCCTGGCGATAAAATCTCTACAACAATATCTGGTGAGCCGATACAACCGTGTTTATCCAGCTTATTCTGATCGCAAACCACTACCAGATCAGGTTGTACCACAGTGAAAATTTCTTTGTCGGTCTGAGTTTTCTTAGCTAAACGGACATCAAATGGGGCGGTATAAACGCGGCAGGGTTTTTCTTTTAGGGTATTATATATTGGTCCGAAAATATTGGTTAAAACACCCTGATGGATACGTGAAGGTGCAGGGCTCATCCTGAAAATGTAACCTTTGATGATTTCTAACCGTTCCTCAAATTCAAAGCGTAAATAGTCGGCATAACTATATGTTGCAGAAAAATCTACCTCATTAACTGTTCTAATTGGAGGCTGTTCATCCTCAGTTGGATATGGTTTGATATTTTTCATACGATCTATATTAATCATGAAAAACTTCTTCTAAAATTAACGTAAATCCGGGTAAAATCGGTGTGCTAACCTCTTCGCCTTCAGTAAGTAGTTTAGTGGGCTGAAACTTACCCTGATCATCCAGGATATACCTGAAAAAAGTTTTATCCAAAGGACTTACGATCCAATATTCTTTAACACCTGCTTCTTCATAAACCTCATATTTGTTGATCAGTTCTTTTTTGCTATTACCTGGCGATAAAATCTCCACAACAATATCTGGTGAGCCGATACAACCACGTTTATCCAGTTTATTCTGATCGCAAACTACTACCAGATCAGGTTGTACCACAGTGAAAATTTCTTTGTCGGTCTGAGTTTTCTTAGCTAAACGGACATCAAATGGAGCCATATACACTTCACATTTATGACCTTTTAATACATTGTAAATGTGATTATGAATTCTTCCCAATATTTTTTGATGGATCCGGGAAGGGGCAGGACTCATTTGGAAAATACGTCCTTTGATGATTTCCAGTCGCTCTTCAAACTCAAAACGCATATAATCCGCATAACTATAATCCGCAGAAAAATCTACCTCATTGAGTGTCTTAATCGGAGGGAGCTCATCTTCTGTTGGATATGGTCTGATATTTTTCATATTGGTATTTACCAAATATACTAAATATCTTAGTTTTTTTTAAAAATCGATTTTCAAGCGTAATCCACCATTGGTAAGATTGAGGTTTTCTTTTGAGAAAGTTTTCATTGGTAATCTCAAAAACGGCTCTATGGCAATATTATTCTTTTTCGATATTTTTTGTTTATAACCCAAAGAGAAATTGTAGAATCCGATGTATTTATCGGGATCTATACTGGCTTCTGGCTGAGGCTCAGTGGTTTTTTCTTGAACGATAAATGTTTTCGATTCTGCATAGCCGTTTACAGGTGCAGAAGAAACATTTTGTACCTGGTTTACAATATAGTTATTCTGTTGTGAGCTATTTAAAACAGCTAATGCCGAAACCCCGATGTTGGTATACAATTTTTCGCTTATCTTATATTTTAATTCTAAAGGAATATTAATCCCACGGACTTTAGAATCAACAGATTCCAGGTTTCTGCCCGACAAAGTTTGTGGAGCGCCAGCGTTCAGCGATTCTGTAGTGCTGATAGCAGCATAAGAAACACCAGAGCTGATAGACAGTTTATTCGCAATGGCATACGATAATGAAAAACCATAGTTCATATTTACCTTATTATCATTACCCATTGCAGGGGCAACATATACATCAGGTTGCCATTTGGAGTTTTCATTTGTTTTGGATGAGGTTTTTTGTTGGTTAGCACGACTATCTTGCGCTAATAACTCTTCAAATGTTACTTTTTTATTCGGTAAGGATTTTTTCTTTTCGGTTAAAATCTCGAAATTTTTTGAGCTAAAGGTTGAAATATTAGTACCCGCAAGCCTGTTATCCAATAAATTACTATTTACAAGCTGTAAATCATCTGAATTATTTACATAGGTGTAATTCTTATTCTGTTCAACGATCAGGTTTGTTCTTTCCGCGCTTTTATTTGGAAGGTTAGCTGCAGTAAGGTTGTTTAAAATAGTGGTTGTATCATTTAATGGAGCGGAGTTATTTTTTGGAGCTGTATTGCTATTAAGATCTGTGTTTGAGTTTTGCTGCGTTTTAGGTTTAGCTATGGCAAGATCAGTTTTTTGACTGGTATTGTTGAGGGCAAAAAATACCCCGCCGGAAACAAAAATCAGGGCAGCAGCAGCCCATAGCGGCCAAAATGCAATTCTCCGTTTTTTATTCTCTTTTTCCGAAAAGCGCTCCCAGGCACCATCAGGATATGTTTCCTCATGGTTTTGGAGTTTCGCGGTAATATGCTCAATTAATTCCTTATCCATTTTTCTCGTATGAATTGACCATGGTATTTAAGTAAAGGGTACGTAACTTATTTTTAGAACGTGTTAAATACACACGGCTCGAACTTTCGGGTATATTCAGCATTTTCGATATCTCATCGTGTGCAAAACCTTCAATTTCGTATAAGTTAAATACCAGTCTTTGCGTATCTGGTAAGTGATTTAGTAAATTCAAAATATCGTTAACATGAAGTTCCGAAGCAACCGAAACCTGTGTAACCGGATGTTCGTTTTCTGCCAGGTCATCTACATAGAACTGAATTTTCGAACTCCGTATTTTATCTATTGCTGTTCTGGAAGCGATCTGGGCAATCCAGCCTTTAAACGACCGCTGCAATTCTTCCGGGTTTTTTGGCGCTTTAAAGCCGGCCACATGTTTAAAAATTTTGATAAAGCTATCATTTACAAGTTCTTCACTGTCTGAAGTATTCTTGGTGTACCTTAAAATAATGCCCATTAAATAGCCATAAAATGATTTATACATCATTTCTTTACAGCTATTGTCGTTTCTTACACAGCCTTTTAAAATTTCCTCAAAACTGAGTATTTTTTTTATCACCCCTGTAAAGGACTATTTAATAAAGGTTTATCATGATTAATTGCTTTCAAATTTAAGAAAATAACACCACCCAATTTTTTGAGTGGTGTCAATTTTCATTATCACAGGTAGTGCGATTTTTATTTATTTGTCATCACAGATAAACCCAGTCCGGTAGTATCGGTTTTACTGGTTAAACCTTTGGCCCAAATGGTATAAATTTTTCCTTTTTCAATTTTAATAGCCGGTAAGCTAACTTTAACTGTTCCACTTTGCTTTAATTGAAAAGTATAGCTATCGTTAGGTGCAATATTGGTAAATGTTGTAAATTCTTTGAAAGCTTTTGCCGTAAATAATGGAGCATCAGTTCCCGCAACAGCTAAATCGTAAGTTGCAGTTCCGGGGCTTAAGTTTACAAAACGAACTTTTGCCTTATCTGCTTCCGGAGCTTTTAAATCATCTTCAAGAATCAAAAGTTTTGTCGATTTTAAAGTATCAACCACAAATACTGAATAGAAGAAACCTGGTTTTAAACCTGCTGTAGCTGTAGTTACATATTTTAAAGAGTCTTTTTTAGATACTCCAACCAACCTTGTTCCAGGATAAGCTGCATAGTAGCCTAAATCTTTGGTGTAAGTAAAAAAGTTGATTTTTTGGTTATCCAGAATAAAATCAAGAGGGCCTGTTCCTGGCGATGCATGTACAAAACCAATACCAGCTGCTTCTATCGGATCGTTATTGAAATCCTTTTTACATGCAGTGATGGTTAAAGTTATTGCAAAGAGAGAGAGTATAATTTTTGCCGTAGTGCTAAAATTTTTCAAATTCGTTTTCATTTTAATGTTTAAATCAATTTTATGAACAAAATTGGTTAATGGCCATTAACGCTTTTTTCTTGTAAAACGATTAATGGAATGAAAACGCTACAGCTGTATTAATTTTTTATAAGATTAGTTTGCTACGACTGATATATTAGGTTAATTTATTGTAACACTTTCTTTTAAAATCAGTTTACTTTTTACAGCAACCCCATTTACTTTAGCGGAAATAAAAGTTAAGTCGGTGGGTTTGAATTTGGCAAGATCTACCGTTTTACTGCTATTATAAGATGTAGATGCTATTTTTTGCTCGTAGTTTATTAATTTACCTGCACTATCAATAGTAAAGATTAGGAATACATCATGTCTGCCTTTTAAAGACTTCAATTCACCTGGTATTTTAAATTCTCTTTTTAAAAAATGCATACCATAATCAAAACCACCAATTTTACAGGGGTAGGTTACGTTTTTGCTGGTTTCAAATCCTTCTATTTCATAAGATGCATTTTCAGGAGCATTGTTGATTTCCACTTCATTAGTAGTGTAATTGTAAATCTGGTCTACAATCGCGCTATCTGCAAACTTAAAAAAATACCAACGACCAGTCCGCTCCCCGTCTTTGTAGGCACCTGAAGCTACTTTTTTCCGCCCTCCTTTAATTTCAGATAAACCGTTTTTGATGTAACGTTTTGATTTTAGTTCCGTACTGTGCTCAATAAAGCCACCCCTGATGATTTTATACTCGGTACTGGTTGAATCGCTTTTTTGTGCACAAGCAAATAAAGGAATAAGGCAGGAGAGAAGAAGCGTAAGTTTTTTCACTGTTTTAGATTTTGTTTATAAAGAAAAAGAGTTTTGATGTAATATCAAAACTCTTTTAATAATTAAATAATGCTGTTCTTAATTAAGCATACATCTCTTCGCGGAGTTTGGCAACGTCGCTGCTGTTAATGTATTCATCGTAAGTCATCAGTTTATCTATAGTGCCTTTTGGTGTAATCTCGATAATGCGGTTTGCAACCGTTTCTGTTAACTGGTGATCTCGTGAGGTAAATAATATTGCGCCTTTAAAATCTTTCATGCCGTTGTTCAGTGCCTCGATAGATTCCAGATCCAGGTGGTTGGTTGGCTCATCAAACATTAACAAATTGGCCTGTTGCAACATCATTCTTGAGAACATGCAGCGCATTTTTTCACCTCCTGAAAGTACTTTTACGTTTTTAAGTACTTCCTCACCCGAGAATAACATACGGCCTAAGAAACTACGTACAAATTGCTCATCAGCATCAGTTCCCGAATACTCGCGTAACCAATCAACAAGGTTTTCATCTTTTCCGGCGAAATATTCAGAGTTATCATTCGGGATATCGGCAGTGCTGATGGTAACACCCCATTTAAACTCACCTTTATGATCAGTGTCCCTACCGGTTAACACATCGTAAAATGCTGCCGTGGCCAAACTATTTTGCGATATTACTGCAATTTTATCTCCCTTATTTACCATAAAGGTAATTTTGTCGAACAAAACGCCATCATTTCCACTCTTACCTAAAGCATCAACCTGTAAAATCTGGTCGCCAGCTTCACGGCCGATATTGTTGAAGATAATTGCCGGATATTTTCTGCTTGATGCTTTAATCTCTGTAATATCAATTTTATCCAAAGCTTTCTTACGCGAAGTTGCCTGTTTCGACTTGGATGCATTTGCACTAAACCTGCGGATAAATTCCTGCAACTCCTTCACCTTATCTTCCATTTTTTTGTTCTGGTCGCTGCGTTGTTTTAAAGCTAGCTGACTAGATTCGTACCAGAACGTGTAGTTACCAGTGTAGATACTCATTTTAGCGAAATCGATATCTACAATGTGTGTACAAACAGCGTCTAAAAAGTGCCTGTCGTGACTTACCACCAATACAATGTTTTGATAATCAGCCAAAAAGTTTTCTAACCAGGCAATGGTTTCGATGTCCAAATCGTTGGTAGGCTCATCCAGTAGCAAGATATCCGGATTACCGAAAAGAGCCTGTGCCAATAACACACGTACTTTTTGAGTGTTATCCAGTTCCTTTAGTAACTTATAATGGTTATCTTCTGTAATGCCCAAATTGCTCAACATCGTTGCTGCGTTGCTTTCCATGTTCCAGCCGTCCATTTCAGCAAAAAGATTTTCCAGTTCTCCGGCACGTTCGCCATCTTTTTCTGAGAAATCTTCTTTCATATAAATGGCATCTTTTTCTTTCATGATGGCATAAAGCTCTTTATGGCCAATCATTACGGTTTCTAATACCGAAAACTCATCAAATTCGTAGTGGTTTTGCTTTAAAACCGCCATTCTTTCGCCTGGGGTAAAAGCTACACTACCAGAAGTCTGGTTAACTTCTCCCGATAAAATTTTCAGGAAAGTAGATTTACCTGCACCGTTAGCCCCAATAACACCGTAGCAGTTGCCTTGGGTAAATTTTAGGTTAACATCTTCAAATAATGTGCGTTTGCCGTATCGTAACGATAAATTAGAAACTGAAATCATGCTGTAATTGAAATAAGCCGCAAAGATAGGGAAAAAGGTTGAGGGTAGGAAGTTGTTTAATGGTTTGGTTGTTTTATTGTCGAAAGGTTTGGAGGTTGGAAAGTTGGAAGGTGTTCGAATGTTTTAAGGTTGGAAAGTTTGAAGGATCGGGAAATTAAGGGCTTGATTCCTTGTGGCTGATGTAGTCCCGCTTTCACTTCAATCTTTTAAAAATAACTTCTGTTATGCTAAGGTACAAATACCTGTTTCATAGGTTGCAGATGCAGGGTATTTTGGGGTGCCGCAATTTTAAAAGTATTTCCGTTCAATCTGGTTTATTGATGGAAGTGTTGTGCTTTTGGCCATTTTACCAACTTGCAGGTTTATGCATTTATCAAAGGCTACAGGCTTTGTTCATTAAACCTGATCGAACGGAAAGCCCAAAGCGAGGTACGAGCGAGGACTTGCAGGAAGAGCGGGGCTACCCTTAGCCATTAACATCAGACCATTCATTTTCAAAACATTATTGACCAGCTGAAACACCATAGTACACTGAAGCTGATGCCATTTGAAAAGGACATACAAGTTTTAAAAGCCTGTGAGGTTTTATCTGCTAAAAATTTTATTTTAGCCTTATGCAAAACGATCTCTTGCTCGAAACCATTAAAACCACCCTTCAAAAAAGCAAAGTAGAAAAACTGGCTGCAATTGCTTCAGAAGAAACCTTTTCGGTAAAAGACCTGATCGATTTAAGTTTTTATCATGATGAACAGATCGGGTTTCGGGCGGCATGGATTTTGGAGAACGTTTATACCGCCCACCAGTTTCGCTTTTTGCCTCATGCGCTTTATTTCTTAGAAAAACTACCACAACAGCATAATTTATCAGCGTTGAGGCATTATGTTAAAATTCTGGCCTTTATGACGAAGAAAAATACTGCTGAAGCGGTTAAAAAGGTTATTGCCGGTTACGATACCGATCATCTGGTAGAAGTGGTTTTTGCATGGCTGATTGATGAAAAAATTCCTGTAGCCATAAAATCGCACTGTCTTAATATCCTGGCGAATTTAAACACTAAACATAACTGGATCAGGGAAGAACTTTTGCAAACGATGGATTTTCTGGTTGATAAGGAAAGCATTGCCTTTTTTGCAAAGGTGAAACAGATTAGGAAGCAGTTTTCGGTTAGCAATTGATAGTTTTCAGTTACTGGTTTACAATTAACAGTTCAGCATTTTCAGTTAACATAAAGTCAAATCTTTATCGGTTTTTAACCCTAAACCTTCTACCTTACGCCTTAAACCTTATATTTACCGAATGAGTACTACATACGAAATCATCTCAAAAGTTATAAAAGAACGTCGCAGTATTTTTCCTGCTAGCTATATTAAAAAAGAAATTCCGGTTGAGGTGATCAATCAGATTTTAGAAACGGCCAATTACGCGCCAACACATAAATTAACCCAGCCATGGCGCTTTGTTGTGATCAGAAAAGCTGGATTGGCTAAGCTTGGCGAGGAGTTAGGCAGACTATACAAAGCATTGGTTAGCCCGCAACAGTTTTTACAGAAAAAGTACGACAGCTTTGCGGAGAAAACAAGCCAGGCCGATTGCATTATTGCCATCAATATGCAAGTGAGTGGTAAAATACCAGAGTGGGAGGAGTTGGCAGCAGTATCATGTGCTGTGCAAAACATGGCCTTAACTGCCGAAAGTTTAAATGTGGGCGCCTATTGGAGTTCGCCGCCGTTAATTGATGACCTTGGCGAATTTTTAAGCCTTGGCGAAAACGAAAAATGTATCGGCTTATTTTACATGGGCTATCACAACGAAAAACCCTGGGAACCTAATAGAGGGGCAATTGAAGAGAAAGTGAGGTGGATTGAGGAGTAGTCCTTAGTCTGGTTCATTAGTTCATTAGTCATTGGTTTATTGATCATTGGTTCATTGCTATCATCCATTTTCCATCTTACATACACATATGCTTAATCCTCTTGATCACTATTTTGAGCAAAAAGATGAGCCGATTAAAAGTTGCCTGCAATATTTAAGGAAGCTTTTAATGGGGTATGCTGATATTACGGAGCATTGGAAATATGGAATGCCTTTTTATTACCATAAAGGAAAAATGTTCTGTTATCTTTGGATCCACAAAAAACTCCATCAGCCTTACATTGGTTTGGTTGATGGAAATAAAATTTACCACGAAGATCTGTTACAGGAGAAAAGAGCCAGAATGAAAATTTTATTGATCAACCATTTAGAAGATATCCCTAAAGATAAAATCAAACTGATTTTAAAACAAGCTTTTGATCTTCGTAAATAGCTCGGGTTTCCATCTTCCATCAAACACCTTCCATTATCCATCATTAACATGTCTACATTAAAATCTAAACTATATCAGCTTTGCTTAACTTTTATTCAAAACAGGATAGAAAACATTGAATATTCGCTGCAGCAAGCCAGGCAGGCTTCTAATGATGATACGAAAAGCAGTGCGGGCGATAAATATGAAACCACAAGAGAAATGATGCAGCAGGAGATGGACCGCAACAATAAATTACTTTATGAAGCGGGACAACAGAAAATCGCTCTGCAACAGATCGAAAATGTAGAATCGGATCAGGTTATTAAAAACGGGAGCGTGGTATTAACTTCCGAAGGTAATTTTTACATCAGCATCAGTGCTGGAGAATTAAACGCTGAAGGACAGAAATTTTTTGCTGTATCTCAGGCTTCGCCGATTGGCAAATTCCTGATCGGGAAAGCGAAAAACGAAAGTTTTAAGTTTAACGGCAAGGAATATATTGTAAAACAGATATTATAAAAGTTTTCAGTGGGCAGTTTGCAATTGCAGTTAACCCATTAATTTCCGCTGATTTAAGATGATAAGTGCAGAAATATTTTCCAGTTGGCGGTTTTTAATTTTCATTTAACCAGTTTAAACAATTAACCGATTAACCACCACTAACTATTTTATCCCCATCCTTTGTGAAAAAGCTGGTATTAAATAAGTCTTTAAATCTGTGTAAGGCACAAATACTACAATCTGTCCCTGGGCATAACTAGCTACTTCGTAAGGGTTGTACATAAAAGCAATCCCATTGGAGTTGAAATAAAAGTTATTATTCGGTTTTATAAAATCGTCAAATAGCACAGTACTTAGTGCATCTTTGGCTTTAATATTATATTCTTTACGGAGATTACGTTCTAGAATGCCCTGTAAAGTATTAGAATCTATTTTAACAATGTCGCCAAGCACCATTTGTTTTTTGTTCTTTACATCCAAACAATACATTACACTGCTGTAATTGCCATGTGCGCCACCGGTATAAGCATCAGCCAGGAAATCGATTACTACATAGCCATTATCATTATAGCTTATAGATTGCTGACTATTGTTGGTATAATTCATCCAGGCCTGAAAATCATCGCCACGACCATCTTTTGATTGCTCGGCAACCTGCGATTTATAATCTTTAAAATAGTCAGCAGCAATATTTTTAAAACCGATTGAACGGTCAACCTGCGATTTTATTCCCAATATCTTTTTAAGCTCAGTATTTAACCAGTTACCATATTCATCAGTATTTTTACTTTCGAGGTATTCAAAACTAATCTGTGCCGCAGGCGATTTGGCTTGATTGGCAAAGGCCTTAACCGAATCTTCGTAAATACCTGCATTGAACGGATAACTCCCATCTGGATATTTTTCTGTCAAAGCAATCGTAAATTTTTTGGTTTTATCTCCGCTTTCCCATGTGCCGTTAAAGCCATTTCCATTCCATTTTAAGGCTAAATGCGGCGATTTAAAATCCCGAGTAAAGTACGATTCGTAATAACTGTATTCGGTAAGCACAATACTATCTTTACCAATCAGGGTATCGGTTGATAGGTTAAGCCATGAGCCATCGTAATAATAGGCGCCACTCACGTCATCATTAACCTTTTGAAGGTGCACCACTACCTTTTTACCCGCAATGGTACCTTCTAATCTCTTATAAAATTGTCCGGTAAGTTCGGTTTTTACCTTTTCTGTACTGTCAGTTGCTCCGGTGTTATTAGTTCCGTTTTTAGGATTGTTGCAGGCTGATAGTATGGCTATTCCGAAAAGACATAAGAAAAAAGAGTATTTCATAGGGCTGTTGTATAGGGGTTTTTAATGTTGAAAGTTGTAATGTTAGATTTAACTTTTCAACCTTCAAACATTTCAACTTCTTCTAATTAACCTCTTTACTTAGATTTTGTTTTATTAAAGCTCTTGTTAATGCTGTAATATAAATTTTTTGCGGTGTATCTTCCCGGGTCAATAATCCTTCTGATGGTATAAAGCGGATAGTTTTCGTCCCTTGCTGTAGATAAGATAAAAGCTGCCTTAAAGCCATGTTCCTTTAGTTTATGCAAGGTAGATGATTTGAAAACTCCGTAAGGAAAAGCAAAATATTCTACTTTTTTTCCGGTAATCTGTTCCAGCTTTTTGGTCGGTTCATCAATTTGGGTAGTCCAGTCGGCATCCGTAAACTGGGCAAAGTTTTTATGGTCATAGGTATGGCTGGCAATTGTATTTCCTTCATCAGATAATTGTTTAATCTGCTCTTTGGTCATGTAATTAATCCTACCTTTTCTGCCGATGGATACCGTCATGATAAAATAAACGCCCTTAAAGCCGTACTTTTTCAATGTAGCGTTCCCAACGGTAAACTGATCTTCATCGGTATCATCAAAACTGATTATAATTGGTTTTTCAGGCAGTTTTGCGCCATAAACGAGGTAATTGTACAATTGATCGGGCTGAATAGTATGATAACCACTGTCGGCCAGCATTTTAATGTGTTCGCGAAATTTATCGGGGGCGATAATATCATCGTGTGCCCTTTTACTGTCGCTGGCAATATTATTCCTGATCTGGTGGTAACAAAGTACAGGCACCTCTCTGCGGGCCATGATGGTTTTGTTATCCGCAGGTTTTGTGTTTGTCGAGTCTGTTTTAACCACTGCTGTCGCATCTTCTGCCGCGGTTTTTTCGTTTTGCTTATTGCCCGAACAAGCGAATGAAAATGATCCTAAAAACAGAACGGATAGAAGGGTATGGGCTACTGATTTTAATTGTAAATCCAAGGTTTTTATAATTTATTTAATCAAAGATACAGCGTTTTCAGAAAGGATAAAGTCTTTTTCGTAAGCATCCCATTCTTTTTGGGTGATACCCGATTTTAAAGCATTCCTTTTAAAGAAATTATAATCAGTGAGTTCATTTTTAGTATTTAAACAGGTGCTTAAAAATTTAAACATGCGCTTTTCACCAATTATCTGCTCAAGGCCACGAAGCAAAAAAGGACCGTAAGAATAACGGTAAGTGCCCGATATTTCATTGATATCTTTAATGGTGTTTAAAGGTTTTGCCTTAAAATTTTTCAATTGTTTCCCTCTCTCCGCAAAGTATTTGGTGCTGAAAGTTTTTCCGAATTTTTCTTCGGCTGCTTTAACCGATAAATACTCGGCCGTTGATTCTAAAAAGAACCAGAACAAAGTTGAATTTGGCTGTAGCACATTTCCGAAATAATAATGGCCAATTTCGTGTGCGATAAATGGATAATCGGTAGAATCTTTAAGTTTATGATGTTCTACATCAATCATATCGCCTAATTTGATGCCTGCAAAGGCAATTGTTGGGAAAGCCACAAAACCCCAGCTTCTGCCTTTGTTAAATTTTTCTACAGGTGAGTGCTCTATAAATACATTTTTAGTATCATATGGGATCTTTAAAACCTTAAAATAATAGGCTTTCATTTCTGCAATATTGTTTTCAAAAACCTCTAGTTGCCTATCATTCATCTGGCTGTTTAAGAATAATGCGCCATTGGTTTTTTGCACACCGTAATCTCCTGCAAAAATCATAGGCGCAATGGGTACTTCAGATTTAAACCTGGCAACAGGTCCTGGTTTTGGCTGATCGCCGTTGATAAAGATCATTTTGGCATCTTTACTGGTTACCTGAATATCAAAGGTCATCTGTTCAATCTGCCTGTCGTTTTTGATGTCGTAAATGATTGGATACCATTTAGACTGATCAGTAGCCCTCATCGTTTTTCCATTAAAGGCAATCAAGCCTTTAAAATCAATAAAGTTCAGCGTGTCGGTATAAATCGGGAAAGCACCCGTATAGGTAATGTGCAGTTTGCCCGGATTTACCATTGTGCTGTCTTTATACAATGGGGCATAGGTCAGGCCTTCGCCGCGCATGGCACCACCATAAAAACCACTGTATTTTAAAGTTTGATTGGCAGAATCTTTTATGGCTTTAATGTTAAAACCTTTGTTTAATAATATTTGATAGTCCTTCCCTAAGTTAGGAATATTGCTCAACACAAAATCGCACGTAATCTGGCCTGTAGCCATTACCACTTCAACTTTACCACTTAAATGTGGTGTTTGTGCATGGATTTTAAAGATATGGATTAATAAGAGGGCGAGTAACGCTAATTTTTTCATGTTAATTGATGGTTCGGTATAAAAAAGAAAATCCCGATGTAAAAATCGGGATTTTTTGCTTAAAAACTATTTTTAATGCTGTTGCTTAAGGTTTTTGGCGACCAGTAACCGCTGGCAATAATCCTGCGGATGGTAAATAGCGGGTCCTTTTCGTCGCGCTTGGTTGATAATTGGTAAGCCATCCTGAAGCCGCGTTTTTTCAGTTCAGGAATTCCTTCGGCGTTCCATAAACCAAAAGGGTAGGCAAATTCGGTCATTGTTTTGCCCGTAATTTCCTCCAGTTTTTTGGTTGGTTTATCCAACTGTTCTTCCCAATCTTTACCTGCATATTTTTTAAAGTTTTTATGGTCGTAAGTATGGCTGCCGATAACATTTCCCTCATCAGAAAGTTGTTTAATCTGCTCTTTGGTCATATAATCAACAAACTTGCCTTTTCTGCCGATAGAAACCGTCATGATAAAATAAACCGCTTTATAACCCAGTTTCTCTAACGTAGGGCGTACAATGGTAAACTGGTCCATATCCGTATCATCAAAGGTTAACATAATTGGTTTGCTTGGCAGGGCAGCGCCAGTATTAAGATATGCATAAAGCTGATCGGGCAAAATGGTGTGGTAACCACTATCGGCCAGCATTTTCATCTGGTCTTTAAAATTCTGGATTTCTACAATATAATCTTTACCTACTTTTCCATCGGTTGGTTTCCAGTTTCTTACCTGGTGATAACATAAAATTGGCACCTGTTTTCTGGCCAGGATGGTTTTGGCATCTGCAACTTTTATTTTCGAAACATCAACTGGTGTTCCGGTGCTTGCTGTGGTTTTAGCGGTTTGTGCGGCAGAATCTTTATCAGCAGACTTTTCTGTTTGGGATTTAGACTGGCAGCTGGCAAATAAAATTGCGCCAGCAGTTAGGATGGTTAAAAAGCTATATTTCATTATTAGGGATGTATAGCTACAAAACTATAAAATCTGTTAATTATTTAGGTGTTAAAATAAATTGTGTTAATAATTATTTTACATCAAATAAATTGCGCTAACTATCGCTTTTATTACATATTAAAGCCTGTTTAATATCCTATAATTAAATAATTTAGCGGCTCAAACAAATTTTGATGAATAAACTTTATAAACTCCTGCTGTGTGCGCAGTTTTTATCCTTAACTGTTGCTGCACAAACCAAAACATTTACTATAACCGAAAACATTCAGCCACAACCTAAGGCAAATTATCAGCTTGCATCGCGTTTTTCGCCGAATAAGCTAAAGAAAATGGTTTATTCTACTGCTGTTGATCCACATTGGCTAAAATTGAGTAACCGTTTCTGGTACACTTTCGAAAGTCCGAAGGGTAAGTTCTGGTACCTGGTAGATCCGGCTTCGAAAAGTAAAAAGCTGCTGTTCGACAATTCGAAACTGGCTGCAGATATTACACTGATTGTGCGCGATCCGTTTGATGCGGAACATCTGCCACTCGAAAACCTCAAATTTGCTGCAGATGAAAAAAGCATTTCTTTCGAGATCAAAAGCAGTGTTGATGAACTGAAAAAGGACCGGAAAGATAAAAAAGCGGCTGATTCTATGCAGAAGAAAATCTATTCTTTTAAGTACGAACTGGCTACTGCAAAGTTGACCGAAGTACCAAATTTCAGCAAACCAAAGCCGAAACCAGCATGGGGTTCAGTAGCACCAGATTCATCGGCCATTATTTTCTCCCGCAACTATAATCTTTACTGGATGGATAAAGAGAACTATAAAAAAGCGGTTAAAAATGAAGACGACAGTACCATTGTAGAACATCAGTTAACCAAAGATGGCGTTAAATTTTACTCCTACGGAAGCGATGGCGATGGCGAAAACAATGTAGAAAACGAAAAAAATAATAAAAAACGCCGCGGTGCTTATGTGCTTTGGTCGCCTAATTCGAAATATTTTGTGTTGGACAGGACCGACTCACGTAAGGTTAAAGACCTTTGGGTAATTAATAGCGTTACACCAGGCCGCCCGACTTTAGAAACCTATAAATACCAGATGCCAGGCGAGGCCGAAGCGCCTCAGGATGAAGTTCTATTGTTCGATTTTCCTGCAAAATCTTATAAAAAGCTCAATGTTTCAGCCTTTAAAGATCAAAGTATTTCGGTTTGGAGCAAACCTTCTTTAAATAAAGACCGAGATAACGAATTCCGCCCATCTATCTGGTTAGGAAACGATAGCCGCTTTTATTTTTCGCGTACCAGCCGCGATTTAAAACGCATTGATATCGGTACGGTTGATATTGCTACAGGAAAAGTAACGCCAATAATCGACGAACGTTTTAACACCTATGTTGAAGTAAACCGCCCGGGTTTGGTAAACGATGGTAAAGAGCTAATTCACTGGAGTGAACGCGATGGCTGGGCGCATTTTTATCTTTTTGATGAAAACGGTAAACTTAAAAACCAGATTACCAAAGGTGCTTTTCATTGCGAGAGTATTGTAAATATCGACGAGAAAAAACGCATTCTTTATTTTACGGCTAACGGACATGAAGGCAAAGAAGATCCTTATTATCTGCATTTATACAGCATTAATTTCGACGGTTCGAACATGAAATTGTTAAATACAGGCGATTTTGACCATCTGGCCAACATGAATGATAATAATACTTTTTTTGTTGATAATTATTCAAGAGTAAATACACCACCAAAAGCCACTTTGTATGATGGAAGCGGTAAAAAAGTAATGGAGCTTGAAACAACAGATCTTTCGTTATTGATGGCAGCGGGATATAAATTTCCAGAACCTTTTAAAGTAAAAGCAGATGATGGCATTACCGATTTATACGGTGTAATGTATAAACCATTTGATTTTGATCCGAACAAAAAATACCCGATTATCGAGTATGTTTATCCTGGTCCGCAAACCGAAGCGGTAAATAAAGCTTTCAGCAAAAGTATGGACCGTACCGAGCGTTTGGCACAGTTTGGTTATATCGTGATTACCGTGGGTAACCGTGGAGGTAACCCTTCGCGTTCTAAATGGTACCACACTTATGGTTACGGAAATCTGCGCGATTATGGTTTGGCCGATAAAAAAACAGCTATCGAGCAATTGGCGGCGAAATATACCTATATCGACGAATCTAAAGTGGGTATTACTGGTCACTCAGGCGGTGGATTTATGTCTACAGCAGCCATGTTGGTATATCCCGATTTTTTTAAAGCCGCGGTTTCAAATGCAGGAAACCACGATAACAGCATTTACAACCGTTGGTGGAGCGAAAAACACCATGGCGTAAAAGAAACCATTTCTTTAAAAGGCGATACTTCGTTTAAATACAGCATTGATAAGAATCCTGATCTGGCGAAAAATCTTAAAGGTCATTTACTGTTAATGCATGGCGATGTAGATAACAATGTGCATCCGGCAAACTCTATCCGTGTAGCAAATGCATTAATGAAAGCAGGTAAACGCTTCGATTTCCTGATTATCCCTGGTCAGCGCCATGGTTTTGGAGACATGACAGAGTATGCTTTCTGGAAACTGGCCGATCATTTTAATAAATACCTGATCGGCGATTTTTCTGAGCCAAGTGATGTAGACCTGGTAGAAATGGATAGGGATATTGAGCAGAATGGGAAATAATCCTTAAAAAATCCGTGGTTCGTGTCCTAACGAACCTTTTTAGCATAATGATGGCCTATGGAAACATGGGTCATTTTTATACCCTTGCCTTAGCTTCTTATCATTAACCACAGATGAAAAGGATGAACACAGATAAATAAACCATCTGTGCTCATCTGTGGTTAAAAAGCTTACAATATAGATTTACTTTAGTTTAAGGCTTATGCATTAAGGTTTCCAATCGACCCGATAGCTATCGGGTTGGAAATGACGTAACGCGTTAGCAAATTAAATACCTGTGTGCATCAGTGGCCAACCTATTACAATAGCATAAAAAAAGCCTCCCGACTTTTGCGTCAGAGAGGCTTTTTCTTAGGTTTTTAGGTAATCCTTGGGTGTTTTGATCTGATCTTATTTGTATAGGTAGTTGATTGCAATTACGTCGTTTGCATTAAAGGTGCGGTTGCCACCATTAGAACAAGCTAACATAAATGAAGCAGCATCTGGAGCGGAAGGGGTTCCCGGGATTCTTACTGCACCCACATTAGATGCACCCTCGTTTCCTGCACCGCTTGAACCACAGCTAAAAGCACGGTTCATGTAATCTGTATGACGGAAACCGATGCAATGGCCAACTTCGTGCTGAAGAACGGAAGCTAAGTACAATAAATTAGGGTTAGTACCATAAGCTGCAGCATTGGTGTTCATTTTTACCTGGCTGTACGGCGCACCTGATGAAGTAGGGAAGCCTGACGAACCTAAAGTAATAAAGCCACCGCTCGGACCTTCGTTAAAGCCAACAATATCGATGTTACCTTTAGCACCTGCACTTGCCCTTTGGAAAGTAAGGCGTAAGCCTAAAGAGTTATATCTCGAAATCATGGTGTTTACCGCATCGCTGTATACCTGTGGTAAATTTGTAACTGAAACGGTAACTACACGAGGTAAAGATTTTACAACGTTTGTTGTACGGTACTGCTCAGTTTCGGCAATATTTAAATTTGCGCCTGCAGCAGGTTCAGTTAAATTATCATCTGTTAAAAGGATGTCGCCTTCTACCAGATATCCTTCGTCTATCTTACGGACATTGTCTGTACTAAAGCCTAATGATTTGATCTGTGATAATTTGTCTGCTGAAATATCAGTTTTATTTTCTACTGCATTCTCTGTATTATTACTCTTACAAGAGTATAAAGTAGTGAATAAAAGACATGCGGCTGCAATTGATAAAAATTTGGATGTTTTCATCTTGATTTAGGTTTGATTTTTTTAAATTGAATAAGTTAGTTAATAATGTTTGTGGATTACCTAATTAATCCTAATTTAGGGAAGATAATCGATGTAATCAAAATTTTATAATAAAATAATATTTGAAAGTCAGCACTGTATTTTTAGTTATATGTTTTTGTCTGTCTGTATTTCGTTTAAACGCACAGATACAACCTGCAGGAATAGAAAAAAAAATTGAAAAATATATTTCTAAAACTTCAACTTCTTTAAAATTAAGTGGTGATCAACCGGTTTTGGTAAGATTTAACCATGCGTTAAGTCCTGCAGAAATCAAGTCATTAAACCCTAAAAAAAGGCTATCTGGAGATTATTTTATTGTGCAAAAATCTGCCATTTCGAGCCTCTCTAAAAGCGTGGTTTATCAGAAGGAAGCCAACGGGCTCTGGAAGCTGAGTGAACGGCTAATGAAAGTGATGGATAAAGCCGGCAAAAAGAACGATTCTATTCTGATTAGGTTAGCTGTTAAAGATGTCAGTACCTTATCCAATATCGCTCAATCCTTAAGCATAAAATCAGTAGATAAAGTCAATAATATTTATACCGTTTATATTTTACCAGTTGATTTAATGTTGCTATTGGAAAAAGACGACATCTTATATGCCGATGTTTTGCCTGTGGCCAAAGAAGAGGTGGTTATTAACGGACTCGATCTCGGTTTAAACCAGATTTCGAATGCGCACAGCCTTTTTCCAGGTATTGATGGCACAGGCGTTAATCTTTCACTTAAAGAGCAGATGTACGATGCCACTGATCTCGATTTATTAGGGAAAACGCTGCCAGGTGCGCTTACGGGTACAACACCCACCACCCACGCCACCATTATGGCTACTTTGGCAATAGGAAGCGGCAATTCTTTTATCCGCGGTTTGGGCGCTGCGCCTAAGGCGAAACTTGCTTATTCTGATTTTTCGAACCTGATGCCTGATCCGGCTGGCGATTTGAACAAACTTCAGATTAAGGTTCAGAACCATTCCTATGGTACTGATATAGATAACGATTATGGTATGGAAGCAGCTGCTTATGATAAACAGATTTTCGAAACCGATACCCTGATCCATGTTTTTTCTGCCGGGAATAAAGGAACTTCAACACCATCAGTTGGTTTATATCAAGGAATAACCGCCAGGGCTAATTTAACGGGTAATTTTAAGCAGGCTAAAAATTTATTAGTAATAGGAGGGATTAACAGGGAAAATATTTCTGAAAACCTGAGCAGCAAAGGGCCGGCTTATGATGGACGTGTAAAACCTGAGCTTGTGGCCCTGGGAGAAGATGGAACATCGGGTTCTGCTGCCATTACCAGTGGCTCGATCGCTTTATTGGAACAGTTTTATCAGCTGAAATATAAAAAGGCAGCTTCAGCGGCTCTGATTCGTGCAACTTTAATTAACTCCGCAGATGATTTAGGAACGCCACAGGTTGATTTTGTATATGGCTATGGCAAGTTAAATGTAACTCAAGCACTAAAAACTTTAGACGAAAACCGGGTTTCTTTATACAATGTAGCTAAAAATCAGGATCTCGTTGTGCCTTTGGCTATTCCGCCCAATGTGGCTGAAGTAAAACTCACCATCACCTGGAATGATCCGCCGGCAACGGTAAATGCTGCACAAAGCTTGATTAATGGTTTGGATTTAAGTCTCGAAAATCCTTCTGGAAGTATAACCCTTCCATGGGTTTTAAGCACGTATCCTCATTTAGATTCGCTTGCAAAGCCAGCAGTGCGTCAAGCAGACCAGATTAATACGGTACAACAGGTTAGTTTATATAATCCTGATGCGGGTACTTACAATATCCATATTAGAGGCAGCCGGATCACACAAGGAGACAATCAGGCCTTTGCACTGGCTTATCATTATAAGCTTAAGAATACCTTTTCGTTTATCAGCCCTGATCAAAACGGATACTTTTTTGCCAATGAAGGCAATTATATCCGTTGGGAGAATACCTATTCTGCTAAAACCGGAAATTTATCGGTGAGTTACGATGATGGGTCAACATGGAAATCAATTGCCCAGAATGTTGATCTTAGCAAAGGTTTTTATAACTGGACTGCACCGGACCAATTTTCGAAAACGATCCTCAGGATGGAAGTTGAAGGCAATACTATACAGAGTCAATCTTTTGTGATTTCGAGCCCGCGGATTTTAAAAGTTGGTTATGTATGCAAAGATGGTATTGTACTAAACTGGAATCCGCAACCTGGCGCTAAAGATTATACACTATATCATATTGTAGATAATGTACTTGCTCCTGTGTTAACCCTTACCGATACCATTACGAAAATTGACATCAGTAAGATTGCAAGTAAATACTTTGCAGTAGCAGCCAATGGGGTTGGTTTTACAGGTTTAAAAAGTTATACCATAGATTATACCCAGCAGGGAATTGCCTGTTACGTAAAGAGTTTATTTGCTTCAGTAGCAGATGATAACCGGATAAGGGTTGACCTGAGCATTGGAAGTACTTTGGATTTAAAGAATATCATCTGGGAAAAACAGACAGGTGTGAATACATTCAGCATTTTACAGCAAACTAAACCTGTTCAGAATCAGCTTGATTATGCAATTTTTGATGATAAACCTAAAGAAGGTATACAATTTTACCGGGTAACTTTCGAAACGGCCGGCGGGCAGGTGCAGAGCGATCTTGTTTCGGTCGTATTTCTTAAAGCAGATCAATTTTCTTTCTTTCCCAATCCCGTATCCGATTATTTAACCATTTTAAGTGGATCTTTTGAAGATTACAGCCTATCTATCTTTAATATTTTAGGACAAAAGGTTTTCGAAGAAAAAGCAACAAGTTCGAATAAGTTTGCCCTTAATGCACTATCTACAGGTGTTTATGTTGGTGTAATCAATAAAAACGGGCAACAATTGAAGAAATTTAAGCTGATTAAGAAATAACTGGTAATATTATTCTGCGTGAATCTGTGTAATCTGCAGAGAATATGTTATGTATGTTTTTCCCGCAGATTTAAGATGATAAACGCAGATTTTTTTTGTGTTGTCTAAATATATTCTGCATGAATCTGTGTGGGTCAGCAGGAAATATATTGCGTATGTTTTCTTTCGCAGATTTAAGATGATAAACGCAGATTTTTTTTGTGTTGTGTAAATATATTCTGCGTGAATCTGTGTGATCAGCGGGAAATATGTTGCGTATGTTTTCTTTCGCAGATTTAAGATGATAAACGCAGATTTTTTTTGTGTTGTTTAAATATACTCTGCGTGAATCTGTGTGATCTGCGGAGAATATATTGCGTATGTTTTCTTTCGCAGATTTAAGATGATAAACGCTGATTTTTTTGTGTTGTGTAAATATATTCTGCGTGAATCTGTGTGATCTGCGGAGAATATGTTGCGTATGTTTTCTTTCGCAGATTTAAGATGATAAACGCAGATTTTTTTTGTGTTGTGTAAATATATTCTGCGTGAATCTGTGTGATCAGCGGGAAATATATTGCGTATGTTTTTTCCCGCAGATTTAAGATGATAAGCGCGGATTTTTTTGTGTTGTGTAAATATATTCCGCGTGAATCTGTGTGATCAGCGGGAAATATGTTGTGTATGTTTTCTTTCGCAGATTTAAGATGATAAACGCTTAATTCCTAATTTCTTTGTATTTTTCAGCAAATACGATCATTTTATTAAAAATTAATTCTTTATAAATGAAAAAACTCCTAATATTTTCAGGCTGTGCACTCCTTTTCTTTGGTTCCTGTAAACAAGGTACTAAAAGTACCGGTGTAGATACTGATTCTTTAGCCATAAAAGCCATTAACGATTCGAGTTTGACTCAATACCTATCTGTTATTGCTGCTGATAGTTTACAGGGCAGAAAACCTTTTACCAATGGTGAAACCAAAACCATTAATTATTTAAAAGCTCAGTTCGAAAAACTGGGTTTAGAACCGGGGAACGGCAATAGCTTTTTCCAGGAGGTGCCCATGGTCGAAATTAAATCTGTGCCGGAAGATAAAATGGTATTGAAAGGAAAAAATGCCGCTCTAACCCTAAACTATTTAACCGATTTTGTTGCTGGCACCAGAAGGGTACAAAATGAAGTCAGCATCAGCAATTCGCCATTGGTTTTTGCCGGTTATGGTATTGTAGCGCCAGAATATGGCTGGAATGACTATGCCAATCTTAATGTAAAGGGAAAGACCGTTGTTGTGTTAATTAATGATCCAGGCTTTGCCGACTCTACTTTGTTTAAAGGTAAAAACATGACTTATTATGGTCGTTGGACTTATAAGTTTGAAGAAGCTGCCCGTCAGGGTGCTACGGGGATTATCATCGTGCATGATACTGAACCTGCAACTTACCCGTGGACAGTGGTGCGCAGTGGCTGGTCGAAATCTAAACTTACTTTGCAAAGTGAAGATAATGGGATGAACAGGGCAGTAGTGGAGGGCTGGATTACATTAGATAAAGCAAAACAGTTATTTGCAATGGATGGCAAATCTTTTGATCAACTGGCGCTTAGTGCCCATAAAAAGGGATTTAAAGCGGTCGATTTAAATATTACCACTTCTTTAAAGGTGAAAAATGCCATCAAAAAATCAGTGACCTATAATGTAGTGGCTAAAATACCGGGCGATAAACGTAAAGATGAAGCAATTATTTATTCGGCGCACTGGGACCATTTAGGTGTAGGGGAGAAAGTACAGGGCGATTCTATTTATAATGGGGCGGTTGATAATGCCACGGGTGTGGCGGCATTGTTCGAAATTGCCTCAGCATTTAAAAAAATGCCCAAAGCTCCCGGACGTACAATCTTGTTTGTGTCTTACACGGCAGAAGAACAAGGTTTACTGGGGTCGGAGTTTTATGCCAAACATCCCACTTTTCCGCTGGCAAAAACTGTAGCCAACATCAATATGGATATGATGGGTATTGCCGGTAAAACAAAAGATATTGTAGTGTATGGCTTTGGTCAATCAGAACTGGAAGATTACGCTGCTGAATCCGCCAAAAAACAGGGTAGGGTGATCGTGCCAGATCCGGTGCCTTCATCAGGCTTATACTACCGTTCTGATCATTTTAACCTGGCAAAAGTTGGTGTACCCTCATTATTTACAGGTTCGGGTGTAGATAACATTAAAAACGGCAGGGAATGGGGCTTAAAGCAGGTGGCCGATTTTACCAAATTCCGTTACCATTCGCCACAGGATAATTTTGATGCCAAAACCTGGGATTTATCAGGCATTGTAGAAGATGTACGTATGCTTTTTGATTTGGGTTACCACATCAGTAATGAAGATTCGTATCCTAAATGGAAAGACGGATCTGAGTTTAAAGCCATCAGGGAAAAGAAATAAAACAAAAAGCGTCCCGATGTTAAATCGGGACGCTTCTTGAAAAAAAGTCATTTATTAAACATTTCCCGAAGGAAGGTTTAATTAAAAGTAGAACTGAACACCTAATCTTGGTGCAAAAGTATCAGCGTTTAAGCCAAAAGTATTGGTTTTAACTTTAGCGCCAGTTCCTTCAGCTTTAACAGTATAGTTGTCGTAGCTTAAACCTTTAACTGAAAGTTCGATACCGATTTTTTTGGTTGGGAAGAAAGCAAAACCTGGAGCAACTTCTACACCGATTTTGGTAGTAGTACCCAATTTAACTGCGTTATCGCCATTAACATCAGTTGCTTTTAACTGACCGAAAGCCATAGGCACTGATAATTGTCCGAAGAATTTAAATTGATCTGATAAACCAACATAGTAACGTCCGAAAGGAGCAACTTTAAAAGCACCGTTCTCTGTTCTGTTGCTTACTTTTTTATCGTATTCATATCCAACACCTGTACCGATTGCAAAATTGTTGCTGATAAAATATCCAACACTTGGTAATACACTAAAGTTGAAATCTGCTTTTGGAGCGCCATCAACTTTTGTAGAGTTTACACCTACATTACCACCCAACATAAAATTTCCTTTTTCAGTTTGTGCTTTTGCACCATAAACTAAACCTGCTACTGCTACTAAAGATAATAATAGTTTTTTCATCTTTTTTATTATTTATTTGTTATTAAAATATAGTCAATTTTTACTATTTTAATGTCTGACTATATTCGCCTAAAAGTCAACACTTGTGCCAAAAAACTTTGTTTACGTCATCAAAAAATCAGTTTTTGGTTAACTGCTTCACTCACAAATCGATGTAAATTTAATGTTAACTCAATATTATTTTCGTGTGACTTAAAATCAATCGATTGATTAATTTTTTAGGCATGACAAATTGACAATCTGACTTTTTTTGTATAAATGTCAGATTTTAAAGTGGCAGAAATGACAGGTTTTGGAGAAACCTTAGTGCCTATGATTAAACCTTACAGGCCGAAATGAGGTTGTCTATTTTCTTTTGGATAATGGAGATTGTTTTTTCATCAGTTAAATTTCCTTCTGCATCAAATTTATTTTGTGCCTGTGCAATCAATACTTCCGGCTGTAGAACAGGATTCATATTTAAAAAGGTAAAAACGGGTAAAAATGCTGTTTGCATCCTAACTGTTCCCCACATGCCCTGTGTAGCACCCATTACGGCAACTGGTTTATGCATCAATGGCGAATCTTTGCCTCTGCTGGCCCAGTCGATGGCGTTTTTCAATCCGCCTGGAATAGAATAATTATACTCGGGAGAAGCAATGATAAAAGCATCTGCTGCAGCTAAAGCTTCCCTAAATCTGGTTACGCTTGCAGGGCGTTCTTCGGTTTCAGGTAAATCGTGGTCGGCATTATAAACGGGGATGTCATCATAGTCTACAATTTCAAATTCGATACCTTCTGGGATCAATCCACCTGCCACTTTAAGTAACATTGCATTATAAGAGCCTTTACGTAAGCTTCCGCATAAACCAACAATTTTTCTGTTCTTTTCCATAGCTATAAAACCGAAACATTATCAAAATGTTTGGTTTTTGCAAGGACAATATGTGTAGTTTAAAAATTTATAATCCTTATTTTTGATCCTATAAGCTATACGTTATGACTGAAAATACATCTACTACCTCAATTATTGAAAAAACCGTTTTCCCGATACTTTTTGCCCTAAGTTTTTCTCATCTACTAAACGATACCATACAATCATTAATCCCCGCTATTTATCCCATTATCAAAACCAGTTATCATTTAAGTTTTTCACAAATTGGTTTAATTACTTTGACTTTTCAATTGGCCGCATCGTTGCTACAACCATTTGTAGGTTTATATACCGATAAAAAGCCCCAGCCATATTCGTTAGCAGTAGGGATGGGCTTTACCCTGATTGGGCTCATTTCGCTTTCACAATCGGCCCATTTTTATACCATGTTGCTTTCTGTTGCTTTTATTGGGATAGGTTCTTCCATATTTCATCCCGAAGCTTCGAGGATGGCACATGCCGCATCAGGAGGGAAGAGGGGATTGGCACAATCAGTTTTTCAGTTGGGAGGCAATGCCGGTAGTTCTTTAGGGCCCTTATTAGCGGCATGGATCATTGTACCTTATGGCCAGTTCAGCGTAGTCTGGTTTTCGGTGATTGCCCTTTTAGCCATTATTATTTTAACCTATGTTGGTAACTGGTATAAAGGCTTTATGCTTTCCAGAAGTAAAAAGATTAATATACAAACGGTTGTAAATCAATTTTCGAGAAATAAGGTCATCTTCTCGGTATGTATTTTATTGTTGTTAATCTTTTCCAAATACTTTTACATGGCGAGTTTGACTAATTATTTTACTTTTTACCTGATCGATAAATTTCATGTTTCGGTGCAGACTTCGCAGATTTATTTATTTGTGTTTTTATTTTCGGTAGCTGCAGGTACTTTATTGGGCGGCCCAATTGGTGATAAAATTGGTCGTAAATATGTAATATGGGCATCCATATTGGGCACGGCGCCATTTGCATTATTGTTGCCGCATGCCAGTCTTTTCTGGATCGGTGTATTAATCGTTCCCATCGGAATGATTTTAGCATCGGCATTTTCGGCCATTTTGGTTTATGCACAAGAGCTCATTCCCGGTAAGGTAGGTTTGGTTGCCGGGCTGTTTTTTGGCTTTGCTTTTGGTATGGGGGGTATTGGATCGGCCTTATTGGGAAAATTAGCAGATTCTACCAGTATCGAATATGTGTTTAATGTTTGTGCGTTTCTGCCGTTGATTGGCTTGCTAACAGGTTTTTTGCCTAATATAGAAACGAAGAAGAAATAGAAATCAATATGTATTACCGGGGATTTTAGCGAATTGAAGCGCCGCGAAAAATCGTCATTCCCAACCCGATAGCTATCGGGTTGGGAATCTTAATGCAATTAGCCTTAAGATTCCCGCCTGCGCGGGAATGACGACTCGTTTATTGAAATGTCTACGATAGACTCTTAGGTTTAGAAATGGAAATTAAATCCGATACTTGGTGAGAAGGAACTAAATGCAAAGGTAAATGATTCGCTGCTTGATGCTTCAGAATTTACATTAGTGCCATCGTCTTTCTGCTTGAATTTATTATACGAAATTAATGGAAAGGAGAATTCAATAGCCCACTTTTTTGTTGGGAAAAATGCAAAACCAGGATTTACAGATGCCAAATATTGAGTGGTTTTATAACTTGTTGTTTGATTAATGTTATAGCTTGAGTATGCATAATTGTATTTGGTTTTTCCAAAAGCTACTCCAACGGCCCCTTCACCAAAGAACTTAAATTTGTCTGCAACATCAACATAGTATCTTACATAAGGTATAGCATTAAAAGAGTTACTATTTGTTGTTGAATTAGAGAATTGTAATGAGCCATTTCCCTGAATTAAAGTTGATGTTGAATTGGTTTTATTTTTAGCATAACCTACCTGTAATCCTACAGCTAAATTTTTTCCAAAAAAGTGCCCGAAACGGGGCGCAATATTAAAAGACCTGGAGTTGCCGGTTACTAAAGTGTTCCCTGAATTTAATGGTTTCTGGTTATTATAGTTAAATCCTACACTACCTCCAATTAAGTTGTCTCCTTTTTCTGTTTGGGCATTGGCTCCCATGGCGATAGCGCATACCGTTACTAACGTTAATAATTGTTTTTTCATTTTCATTTGTGTTTTTGTGTTTCCAATAATAAAATAAAAAATGAAATAAAACTATGTTGTTAGTTGTTTTTCTGTTAATGGTTTGATTATCAGTTGAAAAAAAATCCAGACTAAATTTTAGCCTGGATTTTTATTGTTTATTATATTCTAAATTACTGACAATTTAGTCTTTCAATAAAGTAATAGGTGTCTAGTGCATCTTCCGATTCGCGGTCATCGTTTTCATTAGTGATTGATTTTACTTTTCCATCACTTTTTTGAGAGTTACTGTTATTGTACTCAAATTTAATATTACCAATCGATTTAATTTTTCCATCTTCCGATTTAAAAACCGAATTATAATATTCAATTTTAGTATCACCGATAGATTTGATTTTTCCATTCTCAGAAGGGAATACACTGTTATAATATTCCACTCTTTTATCGCCAATTGATTTTACCTTTCCATCTTCCGATTTAAAAACCGAATTATAATATTCAATTTTAGTACCATCAATAGATTTGATCTTCCCATCCTCAGAGGGGAATACACTGCTGTAGTATTCTATTTTGCCACGAAAACGTTGAGCGATTGCCTGCTTGGATATACTTAAAAGAAAGAATAAGGTTATACTTGTTAGGCTTAAAATTTTGGTGAATATATTTTTCATGAGATGTAAGATTAGAAGTGAATATTGATCGTGAAAGTAGGGGTAAAGTTATCGAGTGCCAGTCTTAAGTTATTTTTCTTATCGAAATTGTACAACGATTCTTCAGCATAATAATTTTGGTGAAAGAAACTTAAGATAGGAAATGAAAATTCGATACTGGAGTCGTTAGAAAGCATGTAGGCAAAGCCAGGACTTAAACTTGCCCCAAAGCCTTTGGCGCGTGCATCAGTTCGGATGAGATAACCCTCATCGTCAACCCTGTTAAAAGTATTGATTTGGAGCAATAGATTTGCCTGTACAAAAAACTTAAAACGATTTTTAACATCAACGTATTTGCGCACAAAAGGAGAGATGCCAAAACTAAATTCCTTTATTCCATTAACATCCTTATATCTTCCTTCTTCTTCATCCCACCTGGTGTAACTCTCGCCCCTGAGTTTTGAAAGATTTAAGGGAATTTCCAGGCCTATGGCAAAATTATTGGCTAAAAAGTAACCACCCCTAGGCGTTGCGGTAAAGGTATTTAAGCTTGGCGATGAATGATTTTGTTTGGAAGTTCCAAAACTAAGGCTTATTCCGGCAAAGCCATTTCCTTTTTCAGTTTGGGCATAGCTATGCCAACTAACGGCGCACAGGAGCGCAATAATGATTAATTTAGGTTTCATTTTATTTGTGTTTTTGTGTGTAATCAATAATAATCATTATTGAAACAAAATGCAAGAAAATGAACTAGTATGTTAGTTGATTAAATGAGGCATTTTGGAATTGGGCTCACCGCGCGGTCGTCATTTCGAGCGGACCCGATAGCTATCGGGTGCAACGTAGTCGAGAAATCTGTCTAGGCAGATCTCTCCCTTCCACTGCCTTCCATCCGATAGCTATCGGATCGAGATGACGGTTTTTGGTTTTTAAAGTAACCTGTCTTTTAAACAAAAAAATCCCATAGAACTTAATCTATGGGATTTAATATATGACTAATTGTTGCCTAGTGCGGTAGGTAAGTAACAAATTCTTGAGGAATCCAAGTTTTATACTTTTTAGCCTCTGTTTTTGCCTTTTCACTTACTGGTATTTTCCATATTTCAAAAAACGACGATAGATTTGAGTCAGTAGCCCTACATATCGATGTAAACCAAAGATCTATCCGTTGTTCGTTGCTCAACCGGTTTTCGTAATATTTTCTTGGATCCATTTCCCGGTATATTCTGTTCGCTTTTATGATGGGTTCCCAACCAAAATTATCGATAATCTGGATGTACATGCTTAAGGCAATAAACGGATCCTCTCCCCATTTTTTAAAAGTAGGTTGGTTTTGGAGATAATTTTGGATTTTTTTATTTACTTCTGCTTTACTTTGAATTGCATCGTGGTTATAAAGGCCCTTTCTCAACACTTTATCGTATACATACATGGTATAGAGATTAGTAGTTACTTCACTAACTTCATCCATATCAAGATACCAAAATTGATGACGATGGCCTAACTCATGAAAATGGCCCCAGCTTCCTTTTTCTTTGAGGATTTTTTCATCCAGCATCCATTCACAGCTTTGATCATCTGGTGCCACAATTTTATCCCAAACTGTAAACATATAGCCATAAGCAACCTGATTATCAATGATTATTCTTTCGGGATGCGTTCTGGTGTGGTTAATAATCGCCAAATCGGCATCTGCATCCATTACCTGATCCCATAATTTTAATAATGACTCAGGATTTTCTAAGTTTTTAATGCGATAGGTTGGCACGGTGAGTATAATCTTATCAGTAGCCAGTTCGGTCCATGGTGCAGGATTGTTTTTTATGCTTGCCCATTCGGTCAAGTTATTTTTTTCTAACTTATAATAAGGGGCTCTTACCACACCATTGGCCACGATATTTATCGATTTAAGTGTAGAGCTATCCGGAATTCTAATGTATAACAATCCTCCGTAAGGCGAAAAAACAGATGTACTATCTTTATCCAGTTCAAAGGATTTTGTTAAATCAAAACCTGCCCTCACTAAATTATCCATCTGCTGTAAATCATCATTATGGATACCAATTTGTGCCTTTAAATGCTGATTCTTATACTTAGGATCGACTATAATACTAACTTTTTCGCCTGCTGGCACATAAACTCCAGTACTATGTAACCTAAAATAATTAGGGTAAGGATCAGCTAGTCCCTGCGAACCTACTTTAACAGCTATATCGATAAACTCGGTAGTTCGCTTTGCAGTTTTTAGTACTTCGCCGGGAAATGATTTACTTTCTGGGTAAACAAAATCTGTTGACTTCTCTACATTATGGGATTTATCAAAAAGATATTTTGAAAATTTATAGCCTGCTTTTTTTGCAGGTGTTGAAATATCGAGTGGCTTTTTTAAAGTTGGTATAGCAAGCGTATCGCTAATAGAAAGTATTGATTTTATTTTTTTTATGATCTTACTGGTATCTGCATTATTTAAAAAAGCAAGTTCGAGCGTAGGCTCTATAGCATAGGCATACTCAGTTGGTGTAGTTGCTTTTGGGAAAGGTTTTACCAGCTCCCTCATAATATTTTTCAACTGAAGATAAAAGGGTTCGCTTGTTAGTGTCAGAAGATCATTGGTGTTTTCTGGCAGTAATAAGGTATAGGCATTAAATATACCGGCCTTGTTTAAGACGGTATTTATTTTTACGAGATCGTTTAAATAGGATTTATTTGGATCTCTGTGCTTAAAAATGTAAGAATAAGGAGAGCCGTAAACCAGATTGCCGCCATTGGATACGAATTTTTCAATGGCGTGAAGCTCTGTTGTATCTGTTACATCATTGGTTAAAAAGTAAATATCGGTATTAGACTGTAGTTTACTGCTTTCGGCTACATAAACTTTAGCTTTATAGGCTTTTAACAGACTGATTAAAGCAGCATCAGCAGTTTTGGTTACGGCTACTTTAAGTTTTTTAGGGTGAGTAGTTGCATTTTCGAGTACGTTTTTTAATAGTTTTTGGACATTTTGATCAGCGAGTAATTTACGTTCAAAATAGTCTGATGAGCCAATGGCAAAAATCTGTCCTTTACCTAAGGTGCTGGTCATGATTATTGTAGCTGAAACTTCAGCCTGTGGGGCAAGTCGGTGAGTTGCTATGATATCAGGTTCTTCATTGGTGGTGTAAAACACCGAAACAAATGTGCCTGTGTCGGGCATGGGTAAGGTGTTGATGTCCTTTAAAAGCGCTGATTTTTGAAATTTTTGTGAGAAACTTTTGGTCGCAAAGCACACCAAAATAAAGAGCAGATAGGTTTTTAGATTCATTTTCAAGAGGTTGTGTTTACAATTTTAAGCATCTAAAATTGCTGTCGCAACAGGTTATTTGTTAAAAAAAGCTAAAATCCAGGATATTGAACTTTATAAGAAAAGAATCAATAGAGCGCAATGATTAAATATAGCTAAACAAAAAAATCCCATAGAACTTAATCTATGGGATTTTGATTGTTATGTTTAATCTGCTTTTTGGTTCAGAAACACAAAATTATGATCGAACATATCCAGCTTAATTTTGCTGTCTTTATCTATCTTACCCGCCAATATCTCTTTCGACAGCTCGTTTAAGATTCTTTTTTGGATTACTCTTTTCAAAGGTCGGGCACCAAACTGCGGATCGTAACCCAATTGTGCCAGCCAATCTAAGGCTTCATCACTGGCTTCCATTTCTATGCCCATTTCGGCCAGGGTTTGCTGTACATGTTTAAACTGCAAGCTTACAATGTTTCTGATTTCGCTGCGGTTTAACGGGGTAAACATAATCAACTCATCAATCCTGTTTAAAAACTCCGGACGGATGGTCTGTTTCAACACCTCGAACAGTTCATTTTTAGTTTTGGCAATTACCTCATCGCGGTTTTCATCGCTTAAATTTTTAAAATTATCCTGAATTAAATGTGCACCAATGTTTGAGGTCATGATGATGATGGTGTTTTTAAAATTCACCGTTCTACCTTTGTTGTCAGTTAAACGGCCATCATCTAATACCTGTAAAAGGATGTTAAATACATCCGGATGCGCTTTTTCAATCTCATCAAGCAATACCACCGAATATGGTTTACGCCTAACGGCTTCCGTTAATTGTCCGCCTTCATCGTAACCTACGTAACCCGGAGGCGCTCCAATTAGTCGTGACACCGCATGGCGTTCCTGGTATTCGCTCATATCGATACGGGTTAAGGCATTTTCATCGTTGAATAAAAATTCAGCCAATGCCTTTGCCAATTCGGTTTTACCCACACCGGTTGTGCCTAAAAAGATGAAAGAGCCAATCGGTTTGCGTTTATCCTGTAAACCTGCACGCGAGCGGCGGATGGCATCAGAAATGGCTTCAATCGCTTCATCTTGTCCGGCTACACGCTGGTGCAATTCATCTTCAAGATTAAGCAGTTTTTCGCGCTCACTGGCAATCAGTTTGGTAACCGGAATGCCGGTCCAGCGCCCAACTACACCTGCAATATCATCGGCCGTAACTTCCTCTTTAAGCATGCGGCTATCAGTTTGCTGATTTTCCAGATCGGCTTTAAGTTTTTCAACTTTATCCTGAGCCTCTTTAATTTTTCCGTAACGGATTTCGGCCACTTTGCCATAATCTCCGGCACGTTCAGCCTGTTCGGCCTCTAATTTATAATGCTCAATCTGCTCTAATTCGTTGTTAACCGCATCTACCAGGTCCTTTTCTCCTTGCCATTTCGCTTTAAATTCATCACGTTCTGCTGAAAGATTGGCGATTTCTTCTGAAAGTTCTTTAACTTTTCTGTCGTCCTTTTCGCGTTTAATGGCTTCGCGTTCAATCTCCAAACGCATAATCTCACGATCTAACGCATCCACATTTTCGGGCACGCTATCCATTTCCATACGTAATTTCGAAGCTGCTTCATCCATCAAATCGATGGCTTTATCTGGTAAGAAACGATCTGCAATGTACCGCTGACTCATTTCTACAGCTGCAATAATTGCTTCATCTTTAATCCTTACCTTATGGTGCGTTTCGTAACGCTCTTTCAATCCACGGAGGATCGAAATCGCATCCTGGGTATCAGGTTCTTCAACCATCACCTTTTGGAAACGGCGCTCTAAGGCTTTATCTTTTTCAAGGTATTTTTGGTATTCATCCAAAGTGGTTGCACCAATGGCACGCAGTTCTCCACGGGCAAGGGCCGGTTTTAAGATGTTTGCTGCATCCATGGCACCTTCGCCACCACCAGCACCAACCAAAGTATGGATCTCATCAATAAACAGTACAATTTCTCCATCACTCTGGCTAACCTCCTTTACAACGGCTTTCAAGCGCTCTTCAAACTCGCCTTTATATTTCGCGCCAGCAATAAGCGAACCCATATCTAATGAGTAAACTACTTTACTTTTCAGGTTTTCGGGCACGTCACCTTTAATAATCCTAAAGGCTATTCCTTCTGCAATGGCCGTTTTACCTACACCAGGCTCACCGATCAATATCGGGTTATTTTTAGTTCTACGTGATAAAATCTGGATTACACGACGGATTTCCTCATCGCGGCCTATTACCGGATCCAATTTTCCGCTTTCGGCATACTCATTCAGGTTACGGGCATATTTGCTCAAAGCCTGGTAAGTTGCTTCGGCGTTTTGATCGGTTACCCGGTTATCGCCGCGTAGCTCAATAATGGCTTTTTTAAGGTCTTTTTCGTTAACGCCCTGCTCTTTTAATAATTTAGAAGTGCTATCGTTAACGGCCAGTATACCTAGTAATAAATGTTCTACCGAAACAAATTCGTCTTTAAATTCTTTTAAAAACGTTTGCGCTTTCTGCAAAACGCTATTGGCATTTGATGACAGATAGACATTACTTCCACTCACTTTCGGGAATTTGGCAATTTCTGCATCTAAGTTTTGATTTAATGAATTAAGGTTAACGTTTAGTTTCTTTAAAACATAAGAAACCACGTTTTCATCAACAGTAAGCAGACCTTTAAGCAGGTGTGCCGTTTCAATAGCCTGTTGCTGATTGCCTTGGGCTATTTCAGAAGCCTGTTGAACTGCTTCCTGGGCTTTTATGGTAAAATTGTTGAAGTTCATATTTCCTTTTAAGTCAAAACAAATGCCACTGTTATTTTGATTTTACAATCGGAAATTTTGTCGGTAAGTTTTTATTTTTAGTGACTAAATTACTGATTTTTAATGTTTTATGCTGAAAATTTGTCGTGTTGTGGACTTTAAACCTCGCAGGTTTTTAAAACCTGCGAGGTTTGTATTGAGAATTGGTAACTGTCAACTGATTTGGGCGTTACTCAATCCCGTGAAATACGGGAAAGGGTCTGGCTTTTCAGGGCTGCGCTTCGCTTCGGTACCGATGAAGGATCGGTACTGAACCCTTACAATCCCTAACGCAATACTTATCACGTTTAGACTTCGTAGGTTTTAAAAACCTGCAAGGTTTGTACAGCGTTTTACATTAAAGATTCTTCACTGCGATCAGAATGACAAAACCGTTAAAAACCTGCGAGGTTTAGAACGGCGCTATAAAATGCAGAACCATTGTTAAATAAACCCGATAGAACGGAAAGCCCGGAGCG
>NZ_AYMG01000014.1 GCF_000633455.1 Pedobacter jeongneungensis
ATAAAGGATGGAGTAAAGCGTATTGTAAATGGTTATTAAAACTGCCTCTGTTTTCTCTGTGTAAACTCCGTGTACTCTGTGGTTAATCTATCATAAAATTGTGTTTTCTATGCAAAACTTTGCGAACTTTGCGGTTAAATGGAAAAGGTTAAAGTTTTAGCGCAGTACATGCCAGAACCAGCGGCACCGCTAATTGCCAAGTGGATAGATTATTTTCAATGTGAATTTAAGATCGCTAAAACCCGTTCTACAAAACTGGGTGATTACCGTCATCCTTATCAGGGACGAGGCCATCGCATCTCGGTAAATTTCAACCTTAACCACTATGCTTTTTTGGTTACCACTGTGCACGAGTTTGCGCATTTACTCACCTGGAACGATTTTAAAAATAAAGTAAAACCACATGGCTCTGAATGGAAGAAGAATTTCCAACGGATGATGGTCCCATTTTTTGAGCTGAACATTTTTCCTGATGATATCCACAAAGCGATTGATAATTACATGTCTAATCCGGCCGCATCAAGCTGTTCCGATCTGCATTTATCACGTGCATTAAAAAAATACGATAGCAACAAAACCGAAACGCTGCATTTGGAGCAACTACCGATTAATACCATTTTTAAAATCAAAGATGGGAGACGTTTTACCAAAGGTGAAAGGATCAGGAAAAGGTACCGCTGTGTATGCCTGGATGATAAACGTTTGTATCTGTTTAATCCTTTGGCAGAGGTTTTTGTAGTGGAATAACGAAAAGTCGTCATTTCGAGGAATAATTTATTGCATAAAAGTCAATATGAATAACAGGGGAGCCTCAACCCACAGATAAAACGCCAGAAGTCGTCATTGCGAGAAGGCTTTTTCAGCCGACGAAGCAATCTTAAACTATAGGTTATAGCGATCGTTGTAAGATTGCTTCGTCGTTCCTCCTCGCAATGACGACATTTTTTTATACAAACTTAAACTCATCCCCATCAAATAAACCTTTGTCGCTTAGTTTTAAATGTGGAATCACCAATAGAGCCATAAAAGAAAGCGTCATGAAAGGGGCAAGTAAAGTGGAGCCTAAATCTTTTGCAAACTGATCTATTGAAGTATAACTTTCTGCAACTCGGTAACCGTTCTGATTGCTCATTAATCCGGCTACAGGCAAAGCTAGAACTTCTTCTTTCCCGTTGCCCAGGGCTACTACACCTCCGGTTTCTTTGATGACCAGGTTCACAGCTTCACAAATGCTCTTATCATCAGCACCAACGGCAATAATGTTATGACTGTCATGGGCAACGCTCGAAGCAATTGCGCCGTGCTTCAAGCCAAAATTCTTAACGAACGAAATTGCAACAGGTGCATCATGGTAACGGTTTACGACTACCATTTTTAATACATCATTTTCCAGATTGCTGACAATGTTATTATTTAAAATCTTTGGTTTAGCTGATAAGCTGTTGGTGATCAATTGTCCGTCTAAAGCTTCAATTACGGGAATTTCTTCTTGTCCTGTAAATGGATAAACAAAATCTTCTTCTTTTTTTAAACTGCAGTCGAAATGGTTTACCGATTCCTGATCTTTTACATGTTTTACCCAATCTCCAACGGTTTTACCATTTTCGGCAAGTAATAACCCATCGATATAGGTTTGGTTAACTTTAAAGTTTTTTAAATCTTCTAATATGATAAAATCTGCCGGATCGTTAAATTGTAACGAACCAACATCTAGTTTATAATGAAGAATAGGGTTGATACAGGCTGCTTGTAGGATATTGAAAATGTCGATCCCCTTTGCTACTGCCCTTGCACAAAGCTGATTGATGTGGTTTTCGACCAAGCTATCGGGATGTTTATCATCACTGCAGAACATCATCATTTGAGGCCAATCGTTTAACAGATCGATCAATGCTTCGAAATTTTTGGCTGCACTTCCCTCGCGGATGAGGATTTTCATTCCGCGCTGTAATTTGTCCAGCGCTTCTTCTGCAGTAAAACATTCGTGATCTGTAGAAATTCCGGCATCGATATATTGTTGAACGGCATCGCCGCGTAAGCCTGGTGCATGTCCATCAACAGGTTTACCTAATTGATGAGCGGCAGCAATCTTTTTTAGAACCTCTTCATCTTTATAAAGTACACCCGGAAAATTCATCATTTCGCTGAGGTATTTTATCTCAGGACGTTCTAAAAGCGCTTTTACATCATCGTGATTTAATTCTGCACCTGCAGTTTCAAAAATTGTGGCCGGAACACAGCTCGGTGCGCCAAAGTTAAATTTAAAAGGCACGGTATTGCCGTTTTCGATCATAAATTCTACACCTTCCATGCCGCAAACATTGGCAATTTCGTGGGGATCGCTTATGGTAGAAACCGTTCCGTGTACAACTGCCAGCCTCGCAAATTCACTTGGAATTAACATGCTGCTTTCTATATGCACATGACTATCAATGAAGCCCGGAGAGATAAAAGGAAAGCCTTCCCGCTGGTCAGAAATTTTGGTGATTGATTTTATTTTGCCTCTATCAACCTCCACTTCGCCAAAGAAAATATTTCGTTTTGTGATGTCGATGATATTTCCTTCGACTTTAAAATTGCTCATTTATTTTGTGTTTAACTGGTTAATTGTATAATCGGTTAACTGTAGATTTACCTTAACAATTAACCGATTTGAACAGTTTATACGATTAATCTATCTTAGTATTTTAATAATTTATCTATGGTTTCTGCTAATCTTGCCTTAGCCAGGAAATCGTCTTCTAATACCTTGCTCATCGGGATTGCCGTATCTAAACTTGCACAACGCATTACAGGAGCATCCAGATAAGAGAAACAATGTTCCCCGATCCATGCGGAGATTTCTGCACCAAAACCGTTGGTTAAGGTATCTTCGTGTAAAATTAAAACTCTCCCTGTACTTTTTACGGCTTTACTAACGGTTTCTTTATCCCAGGGTTGAAGTGTACGCAAATCAATTAAGGTAGCACTGCTTTCCGGGTGTTGTTTAAGGTAATCTAAAGCCCAATGAACGCCTAAACCGTAGGTAACAATGGTGAATTTATTTCCATCGATAAGTTTAACGGCTTTTCCAATTTCCGTAGTATAATAACCATCTGGAACAGGAGCAGTTAAACTTCTGTACAGGTATTTATGTTCAAAGTACAGAACTGGATTAGGATCTTCAATAGCTGCCAGTAGCAAACCTTTCGCATCTTCAGGGAAAGCCGGATAAACGATTTTCAAACCAGGTGTTTTGGTAAACCAGGCTTCATTACTTTGTGAGTGAAATGGGCCGGCACCTGTTCCTGCCCCTGTAGGCATGCGCACTACCACATCGGCCTTTTCGCCCCAGCGGTAATGTGTTTTGGCGAGATTATTCACGATCTGATTAAATCCTACGGTTACGAAATCGGCAAACTGCATTTCTACCACGGCTTTATAACCATTAATGGATAAGCCTAAACCAGCACCAACAATGGCCGATTCGCAGATGGGAGTATTGCGGACCCTGCCTTTGCCATATTTTGCGGTAAAACCATCGGTGATTTTAAAAGCGCCACCATAATCAGCAATATCCTGGCCCATTAAAACCAGATTAGGGTATTTTTGCATAGCCAAGTCCAATCCATCTGTTATGGCATCTAAATATCTTTTATCTGTGGAAGTTTGACTAGATCGAATAACTTCTTGCTGATAGGGATAATACATATCAGTCTCTTCCTGATTGGCATTCGCCACAGGCTCAGCTTCGCTAAAAGCTTCTTCAACTTCTAATTCAATATCTCTTTTAACCTGAATTTTAATGTCGATTACCGCATCAGAAGTTAAAATGCCTTGCTCAATTAAATAGGCTTCGTAATTGTTCAAGGGATCTTTCTTTTCCCATTCATCAAATAGTTCTTGTGGGACATATTTAGTGCCTGATGCTTCTTCATGTCCACGCATCCTGAAAGTAAGGCATTCTACCAAAACTGGTCTTGGATCTTTTCGGATTTCCATGGCTAGCTGGTTGATGGTATCATAAACTTCTAAAATATTATTCCCGTCTATCTGAATACCTTCTACACCATAACCAACGGCCTTATCGACCAAATTTTTGCACCTGAACTGTTCTGAATTTGGCGTAGAAAGCCCATATCCATTATTTTCGATAAGGAAGATAACAGGGAGGTTCCAAACAGCCGCAACATTTACAGCTTCATGGAAATCGCCTTCGCTGGTTGCACCTTCACCGGTATAAACCAAGGTGGCATGTTGTTTACTGGCCAAAACATCGGCCAATGCAATACCATCGGCTAAAGCCATCTGTGGGCCGAGGTGGGATATCATCCCAATGATTTTATAATCTTGCGTGCCAAAATGGAAGGAGCGATCGCGGCCTTTTGTAAAACCGGTGATTTTACCCTGCCATTGGGCCATTAATTTTTTTAAGGGGATATCGCGTGAGGTAAAAACACCCAGATTACGGTGCATAGGTAAAATATATTCATCGCTTTGCATGGCCAGGGTGCTGCCAACTGCTATGGCTTCCTGACCAATGCCCGAAAACCATTTGCCAATCCGGCCCTGACGCAAAAGTTTAAGCATTTTGTCTTCAACCATCCGGGGGTAAAGCAATCTTTTGTATAAATTCAATAAGAATTTGTCGTCTTTATCTCCTCGATTGAAATGCATAGTAGGCTTTTGATTATTGCTTTAAGAAATATCCCATGGATTGAAGGCTTTAAATGGAACTTAGGCATTATTGTTGTTGCCTCTACCATCAATTACAGATTGTTGAAATTCCTCATATTGCTCATCAGTTAGATTTAAAGAACCTCTAAATCTTTTATGAAGACTTTCTTTTGGCTTGTTATCTTTTTCTAAGATTTTAACAATACCTAAAGCCTCTAAATCTTGTATAAGTTTGTAAGCTTTATCGTTTTTGATTTGCAACAAAACCGTATCCATATTTTTTTTCTAATGTATATCAAATATACAAAATATGAGGTTGACTATGTACTTTATGATTTAATGTTAGGCGGACTGAAGACTCCGGACTTAGGACTCCCGACTTTTCTTCAACTCTTCCCACTGTTTGGCGAAAGATTTATCTGCTACTTTTGGCATTTCGCGGTACTTGCCCCAGCTCTTTTTGAAGAAACTTTTGAGCATAAAGTTTTTAAACTTGCCACCGAAGAAATCCATCCATTTGCGGTTTTGCATCATTTTATTAAACATGCTCCAGCCAATTTCCTCTTTTTTGCCATTATCATGAGCCGCTGCAGCATCCCTACGATTAAGGAGTAACATTTTATGGATATCGATTTTAACAGGGCATACTTCCGAACATTTGCCGCAAAGGCTGGAAGCATAGCTTAAATGTTTAAACTCTTCCATGCCTTTAAAATGAGGCGTAATAACCGATCCGATAGGCCCACTATAAGTAGTATTGTAGGTATGCCCACCAATATTTTTATAAACCGGGCAGGCATTTAAACAAGCACCGCAACGGATGCAGTATAAAGCCTGTCTTTGGTCTTTTTGTGCCAATAAATTAGTACGACCGTTATCCAGCAAGATCACGTACATTTCCTCAGGTCCATCGGTTTCATTTGGCTGGCGTGGACCACTTAAAATGGTATTATAAACGGTTAAGTTCTGTCCGGTTCCGTGTGATGCCAGTAAAGGCCAGAACAGATCAAGATCGGCCATAGAAGGAATTACCTTCTCAATGCCTACAATTGCAATATGAATTTTAGGGAAAGTGGTACTTAAACGTGCATTGCCTTCATTTTCAGTAAGAGCAATGCTTCCGGTATCTGCAATTAGAAAATTCCCACCACTGATGCCAATATCGGCTGTTAGATATCTATCACGAAGCAATTCCCTTGCTTTTTGTACCAACTGAGGGGGAGTAGCATCTATAGGGGTGCCAAATTTATCATGAAATAGCTGAGCAATATCAGTTGCACTTAAGTGCATGGCCGGGGTAACAATATGGTAAGGCGCTTGCCCAAGCAATTGAACAATGTATTCGCCTAAATCACTTTCTAAAGATTCAATGTTGTTCTTTTCAAGGAAATCGTTGAGGTGGATTTCCTCAGTGGTCATCGATTTTGATTTGATAACCGTTTTGCCGTTATTCCTTTTGATGATGTTGAGGATTTCCTGCTGTGCTTCTTCGGCATCATTTGCCCAGATTACCTTACCGCCACGGCGCTGGAAATTCGACTCGAATTCTGGTAAGAACTTGTCGAGATTTTCCATTACCCGCCATTTAATAACGTGTGCCTTTTTTTTGGATGCCTCTAAATTTTCAAATTTTGACAGGCCGCGTTCAACAGCTACATTGTATTTGCCAATATTATAATTTATGGTTTTACGATGCGGTAAATCGAAAGCTTTTTCGTCAGATTTCTCTAAAAATTCCTCGGCAATATTCATCAATAGTTATTTTGTAATAGGGTAACGAATATTAAATGATTTTAGTTTTTAGCTATTCCGTTATAAATTCAAAGATAGGAAACCGTATTGAGTTTATTTTTAGAAAAGTTAAACAAACGAAATAGTTGTTTTTTGTTTTACCAGATTACAGTAGCTAGGTATCTTTTTGCAACCTCATCACTTGAAATTAGATTTAAACCTAATTCCATACTTGTAGCTATAATAATTCTGTCAAATGGATCGCGGTGAATAAAAGGGAGTGTCTTAAGTATTTTTAATGTCTCAAAATTAATCGGGATGATAGTAATTTTACTGGCATTACACGAATCTATTAATTCATCTAATGAATATTGTAACTGCAATTTGCCCAAAGATTGCTTTATGGTAATTTCCCATAAACTTGCGATACTTAAGTAAAGTTGTGTGGTTGAATCTTCTAAAATTTTTCTTGCTGCTTTCGATAGTGCAATATTATCATCTTGCATCCACAGTAAAACATGAGTATCAAGCAAATACTTATTCACTACATATATTCTTTGAAATCATCCAACGGGGCATTAAAATCATCACTCATCTTCATCTTCCCCTTAAGTAAACCGAGTTTTCTAGGGTTATTTCCCTCATCTTTTTTATTTACTTTCTTTTGTAAAATAAAATCAATAAAGTCTTCTACCTCTTGCTGATAGGCAACAGGGATCATCTTAATTTTTTCAAAAATATTGAACTGATCCATAAATGCGCTTTTATCAAAAATAACATTTTAATCTTGAAATATAAAGTTGCAAATCACTGTACATAAAAAAGCCCCGACATTAATCGAGGCTCAGTGTTTTTATATCATTATTTCTTTGGATTTCCTTTTCCATCCATGTCTACTGCCGGACGTTTAGGTCTGTTGGCCAGTTCCCATGCGGTAAAATAGGTCAGTTTTGCTCTTTTAGCCAAAAGTGGAAAGTTGATTTTGCTTACCTCATCACCTGGCTTGTGGTAATCCTGTTGTAGCATTCCGTCATAATAGAAGATGATTGGAATACCCAATTTAGCGAAGTTATAATGATCTGAGCGGTAATAAATCTGCTCCGGATCTTTTGGATCATCATATTTGTAATCCAGTTTCATTTTGGTATAAGTTGCATTAACCTGCTCACTTAATTTACCCAAATCGCTGCTTAGCATATTCGAGCCTACAGAGTAGATATAATTTGCAGAATCTGGCTTGCCCAAATATTCTTCACCTGTACGGCCGATCATGTCTGTATTTAAATCCGCAATGGTGTTTGCAACAGGAAAAACAGGGTGTTCAGAATACCATTCAGAACCCCAAAGTCCTTTTTCCTCACCAACAACAGTCATAAAAAGGATACTGCGTTTAGAACCTTTTCCAGCTTTTTTAGCATCTGTAAATGCTTTAGCCATCAATAAAACACCAGTAGTTCCCGATCCGTCATCGTCGGCACCATTGTTTACTTTGTCTTTTGCATTTGGATCAGTTTCTAAACCGATGTGATCATAATGACCTGTAAGGATCAATACTTCTTTTTTAAGTATCGGATCAGAGCCTTCTAAATAACCTAAAACATTTTCGCATCTAACCGCGGTTTCTGTTTTTGCTGCACTTGCCGAGAAAGGTGTATTTAATACTTTTGAAGCAGGAGCCTGGCTTTCTGTTATTTTTTTCTGAAGATCTGCAACAGTAGTATTAGATGCTTTGAACAATTCATTTGCTAAAGCTACTGATATCGAGATACGAGGTGTTTCATTTTGCTTTTGAGCTTCGATAGCCGCATTGGTTTTCACCATCACGCGACCTTTTTTTAAGGTTTGTTTGGTGTTTTCGGTTATCCTGTCAACAGCAGGATCAATCAGGATAATTGCTTTAACATTGTTTTCGGCAAAATATTTTGCCCTTGCCTCCAAAGTTGCACGATAAGCTGCTCTATCGATCCTTGTGCCTGGTTTTAAGGTTGGATCGCCACCATTGAACATCATCACTACTTTACCTTTAATATCAGTACCTGCAAAATCGTTGTAGTTATCTCTTTTTATTCCATAACCAATAAATACAATTTCGTCTGTAGAGAAGGTAAAACCTTTATCGCTAATTAAGCTAGGTGATACCAGGTAATCTTTTTGGTATTCTTTTGGCTGACCATTCACCGTTAACTGGCTTTCTTTTAAAGTAACATTAACCAGATCGATCTTTTGGAAGTAGCTGCCATTTACCGGTGCTTTTAAACCTAACGACTTGAAGTAATTGCTGATATAATCTGCGGCCATCCAGGCACCTTTAGTTCCCGTTTCACGGCCCTCATATTCATCAGATGCTAAAACAGAAAGGTGTTTGTAAGCATTCTCAGGATTAATCGCCTTGCTAAACTTTATGGCATCCTGATTAGGCTTTAGTGGTGTGATTTGGCTAAAGCAACTCGCTGATATAAGCGACGCCAAACCAAAGGTTAAAAATTTTTTGTTCATTATGATAATAGTTAGTTGAGTTTTTTGTTAGCACGAAATTTTTTCTACCCTGTTCTGGTGGCGGCCGCCCTCAAAATCTGTAGTTAAAAAAGTAGTGGTAATTTCTTTAGCCAGTTCTTCTGAAACAAATCTTGCCGGAATGCACAAGACATTTGCATTGTTGTGTTTGCGTACCAAAGAAGCAACTTCATTTTCCCAACATAAACCAGCTCTGATGTGCTGATGTTTATTGGCCGTAATAGCTACTCCGTTTGCCGAGCCACAAAGTAAGATGCCGTAGGTAAATTCTCCATTTTCTACTGCTGCCGCAACCGGATGAGCAAAGTCTGGATAATCTACAGAGCTTTCAGAATAGGTTCCAAAATCTTTTACTTCGTAATCCTGTAAAAAATCTTTTAATATTTCTTTGTATTCAAACCCGGCGTGATCCGCTCCAATAGCAATTTTAATTTTTGTATCAGACATTGTCAAATTTATAGAGAATTATGAAATCCGTTCGTAATGTTTTTGTTAGTTAGCATAGAAAGCTGCCTCGGCTTTTTTCTTCTTCTTTTCAATGTAGGCCGAAACAAAAATACTTAACTCATAAAGTAAGAATAATGGTGTAGCTACAATCAACATCGTCATAATATCAGGTGTTGGGGTAACAATAGCGGCAATAATTAAGATAATTACAGCTGCGTACCTTCTGCTTGATCTCATTAGTTTCGGGGTCATTAATCCCAGTTTTGACAGGATGAAAATAATAACGGGGAGTTCGAAAATAATACCTGTACCTAAAGTTAAGGTAGCAACAGATGAAAGGTAAGAATCAACAGTGAATGTGTTTTTGATTTCGGCACTTACGGTATAACCAGTTAAAAAATTAACTGATAACGGACATACTACAAAATACCCAAAAAAGATACCGATAATGAAAAGTATAGAGGCAAAGAATACAAAACCACTAGCCGATTTACGTTCGTTCTCGTGTAGTGCTGGTTTAATAAAACGCCAGATTTCCCACAATAGATAAGGAAAGCCAACCACAATACCACACATTACACAAACGTTTAGCTGGAGATTAAACTGGCCGGCCATTTCGGTGTTGATAATTTCGCCGTTAATTTTGGTAATACACATATCCTTACCCAATGATGGGAAATGTTCAACCAATTTACACATCATGCGATAAGTCCAGAAATCTGGCTTTTTCGGCCCGAAGATTATTTTATCAAGGATCTCTTCATTGAAGTAAAAAGCGATACCCGTAAAAACGGCAACTGCAATTACGGCTCTGATTAAATGTTTGCGGAGAACATCCAGGTGATCAAAAAAAGACATTTCTGCCTCTAATGTGGTGCTCTTTTGCCCGATAGCTTTTGTAAGTAGATTTTTTTTAGTGTCGCTCATGTTGAAAACAAAAATACCATTCTATTTGAATAGAATGGTATTTACGTGTTAAATATAGAAATAGTTTATATTATAATGAGAAATGATTATAAAAATTGAACACAGCCACAGCAGTTGTTTTAAAGTTGCACCTTAATTACGCTCATTTGCATTAAATTAGCTGCATTGTTGTAATTAAATTGATATACACCATCGTCTCCTGTAACGATTAAAGATTTAGGCCCGGCAATCACATCAAAACTTTTGATCGTATTTAAATGCTGCAACATGTTGTCGCCTATTTTGGTCTTATTTGCGATATTAAAGCTTTTTATTCCATAACTGCCTTCGCATAGAAATAAATTATCACCACTGGTGCTCAGGCCGTGTGGGTTTTGCATGGTATAAACTGCAATCTGTTTCGGGTTACTTGGGTCTTCTATATCTACAACTTCCAGTTGATTGTTTGCTTGCCTGCACATATTGCCCGTACGCAAGGTAACATAAGCATACTTTCCCTGAACAACAACGGGGTCACAGGCAAAAATATGGCTGTAAGTAGATAGTCGTACAGGATTGGCCGGATCGGTAGTGCTAAAAATATGCATACCCCTATTGGTACCGATAAATAATTTGTTTTCGTATGGGAAAATAGTTTCAACACCCCAGTCTAAATTAATGGCCTTCAAAAAAGTTGGGTTTGATGCTGTCTTAACATCAAACAGGCTTAAATTATTCATACCAACAGTATAGAGGTAATCGTTCATTAATGTAAATCTGGCCATTGAGCCACCTTGTCCAGACGAACCTCCTTGCGATGCGTTGCTGATATAAGCAGCATCATAAAACATCCCTTTTTTGTAAGTTTGTTTCTTAACCAAGGTGTCTTTATAAGTGTAAAGATATTTTTCTGCACCTGCTGAATATAATTGATTGAAAACATCAGTTACTCTTTTAACCTGTTTGATATCATTCATATTTGAAAGATCAAAAGCCAGTAAATCAATAAAATTGTCGGCGTAAAGGATGTTATTGTGAACCGCTAAATCCACGTTTCCCGGAATTTGCAGAAAACCCACATTTACAGGAGCACTCGGATTAGCATTATTATAGATATGAATACCTTCGTTAGGTTCGTTAATGAAGAGGTAATCGTTGTAAATGTATATCTTCCCAGTTCTTTTGGCTTGAACAGCCTTAGTCATTCCTACAGGTAAAGCCCTCATTTCTTTAACAGAAATCATTTTTACAATCTGTATCCTTTCGTACTCATCTTTTTTACAGCTGGTAAATACTGCGAAAACAAGTAGAAAGAATAATGCGTTAATTAGATTTTTTTTCATAATTCGAGTGTTTCTTTATCAAACGTAAAAAATTAATTAAACGCTACAGTATTGGACTTAAATATTAATTATCAGTTATTTATCTAATAACTTGATTGAAATCTGGAACAATAAAAAAGGCTGTCCAAATATTTTGAACAGCCTTTGTATGGTTATACGTAAAAAACGTGTTTATCCTTCTACAAATTCAAAAGTTTCCATAAATTTCGTAGTGAAATTTCCTGCCCTGAAGTTAGGGTCTTTCATCAACTGTAAATGGAAAGGAATGGTAGTTTTAATCCCTTCGATCACGAATTCACTCAAAGCACGCTCCATGGTACAGATGGCTTCTTCGCGGGTTTGCGCTACGCAGATTAATTTTGCAATCATCGAATCGTAGTTAGAAGGAATTGAATACCCTGCATACACGTGGGTATCAACACGCACACCGTGTCCGCCTGGAGAATGGAAATTAGTAATTCTGCCTGGAGAAGGACGGAAGTTGTTTGCAGGATCTTCTGCATTGATACGACATTCAATGGCGTGCATTTCAGGCGTATAATTTTTGCCTGAAATCGGGATTCCGGCAGCAACTTTAATCTGTTCTTTAATTAAATCGAAGTTGATTACTTCTTCAGTAACCGGATGCTCTACCTGGATACGGGTGTTCATTTCCATAAAATAGAAGTTGCGGTGTTTATCAACCAAAAATTCGATTGTACCTGCACCTTCGTAGTTTACAGCCATTGCACCTTTAATCGCAGCTTCGCCCATTCTTTCGCGGAGTTCTTCAGTCATAAACGGAGAAGGAGATTCTTCTACCAATTTCTGGTGACGGCGTTGAATAGAACAATCGCGTTCTGATAAGTGACAAGCTTTACCAAACTGATCTCCGATGATCTGGATTTCAATGTGGCGTGGATCTTCGATATATTTTTCTAAATATAAACCATCGTTACCAAATGCTGCGCCAGATTCCTGACGGGCGCTATCCCATGCATTTTCGAAATCTTCATCTTTCCATACCACACGCATCCCACGGCCACCACCACCGGCAGTTGCTTTTAAAATAACAGGATAACCCATTTCATTGGCAATTGCAATACCTTCTTTAACGCTGGTAAGCAAACCTTCCGATCCCGGGATGGTTGGAACACCCGCAATTTTCATGGTTTCTTTTGCAGAGGCTTTATCGCCCATGCCATTGATCTGCTCAGGAGTTGCACCAATAAATTTGATGTTATACTCACGGCAAATGTTAGAAAACTTAGCATTTTCTGATAAGAAACCGTAACCTGGGTGAATGGCATCGGCATTTGTTAATTCTGCTGCCGAAATGATATTCGGGATATTTAAATAAGAATCTTTACTAGGTGGGGGGCCAATACAAACAGCCTCATCAGCAAAACGTACGTGTAAACTCTCACGATCTGCGGTAGAGTAAACAGCAACAGTTTTGATGCCCATTTCCTTACAGGTACGGATAATACGCAAAGCGATTTCACCCCTGTTGGCAATTAGTATTTTTTTAAACATAATTTTTTAATTGATGATTGCACCAATGATATAATTACACTGATCATTTGCGTAATGTAAACCGATATAATCAAATTTTAAATTAAATGCCATGGTTCGTGTCGCCACGAACCATTTATATTTTTTCAGTTTGCTAAATGCAAAACTGAAGATCATCATAATTTTACGGTATTTCGGTCAGTGAGGACACAGACCGAGGCGTAAGGTGACGTTACGATTAAATAGGTTCTACTAAAAATAACGGTTGATCGTACTCTACTGGTGATGCATTATCTACCAAAATTTTAACGATACGACCAGAAACTTCACTTTCGATTTCGTTGAAAAGTTTCATCGCTTCAATAATACAAACTACTTTACCTGCACTGATCTCGTCGCCAACATTAACAAACATTGGTTTATCCGGACTAGCTGAGCGGTAGAAAGTACCGATCATAGGCGATTTAATTGTCAGGTATTTCGAAGTGTCTTCTGCGGCAGGTACAGCAGGTGTCGCTGCAACCGGAGCAGTAGGAGCTGTAGCAACTGGTGCAGCAGCCTGTACAAGCGGAGCTTGTGGTACGGTAGCATGCACAACTGTTGGTGCTTGGTTTGTTTTGATCGTGATTTTGAAGTTTTCCTGCTCAATAGCAACTTCATTTACTCCAGAACGAGAAACAAATTTAATCAGTTCCTGTATTTGTTTGATATCCATTTTTTAGGCTAGTTATGTAAAAAATAGTGTTTATTGAATTAACTAAGTTATACTTTTTTTGTTTTATTTTTTTTCGGGCGATACTATTACATCGGACTCCGGACTAAAGGCTTCTGACTATTTTGTGTCGTATGCCCATTTAAGGTATATAGAACCCCAGGTGAAACCGCCACCAAAGGCAGCTAAAACGATGTTATCGCCTTTTTTCAGTCTGCTTTCCCACTCCCATAAACATAATGGAATGGTTCCGTTGGTTGTATTTCCGTAACGTTCGATGTTAATCATTACTTTATCGGTGGTAACACCCATGCGGTTTGCAGTAGCATCGATAATGCGTTTGTTGGCTTGGTGAGGTACTAACCAGGCAACATCATCAGCGGTTAAGCTGTTACGTTCCATAATTTCTGCAGCAACATCGGCCATATTGGTTACGGCAAATTTAAATACCGTTGGTCCTTCCTGGTGTGCAAAATGCTCTCTTGCATCAACCGTTTCGTGTGTAGCTGGTTTAACAGAACCACCGGCTTTCATACCCAAAAAGTCTCTTCCGGCACCATCTGTTCTTAATATAGAATCCTGAATGCCTAAGCCTTCTTCATTTGGTTCTAATAAAGCACAGCCACAGCCATCGCCAAAAATGATGCAGGTGGTACGGTCTTCGTAATTGATAATTGATGACATTTTATCGCCCCCAACTACTAAAACTTTTTTATGTCTACCTGATTCGATGAATGATGCACCGGTAGCAAGACCGAAAATAAAGCCAGAGCATGCAGCTTGTAAATCGTAACCCCATGCATTTTTAGCTCCAATTTTATCAGCTAAAACGTTTGCTGTAGCAGGGAAAGTAAAATCTGGAGTAGTGGTGCAAAAGATAATCAGTTCAATTTCCTTTGCATCAATTCCCCTCTTTTTAAGTAAACCATTTACAGCATGAACCGCCATATCGGATGTACCTAAACCTTCTCCCTTTAAAATTCTACGTTCTTTAATTCCCGTTCTGCTGGTAATCCATTCATCCGAAGTGTCAACAATGGTTTCTAACTCTGCGTTTGTAAGCACATAGTCGGGAACGTAACCATTTACTGCTGTAATAGCAGCGTGAATTTTACTCATTTTAAGAATTTTAATAAATTATTTAAATGCCATTCTAATTTTTTCTACCAATCCGGTGGTAATCATTTCCCTGGATTGGAGAACCATATTTTTAACAGCTAGCGGACTGGAAATTCCGTGTCCGATAACAACTGGAGCGTTAACACCTAAAACCGGACTTCCACCGTACTGTTCATAGTTAAAACGATCGAAGAACTCATCTTTAAGTCCTTTTTTGATGGTAAGCACGTAAAACGATTCTGCTAATTTAAGCATTACATTTCCAGTAAAGCCATCGCAAACAATTACATCCGCTTTTTCATTAAACAAATCCCTTCCTTCAACATTACCCACAAAGTTGAACAGATTGGTTTCTTTCATTAACGGAAAAGTGGCCATGCTAAGCATGTTTCCTTTTTCATCTTCTTCACCAATGTTCATTAAGGCTACTTTCGGATCGTTAATCTGCAAAAGGTTTTCTGCATATAAACTACCTAAAACACCAAATTGTAATAAAATATCAGGTTTACAGTCGGCATTCGCACCTACATCTAACAGTAAACCGGTACCGCCTTTAATTTTTGGAAGAATTGTACATAAACAAGGGCGGATAATGCCCGGGATGGTTTTAACGCTAAATACAGCGCCAACCAACATGGCTCCAGAGTTACCTGCACTTGCAAAAGAATCGAGTTTACCTTCTTTTAAAAGGTTAAAACCAACTGCTATGCTCGAATTCGGTTTCTGAACGATTGCTTTGGTGGGATGTTCGCCCATACCAATTACTTCATCAGTATGAACGTATTCAAAATGATCTGGATTAAAACCTTCTTCTGCAAGGATGGGTTTAATCTGTTCGGTATCGCCAATAAGAACTAAATGCTCTTCGGCGTTAAGCGATTGATGAGCAGCTATTGCTCCCAAAACAATTGCTTTGGGAGCATAGTCTCCGCCCATTATGTCGAGGCCTATTTTCATAGAAAAAATCTGTTTGTGTTAAGTCAGGTGTAATCCTGAATTTTTCAGTGGACTAAGGTATGACTAAAGCCGCTGAAAACACAAACAATTTTTTAAGAAAATTACCCAATCTGAGTATTTTCGATAACCAGTTTGCCGTTGTAGTATAAGTTACCATCAACGTTGTAAGCACGGTGAGGTACGTGGATAGCACCTGTTGCCGAGCATGTTGCTAAAGAAGGAGTAACAGCTTTATAGTGCGTTCTTCTTTTATTTTTTCTCTGTTTCGAGATCTTCCGTTTTGGATGTGCCATTGCTGTATAATCTAATTATTTTTTTAACTTATTAAGGGCTTCCCAACGTGGGTCGCTTGTTTGTTCATTTTCTTCAGCCTGCTTTTGGATAGATAACTGATTTAAGCGATCAATCATTTCCTGATCACAATCTTTACCTGCCTGTTCGCAGTTTTTGATATAAGGTACCGCTACGTTAATCATTTCGTATAAAGGGCCCGATATATCAATTTCGGTATCTTTACGGCTTAAAGAGATAATTTCTTCGTCATCGCTTTCCAGTTCATCTTCAGCAAACTTTACAATCTGCCTTTCGTAAAGGTTTACCGGGTAAGCAAATTCTGATAAACATTTATCACAATCTAAATTTACGGTACCAATAACTTTAAATTTTAGAAGTAACATGGTCTCTTGTTTCTCAAGTTCCAGGTCTACTTTTAAATTTCCACTTTTGATTAACGAGTACTCAAATGCATTAAAAAAGGCGTCATCAAGCTCATAATCAAACTGATGGGTTCCCAATTTTAATCCGGTAAACGGTAATGAAAATTGTTTTAGTGGGTTCAAAGTACTGTAAAATTTTAGCCTGCAAATGTAGGGATAAAAAAATTAGATTAAAAATGTTTTTTAAAAATTGTTGGTGTTAACTCTTGATTTTTAGACCTTATAGGTTTGAGAAACTTATAAGGTCTGCAGGATGGTTAGTTAGCTAACACCATTTCTTTATTGTTTCTGCTCCATTCGCTCCACGAGCCTACATAAAGTTTAGGAATGGGTAAACCGGCATAATCCATAGCCAAAAGGGTATGGCAGGCCGTAATGCCCGAACCGCAGTGAACAATTACATTTTCGGGCTTCACATGTGCTAAAGCTTCTACGTATTTTTCTTTTAATATTTCAGGAGCGAGGAAAGCACCGCTTGCATCTAAATTTTCGGTATAGGGAATATTGGCTGCACCCGGAATATGTCCGGCAATTAAATCAATCGGCTCGGTTAAACCCGCAAAGCGGTTGGCATCGCGTACATCGATTACAATATAATCGTCGGTTTTAGCTACTTTTTCTACTTCGTTAATGTTGGATAAAGGAAGCTCCCATGCTTTTACTTCATAAGGATCCACAGATTTTGGGATTTCTACTTTATCCGTAGTTGGGAAACCCGCTTTTACGGCCGCCTGGAAGCCGCCATCAATAACCTGTACTTTTTCATGCCCAATGGCTTTTAGCATCCACCAGAGTCTTGCAGCTGCATTACCGCCATTTTTATCATCATATACAATAACATGACTGTGTTTGGTAATCCCGAGTTTTTGTAATACGGTAGAAAACTGTTCAGAAGTTGGTAGAGGGTGACGTCCACCTACAGCAAAATCGCCAATATTGGCTAAATCTTCATTCACGTCTGCAAAAAGGGCTCCGGCCAAATGTTGTTCATCGTATCTGGCTTTTGAACCAGCACTGGCATCAATAATCACGATTTCATCGTCTTGATTTAACCAGGTTAATTCTTCGGGTTTTATGATTGGGGATAATTTATTTTCCATTTTCTAATTCTGTTTATCTATAATTAAACCATACGGTACCAGTGCCGTTGGCGCTGTGATTAAGTGAATGTCAAGTCCCATGACTTAGGTTTTGGCTCAAATTTCCTGCAATATAAGAGATTTTGGAAATCAGCTCTAATCTGTTTTTTTGCTGATCAAAGCCCATAGTCCCAATATAGGCCCGATTGCTAAAACCATATAAAGATATTGAACATTGAGCTGTTTTGATAATAAACTGACTACCTGGATACTGATAATCGTGATGGCAAAACCAATGCAGTTTACTAATGTTAGCGAAGTTCCCCGCAAACTCTCTGGTGCATTTTTGGCAATTAAGGAAGAAAAAAGTGGCGAATCGGCTGTACCGGATAAACCCCAGCAAAATAAAAAGATAAGGAAAAGGTAAGCTGAGCCGCTGAAAAGAAAAATGGGAGAAAGCAGACAGCATAAGCCTGAAATAGCCAGTGCAATGGTTGCTATTCTTTTTGTACCAAATTTTTGCGATAACATACCACCAATCATACAGGATATTCCGCCTGATGCAATAACCAAAAATGAAAATAATGGGATATTTAAAGTCGAAAAAGGATGTTTGCTGTTAAAAAGCATTAGCATGCCAGGCAGAAAAGCCCAGAAAGTATAGAGTTCCCACATGTGGCCAAAATAACCGAAAGCTGCCGACCGGAACCCCGGCTTTTTAAAACCACTGAGGCAGGAACGAAAATTGAATTTCTGACCAACTGTTCTGAACGGGCCATTCGGTACGAATAATAAAATCGCAAGCGCACCAATGATCGACAAAGCTGAAGTAGCAAAAATGACATACTGCCAGGGGAAACTCGCCGTAAATGTTTTTAATAGATGTGGAAAAGCAGTTCCAAATACCAGCGCACCGACCAAAAAGCCCAACGATTTGCCGAGACCTTCTTTAAAATAATCGGAAGCGATTTTCATTCCAACCGGATAAATCCCGGCAAGCATAAAACCGGTTAAAAACCGGAAGAGCAATAATAAATGCACATCGGATAATTCGAGGCAGATGCCCAGGTTAAACAATGCAGCTGCAATTCCACAGATAAAGAACACTTTTGAGGGTGAAAAAATATCTGAAATGGCAAAAAACGCAAAAACTAAAGTGCCGCTGATAAAGCCAAATTGTACCATGCTGGTAAGGTTGGCCAAAAGGTTCGTTTCATGAGGGAAGTTTTTAACAATATCGGGTAATACGGCATTACCCGCAAACCACAAAGAAGTGCAAAGGAATTGCGCAATAACGATTGTGGGGAGAATGTATTTAGTTATTTTAGTGCTGTTCATTTTTAATTTAGTGCACAATTTTAACTAAAATAAACCTGATTGGACGAAAAGCCCCAATTCTTCATTGGGCTTGTAGGGAAAGCAGGGCTTTCGGAACCGATGGAACACAAGGCCTTGCTTTTCAAAAAAAAATCGACCACCTAGGCCACCTTAGTATATCTGAGTTATAGAAAGTCTGGGGTCGGGTGTCCGAAGTCAGGGGCCATGGTTGTTTAGCCTATAGCTTATCTGCTTTGGTCTTTCAGCTTTAACCTTTCTGCTCTTTAAAAACTTTCTACCTCCTAAGAAGCATCATCTTTAATATCGAACTGTGTTTCTACAACTTTACCGCCCGAACGTAATTGGTTAGCCAACATTTCTTCCTGTTCTCTGCGGTTTTTTACAATATGGATGGCCGAAAATAGCGCTTCGGTAAAAGAAGTAGAATCAGCAAGATCTTTACCTGCAATATCGTAACCGGTACCATGATCGGGAGAGGTACGTACAAAGTTTAAACCTGCTGTATAGTTTACGCCATTATGGAAAGCCAAAGTTTTAAAGGGAATTAAACCCTGATCGTGGTACATGGCCAAAACGGCATCAAACTGTTTGTAACTACCATTGCCGAAAAAACCATCGGCAGGGTATGGACCAAAACAAACAATACCTTTATCGTAAGCTTCCTGAATGGCAGGAGTAATGATTTCAGCTTCTTCGGTACCTAATAATCCGTTATCGCTTGCATGTGGGTTTAAACCCAAAACAGCAATTTTCGGCTTTTCGATCCAGAAATCTTTTTTCAGACTTTCGTTTATTAGCTTTAGTTTACTGATGATCTTGTCTTTCGTAATTGAGGTTGGAACATCCTTTACAGGGATATGACCGGTAACTACACCCACGCGTAAATTTTCGCTAATCAGAAACATCAATACATCTTTACTTCCGCTTTTTTTCTGTAAGTATTCGGTATGTCCCGGAAAAGCAAAAGTTTCTGATTGAATGTTATGTTTGTTGATCGGGGCTGTAACCAAAGCATCGATATCACCGTTTACCAGGTCGGCGGTTGCCCGTTCTAACGATAAAAGTGCATATTTTCCGCCTGTTGCAGTAACCTGCCCCAATTCGATTTTTACGTCTTCTTCCCAGCAATTGATCATGTTTGCCTTTTTAGGCTGCGCCTGATTGGCATGATTAACCACGTTAAAACTGAAATCGCCAAGGTTATTTGCTTTTCTGTGAAAAGATGAAACCTTGGTATGGCCATAAACAATTGGTGTACAATAATTTAAAATAGCAGGATTGGATAATGTTTTAATGATTACCTCTAAACCTATGCCGTTTACGTCGCCTATACTGATGCCAATTTTAAGTTTATCGCTCATAATTACTGGAAAATTTTAGCGCAAATTACTGATTTTCGTTTAAACAGGTGCTTACCGGATAAAAATTAGTTATTTTGTATAAAATAGAGTTGCTATAGAAACACGGTTTGCAGAGAGGAGAGATAGTGTTATCCCATTACTAAACCTAATTTTTCTGTGGTTTCTGTGCCTCCGTGGCAAAATAAAGCGTAAAGATGAGTTTAGTAAAAGCAAAAAAACATTTAGGTCAGCATTTTTTAACCGACAAAGGCATTGCCAATCGCATTGTTGAGGCTTTGGTGAGTACCAATAAATACCATCAGGTTTTAGAGGTAGGACCAGGGATGGGAATTTTATCTGACTTTTTGTTGCAACGTAAAGACCTGGAAACTTATCTGATTGATATCGATACAGAGTCTTTCCATTTTTTGAATGAAAAATATCCTCAGCTTGGCGACCGCTTAATTAATGGTGATTTTTTAAAACTCAATTTTGACGATATTTTTCCTGAAAAATTCGCCATTATCGGTAATTTTCCATATAATATCTCATCGCAGATCTTATTTAAGATTTTAGATAACCGCCATAAGGTGGTAGAAATGGTGGGCATGTTTCAAAAGGAAGTAGCACAACGTTGTGCAGCGCCTGCAGGGAATAAAGAATACGGTATTTTGAGTGTGTTTCTTCAGGCTTATTATAAAATAGAATACCTGTTTACCGTTAAACCAGGGACGTTTAATCCACCACCAAAGGTACATTCAGCCGTAATTCGCTTAACCCGCAATGAAGTGGAGGCTTTAGACTGCGACGAAAAATTATTCTGGCGTGTAGTGAAAGCGGGTTTTAATCAGCGGAGAAAAACCTTGCGTAATGCTGTTTCTGCGGTAATGCCAAAAGATAAAATGGACGATCATATCTATTTTGAGAAGCGTGCCGAGCAATTAACCGTGGCAGATTTTGTGGCGTTAACGCAGCATGTGAGCAAGTTGATGCAACCTTAAGTTTTAATTACTCGTCTATCTGAAATAAATTAACGCCTGACATGAAAAATCAAATTAAGACCGCTTTTAGTATCTTTTTGTTATCCATAATAATGATTAGCTGTTCCTCTTTACATATGGATACTAAGTCGTTATATATTATGAAACCTTTGGCTCCAGGTAAAAAGTTATTAATATATCTGGAGGACAGATCCGCATTCGATATGGATATTAAAAATGCTACAATGGATACTTTAGTACTTAAAAGGACGGGTCATGAAGATCAGATAATAATAAATAAGCAGATTTCGATAGCGGTGGTTGAGAGAAGTGATGTTGAAATATTAAACCTGTCAAAGAAAAATATTAAGACGGTTGTACGGGTATATAACCATAAATCAAAAGTTATTAATGAAATCAAGTAGGCTTTAAATCGCAAGCTTTTTCATTATTTAGGCTTAATATATCAAATTGCAAAGCCATGATCATTTTCAGCTAATTTCTCCTTTCCTTTGCGCTGTAATTTTAAGGAAAACATGATAAATTATCGCGAAATTTTTGAACAACAAGGACTTGATTATTTAACCTACCGTGCACTGATTGACCAACTTCTGTTAGAGGGAAAGGCCACTGGCGATGTCACTTACGATTTGCACTACACTAAAATGAATGTGCAGCGCATGAATCGCGTGGATAAAACGGTTAGCTTAAATGATGAGTTGACTTCAACTATTGAACATCTTAAAGAAAATTATAAATTTCTGGTAATTACCGAAGGCTGGTGTGGCGATGCCGCTCAAATAGTTCCGGTGTTCAATAAAATCGCAACGGCATCATTAGGTAAAATAGATCTGAAATTTGTGCTTAGAGATAAAAATCTGCCCTTAATAGATGCGCATTTAACCAATGGTGGAAGGGCTATTCCCGTTTTAATTGTGTTAAACGAATCAGCAGATCAAGTTTTAGGCACCTGGGGCCCAAGACCACAAATTTTACAGGAACTTTTAAAAGAGTGGAAAAAAGAAAACACTGAAATGCCAATTTTAGCAGAAAAACTTCACGGCTGGTATGCTAAAGATAAAACGCAAACCACGCAGGCTGGGTTAATAAATCTTTTGAAAAGATTGGAGAATTAATTATTCCTCAATTGATTTTAAAACTGCTTCAAGTTGTTTCTCTGCAATAGAATCCCGTTCTGATTTATCATAAATAGATAAAAGATAAATTATTTCATTAACGACACGTATTTTAGTGATTAACCTAACGCCTCCCGACTTACCTTTTCCTTTACTAGAAATGGCTATTCTTATCTTGTAACAATCGTTACCGATAGGAATGCCCTGTGTTGGGTTTGTCTTAAGATTTTCTACAAAAGTAATAACATCACTTTTTGCAGATTTATGTTTTTTACAGAGTTTTTTGAATTCTTTATTGAATAGGGATGATGTAAATACATCAAATTTCATTTATTAAATCCTCAAACTTTTTTAAGTTTATTTTTCCTTTTTCCGCTAATTCTGTCTCTTTATAAGCATTTGCTAGATCATTAAGATATTTTTCATTTGATTGCTCAATGTTCTTAATCTTAATTCCTTTAATACTCTTCAATGTCTCCAGAATTGAAAAAGCATTATCATCCTTTATTTCTAATGTAACTTGCATAGCTCTAATTACTTATTTAAAGATAGTGATTTTGTTTCTTTAAAGAAAGTCACATTTAATCAACAGAAACAGTCAAGCCTTCTTGTTGTAAAATTTTGCGGTATACCTCCATTTCAGTAAATGATCCTTCTAAAACAGGACATTTACCTTCATTATGCACTTTCCATGCAATTTTTTCGGCCTGCGATTCGTTATAATCGAGGTATTTCATCATGCAGTAAATCACGTGATCAAAGGTATTGATATCATCATTCCACAAAATAAGGCGATGTACGGTTTTTAGGGAAGTTAAAATTTCTTCGAGCGTAAAGGTCTCTTCTTTGGTTTCTGTAGACATGGTGCAAAAATAAACAATAATTTAGAAGATTTGAGACATTAGATCTGAGATATTAGATTTTAGGACGTTAGGATAAAATCTCACCTCTCAAATCTCACCTCTCATATCTTTTTTTAATTAACTAACTTTGCTAACCAAATAATAATAAATACGAGCATGCACCAGTCTAAAATTGCAGGAATAGGTTATTACGTTCCTAAAAATGTATATACCAACGATGATTTAAGTCGTTTTATGGATACTAACGATGCGTGGATCCAGGAGCGTACCGGAATTAAAGAACGTCGTTTTGCCGATCGTAACGAGGAAACCACCACCACAATGGGCATTGAAGCAGCTAAAATTGCGATCGAGAGGGCTGGAATTACCGTTAAAGATGTCGATTTTATTGTTTTTGCAACCCTTAGTCCTGATTATTATTTCCCAGGTTGCGGTGTATTATTGCAACGCGAAATGGGCATGGGTGAAATTGGTGCGCTCGATATTCGTAACCAATGTTCTGGCTTTGTATATGCCCTTTCAGTGGCCGATCAGTTTGTAAAAACCGGCATGTATAAAAATGTGCTGGTGGTGGGCAGCGAAAAACACTCCTTTGCAATGGATTTCGAAACCCGTAGCCGCAATGTATCGGTAATTTTTGGTGATGGTGCAGGAGCGGTAGTATTGCAGCCTACAGATGAGCCAGGAAAAGGAATTTTAAGCACACATTTACATAGTGACGGTGCCGATGCAGAAATTTTGGCCATGTATTACCCAGGTTCTCACGCCAATAAATGGTTAAAAGATAAACCAGCTTACCCGGAACAGGAATTGGGCGGGTTATTTATGACGAATGAAATTTTAGAAAGCGGTGCCGCCTTACCTTACATGGATGGTCCGGCAGTTTTCAAAAAAGCGGTGGTGAAATTTCCGGAAGTAATTAAAGAAGCGTTGGCAGCAAATAACTTAACCGAAAAAGATATTGATATGCTGGTGCCACACCAGGCAAACTTGCGTATTAGTCAATATGTACAACAACTGTTGGGCTTGAGCGACGATCAGGTTTTTAACAATATCCAAAAATATGGCAATACAACAGCCGCTTCTGTTCCGATTGCTTTATGCGAAGCATGGGAAGCTGGCAAAATTAAAGACGGCGATCTGGTTTGCCTCGCTGCATTCGGTTCGGGCTTTACCTGGGCAAGTGCGCTGATTAGGTGGTAGCTGTAGATTCGTTATTTCGAGCGGAGCGTAGCGAAGTCGAAAAATCTGGGGCATTGATATAACCTAAGCACCTTATTTATTTACCATTAAGAAGTTAAGAACATTAAGTTTTTAGTACATTTTCTTAATTACCTTAACTTCTTAATGATAAAAACCATCTATTGCGTTTTCGGCTTAATAAAATCTCCTAAATAACTACATTCTCCGGCTGCAACAGCATAAAAAGGTGTTTTGCCGTAGCTAAGCCTTAATTCTTTAAGGTAAGGATTGTTATAATTGGCCTTGATGAAGTTTCTCCACTTTACATCGGTTTTATCATAATAGTAAAACGATAATGGATTTGCATTCATAATAATCTGCTTTTGCAAACATTTAGCGAGCATAAAAGTACATTTTGCTTTAAAATCGGCATTAGTGCTTAAGGCCCTCGCTTTTAAATACCAGGCTTTTGCCGTTTGTGCTTTTTTATAATCGCCATCGTACACATATTTTGCCGGATTGCTATTATCGTAAGATGACCAATCATAACTGATCAGAAACCAGCTATTTCCAAAATAACCTGTTTGGTAAACCGCATTGGCCATCTTATAGTAATAAAGCGCAGCATTCTTTTTATCGCTCACCGTTAATTTTTGCAAGCGGAGCATTTCTGCAGCGTAAGCCTTTTTGGTAATTGATGCCTTGGCCGTTACATACTTTTTAGGGAAATCGTTAATGGTTTCGATAAATGGATTGGCATACAGTTTTGACTCCGATTCTGCCCCATACCAGTTCTCCGGACTGAAATATTTGTAATTTGCTGAAACTTTTGCAAACATTTGAACAGCCTTGTCGTATTGATGTGTACGTAAATAGGTAGTGCCATAAAGCTCATAAAAATCATCGCTTTTGAGTTGATTTAAGGCTGAAGCCAATAAACTGGTAACATCATTGCCTGCTGCCTTGGTTTTATAAACGGCTAAACCCTGCATGCTTTTCGGACTTAAATTTTTCTGCCAAAAAGCGATGCTCTGGTAGCTCATGTTCTGAAAAAGAGAATTTTCTTTCAAAGTTTTGTATGTAAGGTCACCTTTAACCATGGCTAAAGCCGCTTTAGCCGTATCGCCCATATTTAAATAGGCGGGTGCCAGTATCTGTTGATAAAAGTTTCTGGTCGTTCTGCTGAAACGTTTATCGGCCTGATCATTATCATAATATTGCCCACTTGGCTGACTTTTATTTTCTGCAAAACGTTTTTCATCCAGCCATTTTAGAGTAGGTAGCAAATCATTCTCATTAAAAGGATTGCCTTTTTTAATGTTTTTAGCTTTGATCAACAGATCCGTAATGCGGTATTGATCGCGTAATCTTTCCGGCAGTTTATCTGGTTTTAAAATGGCAAGGTAATTTGAGGCCAGAAAATCTTTATTCTCCATCCACGATAAATAGGCAGCTGTTAATGTGCCCAGTTCTGGCTGCGGATATTTTTTTTCGGTAGCCAGTTTTACAGCAAAATTCCTGATTTCATTCAGGTATTTTAGATTAACTGTTTTCAAACTGTCTTTATATTTAGGATTGCCATTATCCGAAAAGTAATAATTATAACCAATTTTAGCAATGTCGTTCGCTTCGATAAGATCTTGCTCTAATTTGTTTACTTCACGTACCAGCAATGTCCCGTTCAGCTGACTTTTCGGTTCATACTGGTAAACTTTATTTAAACTTTCTATACCTGAATCGTTACCGCCAAATCCATTTATCGCCCAAATATTGGCTTTCTCATTATTGGTTTTGGCATATTTTAACGCCCCGTTAACAGGAGTGCTGTTATAGTAATAGTTTTTATAAGCTTGTACCCTCCGTTCCGGATTACTTGCAAAAACCTTTGAAAACAAAAAGGCAGATTCTTCTGGATTCCCTAATCTGCGGGTAGAACCTGCATATAAGGCTAATGCCCAGCCTTTGGCGGCACTATTTACCTTGCTGCTTTTAATGTATTTATCGTAGGTTGATTTACTCTCGGCATGGTAACCAGCAAAATGGAACATCCGTTCAGCCTGATATGCGTAGCGTAATTTCAGAAAATCGTCTTTTTCAGCTTCTGTTAATTTTAGTGCTTCTTTAGCTTTTGATCCCATAGCTGCTGTATCACGGGGCTTCGGATCCCAAAGACTAAAATCTACATTGGCCAGGGGTTCGCAGCTCTTTGCAAACAGGTAATATTTTAAAGGTTCTTTACGTTTGCTTAAAGCCTGTATAAAGCTGTTCTGCTTTAAACTGTCTGGTAATGGCGAAAGGTTGCCATCAAAATTAACCAGTTTTACATTTGTAGCGCTATCCGTTTTGTACATTACTTTTAGCACATCCTCTTTTTTTACATTGAGGTATTTTGCCCACTCCCGGCTGTTGATGTCTGGCTCGCTTTCTGTATCGGTTTCACTGTTGAGGTAAACCATTTGGTTATAGGCGAATGGCGAATATTCATCTCCTTCAATATTGTTGTGGAAATAGGAAATGTAATAATCGTATGGATCTATCTCACCTCCACAGGCAAGATTTACGGCAATTTCGCCGAAAAAAGTAATCAGGAATACACTAAAAATTAGCGATAACTTTTTGAAGGTCTTCATGGGTAAAATGTTTTAATAGGTCGGTGTCTAAATGGTAGAAAACGAGATTCCGGTCTCTTGGGGCTAAATATCGGGATAAAAATTTAGAGGTAGCAAGTAAATCTTCAGGAGAAATCCGTTCCCATCTTACTACATCGCCTTTTTTTAATCCGGCTGCCGGATAATCAACCAAAAGATCGTAAAGAATGGAATTTCCCCTTTGCTTAAAAAGTTTTTTGTCGTCGATTTGGATTTTACTGATCCGTTTAGAAATACCCGCATATTGCCCGTTCCTGAATACCACCGCCCATTCGAAAATAGGCAGGGCCACATCAAGCGGTATAGGATATTCTCCTAAATAGCCTTTTAGGTATAGATCCATTTCGTGTTGGTCCAATATGGAATTTTGCTCGCCATATTTACGCAGGTTGCCCATGTTGTAACACATTAAAATGGCCTTTTCTGCCGGAGGTACACCGCTGGATACGATGTTTTTAACCTGATGCAGGCGCAGGGTTACCGAAATGGTTTTTCCCTTTAAAAGCGGATTTGCCTTTAACTGTTCAAGGAATTTAAAATACCTGTTCCTCGTGCCTTTGGTCCAATCGCAATCGATCTGAAGTTCGCGGTAATTTGGTTTTCCAGCTTGTTTTACCTTAGCAGATACAAATTTAGCAATGCGATCGGCCATCACCACAGTCTGCATGGTGTCGATTTTGTTAAAAACCTGGTTCACAATAAACACAACTGGTATAATATCGGTCTGTTTGGGGATTGGATCCGAAAATTTAATTGGCGAAACAGGTACGGGTAGTTGCAGATCGGGATTAAAATCTACATCCATCATCCTTACATACAAAGAGTTGGATTTAAACTGATTGAGATAAGCAGTTTCTTCCTTTTTGTTCTGGTAATCCGTTTTCCAATAATAAAAAGTAGGGTGTACAATTGATTTTTGTTTACAACCAAGGAAGAAAAATACAGAAATCACTAAAATACTTATCTTGCGCATATCAATTTTATTAAGCAAAAGTAGTATAAAATGCGGGCAGTTTTACAAAGAGTTACACAGGCGAGTTGCACAGTTGGTGGCGAAATAACGGGAGCAATTAAAACCGGATTTTTGGTGTTATTGGGTATTGAAGATGCAGATACTTTAGAAGATCTGGATTGGTTGGCACAGAAAATTATCGGGATGCGCGTTTTTGGTGATGAAAATGGAATGATGAATAAAGCACTTGCCGATGTGGACGGAGATATTTTATTGATCAGCCAGTTTACCTTATTCGCATCTACCAAAAAAGGAAATCGTCCGGGTTTTACAAGGGCAGCGCGACCAGGTGTGGCGATTCCACTTTACGAGAAAATGATCGAAAAGCTATCGGCTTTATTGGGTAAAAAAGTAAAAACCGGGATTTTTGGCGCCGATATGAAAATAGCTTTATTAAATGATGGACCGGTTACGATTATCATAGATACAAAAAATAAAGAATAATAAATTTAATGGTGCTGAACGTAACTAATTTGGCAATGATTGGTCAAAAATCGTAATTCATCCATTTCAAAAAATTGAACTTAAGCAAATATGAAGGATAAAAATCCGAACCGACTGGCGGAATATGCTTGTCTTGTGGTTTTTCTGATTTTAAAATTAACCTTATCTTTTTTATTGGTTAATTCAGTTTACGAATTACATCGAGATGAGTTTCTCCATTTAGATCAGGCCAATCATATTGCCGCTGGTTTTACCTCAGTGCCACCTTTAACCTCGCTATTTTCGTGGCTGATTAAAGCTTTTGGCAATGGTGTTTTTATGGTTAAACTCGTACCTGCATTAATGGGGGCTGTAACCATATTGTATTGCTGGAAAACCGTCGATTTCTTAAAAGGGAACCTATTGGCCAAATGTTTGGTTGCCGTAGCCTGTATATTTTCTATTCTGCTTAGGCTAAATACTCTTTACCAGCCCAACTCTTTTGATGTTTTAGCGTGGACAGCAATATTCTATTATTTATTGAGGTATTTCGATCAAAAAGAGACTAAACACCTGTATGCTTTTGCCGTTTTTGTGGCTTTAGGCTTCCTAAATAAGTATAATGTCCTTTTTCTGGTTATTGGTTTGTTGCCCGCCGTAATTATTACGCCAAATCGAAAAATATTTGCCGATAAACACCTTTATCTGGCCATTTTGCTGGCACTTTTAATTATTTCACCTAATGTAATCTGGCAGATCAACCATCACTTTCCGGTACTCACGCACATGAAAATTTTGCAGGCTACTCAATTGGTACATGTAAACCGGATTGATTTTTTTATCGGGCAGTTTCTCTTTTTTATCAGTTCAATTTTCATCCTCCTGGCAGGGATTGGAAGTTTGATTTTTTATAAAGATTTCAGGAAATACAGCTGGATTATTTTAACCTACATCATTACCCTTATTGTCTTCAGTTATTTTAAAGCCAAAGATTATTATGCCTTAGGTTTATATCCGGTTTTACTGGCTTTTGGCGCTGTTTATTTAAGTCGGGTTTTAGTGAAAAAATGTATACTAACAGGTTTGCTGTTCGCTTTTAAAATAGGCACATTTATTTACCTGTTACCACTTTTGATGCCGGTTTATAGTCCTGACGAAATTATCGCGCACCATAAAAGATTTGAGCGGGTAGGGGCACTGCGCTGGGAAGATGGGAAAAATCATGCGCTGCCACAGGATTATGCTGATATGCAGGGCTGGAAAGAATTGGCAGCATTGGTTGACATTGCTTACGGAAAGGTTAAAGATAAATCAGTATTGTTAGTCCGTGCCGATAATTATGGACAGGCCGGCGCGATTAACTATTATTCAAAATATAAAAACATCAATGCGGTATCATACAATGCCGATTACCTGTATTGGTTTAAAATGGATAAACCGATCAAAGATTTAATTATGATCACCGGGTGGAAAGATGAAGATCCGCAACGTAAGCGGGAGCAGCCTTATTTTGCCAGGATTACCAAAATCGGGGAAATAAAAACACCTTATGCACGTGAAAAAGGGGCAGGTGTGTTTTTGCTTGAAGGTGCTAAACCCGAAGTAAGCAGTATTATAAAATCAGAAATAGAAGAAGAGAAAAATGACCATTAACGAAGCACAGGAAACGGTAGACCGCTGGATCAAAACCACAGGAATCCGTTATTTTAATGAATTAACCAACACTGCCATTTTGATGGAAGAAGTTGGTGAGGTTGCAAGGATTATGGCCCGTAAATACGGCGAGCAGTCGTTTAAGAAAAGCGACGAAGAAGTAAATCTTGCCGATGAAATGGCCGATGTCATGTTTGTGCTGATCTGTCTGGCCAATCAAACCGGTATTAACCTAACCGATGCTTTAGAAAAGAACCTGGAGAAAAAGAGCATCCGAGATGCAGACAGGCATAAGAATAACGAGAAGCTGAACCCCTAAATCCCCCGAAGGGGCTTATATTTTTAAAGGTTCAAGTCCCCTTAGGAGGTTGGGGGCACAAACTCCATTAAGCTACGATAGGCTACAAAACGGTTTTTATACCTTTCGTTTAACTCGGCCTGTAAAGCTGGTGCAAATTCTTCCTGGTACTTATTGTATTGTTCGAGTGTTTCTGCAACATACTGTGCGCAATAAGTTACGCCTTCGTTTGGCGAATCTACAACCTTTAATAAGCGGTTAGAAACAAACAGACCTGTTGCCATCACTTCAGGGATGTGAACATCCTGCATCCATTGTAACCATTCTTCGGCTGCTGCATCTTCGAGGATGAGCGTAACATTATATAAAAACATATTGCAAAGGTAAATAATATATAAATGGCAAAAAATGTATGGATAACTGTTTTTATTCTTTTAAGTGCTATTATTCAATTAAATTTGTAGTACCCTTTATTTAGCATGATACGAAATAACGCCTCTCAAAAAATAGATAACTCAACGCGCAATTACATTTACACAGGTTACCTTACCGCAATTTTCGGTGGTATTTTGGGCCTGGTAATCGGTTGGGATTTAATGAAGAAGAAAAAGACGCTGTATAGCGGCGAAAAGGTATATTCTTATTCTTTAATGGACAGACAGCATGGCGCAAGAATTTTAATTTTAGCTGGCATTTGCTTTATTTTGTTGTTAACCTTAGCTATTATTGCATTAGATGCATAAGTTAGCTGCAATATTGAAATGATTACCATTACCACATCTTCTACCATAAAAGAGCTTGAGGGAATTCTTAAACTTCAAAAGCAAAACCTAAAACAGGATTTAACCCCAGAACAAATTAATGAACAGGGTTTTGTTACTGTTTCGCATTCGCTCGATGATCTGGAGAAAATGCATCAATATGAACCTAATGTTATTGCAAAAGATGGGGATATCGTTGCAGCCTATGTACTAGGAATGACAGAGCAATCAAAAAATGATATTCCGAGGCTGATTGAAATGTACGAAAGCTTCGATGATATTTTATATCAGGGGAAACCCGTTTCTGATTATCATTATATTGTGGTTGGGCAGGTTTGCGTTGGGCACGATTATCGGGGCAAAGGTTTATTTGATGAATGCTACAATGCCTATAAAGATTATTTTAAAAGTAGATATGACTTCGCAATCACTGAAATTGCAAGTATTAATCTTCGATCGATGAATTCACATAAACGCATTGGCTTCGAGATCATTCATACTTATACCGATAGTAGCGGTGTAGAGTGGAACGTGGTGGTTTGGGACTGGGATGATTTTAATTAGTATCTTCATCCTGACGCTTTATTCAAATAACCATGACCACTGATTTTGTAACCTTCCAAAGATTTAATGATAAAGCGGCAGCTATGGCGCTGGCCGAAACATTTAGAGAAAACGGGATTGAGTGTGGGTTGGAGGATGTTTCTGAAAACTTTGATGTTTCGTTTGCCAATAATGAAATCAATAAAGACTTTAGAATAAAGTTGAAACCTGTTGATTTTGAACGGGCCGACACTTTGCTGCTACAACTGGCAGAGAAAGATTTAGCAGATATCGACCCGGGTTACTATATTTTTGATTTCAGTAGTGAAGAACTAAAAGAAATTATTGAAAAACAGGATGAGTGGAGCAGTTTAGACTTTTTGTTGGCCAAAAAAATATTAAAAGAACGTGGTGTAGAAGTAAATGTTAACGAGATTCAAACACTTAAAGCAAAAAGGATAGAAGCATTAGCTAAACCAGAAAAAAGTCCACAATTGCTTATTATAGCAGGTTATATTCTGGCTGTTATTGGCGGATTAATTGCCATCATCATTGGAGCCTATTTACGCACTCATAAAAAAACATTGCCTAACGGAGAACGGGTCTTTGGTTACGCCCCGGCAGACCGGGCACATGGAGAAAGAATTTTGATTATAGGTATCTTAGCATTGATACTTTCAGCAGCATATCAATTTTTAAAGTACACTTAATCTGGTCTGGCACTTGAAGCTGAGTGTGTGGGGCAATTAACCAGTTACAACAATTAACCGATTAACCATTACGAATGAACTAATGACTAATGAACGACTGAACTAATCAAACCCCATCTCCCCTTAAATTCCTGAATCTTTTTCTCGCTTCAGCGCTGAACATGCTACCAGGATAATCTGTAATCAGTTTCTGGAAATATATTTTTGCCTGTGCAATATCATTCAACTTCTTTTCGTACAGATCTCCTAGTGTAAAAAGTGCATCATCTGTCCAGATCCCATCTTTAAATTCTTCCGTTACTTTTTTAAGGATATCGGCAGCTTTTTGAAAATCGTTCGCTTTAATAAAAATCCGTGCTTTACTCATCATAATGGCATCTGCCAAACTGTTTTGAGGATAGGCAATTGCGATGCTGTCCATTTTTTTTACCGCTTTTTCGGGCAGGTTTCTGAATAAAAGCATTTCTGCATCAGCATACATTTTTAAGGCATTGCTATCGGCAGGTGTCTGGATGTTATCACTGATCAATAAACTCAGGTTTAAGGCATCATTGGCAATCAGTTGAGAGGTAGCGGCCTTTAAAACCAAACATTGCCCATTACTATATTCGAAATTGCCCTGATAAAAAGAAAGTTTTGCGCTGCGGAAACGGGCTTCGTTACCTACGGGCTGCCCTTCGAACTGTTTGCTTACCTGTTCGTACACCAAAAATGCTTCCCATGGCTGGTTGGTTAGGATGTAAATATCACCTAAATCCAGTTTCAGCTGGCCAAGTTCCATCTCATTAATGCCTGGCATTTTAATCGCTTCTTCCAGCTCTTTTTCTGCTTTAGCGGGTTGGTTTAAATAATAAGCCTGCAGGTTGGCTAGTTTTTTAATCGCGAAAAGGGTATTTCTGTTTTTGCCGTTTTCTTCCAGTAAGGCCTCGTAATCTTTCGCCAGCAGATCAAGATTAGCAGCCGTGTATTTTCCGCTGGTACGCAGGTTATACCTGGTATTGAGCATCTCGATTTTTGATGGCAGGTAATATTGGCTATCCTTTCCTTTGGTCAGCAGGTAATCGTATGCTTTAATCGCCGTTTCATAAGCACCATTATCAACAAAAGTGTAAATGGCGTTAAATAGGGTACCACCATCTGCCTTGGTCCGTTTATCAAAAGCGATTAACTGGCGCAGGGCCATGTCAAATTCCTGTTGCTGGATGTAATTCCAGGTAAGTAACTGGATGTAAATTTCGGCATCGGGCTCTTTCTGTATTTTCTTTAATATAGCCGCCTGAAAAGTCTGGTAGTCGTTTTTATCTTCAAAAATAGATGATAATACGGCTTCGGCCTGTGGTAAGAGTTGTGGCATGGCAGCCATTGCATCCAGGTATTCCTGCATGAGCATGGGCTTATCTTTTTTGAAACGGTAAATGTTCAACAGTTCAAAAGTAAAAGCCTGGTCGTTGCCCAGTAGTTTTCTCCCTTGTTTAAAAGTTTGAACCGCAAAATCGTAATTTTCGAAACGGTAAAAACTGTTGGCTAAATTCCTGATCTTAAATTCTTCTTTTGGCAATTTGTCAATTACCTCATTAAAAATCTTATTGGCCGCCTGTGCATCACCTTTTTCCTGGTAAAGTTTGCCCAACGCGATAGGATAAAGTTCGCTTTGCGGATTTTTTTTAACCTCACGTTTTACCACTTTTTCGGCAACATCATAACGCTTTAATTTTAACAGCGTATTAAAATAAATGTCGAAATAAGCATCATTGTTAGGGATAGCATAAAGTTTTTCTAACAGTACAACCGCCTTTTCATAATCTCCATCCTGGTAATATTGAATGGCCAAAGTGCTTTCATCAGGCGCAACCTGTTGATTGGGACGGAAAACCTGCGCATCTGCCCCGAGTGTTAGCAATAAGAATATGATGAAAAGCAAGCGGTTCATAATCCTAAATTATAAGTTTTAAATGTAACATTTTAATACATCTTTAGCTAAAGCAGTTATAGATATAAAACGTATTTTAAATGTTACCTGTGTTTTATTTCTTGTAAATTTTATAAATACTAAATTGAGCAACAACTTATTATTATTTGCATAAGTAACATTGTTGGTGTAAATCGCTTAAAGTTGTTATGTTGCTTATTTTTGTCATCCGGTGAAGGATTTATTTATGCTGAAAAGGTTTTTTCTATTCTTAATGATCGTGTTGATCTGGGCCTGTAAGGGTTCAAACAGTGATACTATCCCTGTGGACGATTTTTTTAAAACACAGGATAAAGCCTATTACCGCATTTCTCCGGATGGCAAAAGCCTGTCGTATTTAAAACTCCAGGATAAAAAACTCGATCTTTTTGTGGAAGACCTCGCTACAGGAAATAGTGTTCAGCTTACCCATTTAAATGGAAAAAACATTAGTTTTCATTTCTGGACAAGCAATAATGAGCTGATTTATTACACAGAAGATGGATCTAAAGAGCGTAGATCTGATATTTTCGTCATCAATAAAGACGGAAGTAAGCAGGTTCAGTTAAGTGCCAATGAGAAAAACCGGTTGAGGGTAATAGAAGATCAGCTGATTGATGATAAATACATTATTGTGGCTTCCAACAAGCGCGATTCGACCGTTTTTGATGTATACCGCTTAAACGTACGTGATGGGAAAATGGATATTGCCGCTAAAAATCCGGGTAATATTACCAAGTGGATGACAGATAGCAAAGGTGTACTTAAAATTGCAGTTGCAAGTGATGGGGTGAATGAAACCTTAATGTACCGCGAAAACGAAAATCAGGCTTTTGCACCGGTAATTACCAATAATTTTGAGACTACCTTACAGCCTATAGCCTTTTCGGAAGACCAACCCAATGTACTGTATGCCATCTCCAGCGTTAACCGTGATAAGAACGCATTGGTAGCGCTTGATTTAAAAAGCGGAAAAGAAAAGCAGGTGCTTTTTGCCAACGATACCTTAAACGTAGTGGATGCAACCTATTCGCGTTTCCGGAAAAAAATGCTCTTCGCGACCTGCGAAACCTGGAAAAGGGAGAAATTTTACCTTGATGATAGTACCAAAGTGGCTTACTCGAGGATAGACAAACTTTTACCTGGTACCGAATGGGTAATTATGGATAAGGATAAAACGGATAAAGTGTTTGTAATACGCACCTTTACCGATAAAAATCCAGGTTCTTACTATTTATATACGGCTGTTGATAAAAGACTTAAAAAACTTACTGATGTGAGTCCTTCCATTAAACCGGAAGATATGAATGCCATGAAATCGGTCAGTTTCAAAAGCCGGGATAATTTAACCATTAATGGTTATTTAACCCTGCCTAAAAACAAAAAGGCCGTTAATTTACCAGTGGTGGTGCTTCCGCATAACGGGCCAAAATCAAGAAACAGTTGGGGTTATAATGCAGAGGTACAGTTTTTGGCCAATCGTGGTTATGCCGTTTTACAGGTAAATTATCGCGGTTCTACCGGTTATGGAAAATCATTTTATGCTGCGGGTTTTAAACAGTGGAGTGATAAAATACAGGAAGATGTAAATGACGGTGTAAAATGGCTTATTGCAGAAAAAATTGCCAATCCTAAAAAGATTGCCATTTATGGTAATGGTTTTGGAGGTTATATTGCATTAAATTGTTTGTATAAAAATCCTGATCTTTATAAATGTGGCGGATCAAATTCGGGCGTGATTAACCTGTTTAGTTACCTCAAAACTTTTCCTCCATTTTTAAAGGCCAAATTACAGATGTATTACGAAATTGTAGGCAATCCCATAACTGAAACCGATTATATGCGTTTTGCATCGCCTGTATTTCACGCAGACCGGTTTAAAGCACCTGTTTTTATTGCACAAAACCCTAAAGACCCAAGTGTTAATGTAGCAGAAGGCGTGCAGTTTATTAAAGAACTTAAAAAACGGAATGTTCAGGTTACCTATATCGAAAAAGAGGAAGGTCCCGATCCGGTAGTACGCCAGCAAAGCAGAACAGCCCTGTACAAAGCCTTAGAAGAGTTTTTAAACGAAAATCTAGGTAAGAAATAGGTATGGCCTTAGATAAGAAAAGCAGTTACCGTAAAAACTTCTCATTAGGTGTAACTTTCATTATACTCATTTCCATTCTTTTTATCCTGTCGCTTTTCCTTGCATTTAACTATAGCAAAAAATCGATAGAGAACGATTTTGTTTCCGAAAAGGTAAATGTGCTTGAGCAGAGTATTAAGCCATATAACGACTTCTTTCAGAACAAAATGCCCGAAATTTCTTATTATAATGGCTTTTTGGATTCTTCTACTGCATCGAAGTTTGTAGATACGGTGATGTTAAAATATCCCTTTATCTCAAAGGTTACTTTTTACGATACAGAGGTGAAAAACGTTGCTGTTAAAGATGGTATCAATGCGAATCATTTGGGTATTGGGCCTAAATCTATTTATCAGTTTGGTAAAGGGGTAAAGCCAGATTCGGTAAAACTATACTCAGAAGATGATACCCGCTCTTTTAACGTAGGGAGTGATTTTAATGCAATAGCTATCAAACTGGCCACTTTTGTCGAAGATCTCGATACGGCGTCGGTACCCACGCAAGAAGAATTGTTTACCAATTTTTCTATTGTAAACTCGAACGAAAATAAAATCACCTACCTTAATATTCCCCGTCGGGAAGATTTAAGGATTTATAAGGATATGATCAGGCGCAAGCTTAACCCTGCTCCGGTTTACCCTCAGGATATAATGGTTTTTAAGCTCGATGCACATAAAATAAAGATTGTTAATACCCGTCCCTTATTGTATCAAACCATCAGGATTGAGCCGCTTACTTACGATCCGATAGATACTTCTGATGAAAATATTACGACAGAAATTGCATTACCAGGAGCATTCTCTGATTTTAAGTTTTACCTGATTTCATCTAAATCTTACATCAAAAAAGAGATTTTTATTTACTTTATGCCAATTGCCCTGGTACTCTTACTGGTGTACGGCGTATTATTATTGGTGGCTTTTTTAATTTACCGTAACCTGAACATCAATAGCAAAATGTTTAAGCTCCAGTACGATTTTGTGAATAACCTTACTCATGAATTTAAAACGCCCGTAAGTGTGATTAAAATTGCTGGAAACAATATTAAAAGTGCTACAGCTTTAACCCAAAGAGAACAGCAGCTTTATGGTAAAATACTGGATGAAGAAGCAGATAAGTTAAATGGTTTAATGAACAAGCTGCTGGCCTTTACACAGATCGAAAATAAGGCAATCAAGCTGAATCATGAAGAGGTAAATATTGTTGATTTTATTGAAAGTACCATCGAATCGCATACTTTAAAACATCCCGATTTTAAAATGACCTATGAGGTATCGGGTTTTAAAACCTTTATTACCGATCCGGTGTTATTGGGGAGTTTGTTTGATAACCTGGCAGAGAACGCTTACAAATATTCCAAACCCGAACAAAAGAAACTGAATATCAGTGCAAAACTGATTAAAGGGGTACTTGTGTTTCGTTTTACCGATAAAGGCATCGGTATCGCATCATCAGAATTAAACAATATATTTAAGAAGTTTTTCAGGATACAGAATGAATATAATCAAATGGGGAGTGTTGGGCTGGGTTTGGCATTCTGCAAAGAACTGGTTAACTTTATGGAGGGAGAAATTACCGTAAAGAGCAAAGTAGGAAGCGGTACAGAGTTTAAAATTGTGCTGCCATATAATAGTTAAATTTAATAGTTGAAATGTTAAACGTTAAAAGGTTGGAATGTTGAACTTAACCTTAAAACATTAAAACTTTTCAACCTTACAAGAATAAAGAAGTTTAAAAGTTACACGTTAAAGGTTGGAATATTGAACCTTCAAACATTGCAGCGTTTCAACATTAAAACAGTAAAAAAACACATAAATGTCTAAAGAAGTAAAAATATTAATCGTAGAAGATGATGAGAATCTTCGCTTTCTTGTTGCTCACCGTTTAAAAGCTGAGGGCTATACTGTGCTTGAAGCAAATGATGGCGAAGCGGGTGAGAGAATGATTTTGGCCGATCAGCCCGATATTGTTTTATTGGACTGGATGATGCCGGGTAAACAGGGTGCCGAAGTTTGCGAAAATGTACGTAAACAGGGTTTCGAAAACCTGGTAATTATGATGACAGCCAAGGCACAGGATGTAGATAAAATTGATGCTTATAACTTTGGTGCATCTGATTATATCACCAAGCCATTTAATATGGATGTTTTGGTGGCCATGTTAGAGAGCAAGGTGAAGTTTATTGTTAATAAAGATTCTGCAGAGATTCACCGTTTTGGCAATATGGAACATCATCCAAACATCCATACTTTGTTTAGAGACGGAAAGAAAATCGAGTTAACCATATTGGAAAACCGTATCCTGCTTTATTTCCTGCGCAACCCAGGCAAAGTAATCAACCGTGATGAACTGATGTTGGTGGTTTGGGGCTACAACTCTGACGTAAATACCCGCACACTTGATATGCATATTGTACGCTTGCGTAAAAAGATCGAACTGAATCCAGACAATCCGCAGTTGTTACAAACCGTTAGGGGAGTAGGTTATCGCTTTAACGCGGGATAGAGATATTTATTGAATGAGGGAATTTGTGTGCCGTCAGATGTTACTATCTGACGGTAAGATATGTGTCAGATGGTAACATCTGACACCATTATTGGATTTTATCTGGTATCTAAGCCCTTTTTAAAGTAAATATCGTAATCTCAGGTAAAATGCCAACCCTACCCGGGTAGCCTAGAAAGCCATAGCCAACATTTACGTATAGCTGTTGTTTTTTCTCCTGGTACAATCCTGCCCATTCCTTATAGATGTATTGCACAGGGCTCCATTGATATTCTTTTAAACGTACACCAAACTGCATGCCGTGTGTGTGCCCGCTAAACATGGCATCTATTTGAGGGTATTTTTGTAAAACTTCTCCACGCCAGTGTGAAGGATCATGACTTAACAAAAGCTTAACCGGTAAATCATCTGTATTTTGAACAGCCAGTTCCATTTTTCCATATTTTGGAAAACGACCCATTCCCCAGTTTTCAATTCCTAAAATGCCGATTTCCTCTCCATCTACTTTTAACCTGCGGTTTTCGTTCATTAACAGGTCGTAACCCATTATTTTGTGTACATCAACCATATCTTTCAGGTTTTTTACTTTTGCAGGAGACGATTCCTTCCCAAAATAATAATCACCATAATCATGGTTTCCTAGCGATGAATATACGCCCAAAGGCGCCTTTACTTTCGAAAATATATCCTGGTAATCCCTTACTTCGTTGGTGAGGTTGTTTACTAAATCGCCGGTAAAAAAGATGAAATCAGGTTTTTCTCCCAATAACATTTCTACACCGCCTTTTACCGCTGTTTTATTATAAAAACTGCCTGAGTGAATATCAGAAATCTGCCCCATCGTAATCCCGTCAAAAGCTTTGGGCAGGTTAGGGAGGATTAAATTTACCCTTCGCACCTGATAATCGTAAGCGCCTGAAATTATTCCCCAGCTTAACGATGTTAGTGGAACAGCAGCGGCCACCAATCCGGCTTTAACCAAAAATTCTGACCTTGAAATCGGCTCTGCAGCTGTAGATTGTGCGGTTTGCGTTGTTGTTGAAACTCCAGTGGTTTTATTTTTTCTGAAAATTCTGATAAACAACCTGCGTAAATCATCCAATACCAAAAAGGGTAACATGGCCAGTTTGCAGGCTACCGTTAAAAAGAAAGCAACTAAAATAATGGCCCTTAATGTAAGAAAAAGATTAAGGTAAATGCCACAGAATACACCAATAATCAATAATGCGCTATAGGTCCAGTAAGCAATGCCAAATGCTTTTTTTGTGCCCGGTTTCCATTTTTTAAAAACAGCAATTATGGCTTTAAAGCAGTAAATATCAAATGCAATAATAAAAATGCAGGCGACAATAATAAAAGGTAATCTTCCCATTATATATTCGGGTTTGTAAATAAAAAAGCTTCGACAGATTCTTCTTTAGGGGAAGAATTTGTCAAAGCTAATCAAATTAGAGAAATTCAATATTATCTGAAATCGTCTTCATCCTCTTCTTCGTCGAATTCGGCGTTAAATAAACTGCCAAACATATCAGAAAAGCCGAAGCCACCATTTAAAAAGTTTTTGCTCAATTGCGAATATTCAGCCAGGCCATGTAATACAAACTCCATTAATAATAAAGTTTGGTTTTCACTTAATTTGGGATGGAATTTCTTTACCAGATCATACAAGCCTGGTACCAGCATCAATGCCTTTTTATATTGCGCATTGCTCAAAGTATCTGTAACATCAACATTATTGCCTTCGGTAAACCATTCGGTTACTTCGGTATAAGGGTTGGCTGTTTTGGTTTTTTTTGCTTTTTCCGGATCTGGGAAATACCGTGCAAACAGGGTTTTAACCGCTTTACCGATCAAAGTTGTGGCTACATGAGCTGGTCCTTCCAGTTCACCTTCGTAAACCAGTTCTATTTTACCGGTTATGGCTGGAATAATCCCGGCCAGATCTGATAAACGCACGAATGTGTTTTTCTCTCCTGCAATCAGCATCCTTCTTTCTGCAGTGCTGATTAAATTTTCGTAGGCAGAAATAGTTAGTCTTGCCGAAACGCCCGATTTTTGATCGATGTATTCACTTTTACGCGCTTCGAAAGCAATCTGTTCAATCAAATCTTTCAGCAGGCCATCAGCTTCGATATTGGCTTTTTGCTCGGCAGTAAGTTTTGCCTCCTGAAAAGTAATTTTACGCGAAATTTCGACCGTTTTAGGGTAGTGTGTTAAAATCTGACTTTCAATCCTGTCTTTCAATGGCGTAACGATACTTCCACGGTTGGTATAATCTTCAGGGTTTGCGGTAAATACAAACTGGATATCCAAAGGTAAACGCAATTTGAAACCACGGATTTGTATATCTTTTTCCTGTAACATGTTAAAGAGCGCTACCTGGATACGAGCCTGTAAATCGGGAAGCTCGTTAATTACGAAAATGCTGCGGTGAGCACGTGGAATTAAACCAAAGTGGATTACACGTTCATCGTTATAGGTTAACTTTAAAGTAGCGGCCTTAATCGGGTCAACATCGCCTATTAAATCGGCAACGGTAACATCTGGTGTGGCCAGTTTTTCGGTGTACCTTTCGCTGCGGTGCAACCAGGCAATTTCGGTATCGTCGCCTTTGGTGGCGATTTCATTTTTGGCGTACCATGAAATTGGGTTTAGCGGATCATCAAAGATCTCGCTTCCGGCAACGTAGGGCACATATTCATCCAATAAATTTACCATTAAGCGGGCAATACGCGTTTTTGCCTGTCCGCGTAAACCTAAAAGTAAAATATTATGACGTGATAAAATTGCGGTCTGTAATTCTGGAATAACCGTTTCATCGTAACCGATAATACCTTCAAATTCGGTTTTTTTATCGCGCAGCACTTTTATCAAATTTTCCCTCAGCTCTTCCTTAACGCTTCTTGATGTATAATTTGTAGCCTTTAACTGGCCTAATGTTGTATTTTGCATATATTGGATTATACTATTCTTTATTTACTCTTCAGTTTTTTCATAAACTCACCAATTGCGGGCTGTAGTTCTTTGAAAAGTTCAAGGTCTCTGTTTTTCAACACAACTTCTGTTAACATTTTCAAACCAATGGCAAATTCAGTACTCTGATTTTCATCTTCAAAAATGTTTTTGCTTTTTACAGCGTTTATAATGTTAAATATATTATCGTGATTATCAAACTCAAGTGTTAAAGGTGCATTGCTAATGTCTTCTTCTCTTGCTAAAGATATTTCTTCTAATGTTAACTTGTATTTATTTGTGCGTTTAGCCATGCTTAATTTATTTTGATACCCTTTTATCCACCAACTCGGGACTAAAGACTTTGGACTCCCGACTATTTCACCGTCTTACGTCTATTTTTAATGTAATCTTCAAAAATGTATTCGCCCAAGCCGTTTAATGAGCTGTAAAAAGCCCTCCCCCCATTAATTTCGGTAAACTGACGTACAAATTGCTGTAAATATGGATCCTTTGCAATCATAAACGTCGTAATCGGGATTTTTAAACGTTTACATTGCGCCGCCATGTTTAAGGTTTTGTTGATTACCTTTCTATCCAAACCCATGCTGTTTTTATAGTATTTGCCATTTTCTTTCAGGCAGGTTGGTTTCCCATCCGTAATCATGAAAATCTGTTTGTTGTGGGTTTTTCTGCGACGAAGCAAATCTGCAGCAAGTTCTAAACCTGCATAAGTATTGGTGTGGTAAGGTCCAACCTGTAAATACGGCAAATCTTTCACACTGATCGGCCAGGCATCATTTCCAAAAACAACAATATCCAAAGTATCTTTCGGGTATTTAGTTTTAATCAGCTCGGCCAGGGCCATTGCAACTTTTTTAGCAGGTGTAATCCGGTCTTCACCGTACAATATCATCGAGTGCGAAATGTCGATCATCAATACCGTAGAAGTTAGGGTTTTAAAATCTTTTTCCTCTACCTCTAAATCGCGGTCGGTTAATGTAAAATCACCAATTCCGTGGTTAATCTGCGCATTTTGGATAGAAGCCGTCATGTCGATCTGGTCCAAACTATCGCCAAAACTATACTCGCGCCTATCCGCATTTTTCTCTTCACCAATACCCGATTGGTTACTATTGTGATTACCACGTCCAGATTTCTTCAGTTTCCCGAAAATTTCGTCCAATGCAGATTTTCGGATCGTCTGTTCCGTTTTGGCTGTAATCTTAAATTCTCCCGATTTGTTATCTTCAGTAAGATAACCTTTGTCTTTCAGGTCGTCGATAAAATTACCGATACCATAATCGTTATTGGTTAACTTATATTGTTTGTCGAGCTCGTTCAGCCAGCTTAAAGCCTCTGCTGCATCTCCTGCTGTATAATTTAGCAGTTCGCTAAATAATTTCAGCAACTCATCGAACCCACCCTTTGGCGCATCGCCCGGCTTATAATCAGAAAAACGAAAACCTCTCATGTGCTTGTATTAACGATTTATCGAAGATAAAAGTTTCGCTTTGTATTAATTTAAGCGCGGTGTCATATTTGGAGCCAAGAAGAAAGGTAAAAGCTGAAAGACCAAAGCATAGTTAAATTGGAAACTGCCAACTGAAAACTGCCAACTGTCAACTGCCAAACTGATTAGGGCATTCCCCAATCCCGTGAAATACGGGAAAGGGTCTGGCTTTTCAGGGCTACGCTTCGCTTCGGTACCGATGAAGGATCGGTACTAAACCCTTACAATCCCTAACGCAAAACCCATCGTTTAAAAAATAAATCTAACAGACCTTATAGGTTTCAAAAACCTATAAGGTCTGGGTCTTTAAAGCGCCATATGGTAAATTTTTTTATTATATTCTGGGTTTGCACCTGGCTGTGAGGCTACAAATGCACCAACCTTACAGGCATTATCCAAGGTGGTTTCCATAGGGTAGCCTTGCAGGTAGCAGGCAATAAATGTAGCTAAGAAAGCATCACCTGCACCAACCGTATCAGCTACCTGAACTTTGTAACCAGCATGTTTAAACAATTTGCCTTCTTTTAAAACACAGGCACCCTTATCGCCAAGTGTCAGGCAGATGATTTCGATATTAAACTGACTTGAAAGCTGTTTTAAAAGTTGCTCATCCGTACTTCCTGTTAAACCGAACGATTCTTTTACCCAAATAATTTCGTCCTCATTTATTTTTAAGATATCAGCTTTTGCCAAAAGTTCGCCAATTAATTCTTTCTCGTAAAATGGAGCGCGAAGATTGATGTCGAATATTTTGGTTTTTGCATGGTCTAAAAGCTCGAGGATAGTTTTTTTAGATTTTTCCTCCCTGCAGGTTAAGCTACAATACACCAGAGCATCGGCCTGTTTTACCGCAGTTATATTTTCTTCGGTAATTTTAATGGCATCCCAGGCCACAGGCTGTTTAATGGTATAAGTGGCCTGATGTTGCTCATCCAGCTGAACCACAACGGTACTGGTGGGTAATTCATTATTCACCTGGATTAAATCCGTTGCAAAATGATTGCTGGCTAAAAAATTGAGGAGCTCTTTGCCGTTATCATCATCGCCAACAGCACTAATGAAACTGCTTTCTATACTTTGTTTGTGTAAATTAAGCGCAACGTTCATACTCGAACCGCCAGCTTTTTTCCCCTCGGGGAAAACGTCCCAAAGTATTTCGCCAATTGTAATTACTTTATTTTGCATGGTAGATTGATAAAAAATGTAAATAAACAATTTTTACCGATGGAACGAAATAATTTGTTTCATATCTTTAATTTTTACCAAAATTGTAATAATCATGAAAAAAATACTCTTTATTGCCTTGCTTTTAGTCTCATTTGGCACCTATGCTCAAAATGCAAAAGATAAACAAGCGATACTCGATCTGCTTGAAAAACAACGTACCGATTGGAACAAAGGCGATGTTGAAGCTTTTATGCAAGGATACGAAAAATCAGATAGTTTACTTTTTGTAGGTAAAAGCGGACCAACCTACGGTTGGCAAAAAACATTGGATAATTATAAAAAAGGTTATCCGGATAAATCTGCCATGGGCTTTTTGGTGTTTGGGATAAAAAAGGTCGATTTTCTGAAACCTGATCTTGCCTTTGTATTGGGCAGCTGGAATGTAAAACGCGAAAAAGATGAATTAAAAGGATATTTTACCCTTTTGATCAAAAAAATAAAAGGAGAGTGGAAGGTGATTGTTGATCATAGCAGTTAGGGATGGAAGATAAATAGTCCTCGTTTGTAACGAGGATTCGCGAGAACAGCATTTTTAATGCTGTAAAAGCAATTTAAAGGCGATAAAATCGCCTTTCTCATACATCCCCGTTGCAAACGGGGACGATGATTGGTTTATTCGCCTAATTTAAAATCCTTATAGTAATAATCCTTATCAGCATCTGTTAACTGGCGGATTACCCTGCATGGGTTTCCTGCTGCGAAAACATTATCTGGAATATCCCTGGTTACGATACTGCCTGATCCTATAACCACATTCGATCCGATTTTTACGCCGGGGTTAATCACTACATTTCCTCCGATCCACACGCTATTGCCAATGGTCACTTCCTGTGCCCATTCATACTCCTGATCCCTCAAGTATGCGTGAATGGGATGACCAGCCGTGTAGATGGCTACGTTTGGCGCTATAAAAACGCTGTTACCAATGCTGACCTTAGCGCAATCTAAAATAACCAGGTTGAAGTTTGCATAAAAATTATCGCCAATTTCGATATTATACCCATAATCGCACCTAAACGGGGGCTCTATATAAAACATTCGCTCTGTTTTTCCAAAAAGCCTTTTAAGTAATTCTTTCCGCTGTTTAATAAATTTTGGTGCGAGGTTATTAAATTCAAAAACGATTTCACGGGCTTTTAATCTTTCTTTCGAAAGTTCTTCGCCACCAGCCTGATAAGCTTTGCCTGCAAGCATTTTTTGTTTTTCGGTAAGTGTGTTGATATCCATTTGTGATCTGATTTTTTTATTTGCACTAAATGTTATTCACAATAATAACAAAAAACGGGACTATCGTTACCGATGCCCCGTTGTATTTTAATTTTTTTTAATTTTTATGGTTTGCCGTTTGCTAAAGCCTTTTCAGCAATTTTAACAGCTTTTTTCTCTCTCCAGTGAGCATATTTTTCTTTGAAAGTCATTTTAATTAAACTATCAATCGCACCATGGGTAAATAAACTCCAAACACTTGCCACTTTTCGGGTAATCGATTGATCCCATGCCCTTAAGCTTAAAGAGAACGAGCCATCCAGATATTTCATCCAATGCCACATACCAGTTGGCATAAATAAGGTATCGCCATGCTCTAAGAAAACTTCATAACCCTCAACACCATTTAGCGCAGGGAATTTTTCGAAATCAGGATTGGCAACATCATAATCTTCCAAAGCATAAGTTGCATTGGGTAAGCAATACAACCTATCTTTCCATTTATTGTCAAATAAAACAATGTGTTTTCTGCCACCAAAGTGAGTATGGAAAATGTGTGGCAAATCGATATCGTAATGCAAAAAGGTTACCGAGTTAGAACCTCCAAAAAACATGGCCGGCATGCTCTCAATAAAACCGCCCATTAAATCTTTCGGGATTTTTACATCATTGATTAAGCTAGGCACTTTTTTAAACAGGTTGAAAAAGAAAATCCTTAATTCAGTAGGCTCACGTTTGATCAGGTCAAGATAATCGCCAAATTTCATGTGTGCAGTAGCCGCATTAATTGGTTTTGACGGATCAGCTTTAGAGTTATCGTAAAGAGGAACCTCTAGGTCGCCGCCAATTTCTTTTAAATATTCGGTCGTCCATTTTTCTCTCGCTGGCCAATCTTTGGTAAGGCCCCTGATGACTAACGGACGTTTGGTTTTCAAATAATTTTTCTTAAAATCTTCAGGAGTGATATTCTCAACAATATCAACAGGTTTTAAAATGAAACTCATGCGCTTAAATCGGTTATTTGTGCCGAACAACAAATGTGTAAATTTTATTTTACAAAATTGATGTTAACAGGTAAATGTGACTAAAATCACGTAATCTAAATTAGCAAATACTTAACAATTTAATAATTACGCTTCAACTTTATTTTTAACAATTCCGGCATAAGCAGCATCCCAAAGGTCGATCCTTTTTTGTAAGGCCTGTTTTGTAGTTTCTTCCGCCTCGGCCCAAAATGCTTCCTCTTTTTCGCAGAGTTTCTCTGTCATGGAGAGTGCCAAATGGCTATGGTGATCGCCATCTACTTCGATGTGACGTTCCAGATAATATTTAAAAATCGATACCTTATCGGCCTGGGTGCTGTTCAAATCATTTACCATGCTGTAAAACATGTTTGGGATCAAATCTTCGCGGCCAAATGTAAAACTGGCTGCTTGTAAATGTGTTTTACCACTGTTAATGGTTTCGAATGTAGCATTCACGAAATCTTTGGCAGCAGCAGGTACATTGGCTATGTCAAACGCTTCATTAAAACTTTTACCGCTTTTTAACGCGTTTAAAAAATCATTGATGGGCTTTGTATTTGCCCCACATTGATCCATGGCATCTAAATATAACTCAAAATGGCTTTTAATGGCACCACTTGCATCCACATCCGATTCTTCTCCAGCAACAATTTCGTTGATCAACTGTCTGGTAACCGGATCACCAACCGGGAACCACGGTAAGCTGGTGCAGGTAAGGTTAATCTGTAAAGCCTTAAGCAGCGACATAAAATCCCAAACGGCAAAAATATGGTGTTCCATAAAAACCCGAAGATCTTCTAATTCACTAATCGCTGAATAAACTTTATGGTTAATAATTTGCTGCTTAAGCGGCGTGATGCTTTCTTGTATTTTTATAATGTTAGGATGCATATTTGGGTTTGGTGTTTGGAGTGTTGAGTTTGGAGTCCAAACCTCATCATCCTGTTTAATCGTTCGCTTCTATTCTTTTTGCTTACTTGGGTAAATTTTTTTCTAACGCTTTACTTGCTCTCTTAACCGCAAGTTCTTCTTTCCAGTGCATGTACTTTTCACGATAGTTTGCTTTCATAAAGTCGTCAAATTTACGCTGTAAAGTTAAGTTATACAAGCTTTTTGCTTTTACAGCCCAGCTTTTGTCCCATGCCCTCAGGCTAATAGAGAAAGATCCATCCAGGTATTTCATCCAATGCCAATAGCCTGTAGGCATAAATAAGGTATCGCCATGCTCTAAATAGGCCTCCACTCCTTTAACGCCTTTTAATGCCGGGAATTTATCAAAATCAGGATTTTCTACATCATAATCTTCCAGTGCATAAGTGGCATAAGGAATCTGGTACAAACGTTCTTTCCATTTATAATCAAACAGAATAACGTGTTTACGGCCATTAAAGTGCGTGTGGAAAATGTGGGCCAGATCAATATCGTAATGCAGGAAGGTAACAGAGCCCTTACCGCCAAAAAACATATTTGGGTAGCTGTCTAAAAAACCGCCCATTAAATCTTTTGGCGCGATATAATCTTTCAGTAATTTTGGGGCAAACTTTATCGGATCGAATAAAAAAATACGCAAATCCGTAGGTGTATCTTTAATCAGGTCGATATAATCGCCAAATTTCATTTCGGCAGCAGAAGCATTTATTGGTTTAGATGGATCGGCTTTCGAACTATCGTAAAGTGGAACAGTTTTATCCCCAACAACATCCTTCATGTATTCCATCGTCCATTTCTGGTAGGCCGGCCACTTCCTGGCCATATTTTTTATTACCAGAGGTTTGCGGGGTTTAAGGTAGTTCAGCTCGAAATCTGATTTAGATATGTCTTCAACTACATCTATCGGAGATAAATTGAATTTCATGTTAAATAACTATTAATGCAGCAAAATTAAATAGTTAAAAAACAGCAAGCATTAGAAATGGAAAAACTTGAAAAAAAACTGACAATTCATCAAAAAAAGTCAGATGGTATGAACTAAGAATGATAAGAGAATAATTTAGCTAAAACAAAAACGTTCCGGCAAAAGCCGGAACGTTTCAAGTTGATCATAAGGATAATGATATGTTATTTAGGCATTAAAACGGTATCAACCACATGGATTACACCATTTTTTTGATAAACATCTGCAATAGTTACAGTGCTCATTCCACCTTTTTCATCTTTTAAAACCAGTTTTTTACCTTCCATCCAGGCCCAAAGTTTGCCACCTTGTACAGTTGTTAATTCTGCTTTGCCACCACCGGCTTTAATTGCTTTTGCGATTGCTTTGCTGTCCATTTTACCGGCAACAACGTGGTAAGTTAAAATTTTGGTAAGGGTTGCTTTGTTTTCTGGTTTAACCAAATTGTCTACAGTTCCGGCAGGAAGTTTGTCAAAAGCTGCATTGGTTGGAGCGAAAACGGTGAAGGGACCAGCACCTTTTAAAGTTTCTACCAAACCTGCTGCTTTAACTGCTGCAACCAAGGTAGTGTGGTCTTTAGAATTTACTGCATTATCAACAATGTCTTTAGTTGAATACATGGCCGCGCCGCCAACCATTGGATTTTTTTGAGCGTAAACTTGTGTCGTAAATGCCATTGTAATTACGGCAAAAACTGATAGGATTAAATTTTTCATTATTTCTAATTTTTAAGTTTCTGTTATTTGATTCCATTTACGACGGCTTACAGATACTTGGTTTTTAGAAATTGAAATTATTATTTAATTTATTGATTATTAGGTCTTTAATTTTTTATTTTAGAAAGGTGCTGTAGTAGTTCTTAGGGGAGAGCATTCCCGCTTTTCGCTAAATCTTTTGGCTGTTCTTCGACTACGCTCAGAATGACAGCCAAAAGGATACCGCTACAATCGGGTTTAGGTATTTGCGTTCATCCTTAAGTCGCATTCTTTATAACATCGCTAGTCACGCTTAACGCCCCCCCATCTAGTTCACCTTCGCAGTTCTCAATTTCTTAGAGAAAATCTTAGGGAAAAAGCGTTTCAGTAATACCGCTTTTGTTTCCTTTCCGCCAATGTAAACCTCTTCTTTTTTGCTGTTGATAGCCTGTACTATTTGTTTGGCACAATCGGCAGGACTCATCGCATTTTCATGTGCATCGCCCATCATATTTAATGGTTTTCCATCTGCTGTTAGGGCATTATAGGTTACATTGGTTTTAATAAACCCCGGGCAAATTATGGTGATGTCGATGTTTTTATCATAAATTTCCGATCGGAGGGAATCGAAATATCCATGTAGTGCATGTTTCGATGCTGCATAGGTAGAACGGAACTTTGTGCCGAATTTGCCAACCAAACTACTGATTACGGCAATTTGTCCGCCGCCATTGGCTATCATCAAGGGTAAAACTGCTTTGCTTAGTACAACCGTTCCCCAAAAATTGGTATCCATAATCTGCTGTTCCGTTTGCAGGTTGGTTTCTAAGGCCAAACTCCGCTGACTTACCCCTCCGCTATTGATCAGTAGATCTATCTTCCCGAAAATACGGATGGCATCAGCGGCTTTATTTTTCAGCGTTTCGGTTTCACTTAAATCGAATGGTAAAACATGCACATTAAATGAGTTTTGGCAGTTTCCTTTAACACGGAACAGTTCATCGCGGTTTCTTCCCGAAATAATCAGTTTGTTGCCCGCTTTAAAATATTCATATACCAGGGCCTCGCCAATACCTGATGATGCACCTGTTATCCATACAATTTTTGACATAAATATATATTTATTGAATTATAGAGTGATTGAATAATGGATTTATACAAAAGCATTTAATCATTCTCTAATTTAATCATTGTCAACAATAAACAATTCTGAAGCAATATGATCGGCAAATAATTTTCCATTCTGGCTTAGCCGGATTTTATCTCCATCTGTAACCAGCCAATCTTTATCCTCAAAATTTTTAAGATTGTATTGCGTTTCTTCTAAAAAATCTTTCCCGAAATCGGCATTTATTTTCTGCAGGTCAGTTCCCCACATGGTTCTGAGCGAGGTCATTACATATTCATTAAACCTATCGTTCAAACTCAGTTCTTCAACCATTTCAGGGAGTTTATTCTTGGCCAAAGTTTCCATATATAAGGCGTTATTTGCAGGGTTCATATACCTGTTCTGGCCGTTAAAGCCATGCGCTGAGGGGCCAATACCTAAATAATCTATACCTTTCCAATAATTGGTGTTATGTATGGCGTAATGGTTGGGTTTGGCAAAATTAGAAATCTCGTAATGTTCAAAGCCAGCCTCAACCAGTTTCTCCATTAAAATTACAAACTGTGCAGCGCTCTGGTTGTCGCTAACCGGACTTTGCTTTTTGTTTTTAATGGCATGGGCCAAAGCTGTTCTGGGCTCAACTGTTAAAGCATAAGCCGAAATATGCGGTACCTCCAGTTCAATCGCCTTTTGTATATTGCTAAGCCACTTTTGATCGGTAAGTAAAGGATAGCCGTAAATTAAATCCAGTGTCAGGTTTTCAAAACCTGCATCCTGGCTTCTCTTGATACAATCTTCAGCTTCCTTAGCCTGGTGCGCCCTGTTCATCCAGATCAGGTCCTCATCATAAAAAGACTGTATACCCACACTAAAGCGGTTAACAGGCAGTTGTTTAAGCTCTTTTAGTTTTTGAGGCGTTAAATCATCAGGATTGGTTTCGATGGTGATCTCTGCATTTGCATCAACCGAAAAAGTATGGTTAATGGCGTCGAAAATCTTTTGCAGAGCCGTCTCAGATAAAATAGATGGGGTGCCACCACCCAAGTAGATGCTTCCAACCTGGCCCGTAATCCGGTCTTTTTTCATTTTAATTTCCTTGCAAATAGCCTCAACCATTTCATCAGCGAATTTTAGCGAAGTGCTGAAATGGAAATCGCAATAATGACAGGCCTTTTTGCAGAAGGGAATATGGATATAGATACCAGACATTTTGCAAAGATACTGAAGTTAAATTTTCTTTATTGTCATAATATGTGATCAGTGATTGAGTCATTTAAAATTTTAATTAAGCTGCTTAATTACATTAAGTAAAGTAATAGCTTTACTTTTTAGTTGTTTAAGTAAAGTAATAGCTTTACTTTTGTATTGTTTAAATAAAGTAATAGCTTTACTTTTTATGTTATGGGAAAAAAATCACTAATGCTGCAACAGTTAAATGGTAAACTTTTAAATTTTGCACCTCTGAGCAAAATTGCAATCCCACCAAGTGGTTGGATTAAAGCGATCCGGAATACCCTAGGCATGTCTATGCAGCAATTGGCTAATAAATTATCGATAAGTAAACAAGGAGTTTTAGACATAGAAAAAAGAGAGGCCGATGGTTCAATTACCATAAAGTCTCTTAGGGAGCTGGGTAGGGTTTTAGATATGGAACTGGTTTACGGTTTTGTGCCTAAAGATGGGTCATTAGAGGCAATGATTGAAAAAAAGTCAAATGAATTGGCTACAAAAATTGTGCTTCGTACCTCGAATACGATGCAATTAGAAGATCAGGGTAATTCTAAAGAAAGGATTGAGAAGGCTATAAAAGAAAGGACTGAAGAAATTAAAAACGAACTGCCTAAGGTTTTATGGGATTAGATTTGAACTATATTGATGGGCAAACCCCTTTGGATGAAGAAGAGAAAGAAGGTTTGCTCATTTCTACTATTGCAACCAGAGAAGAACTCGATGAATTTGAGCAACAAAATATCGAAGAAGCTATAAAATGGACGCTAGGCAAGAAGTTTAAACCTGAAAAAATTATTAACTGAGGCTTTTATTAAAGATATACATAAACGGATGTATAAAGATGTTTGGAAATGGGCAGGCGCATTCCGCAAAACAAATAAAAACATCGGCGTAGACAGATGGCAGGTTGCCATTGAATTAAAGAATTTACTGGAAGATACCAGGTTCTGGATTGAAAATAATGCTTATTCTCCTGATGAAATAGCCATCCGCTTTAAACATCGGATAGTGAGCATACATTGTTTCTCTAATGGAAATGGCAGGCACAGCAGGTTGTTGGCAGATATTATTGTTGAAAAGCTATTTCATGGAGCGGTATTCACCTGGGGAGCTGAAAATCTTTCGAAAGAAAGTGAGAATAGGAGAGGATATCTTAATTCATTGAAACTGGCAGACAAAGGCGATTACACAGAACTTCTTCTGTTTGCAAGGTCGTAACAGATCTGCATATTCATCAATCCATTTATTTTCTTTAGGTAAACAATGATTATTCGACTACTTTTGCAACCTTAAGTTTTGATTTACAGCATGCCGAAATTCATTTTTGTTTTGTTTGCCTTTTTATGGTCTGCAGATTTTGTGGCAGCACAGCAGTTGCCTGTTCAAACAGATAGTGCGGTGGTAAATCAATACCGGTACAGGAGGTATCGCCCCGATTCGGCAACGTTGGCCAGGCAGAAATTTTCTACCGATTCCTTAGTTCACCATACCTGGGTACTTCCTGACAGCTTAATTAATAAAAATGCGCTTTTAGATACGATTGAAAAAGAATATCTTTCTCCAAAGCTTGATTTGTGGGCATGGCACAAGAAATACCAGCATTTAAAGAAAAAAGCAAACCCTTACCAGTTGGGTACAAAAATCCCCAAAGGCAATGTAGGGTTGCTGGGCTTTATTTTTGGCATGCTCATTATTTTTGCCATTTTAAAAAATGCATTTTCCAAACAGCTATCCGCCATTGTACAATCGTTTTTTAGCAACAGGATATTAAACAACATCAATAAAGAAGATAACCTTTTTAGTTCGTGGCCGTTTTTGTTGCTTTTTGTGCAGTTCGGTTTTGTTTTTGGGATGTTCTTTTTTCTGGTGGCACAATGGAACGATATGTACCAGGCCAAAGATGGCTTTAAATTTTTCTTTAGCATATCCATTACCATAATTGCTTTTTATGCGCTAAAATTAATCCTCTTACGCTTTCTGGGTTATCTGTTTAATGTTCAAAAACCAGTAGGCGAATACATTTCCATATTATACCTTAGTTACTTTAATGCATCGCTATTATTTATTCCTTTAGTTGTGGCTTTTGCCCTCTCGCCGCTTAAATACGGGGCTGTTTATATCGTATTGGCATTCTTGTTGTTAGGCATCATTTTTGCTTTTCAGTTGTTAAGGGCGGGTATAACGATACTTTCTAATAATAAGTTTTCTAGAATGCATTTAATTTTGTACTTTTGCGCCCTCGAAATATGTCCTATCCTCATACTAATTAAAACGATAGGGCTGTAGCAGGAAAAAGGAAAATGCAAGAAAAGAACGACTCTAGAATCCGCAAAGTAAAAAGTATTTTGGTTACTTTACCAAAACCTGAAACCGAAAAATCTCCCTATTACGATTTGGCCAAAAAACACAACTTAAAAGTTGATTTCAGGTCTTTTATTCATGTAGAAGGGGTGCCAGCAAGAGACTTCAGAAAGGATAAAATTAACCTTGCCGATTTTACGGCAGTGATTTTTACCAGTCGTAATGCAGCAGATCATTTCTTTAGGATCTGTGAAGAAATGCGTTATGATGTGCCGGCAGAATTGAAATACTTCTGTCTTTCAGAAACAATTGCCTTGTATCTTCAAAAGTATATCCAATATAGGAAGCGTAAAATCTTCTTTGGTAAACAAACTGCAGCTGATTTGGCAGAAGTACTTAAAAAACATGCAGGTGAGAAGTTTTTATATCCTTGCTCGGATGTAGCTACAGAGGATACCATGAAATTTCTGGAAAAAAGCGGATATAATTTTACCCCTGCAGTTTTATTCAGGACTGTAGTAAGCGATTTATCCGATCTGGCTGAAGTTTTTTATGATGTTATTGCTTTCTTTAGCCCGTCGAGTATTCAATCTTTGTTCAAAAATTTCCCTGATTTTAAACAAAATAACACACGGATTGCCGCTTTTGGCGTAAATACCAGTAAAGCATGCGCCGATATGGATCTAATTGTTGACATTGCTGCACCAACCCCGGGTGTGCCTTCAATGACAATGGCCATTGAAAACTATATCAAAATATCTAATAAATAATACGATTGATAAATTATTTTACGTCAACACAATAAATGCGTAACTTTGCTGTTATATAGGGGGTTACGTATTTTTTTTAACAAAATTGTGAAAGCTAAAAAATCATTAAAGTAACTTTAACCGCTTTGTAGTAATGATTTAACGTAAAATATTTGTTTTTGTTGATAATTTCAGTGATTTTTGATAAAATTGCTCCTAACCGTGCGTTGCACACCATAAAAAATATGAAGAAAATTTACCTTCTAGCTATTGTAGGTATAACTGTAATGCTAGCAAGCTGTGGCCATGGTGGTCAGGGTGAGCTGGTTGGTGCTTATAACCGAAAATTTAAAAACGATCGAATTCCTTTGGGAATGGTTTATATTCCGCCAGGGCATACCGTAATCGGAGGGGCTGATGAGGATATTACATTTTCTCAGAACTTACCGGGTAGAATGACTACAATTAGTGCATTCTTTATGGATCAGACCGAGATTTCGAATGCCGAGTACCGCCAGTTTACGAATTGGGTACGCGATTCTATCGCTGTCGTGATGATGGGTAATCCTCAACAGTTTATGATGACACCAAGGGGTAATGCTGCAGCGGCTGTTGGTGGAGAGAAATACATCGACTGGAAAAAAGTTGGACCGAACGGAGCAAATATTTGGCGAAACAAAGGTAGAGGGGGGGCAGCAGCCCAGGCAAGTCAGTTAGATGGCATGTATTACTCTGGCCTTGATGCACTTCCAGGTAAAAAAGAACTGGATGTACGTAAATTTGAGTACTCTTATGCTGAATTAAATATGGAAAAAGCTGCTATTGGACATAAGGATCCAAACAGCAAACGCCAGGATTATATCGATCGTTATACCATTGCCATTTATCCTGATACAATGGTTTGGAAAACAGATTATTCTTACTCTCAAAACGACCCGATGGTTCGCGGTTACTATAACCACCCTTCTTATGATGATTATCCCGTTGTTGGGGTAAGCTGGGAGCAGGCTAAAGCTTTCTCTCACTGGAGAACCAGGTTATATGACGGTGTTGCTACAGCTAGAAAATTACCTGTTGGATCGAGATCTGATTACAGATTACCGGCTGAAACAGAGTTTGAGTATGCTGCAAGAGGTGGTAATACCAAAACAAAATATCCATGGGGCGGTCCTTATATTAGAAATACCAAAGGTTGTTTACAAGCTAATTTTAAACCAGGCCGTGGAGATTACTCCAGCGATGGTGGTATTTATACTGTTGGTGTAAGATCTTACTTCCCTAACGATTATGGATTGTATAATATGGCAGGTAATGTTTCTGAGTGGACAATAACAGCATACAACAAAGGTGCAAGCCCATTATTGCATGATCTGAACCCTAACTTTACTTATGATGCAGGTGCAAACGACAGTAAATATAAAAAACGTAAAGTAGTAAAAGGTGGTTCGTGGAAAGATACCGGCTACTTTTTACAGAATGCGGTAGCAACATATGAATATCAGGATACACAAAGATCATACATTGGTTTCAGGTGTGTTTCATCTTACCCTGGTACCGATTTAAGACATTAAACCAAAACAAACTAAAAACTAAAGAAAAACATCAAAATTTTATGGCAGCAAAGAAACAACCAGGCTGGTTACACGTAGCGATTTCATGGGGAGCAAGTATTGTAATTATCGGAGCGTTATTTAAAATTCTACACATTGGTGGAATAGTGGGTAATTACATGATCGGGCTTGGTCTAGGAGTGGAAGCATTTTTATTCTTCTTAACCGGATTTTTCCCACCAGAACCAGAACCAGCATGGGAAAGAGTTTACCCAGAATTAAAAGAAGATTTTAAAGGAGAATTACCAACAGCTTCAGCAAGACCAGTAGCAGCAGTTGCTTCTTCGAATACTGCAGCTTTAGATAAAATGTTATCAGATGCCAAAATCGGCCCTGAATTAATCGAAAGCTTAGGTACAGGTTTGCGTACGTTTGGTGATAAAGTTGCAACAATTTCTAACGTTGCAGATGCTTCTACAGCAACCAACGAATTTACAGGTAAAATTAAAACAGCATCAGCTGGTTTTGATAATTTAAGTGCATCTTTTGAAAAAGCTACTGCTAATTTAAAAGCAATGGGCGAGAGCAGTGTAGATTCTCAGGCTTACCACGATCAGGTGAATAATTTAGCTAAAAATTTATCTGCTTTAAATGCGGTTTATGAATTGGAATTACAAGATTCGAGTGCACATTTAAAATCGATGAATAAATTTTATTCTAACTTATCGTTAACCATGCAGAACTTTAACGAATCGATGGAAGATTCGAAACAGTTTAAAGAAGAGGTGAACAAACTGGCTAAAAACCTATCATCACTTAATGCTATTTATGGCAATATGCTATCGGCTATGAATGGCCCACGTGTATAATTTGTTTAGTTTTTAATTTTTAAAGGAAAAGCTACATCAAACATGGCAGGCGGAAAAGAAACAACAAGGCAGCGGATGATCAATATCATGTATTTGGTATTGTTGGCCATGCTCGCCTTAAACGTATCAGATACCATTTTAGATGCATTCAAAAATATCAACGATAGTTTGGATACTTCTAAAAACAATGTAAATACAAGTATTAATCAGTTATTTTCTGCCTTCGAAAATTCGAAGTTGAAAGAGGAGCCAGCACGTGCACAGCCTATTTACGATAAGGCAAAGGAAGCACAGAAGGCCGCTGATGAATTAAATAATTATATTGAGAGTATTAAAAAAGAGTTTACTCAGGCAGGCGACGGGATAGACCCTGAAACCGACGACCTGGTAAATAGATCAAATCAGGATATTGCTCAAAATATCATGATTAATCAAAAGAAAGCAGATGAGTTGAAAAAGAGAATTAACGCAACACGCGAAAAGTTAATCTCTTTATTAGATCCGGCTGATAGGGCAGGTGTTGCATTTTCTCTTGAAGCTAAAGATCCTGCCAGAAAAAGAAAAGGCAACTGGCAGGAAACTTACTTTGGTGAGGGAACGCCATTAACCGCTGCAATGACTATTTTAACCAAACTGCAAACAGATACGAAAAATGCTGAAGCAGAAGTAGTTAAAAAATTATTTGGAAACATGGATAAGGCACAGGTTAATTTAGATCAGTTTGCCGCAGTTGCAGTAGCACCTACTTCTTATGTAATCCAGGGTCAGCCTTATACTGCTGAAGTATTTTTAACAGCTAGTGATTCTAGGTCAACTCCTGATATTACCGTTAACGGAAGTAAATTATCGGTTAAAGAAGGTAAAGGAATTTACACTGGTGGTACGGGTAGTGTCGGTCAGTTTACCTGGGTAGGTACTGTCCGTGTTCGTCAAACTAATGGACAGGTTAAAGAATACAAAACGCAACCACAAACTTATCAGGTAGCGAAACCATCGGCATCAGTTGCTTCAACAAAATTGAATGTAATTTATGCAGGTATTGCTAATCCATTTACGGTATCGGCAGCAGGTTTTCCATTAGAAAGTGTTCGTGCTTCTATTTCAGGCGGTTCAATGTCTGGTGGCAACGGAAACTACAATGTAAATGTTCCCGGTAGTATGGTTGGTTCAGAAGTATCAATCAATGTATCGGCAAGTAATGCTGGTAAAACGGTTAGTTTAGGCTCACAAAAATTCAGGGTTAAAGCCATTCCTGCTCCGGTAGCAAAGGTTGGTGGCCGCGCTGGAGGTGATGTAGCTTCGGTGCAGTTAAAAAGTGAATCGGAAATTGAAGCAGATCTGGATGATTTTCCTTTCGATGTTAAATTTAAGATACAGCGTTATAAATTAACCATTATCAAACCTCGTTCGGATGCAGTTACCATTGCTGGTAGCGGCGGAAGTTTTGCTGGTGCGGTTAAAGGTGCCATTAACTCGATTACGCCTGGTACAAGGGTGTTTTTTGAAGATATTGTTTCTGTAGGTCCTGATGGCCGTCAAAGAATTTTACCTTCATTGGCGTTTAGTGTAAAATAAAAATAAGATGAAAAGGATTTTAAGTATTGCTATTTTAGTTTTGTTAACCACGTTTGCTTTTGCACAAAAAAAGCCCACTAAGTTGGCACCAAAAAAAGCTGCGCCAGTGGCTGCTGCTCCTGTAGTTGATACGGTGAAAAAAGCTCCTGTTAAAACAGCTAAAAAGAAACTAAAGGTTCCACCTAAAGATGGTTTCTATGCCCGTAAGGACATTGACAGTACTGAAATGGTTCCTTTGGCGGATGTGAGAGAAGAGGATGTTTTTTACGCAAAAAGGATCTGGAGGGAAATAGATTTACGCGATACGGTAAATTCGCCATTAAGGTCACCGAAATCAAGATTAATCGATGTTTTGATTGCAGCCATCAAATCTGAAGAGCTTACTGCTTATTCACCTATTGATAGCGCATTGAACGAAGATGATGCTTTCCTTAATCCAATGTCTGCAGATTCTGCAGCTAAGTCGGCATTAGGAACAGCAGAGGTTTCAAATAATAAAACAGGAACAGTTACTACAGTTGTTAATGATTTTAATGCAGATTTGTTCCTGAAATTCAGGATCAAAGAAGACTGGATCTTTGATACCAAACGTTCTATTTTTGAACCGCGTATTGTAGGTATTGCACCATTAAAATTTAATGAAGTTTCTAAACAATGGCAACCTGTATTTTGGGTATACTATCCTGAAGCAAGGGAGATTTTGACTAAGAAACGTTTAATCAATACCAACAATGATGCGTCTTCATTAAGTTTCGACGATTTCTTTATCCGCCGCTTATTTAGCAGCTATATTGTTAAAGAATCTAATCCAGGTGATAACAAGATCAGGGATATTATTTCAAATCCTAAAGAGAGATTGTACGAATCAGAAAGAATTAAAAAATCTGTTCTTGATTACGAACAAGGTCTTTGGGAATATTAATCTCATATAAAAAGCTCCGATGAAAATCGGAGCTTTTTTTTCTATTAATTTCTTTCCCCTTATTGTCATTTCGAGCGGAGTGCAATGAAGTCGAGAGCCCGCAGGCTTAGCGAAGCTAAATCTATCGGGGTAGATCTCTCCGCTTCTCTGCATTGCGGTCGAGACATTTTATTGGGATTGTTATCCTGAGTGTAACGAAGGATCTTTTAGTAAATTTATTAAAAGATTCTTCACTGCGTTCAGAATGATATAATAGCATAATGCAAAAAGCGGTAACCCAAATTTATGGATTACCGCTTTATCATATAAAGAACTGAGTTCTATTTATTGGTTATCAGTAGTTGCCTCAATTACATTTTGAATTGATGTAGATACATTTGATAAAAGATCGTAACCTGTTGCAGATTCTACTGCATTAACGGTAGTACGGTAATTTTTCCAGTTGGTATTTAAACCGTTGGTATTCGGCATATTTACCGTAATTACCCTGGTAGAAGAAGTAATTCTGCTTAAATCATTATTACCATTAGGCAATACCACAATAACTTTCCAGGTATTGGATGGAACGTTAACACGGCCGTTATCAATGGTGTAGGTAATGCCTCCATTACTTCCTGTACCTCCAGATCCATAAGAACCACAGATTACATAAACTTCGTTGCCTGCTGTTACTAAAGAACGGGTATAGTTTTCTAAATCAGCCCATGGGCCCTGGTTGTTATTTGGGGCCTGTGGCATCATGTTACTCATTAAAAAGGTAGAAGAGTTGGCTGCAACTGAAGCTGTTCTATCAGCCGACGGACAGTTGTGGCCGCGATCAAAACCTGAACCAGAATAACTGCTGTTTGATACCTGGTACCAGCCGGCTGGCAACGTGTTATCAGCCCTAAAATCATCCTGACGAGGGGTTGAGCCTAAATCAGACGATCCGATATGCCAGCTTACCCAGTTAGGGGTAGCCCTGCTTTTACTATACGAACTTGAATAATAAGTACGTTCCATTAAATAGTTTTCTGGATAGGAGGTACTGGCAACGGCATTGCTGGGGTTACCCATTAAGAGATGGCTGTTGTCTCCAGGGGTTGTAGTTGGCGGGGTAGTTGTGCCACCGCCGGTTGAAATACTGAAATCATCGATATTGATCCGGGCAGTACCCCCGCTGATTTTACGGACCTGAAAGCGTACACTGCCAGAAATGGCGGTGTTAAAAGTAGCTGTAGATAAGGTTGTGGCGCTACTGGTAATGGTGCTACCGGTTTGTTGCCAGCTCGAACCGCCATTGGTAGAATACCAGAGCTGCCAGGTACTATTGGCATCGGTACCATATTTGGCATGGACAATGGTGATTACATCGGCTCCGTTTACATCGAAATTCATACTTAATATACCTGTGTTACGGATACGTACTGATTGACTGCCATTTTTGGCATCTGCAGCTAAATTTCCAATTAAGGCGTCGTCAAGACTCCAGCTTCCGCTACTTAGAGTAACTGATGCCACAGTGTAGCTTCCTTTAGTACCCGATTCGAAAGTTTCAGGAAAACCAGCAACTACAGCCTGTGCGTTTGCTGTAACTGCTTTGGTGTTTAATTTTTGTTCAAAAGGGTTTGTTTCTGGCTGTGTTTGATTTTCTTTTTTACAGGCAGCCAGGCCGAGGCATAAAACGGCCAGTAAGCTTAATTTTTTTAATGCTTTCATTGTTTTGGTTTAGGATTATTTAATGGATGGGATAATTTTTAGGTTTCTATAGCGAAGGTTTCTATCACGATGCAGGTGCCATCAGGTAAATAGCCTGCAATCAGCACAGGGATCCGGCTGGCGCCCTCTACTCTTATTACGGTAATATTGGATAGGTTTTGCTTTAAAAAAGCATAGCAAGCAGCTATTTTATGGGCATTCTCGACCATTGGGGCATCGGATGGATCAACTTTTGAAATAAGATGCTCGAAAAAGGCAATTTGATCTATTTGTTTTAAGCTGGAGGGAGAAGCTTGATATTCAATTGCAATTTTTTGCAATAGTTCTGCTGATGTGATTTTGCCCCAATCATCTACTTTAAAAGGACTTTCTGATTCAGTAAAATACAATACGCCCAATAAAAGTTTGGTAATGGTAGCCAGGATGTTGTTATTCATGTAAATAGGGATAGATGTTTAGTATAACAATGCCCTAATTTATAGAAAAAGTATTCAACTTATGCCAATTCAAGATTAATAAAGTGTTAACATTTTTACGGCTCCGTCTGTTATTGTTTACAAGCAAATTTACCCTTCTTTGAAATGCGCCAATAGGGTAACTACCTGCTTTTTATTTAATACTTCCGAAAGTTCTTTCTCTGTAGCTTCTTTAATCTTTTTAACTGATTTAAAGTGGGTAAGTAATTTATCAGCAGTGGTTTTACCGATGCCCTCAATTTGCTCCAGTTCAGTTTTAAGGGTACCCTGATCGCGTTTTTTACGGTGAAAGGTAATACCAAAACGGTGGGCTTCATCACGGAGCTGTTGAATGACTTTTAGTGTTTCTGATTTTTTATCTAAATACAAAGGGTAAGAATCACCCGGATAGAACAGTTCTTCCAGACGTTTGGCAATACCAATTACAGTAACTTTGTTTTCTATCCCCAATAACTTTAAACTCTTCATGGCAGACGAAAGCTGGCCTTTACCGCCATCAATAATGATAAGTTGAGGCAAAGTCTGGTTTTCATCCAACATGCGCCTGTAACGGCGGAAAACGGCTTCTTCCATGGTCGCAAAATCGTTAGGACCTTCAACCGTTTTCACATTAAAGTGGCGATAGTCTTTTTTAGATGGTTTGGCATCTTTAAATACCACAATTGCCGAAACCGGATATTTCCCCTGGAAGTTGGAGTTATCAAAACATTCGATATGTTTTGGCAGCTGTGTTAAACGCAGGTCTTTCTGCATCGTAGTTAAAATCCGGTCGGTGCGTAAATCGGGGTTTAACTTTTCGTACTGGTTGAGTTTTTCTTTTTTAAAGAACAGTACATTCTTCTGAGAAAGCTCTAAAAGTTTTTTCTTTTCGCCCAGTTTAGGAACAGTAAATTTTAAACTTTCATCTTCCAATGAAGGTTCAAAAGGGACGATGATTTCTTTTGAGGTACTGTTGAATTTTGTTCTGAATTCCAGCATGGCTAGCGTCAAAATTTCATCATCGCTTTCATCCAACTGTTTCTTAACTTCTATGGTTTGTGTCTGGATAATGGTTCCGTTCATCACCTTCAGGTAGTTCACAAAAGCATAACGCTCATCAGAAGCAATGCTCACTACATCTACGTTGGTAATGGCGCTGTTTACCACGGTCGATTTGCTCTGGTATTTCTCCAAAACCTGTAATCTCCTTGCATACTGATGCGCCAGTTCAAAATTCAAATCTTCAGAAGCGGATTTAATAATCCCTTTAACATCGCGGATGACGTTTCCGATTTTACCGTTCAGGATTTCCTTGATTTCGCCGATATTTTTATCATAGTCGGTTTCGGTCTGATAGTTTTGACAAGGACCTTTACAGTTGCCAATCTGGTATTCGAGGCAGACTTTAAATTTGCCTTCATCTATATTTTTCTCCGTTAGGGGCAAACTACAGGTGCGTAAAGGATAGGTTTCTTTAATCAGATCCAAAATGGTATGCATCATGCCTATCGAGCCATAAGGGCCGAAATACGTTGAACCATCTTTGATTACCTTCCGTGTCCAGTAAATACGAGGGAAGTTCTCATTTTTAACGATAATCCACGGATAGGTTTTATCGTCTTTTAAATTGATGTTAAACTTTGGCTGATGTTTTTTGATCAGACTGTTTTCCAATAGCCAGGCATCAATTTCCGTATCAACAATGGTAAAGGTAATTTTACGGATTTTGGAAACTAATACCCTCGTTTTGCCATTAAACTGGTTTCTGTCGCTATTAAAATATGATCCTACACGGTTGCGCAGGTCTTTCGCTTTACCAATGTACATTAGCTTTCCATCGGCATCCCAATATTGGTAAACGCCGGGTTTATGTGGAATTGCGGTTAATGCTGTTTTATGGTCGAAACTGCTCATTATTTACAAAAATAGGATTCGGGAGGGGAAAATTTTAATTAAATGATCCGATTTACTGTATTTATGATTTGGGCGTGCCCCTAAGCTACGCAAAGGGTCAGGCTATCCGTTACAATCTTTTGTTGTGTTTCGGCTGCGCTCAACTGGCAACAAAAGGATTTCCACTGCTATCCTTCACGCAGAAGCTAATGATTAAAATCCCAGCTTCTCGTCCAGTTCGGTAGTACCTTCTTCCTGTTGCTGGTATTGGTTACAATCGAAAGTGATGGAAACGCCCGATTTTGGTGCCTCGAAATCAGCGTGACTGATTTTTAAAGCCGGATTGGCATATACCCTTTTGATAAAACCTGCAAAAATAGGAAGGGCCGTATTGGCACCTTCACCCTGGCTGGTGCTAATAAAGTGGAATGCCCTGTCCTCGCAGCCCGTCCAGATACCCGTTACCAATTGAGGGGTAATGGCCATAAACCAACCATCGGAGTTATTTTGAGTCGTACCTGTTTTCGCTCCAATTGGTGCATTAACTTTATATTTATAGTTTAATCTCGATCCTGTTCCGTTGGTTACTACACCTTTAAGCATCCGTGTCATTACATAAGCTACTTCTTCGCTCATAATGGGCTTGGGTATTTCCTTTTGAGAAAATAACACCACACCATTTTTATCTTCAATTCTCAATAAATAAATCGGTTTGGTATAAGTTCCTTTATTGGCAAAGGCACCATAGGCACCCACCATATTATAAACAGATGAATCGAATGTTCCTAGGCAGATAGATGGAAATGCGGGAACATTTGGAATGCCCATTTTGGTTGCTAAGGTAGATACTGCCACCGGACCAACCTGTTTCATTAAATAAGCCGTAACAAAATTTTGCGAGTAGGCCAGCGCTTTTTGTAAGGTAATACTGCCTGGTAGCGGTTTGCCTGAGTTTCTTGGCGTCCATGGCTCTCCATAACCTTCAATCGTTACCGGAACATTAGGTACGGTATAACATGGGGAATAACCATTTTCAATGGCTACGGCATAAGTAAATGGCTTTGCTGTCGAACCCACTTGTCTGGTTCCCATTTTTACCTGATCGTATTTAAAATGTTCGTAATTAATTCCGCCTACCCATGCTTTTACATGCCCGTTGGTTGGATCCATAGTCATCATGGCATTACGCAACAGCATTTTGTAATAACGCACAGAATCAATCGGTTTCATTACAGTATCAATATTACCCTTCCAGGTAAAAATGGTCATTTCTGTTTTGGTATTGAAATCACTGGTAATTTCCTCATCCGATTTGCCCTCGAGTTTTAATGATTTATAACGGTCGGATCTTTTAATACCCTGTTCAATCTGTAAGGTTTTATCTTTAAATGGGTTTCTACCTTTCCAGCTCGCGATAAACTGCGCCTGCAGCACTTTCATGTATTCCTTTTGGGCTTCCTCAGCATATACCTGCATATCATAGTTCAATGTGGTATAAATCTTTAAGCCGTCGCGGTCTAAATCGTATGGGGTTCCATCTGGTTTGGTAATCGATTGCTCCTGGAAAATGGTTTTGATATCATTCTTCAATACCGAGCGGAAATATGGTGCAATACCATCATTAACTGTTGCCGCGTTGAAATGTAAGTTTAAAGGTTTGTCTTTCTCTTCATCAAATTGTTGCTGGGTCAAAAGCTCAGATTTAACCATTAATGCCATTACGGTATTTCTACGATCTCTCGAACGCTCCGGGTGGCGGGTTGGCGAATACATGGTAATTCCTTTTTGCATCCCAACCAGGGTTGCAGCTTGCGTTAAAGTAAGTTTATCGGGCGTAGTATTGAAATAAACCCTTGCTGCCGATTTAATCCCATAAGCCTGGTTACCAAAATCGACCGTATTTAAATACATGGTGATAATTTCTTCTTTGGTGTAGTTGCGTTCCAGTTTAACGGCAACAATCCATTCTTTAAATTTGGTTAATACCAGCGAGAAGAAGTTCAGGTTCGATTCGCGTGGGAAAAGGTTTTTGGCCAATTGCTGGGTAATGGTACTGGCACCCTGTTTTTTGCCAATTAAATTGTAACCAATAATAGAGAAAGTACGTTTAAAATCGATGCCAGAGTGCTCTTTAAAACGGGTATCTTCTGTTGCAATTAATCCGTTAATTACATTTTCTGAAATGTCCTTATAAGTAACATTCGATCTGTTCTGAACAAAATAGGTACCCAATGGACGGCCATCTTCGGCAATAATTTCTGAAGCCTGGTTGCTTTTTGGGTGTTCAATATCCCTGAAAGAAGGCAGCGCTCCAAATAAACCCAAACCGATCATCGAAATGAAAATGGCAAACAGGGCAATGCCCCCGATCAGTAATTTCCAGATGATTAAACTATATCTTTTTGTTTCTTGTGCAGAAAGGGACTTATTCATTTTGTGTTGTTATTTTCCAAAATCACCAGAATGGCGATTTTGAATGCAAATTTATTAATTTTTATAGAATCAATGTTCAGACTAAGGTCTTAATACCTTCTATAATTATTTGTAGTTGTCTTTTAAAAACTCCAAGTATTCGTTAATCCGCGATCTATCTGTTAGCTTTTCGAAGTTTTCTTTACTGATGATAAAACCTTTATACAAGTTGGCAGGCACCTTCATAATGTTCTTTAACTGGCCAGTAATGCTTGATTCGTAAATTTTTGCATCTTCAAGATCGACAAAGCTGGTAATGTAAATCAGCTGATCGTTATCCAGTTCTACCAATTTGTGTACCAAATCATTGTCAGGATAATTTCCCCTGTTAAACTGGCCTATCCCAAAACGTGATGAGCTTAAAGTTAAAGTAGCATCTGCCACATCAATTACGTAATAATATTCTTCTGATTTTACCGCGCTAAAAATGCTGGCGGGTTTGGTTGGGTCAATTTGTTTAACTTCAACAGGTTTTGCTATTGGAGTTGGTTCTGCTGTTTTTGCTACAGGATTTTCAACTACCAAAGGTTTGGTTGGAACGGCAACCGGAGCAGCCTGACTTACAAAGCGGGGCTCGTTTGCATCAAAATCAATAAGGGCAACAGGCCTTTGTTTAAATTCATCAAGGTTAGCCTCAATGTATTTTAAATGATCGCGGACTAATGGCGTAATAATTTTATCGTTTGGATAATTGGAGGTAATCAGGTTAAATTCGGTCAATAAAGCATCAACTTTTGCGGTACGGCCAACAGCTATTGCTTTTAAATAAGCATACTGTGGTGCCAGATCGTTATTTGGGAAAGCTGAAATATTATCATTCGCCTGTTTTACCACATCTGGATAATCTTTTTTTGCATAAGCATCAAAAGCCACATTGTAATTGTTGATGGCAATGTTTTCCATCTGTGTTTGTTTGGCCGAATATGACGGATCTAAAATGTTCTTTGCAAAATTAGATTCAGGGAATTTTGTAAGCACCAATTGTTTATACTGATCGGATTTTACTTCATCTGCACCTTTATAATTAAGGTAAAGGCTGTAGTAAATGGCTACCAGGTGATTATTGTCAGGATATCTTTTGATCAGTTCCAGGTATATTTTATTTGCTTCCGGTTTATCATTGAGTTCCTGTTGATAAAAACTGGCGATTTCGAAATAAGCATCGATAATTTTCTGATCGGATGTGGCCAATAGTGCAGGTGTGGTAGGCAAGCCATCCAAAAACTGCTTTTCTAATGAAGTCTGGTCGGTAGCGGCCTGATTGGTTGTTCCATTTGCAGGCGTAATTCCAGTGGCTACGTTTCCACCTGCCAAAATTTCTTTGGTTTCCTGTGCAGATGAACGCACACTCTGGCGCCAGTTATCTTCAAACTGACGGTTTCCCCAGCGTTTTTTAAAATCGCCAAAACCGTTGCTTATTGCTGCATTGTTATTGAAATAAAAGGTGCTTCCTGCAGTATTATTCGAAGCATTTAAGCTCCGGTTAGGAAAATCCGGATCGTTTAAAAACTGGTTGTTGATTACGCCTCCTGTATTTACTACCTCAACTTTTGGCGTTAAGTAAGCTTTTACCTTTGCCTCGCGTTGGTCGGCAGGAAGTTTGGCAATGGCCTGTGCAGTATCTTCTTTAGTAATAATGGTGTAGCGATCTGTTAAATACTGGAGATTATCAGCCTTTTTAACAATATTGTCGTAATCAGGGAAGTTTTTTGGTAAAATCATAACCGTACTATCGTAATACAGCTTTGCTTTAATGTAGTTATTAAACTCTTTAAAATTTAAATCTGCAATCCTTAAATAAGATAATGCTTTTTGGGTTTGATTACGTGTACTTTTGGCAACCGATTTATGGTAATTCTCTTCAGCTTTTATAAAATTCCCTTCGGCAGAAAAAAGCTCACCAACCTGATAGTAGATCTGATCTGTATAATCGAAATTTTTATCATCTTTTAGCAAAGCCAGTAACTGATCTTCTTTATTCAATTTTACCCCGCTAAGCAATGCCTTTAATTTAATCCGGTTTAAATTGGCGTGGAAATACATTTCGAAAGGCGCATTGCTTTTTTCAACTTTGGTGAAATTGGCATAGGCATCCTGTATGTTTTTTTCTTTTTCCTGCAACTGGGCCAGGATAAAGCGCCAGCGGATACGCAACTGTTTTTCTGCAGGGAGCGCAATGGCCGATTCTAAAAATAAAATGGCTTCTTTATTCCGTTTCTGATAAATGCGCATCTGGGCAGCTGTGGCCAAAGGTTCGGCAAGGTCCTTCTTTAACTGATCAGAAGCACGCAGCATGGTATCGATTATTTTATCGGCCAGTACCATATTGTTCAGTTGCATCTGGCTACGCGCTTTCCAGTTCATGGCCATAATGAACGTTTTCAGGTCGCTATTGTAGGTTTTTGCGGTATAATCAAAATATTCTGATGCGATAAAGTAATTTCCTTTTAAATAGTTTGCCTTACCCAAAAGCATATAGGCATCATCAATATAGTTACTAAAACTTTTATCGTTGATGATGGTTTGACCTTTGGTAATCACGTCATCAAGCTGTTTGTTGGCAACGCCCGGTGTAAGCACCAGGTTTACCTGTGGCTCTGGATCGAGGTAAACAGGAAGCGTTTTTTCGTAATTATCTGCATAACTTTGCAATAAGCTTTCATTATACTCGGTGAGTAAAACATTAGAATTATAGATATAGTTATATCTGGCCGTTAAGTTTTGAAACCTACGGTCTACTGCGGTATCTTTATTCGCTACACAGCCATAAATAAGGAGCGCGCTAAAAAGGAGGATGAAGGGATTTAAGTTTTTGTTTGCGTTTTTTTTCAATGATGCTAAATCTCTTTAAGTTGATATACAGTAAACAATATATATAGAAAAATATTTTATCTGGCAACAAATTTTAATTATCCCAAAGTTAATTTAATTATTGCATAAAAAATGGAAAATCCAAAAGAAGAAAATACAAAGAAAAAGGTAAATGCAGCCGCTAAATATTCTGCCATTGGTTTCCAGATGATCGCTACAATTGGTCTGCTTACTTTTATCGGCTATAAGATTGATGAACACAGAAATAGTAAAACCAATTTGATTACGGCGGCTTTTGCTTTAGCAGGGGTGGGTATTGCACTTTATCAGGCCATTAGGCAGGTTACGAGGAATTAGTTTTCAGTTGATAGTTTTCAATTTTCAGTTAGTCAAACTAACAATTTAGCAATTCAACAATACATTTACAATTAGGCTATCTGCTTCAGTTAACCGGTTAACCAACAAACAATCTAGCAATATAACAATTAACCAGTCTTCATTAGTTACTTGATACTAAAAACCTTATCTTTGCAAAAGTTTTTATCTGCTAAGAAATTATTCCATTGACTCTAGCCAAATTTACCAGTATCTATTTCATCTTTGTAGGCTTATTAATAGGCGTTGTTGCCGTTTTACCTTTATTATTTCCCGATAAACCGCTTTTTGTAAACAATTTTTGGTTGATGTTTGGCTTTTTGGCCGGTATCACTTACATCGCTTACATGTTGGTTGATATTGGTGTAAAACGCGATCCTGAAGTGGGTATTATGGCTATTATGGGATCAATTGCGGTGAAGATGATTTTTTGTATGGCTTTTGTGTTGATTTACAGTATAAAAGCGAAGGGAATTGGGCTTGTATTTCTGCTTAATTTTTTTTCTTTATATTTATTGTTTACGGTCTTTGAAGTTTCCTGTTTGTTACGTAACTTGCGCCACCAAAATTTAAAGTAAAAAACTGCCAATAAATGGATTGTAACCGAGTTTTTGTGTCTAAAGTTAAAAGGCTAACTATTGTTTTTACGCTTTTAATCGCGTTTTTATCTATCAAAATTGATACTTTCGCTCAAGTTGATAGCGCTGTTGTACCTGTTGATAGTGCTGTTGCCGAGTCTGTTCATGAGGTTTCTGGTGAGCACGGAGCTGAAGCTAAACATGGTAAAGAAAAATTCGAGCCTACGAAAGTAATCATGGAACACATTGCTGATTCGCACATGTGGCATCTTTGGGGGCATACTTCATTACCTCTTCCTGTAATTTTATATACGGCTAATGGTTTAGAAGTTTTTTCTTCTGGTAATTTTCATCATGGAGAGCACGATTATAATGGTAAATACAATAATTACCGTTTAGAGGAAGATCATATTAAAGTGGTTGGTGCTGACGGAAAAATCGATGAAGAAGCAAGTAAATCAATTTTAGATTTTTCTATCACTAAAAACGTTGCGGCAATGTTTGTGGCGATTTTGGTAATCTTAATCGTATTCATTTCGGTAGCTGGATCTTATAAAAAACGTGTTGGTAAAGCACCAAAAGGTTTACAGTCTTTTATAGAGCCTGTAATCGTTTTTGTAAGAGACGATATTGCTAAACCAAATATTGGTCACAAATACGCGAAGTTTATGCCTTATTTGTTGACAACGTTTTTCTTTATTTTATTCAATAACTTATTTGGTTTAATTCCAATTTTTCCAGGTGGTGCTAACGTAACCGGTAATATTGCATTAACTTTTGTAATGGCCTTAGGTACTTTAATTATCGTTAATATCAACGGGAACAAATATTATTGGAAACACATTTTCAGACCAGACGTGCCTTTTTGGTTATATCCAATTATGATTCCTGTGGAATTGATCGGTATCATCTCTAAGCCATTCGCTTTAATGGTGCGTTTGTTTGCAAACATTACAGCTGGTCACATTATCGTATTAAGTTTAATCTCCTTAATCTTTATTTTCGAAACGTTGGCTATTGCTCCGGTTTCAGTTGCATTCGTATTATTTATGGATGTATTAGAATTGCTGGTTGCATTTTTACAGGCCTTTATTTTTACATTACTTACTGCCTTGTTTATTGGTATGGCAGTAGAAGAGCATCATTAACAGAAAACTATTTTTTACAAATTAATATAAATTAAATTAGTTATGGTAGGTTCAATCGCGGCAATTGGTGCCGGTTTAGCAGTAATCGGTGCAGGTATCGGTATCGGTCAAGTAGGTGGTAAAGCAATGGAAGGTATTGCTCGTCAACCAGAAGCTGCATCAAAAATTCAGACTGCAATGATTATCGCCGCTGCCCTTATCGAGGGTGCTGCTTTATTCGGTGTAGTAGTTGCATTATTAGGCTTAAACGGTTAATAATCACTGAAAAAATTAGGTTGGGTATTTAACGATTGGTTATTTACCCAGCCCTATTAAAGAAGATTGTTTTTAAAAATTAGATAAAAATGGAATTAGTAACCCCAAGCATAGGATTGGTTTTTTGGACGTCGTTAGCATTCATCTGCTTATTGATCTTACTTAGAAAATTTGCATGGAAACCTATTTTAGGTGCAATTCACGAACGTGAGCAAAGCATTGATGAGGCCCTTAACAAAGCTGAATTAGCCAAACAGGAAATGGCACGTTTAACGAGCCAGAATCAGGATTTAATGCAACAGGCGCGTGCTGAACGTGATGAGATTTTGAAGGAAGCTAAAACCTTAAAAGATGGTATCTTAAACGAAGCTAAAAAACAAGCTCAGGTTGAAGGTGCTAAATTGATTGAGAAAGCTAAAATCGAGATTGAAAACCAAAAGAAAGCAGCTTTAGCTGAAGTTAAAGATCAGGTTTCTTCTTTATCATTAGAAATTGCAGAACGTGTTTTACGCACTCAGTTAGATGATAAAACCAAACAGGAAGCTTTGGTAGCTAACTTGTTAAAAGACGTTGAATTAAACTAGTTTGAGAAAATAGATAGGAGAAATTAGATTTGAGACACTAGATATGAGATAGGAGATTAACTCTTAATACTCAATCTCACATCTCACATCTCACATCTTCCATCTCACACCTAAATATATGTCAGAAATTAAAGTTGCAAGCAGATACGCCAAATCATTAATAGACCTAGCCGTTGAAAACAACGACTTGGAAGCTTCTTATAATGATATGGTTTTGTTTGAAAAAGTGGTTGATGAAACCCCTGAACTAGAAGCAATATTAAAAAACCCGATTGTACCTTTAGATAAAAAGACTGGTATTTTAAACGGTATTTTTGCAGATAAAGTAAATAAACTAACCACCTCGTTTTTCAAGATTGTAGTAAGTAAAGGTCGTTCTGCGATTTTATTTGCCACTGCAAAACAGTTTATACAGCAATATAACTTAATTAAAGGTATTGTTACTGCTGATGTAACTACTGCAAGTGCTTTAAGCCCTGAAGCTAAAGCGCAGATTATTGAAATTGTAAAAAGAGAATTAAAAGCTAACCAGGTTATTGTTAACGAAAAAATTAACGAAAAACTGATTGGTGGTTTTATATTAAAAGTTGGTGATAAGCAATTTGATGCAAGTATTGCCAGCGGTTTAAGTAAACTTAAAAAAGAATTTGCGCAGTAAGCGCCAGGCGATAAGCGTATAGCGGTAAAACGCCAAGCGCAAACCGCCAAACAAAAAAGTATTGCGATAAGCGTATGGCACGGAAAACGCCAAGCGCCATGCGCTAAGCACTAAACATTTATAAAAAGATATAAAGTAAAATTATGGTAGAGGTAAGACCAGACGAAGTATCGGCAATTATCAGACAGCAATTGGCGGGCTTCAAATCAGAAACCGAACTGGAAGAAGTTGGTACCGTGTTGCAAGTGGGCGACGGTATTGCCCGTGTTTACGGTTTAACTAAAGTTCAATCGGGAGAGTTAGTTGAATTTGCAAACGGCCTGCAAGGTATCGTATTAAACCTTGAAGAAGATAACGTTGGTGTGGTACTTTTGGGTGCTTCAGACGAGATCAAAGAAGGTGATACTATTAAACGTACCAAAAAAATTGCCTCTATTAAAGTTGGTGAAGGTATGCTTGGCCGCGTAGTTAACACATTAGGTGAGCCTTTAGATGGTAAAGGCCCGATCTTAGGTGAAACTTACGAAATGCCATTAGAGCGTAAGGCACCAGGTGTAATTTACCGTCAGCCGGTAAACGAGCCTTTACAAACAGGTATTAAAGCAATCGATGCAATGATTCCAATCGGTCGTGGTCAGCGTGAGTTGGTTATCGGCGACCGTCAGATTGGTAAAACTGCCGTTTGTATCGATACCATTATCAATCAAAAAGAATTTTATGAAGCAGGCCAGCCAGTGTTCTGTATTTATGTAGCTATCGGTCAGAAAAACTCTACCGTTGCCAACATTGTACGTACATTAGAAGAAAACGGCGCTTTACCATATACAGTTGTTGTTGCTGCTTCGGCTGCAGATCCTGCTCCAATGCAGTTTTATGCGCCGTTTGCAGGTGCTGCAATTGGTGAGTTTTTCCGCGATACAGGTAGACCAGCTTTAATTGTTTATGATGACTTATCTAAACAAGCAGTTGCTTACCGTGAGGTATCTTTATTACTTCGTCGTCCACCAGGCCGTGAAGCTTATCCAGGTGACGTTTTCTACTTACACAGTCGTTTGTTAGAAAGAGCTGCGAAAATCAACGCTAACGATGATATCGCTAAAGCAATGAACGATTTACCTGAGTCGATTAAACATATCGTTAAAGGTGGTGGTTCATTAACAGCTTTACCGATTATCGAAACACAAGCGGGTGACGTTTCTGCATATATCCCTACCAACGTAATTTCGATTACTGATGGTCAGATCTTCTTAGAGTCGAACTTGTTCAACTCTGGTATCCGTCCGGCAATTAACGTAGGTATTTCGGTATCACGTGTGGGTGGTAACGCGCAGATTAAATCGATGAAAAAAGTAGCAGGTACTTTAAAGTTAGATCAGGCTCAATACCGCGAGTTAGAGGCTTTCTCTAAATTCGGTTCTGACTTAGATGCTGCAACTAAATCGGTATTAGATAAAGGTGCACGTAACGTAGAAATGTTGAAACAAGCACAGTTTTCTCCATTTACTGTTGAGAAACAAGTTGCAATTGTTTACGCTGGTACTAAAAACTTAATGCGTAGCGTTCCGGTTAACAAGGTAAAAGAATTTGAAACTGAATTCTTAACCCAATTGGAATTACGTCATCCGGAAACTTTAGCAGCATTAAAAGCTGGTAAATTTGACGATACCATTACTGGTGTATTAGATACCGTAGCAAAAGAGATTTCAAGTAAATATTAATAAGATTTGAGACATGAGATTTGAGATTTGAGATTGGGCCGGAAACGTCTCACATCTTGTATCTCACATCTCACATCTAAATAAAGAATGGCTAATTTAAAAGAAGTAAGAAACCGGATTGCATCGGTACAATCAACACAGCAGATTACCAAAGCTATGAAAATGGTTTCGGCAGCAAAGTTGAAACGTGCTACCAATGCAATTATCGCTTTACGTCCTTATGCAACTAAACTGAAAGAGATTTTAGGTAATCTATCTGCAAGTTTAGAGGGATCGTCATCGCCTTTTATCCAGGAGCGTGAGCCCAATAAGGTTTTAATTGTTACAGTATCTTCAAACCGTGGTTTGGCTGGTGCTTTTAACATGAACGTAATTAAAGCGGCCAACAATTTAATTGCTGAGAAATATAGCGAACAGTTGAAAAACGGTAATGTGAGCATTATTTCTATCGGTAAGAAAACTCAGGATTTTTACGAAAAACGTAAATACAATGTTATTGGCAACAATAACGAAGTATATTCAGCCTTAACTTTCGAAAATGTAACTAAAATTACAGACGCGATTATGGCTGGTTTTATTAAAGGTGAGTTTGATAAAGTAGAAGTGGTTTATAACCGTTTTAGAAATGCAGCAGTGCAATTTATCACTACTGAGCAGTTGTTGCCTCTGCCTAAAGCAGAAGACACGATAGCGGATCTAAAAGCCGATAAGAAAACAACAAACGTTGATTATATTTTAGAGCCTTCTCAAGAAGAAATTGTAGAACAGTTAATTCCTAAATCAATTAAAATCCAGTTGTACAAAGCAGTGTTAGATTCTCATGCTTCTGAGCACGGTGCGCGTATGACATCAATGGATAAGGCTACTGAAAATGCTGGTGAGTTATTGAAAGCTTTAAAACTTTCGTACAACCAGGCACGTCAGGCAGCAATTACAACTGAGTTAACGGAGATTGTAAGTGGTGCAGCAGCATTGAACGGATAAGATTAGTCTAGAGTCGAAAGTCTTTAGTCTTCAGTCAAATAATACAAAGCCCATTTCTTAATTGAAGTGGGCTTTTTTGTTAGTCTTTTTAATAACCTAAACTATTATGTTTTTTACAGATTGAATCATCAGATCAAGTTTTTTTGAAAGGTTAAACTTTATCTTTGTCCTTTATTTTATATCATGAAAAGATACTCCATCATCATCCTATTGCTCGCTCCGTTTTTTGTAAAGGCACAAAATCCGGCAAGAGATTATACCAACGCCGTACTTTGGCAGCAAACTTCGGGCGAATATAGGGCCTTATGTTTCCAGGCTTATAACTTTGCCCGTTTATCGTTAAAAGAGGCATTATGGGCCGATACAAGCAAGAAACCAAACTGCGTAATTGTTGATATTGATGAAACGGTTTTGGATAATTCTGCCTTTCAGGGCCACGAAATTAAAAAAGGACTAAGTTATGTACCTGCCGATTGGACAGAATGGACCAGTTTAGCTCAGGCCGATACCGTTCCGGGCGCTTTGGCTTTTTTAAAATTTGCTGCATCCAGGAACATCGAAACATTTTATGTAAGCAACCGTGATGAAAAAGACTATGCCGCTACTTTAAAAAACCTGCAGCATTTTGGTTTTCCTTATGCAGATGATGCACATCTCATTGTTTCAAAAGGAACATCCAATAAGGAGCCGCGTAGACAAAAAATAACTGAAACACACAATATTTTAATGCTTTGCGGTGATAATTTGAGTGATTTCAGTAACATTTTCTATCGTGAACAGAAAAATACCTTTGAGCAGGTAAATACAAACCAGGGCTTATTTGGAACGAAGTATATTGTATTGCCAAACCCCATGTATGGCGATTGGGAAAAGCCTTTGTATCAGGGCGAAAAGCTGAATGATAAAGATAAATCAAAACAAAGGTTAGAACGATTAAAAAGTTACTAAGTTTTATAATTATTCAGCAATAAGTATTACTTTTGCAGCATCATAAACATAAATATTATGGAGAACAACGAATTAAAGCACAATACAGAAAGTATGAAAGCGGCTAACCAGCCAGGAATTTATAAATTAATAATTTTTGGTGTAGTGGTTTGCATGGTGGGTACTTATTTGCGTTTCGCTCACGATTCTTGGCAAATGTCTTTAGTTTCATGGATTATCTTATTTATCGGTGCAATTATCGCTATTAAAGGTGTTTTCAAAATATTAGACGCATAAGCAATTTGCTATCAAGATATAAAGCCGGTTATGAATAAACATAACCGGCTTTTTTGTTTTATCGTCCAAACCTATCAGGTTTCAAAAACCTGATAGGTTTAAATAAAATTAGCGCAATTGTATGATTTATAATAGTAAAGAAAGCCTAAGCAATTTAAACCTGCTTTTCAAAAAACAGCATCGAATCTCAACTTAAGTGTACTCAGGTGACTTAGGTGGTCAATAATTTTTAGAAATGAGCGGTAATGTGTTAATGGCGGCCTGCAGTCCTGCTATCGCTTCAAGTCCGCGCTCGTGCCTCGCTTTGGGCTTTTCGCTTTATCAGGTTTAGTAACAGCAATTCTGAGTTACAAACCACTGGTTTAATTTGCAGTTTTTAAAACTGCGGGGTTCAAAATTACTTAGGTAGACTCTTCGGTGTTAAACCTGACAGGAGCGGGCACCGAACGCAGAGAGGTAAAGCGGATGGCAGGACTATCGGAACCGATACACAAAGGAACCTGCTTTTCAAAAAAAGCTATAAGTCTCAACTCAATCCCTCTGCCAGGTAATAATTACCTCCCAAAACCCCTTTTTACCACTCCAAACTCAACATCGGGTTACCTAAATACAATTATTGTATTAAGGGTAAATACAGCGTTAACAACTAACCAATACGCTGCACTTCTCATGGCCATTTGAAGCAAATATTTAAAATGATTATTTATTTAGAACCACACAATCATGAAAAGGAATATTATTGCTATAGCCATCGTTTTAACCATTTTTGGCTGCCAAAACGAAAATAAAAAATATGCAAGTGCTGATACTGCATCGCTGGAGCCATTGAGCAAAGAATCTTCAGATAGTACTACCACTGAGAAAATCATCAAAACTGCCGATATGCGGTTTAGGGTAAAAGATGTTCAGCAAACCAAAGAACAGCTCAGCAAAACCATTAAAGCCGAAGGAGGAACAGTTGCAGAGTTCTCCATCGAAAGTACTATCCAGGAAACCGATAAGGTTAAACAATCAACCGATTCGTTAAAAGAAATTACTTCTTACCGCACCCAGGGCTATCTGGTAGCGAAGGTACCATCAGATAAACTTGATGAATTTACCAACACCATCGCAAAAATGGCGGTTTTTGTCGATAATCAATCGATGAAGATGGACGATCAGAGCATCGCTTATCTAGCCAATAAATTAAAGGCGCAGAACCGCATTGATGCGATTGAAAAGATCAATAAAGTAGCCTCGAAAAAAAGCGCAAATGTAGAATCATCTCTTTACATCAAAGATGATTATGTGGATAAAAGAATCGAGAACATGCAGATCGATAGCCGCGTAAAATTTAGCACCATTACCCTTAATTTTTATCAGGACAATACGGTTAAAACGATGATTGTTGCCAATGATAACCTATATGATTACCGTCCGGCATTTATAAACAGGCTTTGGTTGGGTATTGTAAACGGATGGACAATCTTTAAAGAAATCATCATTGCCATTTCTAACTTGTGGATGTTGATACTGGTAGGTGTAGTAGTGTTCTTTGTAATAAAACATTTTATTAGGAAAGATAAAATTGCGAGGGAATTAGCAACTAAAAGTTTGATTGAAAATAATCAGTTATAAATTTCTGCTCCTTGGTTCGTGCATAGCACGGACCATTTAATATTCTCTACCAGGAAAGGTTGCTTCACTCCATTGCCTGCATCCTAGGCTTCAGTTCGCAATGACGAATTAGAAAACTCCTTTATGAGGCTGGCTACTGAAGAAGCTACAAGAAACATGATCGATCGGGCAAGGCAATAACGGGATATTTATTGGTTGTCAGTCTGAGCTTCGACTACCTTCTCATTTACAAATTTAAATAATTGATCGTCATTCCCGCGCAGGCGGGAATCTTAAAGCTTATAGCATTAGGATTCCCAATCAAGTTAGGAATGACGATACTTAGCAGACTATTTTAATGGTCGGTGGGCCACCGACAATTGGATCTAAACTTTTCCATCGGTTGATGATTTACCAATGGAAAATTATTTCTTCGTCTTAACGGCTATACCTTTAACCTTTGTTTTATTATCGCTTACAAAAGATTCCCAGCCCGAATAGGTTTTGGATTTACCACCAGAAGTAATTTTTTGAAAAGAATGGCACACGGCTACAGCCAATCCATCGGTAGCGTCTAAAAATTCGGGAGTTTCTTTAAAATTTAACAAACGTTGCAACATGGCTGCCACTTGCTCTTTAGTAGCATTACCGCTGCCTGTAATCGATTGTTTGATCTTCCGGGGTGAATATTCGGTTACCGATATATTTCTCGATAGCGCCGCTGCAATGGCGATTCCCTGGGCACGGCCAAGTTTTAACAATACCTGGATGTTTTTTCCATAAAATGGTGCCTCGATAGCCAGAACATCTGGTTTATATTGATCGATCAGTACAACCGTTTTTTCAAATATCCGCTGAAGTTTAAGAAAAGGATCATCTAAGTGGGTCATCTTTATTACCCCTAAACTAATCAGTTCCGTTTTATTTCCCTTCTCTAAAATTACGCCATAACCCATTACCGCAGTACCCGGATCAATGCCCATAATTACCCGCTCCTTTTTTTCGTTCAACATTACAGCAATATTAAGCATATTTGCAAAAAAAAGATAATCTTGACAGGCAAGCACAAAAAAATACTATCACTTTTAATTAAAGCTGCAATTGTAGTATTTGCCTTTTGGTTTATTTACCATAAACTCGTAGCCAATAAAAACCTCCGCGATTTTAGTACCCTGTTAAAAGATATCCCCCAGGCAGAAATTATCTCCATCATTGGCATCGTTGTACTCTTGATGTTGGTGAACTGGTTTTTAGAGGCTGGAAAATGGAAATACCTGATGAGCCACATTGAACCCATCAGCTTTTACCGTGCCATCGAATCTGTTTTCTGCGGTTTAACACTGGCTATTTTTACACCCAATAGATTAGGGGAATACGGAGGCAGGGTATTTTTCCTTTCGCCCAAACGAAGAATAGTTGGTATAGTGGCCATGAGCGTGGGCAGTATTGGTCAACTGGTATTAACCAATGTTTTTGGCGCCATTGCCGCCTGTTTTTTTGTATACCGCTTTATCCCGATAGATCGGGTATTGTTTATTGCATTGGTATTCTTTGCAATAATTTTTTGTCTGTTTTTTCTGATCTTTTATTTTAACATCCGATGGCTGAACGGTATTTTGTTATCCTTTAAATTCACCAGGAAATACAAAAAGTTTTATGGCATTTTGGCAAGGTACAGAAAAATAGAGCTTTTCAAAATCATCACCTATTGTTTTGCAAGGTACCTGGTATTCAGTTCTCAATATTTCATTTTGTTTGTGTGGCTGGTGCCCGGCTTACATTATGCAGATATCATCATGATGACCTGTTTACTTTTTTTGGTTCAATCGGCACTCCCCTCACTGGATCTTTTTGATGTGGGCATCAGGAGTGTTACTGCTGTTGAATTATTTAAACATGTAACCGATCAACATGTGGCTGTTATTGCATGTACTGCGAGTATTTGGCTTATAAATATCATAATTCCTGCTATCTTAGGCACTTATTTCGTTTTTAAACTCAATTTTTTTGGAAATTCTAAATCTAATTAGTCTATTATCTGCTGTTTTGACCTTAATCTATGGTTTTTTAGTCCTTTATTTTATCAGGGGATGGCACAGGTTGGTTTATTTTACCCCTCAAAAATCAGATTCACACACCAAAGTATCGATCATTGTAGCAGCCAGAGATGAAGAAGCCAATATCAACAAAACAATTGATGACCTGATCGCACAACAGTATCCAAAAACTTTAACGGAGATCATTATTATTGATGATCATTCTACAGACCGTACAGCAGAGATTGTGCTCAGTTATGCAGACCGTAATGTGAAACTGATCAAGCTAAATGAAAACAGGGCGTTAAATTCTTACAAGAAAAAAGCGATACAAACTGCTATTGGAACCTGTACCGGCGAACTGATCATCACCACTGATGCCGATTGTAGAATGGGGCCAAACTGGCTGGCTACAATCGTTAATTTATACGAGGAAAAAAACTATAAAATGATCTCTTCTCCGGTAGCCTATTTTCAGGAGAAAAGTTTTTTTGAACGTTTGCAATCTTTAGAGTTTTTATACCTGATCGGTTTAGGCGCCTCTACCATTGGAAACCAGAAACCATCAACCTGTAACGGAGCAAATCTGGCTTATGAGAAAGCCACTTTTTACGAGGTTGGCGGTTTTCAGGGTATTGATGACCTGGCATCGGGCGATGATGAATTGTTACTCCATAAAATAGCAGCCAAATATCCTGATAAAATCGGTTTCTTAAAAAACAGGGAAGCCATTGTATATACCCACGCAAAAGAAACGCTGGGTTCGTTTATTCAGCAGCGCAAACGCTGGGCCTCAAAGAGTACCCGTTATAAAAATAAAGCAATTATTGTTTTGGGCGTACTCATCTGGATTTTCAATCTCAGTATATTGTCAAACTTTATTACCGGACTGTTTATTCCGGGTTTTTTGGCCCTTACTTTATATCAATTGTTGTTTAAAATGGTTTTAGAAACCTTATTTTTATGGGATGTAACCGGCTTTGCTAAAAGGCGCAGTTTACTCATTTTAATCCCTGTTTTAAATGTGCTGCATGTAATTTACATGGTATACATCGGTATTGCCGGAAACAGCGGAAAATACAATTGGAAAGGCAGAATGGTTAGATAATGGATAATAGCCCATCAAAAAAAGTATGGTTAAAGTTTAAGCGGAATAAACTTGCGTTCGGTGGATTGATTTTTATCCTGTTGTTAATGTTGATGGGCGTTTTGGGTTATTTGATCATGCCTGATCATTCGCCCAATGCCAATGTTCAAACGCTCCAGTTAAACAAAAAGAAGCCTGGCAGCACCTTTACGTTTTTGATTATTAGCCAGAACCCGAAAGTAGAAAAAGTTAACTTTTTCGAAAGGATGCTCAATGGGCAAACACCGACTTTTAAAAGTATACCGATTACGTCATATAAGATAAAAGGTACGTCAGTTTTTGTACAGGAATATATTGGGGAAGACGAAAAAGCCAAAGAAACGGAGTATGAATTAAAAGATTTATGCCCTGAATGTGTTTTACCTTCAAAAAATGGTAATCCAGAAGCACTTTTTGCGAAGAATAACATTTATAAACAAACTTATATCCTTGGAACCGATATTTACGGTCGTGATTTATTAAGCCGTTTAATTTTGGGTATCCGCGTTTCACTATCCGTAGGTTTAATGGCGGTACTTATTTCTCTTTTTATCGGCGTGAGTTTGGGCGCAATAGCAGGTTATTTTGGCGGTAAGATAGATGCCGCAATCAGTTGGTTTATGAATGTGGTTTGGTCGTTGCCATCACTTTTATTGGTAATTGCCATCTCATTTGCATTAGGTAAAGGTTTCTGGCAGATATTTATTGCGGTTGGCCTATCAACCTGGGTTGATGTGGCCAGGTTGGTACGCGGGCAGGTAATGGCATTAAAAGAGGTAGAATTTGTAGAGGCTGCAAGGGCCTTAGGTTTTAGTACCAGCCGAACCATTATTAAACATATACTCCCAAATATTGCAGGGCCGATTTTGGTGGTGGCTTCTTCTAATTTTGCCTCGGCCATATTATTGGAAACAGGACTAAGCTTTTTGGGCTTTGGCGCTCAACCCCCAATGCCAAGTTGGGGCAGTATGATCAAGGAACATTATGGTTATATCATTATGGATGCCGCTTACCTCGCTATATTGCCCGGATTGGCCATTATGCTTACTGTTTACGCTTTCAATGTGCTGGCCATCGGCTTACGTGATGCATTTGATGTAAAGGGCCAAAATGTAACTGTTTAAAATCTTTCCATAAAAAAAGCAGTACCCATTACGATACTGCTTTACCCTTAAAAAACAAAAATTAAGCCGTTGCGGTCAACGTATTTGATGAAACGGTAAGTGGAACTACTTAGCCTTTTTCTTGTCGAAAGAAAATCTCCTGGCAATGCTAAATCCCCAGCGGTATTGTCCTTTTAGCCATGAAGTGTTGGTGTCGGTAATAAACTGTGATTCCTGTATTGCGGTTGCATTGGTAAAATTGAGGTGGAAAATATGTCCTCCTGTTTCAAATTCCAGTCCGGCACCAAGTGTGTTGTAATATTGTGTACCCAATGTATTTTCGAGATAAGCTTTTTTATCCTTATCTCTGAATGGAATAGTATAATCGGCAACAAAAGCCATGCGTTTGGTAATTTTGATACGACCCCCAACTGATACGGCAAGCATATCATTCTGATCGCCAAAAACAGTAAAGTTTCGGTGTACATACGATGGCATTACCAGCATCGAAAAGTTCGAATTAAATTTGCGGGCAATTACAGCTTGCACTACATAGGTTAAGCGGTCCTGAAATTCGCTGAATGCATTAGCCGTAGTAGGATCTGTCGAAGCTTTTGCTGCCGAAAGTGTCGTGCTTCCGAATAACGTTACCGCAACAGGTACTTTATCATCAGCGGTTTGCTCCAATAAACGGTATTTTAAGTTTCCTTCGTAAAGCTGTGTAACTACACCGGCTCCTTTTGCCCTCGATAAACCTACAGAAAGTCTATCGCTGATCCCGTATTCAAAACCGATGCGGATATCTGTTGATTGATCCAGTCCGAAAAAGTTTTTTGTTCCTCCCGCACTGCCCGCAATATCTCCAAAACGGTGATCTACCCTAAAATCCAGTTCGTTTTTATAAATGGTTTCGTTGGTTTGGATATTGATCAGTTTAGTAGCCTTAAAAGTTGCTTGTACATTCTTTTTTTCGGTGGGCATCTCCAATGCTTTTTCGAGCGAATCCTGAGCAAAAGTCAAAGAAGGCAAACAGATAACAGATAAGTATAAAAGAGATTTTAGATGATATTTCATAAATTTTATTTTTTGGGTTGATAAATAGCGGTCATTTTTACCTGTACAGTTTCTGCAATCTGTTTAAAAACGATTGTTGGGATTTTGATGTCATGATCAGCCAGTTTTACATTAAAAGTTGAGCTTGCTTTGGCTTCATCACCGGTAATTACCAGCGATCCTTTTGCCGTATATTCTTTGGTTACCCCATGGATCTGCAGATTTCCTTTAACGGTAATAGGATAGGTGCCAGGTTTCGAAAAATCGATCTGTTCTACAACCTTTCCTTTAAAATCTGAAGTTGGGTACTTATCACTCTCGATATAATTTTCGTTAAAGTGCTCCTGCATCAGTTTTTTCTTAAACTGAAAAGAAGTGTTGTTGATCTTGAAAATGATATCGTTTGTTTTAGTATTAATAGCCGAAGCCCCTGTTTTGCTCTGTGCATCAATATCTTCAACAGGTGTTGAAGAAAAAAATGAAGAATTAACGCTTTTGCTTACCCAAATCTGTGCTTTTATGCCAGTGCATAAAAGAAGGGCTGTTAATGTGAAAAATAATTTTTGCATCTGTAATGTATTTAAGTTCTTGATAAACCGGGCGTTAATTTTTAGAGGCTATTCAGGCATGCCTTTATCGAACCATGCTTGTAACAGCTCCCTTTCACTTACCGTTAGGGTACCTCCTTTAGGCATCGTTTTGGTAACCAGTATGCTATTGGCCACACGGGTATCGTTTTTAATGGAAGCTAAACCATTAAATAACCAGATTGATTTGAGTGCGCCATTAGGCCCATGGCAGTTGTTACATTTTGTTTGAAACAGTGCGCCGGCGAAATTTGAGTAGGTTACATTAGCTGTGGTTACAGGTGTTGGACCAGTAGTTGTTGGAGTTTCAGGCTTTATTTCCTCCGCTTGTTTTTTAGAACAGGCAAAAAGTAATGCGGCAAATGTGGCTAATAGAAAAATGGAAACTTGTTTTTTCATAAAGTAGTTTTTAATGAATGGGGTAGACACTTGGTTAATTTTATGGATTTGTGTGGTTAATGGCTGTTGTAATTAAATTTTTTGCTGAATCATGCTCTGTATTTCTGGATATGCATAGCATAATCAGAAATACAGTAAATAAAATGGCGATAACCTGATTTTTTGCTGTCATATTCTGATTTTTTAGGATTTATGTTTTATTTATTTGAGGATTATTATACTTTTTGTAAATGCATTAAATTTTAAATGGTGTTTCTTTCGAAATCTTAGTTTATACGTTGGCTTTTAAGGATAGGTTGCCTCCTAAAGAAAAAAACACAAAAAAAGCCGCCCCAGTTTTTACATTGGGGCGGCTTTGAATTAAATTTATTTAGGTCTTAATTAAAATCTTCAGCTTTTAATGGTGGATTAATTATAACATCCTTAATTATAATTAAAAACTCTTGCGACCCCTGTGGAGTAGAGGCTGATGATGTTAAACTAAATGGAAATAATATATCACCAATTTTTTTGTAGTTTGAATACTCTATAGATTGGCTAATTTCGATAGCACCTTTTGTTGAGGTACTCTCGGTTTTTAACATCAGGCCAGATTTTATATCGTAATATTCAGTTTTCTTGTGTCCTGATGGAGAAGTGATATTCAATTTAAATGCATCAGCTGTACCTACTTTAGCCGTTCCTGCCGATTCAATCTTAGCTCCATCAGCGGCGTAATACAATTGCCCGCCAAAGCCTTTATCATCTTTCTTTTCGGCAAGATCGTTTCCGGTTAATTCAACTTTTTGTCCCATTTGCATATCATAACCCGTTTTTCCATTAAAAGCTTGTTTCATTACCGTTTGGCCCCCCATCGATATTTCCATGCTGCTTAAATTAGGTGCCATATTTTTTATGGTAACGGTTAATTTCTGACCCTGCATTTCCATTTCTCCATTTAGTTGTAAAGAAGTGATTTTTTTAATGGCTGCTTCGCCACCAATGGCTTTAATGTACTTATTGATGATTTCAGCCGGAGTGACAGTAGGTGCAGAAATTGGTTCGGCTGCTTTAACCGGATCGGCATAGTTGTCGAAAACCTGTGTTTTAAAACCAGCTTTAGTTAAACCAGCTGCAAAAGCATCAGCTTTACCTACAATAACGATACGGGTATTATCATGATTAAAGTATTTTTTTGTTACCCTTAGAATATCATCGGTAGTTACTGCATTTACCTTTTGTAGAAAAGTACGATAAAAATCTTTTGGTAAATTATTGATCAGGATATTGCTCGCAAAACTTGCAGTCCGTGCCGGATCTTCTAAACCCAATGCAAACGATCCGTTGAAAAGGTTTTTGGCATTTTGTAATTCATCTGCAGTAACCTTAATGGTGCGAATGTTATTGATTTCTTTTAGAAATTCTACAACAGCACTATCAACCTTTTCGTTTCTAACGGCGGCATTGGCAGAAAATTTTACTTGGAAACGTCCTGAGCCCGTATTAGCATAGGCACCATAAGTAAATCCATGTTGCTCACGGAGATTTTTATATAGTCTCGAATCAGAGCCACCGCCTAAAATTTCGTTTGCCAACCGAACCGCGAAATAGTCAGGGCTGCTCATTGGTAAGTCAATTAAGTTCACCACGGTAATTTCTGATTGAACAGCATTACTTAAATTAATAATATCGACTTCTGTTTTTGCCGGATTTGCTACTTTAGTCAACACAGGCAAGTTTAAAGCCGTTCCTTTCCAGTCGCCGAATGCTTTTTCGGCCAGGGCTTTTGCTGCTTCTGGGCTAATATCACCTACGAAGGTTAAATAACCTCTTGATGGGGTAATGTATTTTTGATAAGCAGTTTTAACATCGGCTAAGGTAATTGAATTAACGGAAGCTTCGGTTTCGAACTCACCGTTTGGATGGTTTTTACCGTAAGCCAAAGCATTTACCACACGTTCAGAAATTCCTTTTGCACTTTTTTCGCTCGCTTTTAAGCCTGTAATCGTTTGTGATTTTAATTTCTCAAAAGATTCTGCAGGAAATGCAGGTTTACGGATACTTTCGGCCATTAAAGCAAATGCCTGTGGAAAATAACGGGTTAAAGCAGGTACAGAACCCCCATTGGCACTTGCACTTACGTCGGCACCTAGCTGATCTACTGCTTCATCAAACTGTACTTTTGTTTTGGTTGCGGTGCCTTCGTTAAGCATGCTTCCCATCAAAGCTATTATACCTGCTTTGGTGCCTTGGCTAATCGGGCCGGCATCAATGCTGTAACTGGCCGATATTTTTGGTAATTTGTGGTTTTCTACTACTAAAACAGTAATACCATTGGTTAATTTATAAATAACAGGATCGCCTATGCTAATCACCGGTGCCGGACCAGGTTTTGGTTTGTGGCTCCTGTCTATGGTTTGTGCTGAAATACCTTGAGCCAATAAGGAAACTGCAGCTATTATGAATAATTTTTTCATGTTTTTAATAATTAAAATGAAAAAGCGGTCAGCTTATTTCTTAGGTAAGTAATACAATACAACTCTTTGGTTTTTGTTCAGGTATTTTTTGGCAACATCTCTGATTTCCTCACGGGTGATGGATCTGATTACCTCTAATTCCTCGTTAATATTGTTTGTGTCCTTATTATGAAAAGCATATCCATCAGCCAGGTTTTCTGCAACACCAAGCATTGTACTATTTGCACTTACATAATTGTTTTCGAACTTGTTCTGCAGCTTTTTATAATCGCTTTCGCTAATCAGATCGGTTTGAAGCTTCAAAACTTCTTCATCAATATCTTTTAACAGATCGTTAAGCGGAGTGTTATTATTCGGTAGTGCAAAGGTAATGTAAGCCCCATAATCTTCAAGTGAGTAGTTAAAAGCTGCAACCTGTAGCGCGGTTTTCTTTTGATCGACCATTTTAGTGCTTAACCTCGAACTTCCTCCTTCTGATAAAATAGAACTAATCATGGCCAAAACCTTATTCTCTCTGCTTTTCATACCGGGTACGCGGTAAGCTGCAAAAATTGCTGGAATCTGAATGTTGGCATCGTAAGCCGTATCGATAATTTCTTTGGTGATTTCTGGTAGTTTGTCGGTTTTATGCTCTATAGCTGCACCTTTAGGTACCTCTGCAAAGTAAGATTTGACCAAAGTTTTTGTTTTATCAATATCTAAATCGCCTGCAATTGTCAAAACTGCATTATTAGGTACATAATATTTTTTAAAGAAAGCGATAAATTCATCCAATTTTGCAGCATCCAGATGTTCCATTGAACCAATTGGTTCCCAACGATACGGGTGGTTAGCAAATAGATCGGAGAATATTTTCTCCGTAAATTTCCCATAAGGGGCATTATCCATGCGTAAACGTTTTTCTTCTTTTATCACTTCGTTCTGTGTTTTTACGCCAACTTCGTTAATTACCGGATGGAGCATTCTCTCACTTTCTAACCATAAGCCTAACTCCAGTTGATTTGATGGAAAAACTTCATAATAAAGTGTACGGTCTTGATCTGTTGTAGCATTGTTCTGGCCACCATTACTGCTTACCAGTTTCATAAATTCGCCACGTTTGATGTTTTTTGAACCTTCGAATAACAGATGTTCAAAGAAATGCGCAAAACCTGTACGTTGTGGATTCTCATCTTTGGAACCTACATGATAAAATACGGAAACTGCTACTACCGGAGCGGTTTTGTCTTGGTGTAGAATAACACGCAGGCCATTGTCTAAGTCAAATTCGGTAAATTTTACTTTTTGGGCATACGCATTTAAACATATAGCCGAAATAGCCAATGCAAAAAGAATTCTTTTTTTCATTAGTAATTTTTTTAAGTCGTTAAAATGATCAAAAACGGAAGTCAGTGATTATTTCTTTAAATAAGTTCGTTTGGGATGTTCACAGAGCGTGGGTAGGAACTAAGGATGTCCTAATTTAGGAATAAAAACAAAAAAAGCGGGTATAAACCCGCTTTTTTAATGATTTTTTTTGGAGATTTTATCTCCAGGCTTTATATTGATTAATTAAACCGTTTGTTGAACTATCATGGCTTGAAACTTTTTCGCTTCCTGATAATTCAGGAAGAATCTTTTTGGCCAATTGCTTGCCCAATTCTACGCCCCATTGGTCGAAGCTGAAAATGTTCCAAATTACACCCTGAACAAATATTTTGTGTTCGTAAATGGCTACTAAACTGCCTAAGGTATATGGGGTTACTTTTTTCAATAAGATAGAATTTGTTGGACGGTTACCTTCAAAAACTTTAAATGGAGCGATTTTTTCAATTTCAGCATCCGATTTGCCTTCTTTCTTTAATTCAGCTTTAACTTCTTCATCTGTTTTACCGTTCATTAAAGCTTCTGTTTGGGCAAAGAAGTTGGATAATAAAATTGGATGGTGATCGCCCAATGGGTTTAAGCTCTGCGCTGGCGCAATAAAATCGGCAGGAATAATCCTGGTACCCTGGTGGATCAACTGATAAAAGGCATGTTGACCATTTGTACCTGGTTCGCCCCAGATAATCGGTCCGGTCTCGTAATCAACCTCATTACCGTTTCTATCTACATGTTTACCGTTACTTTCCATATCTCCCTGTTGGAAATAGGCAGCAAAACGGTGCATATACTGGTCGTAAGGTAAAATCACCTGGGTTTCTGCATTATAAAAATTGATGTACCAAACGCCCAGTAAACCTAAAATTACCGGTAGGTTGCTTTCAAATTCAGCAGTTTTAAAGTGGTTGTCGGTAGCATGTGCACCTGCCAGTAATTGTTTAAAGTTATCGAAACCAATGCTTAACGAGATGGATAAACCGATGGCGCTCCATAATGAATAACGGCCGCCAACCCAATCCCAAAACTCAAACATGTTTTCGGTATCGATACCAAAGGCTGAAACGTCTTTCGCATTGGTAGATAACGCTGCAAAGTGTTTGGCAATATCGTTTTCTTTACCCCCCTTTTCTAAAAACCAGGTACGTGCAGAGTGTGCATTGGTCATGGTTTCCTGTGTCGTGAATGTTTTCGATGCCACTAAGAATAGGGTGGTTTCGGCGTTTAAATCTGCTAATGTTTCTGCAATATGTGTACCGTCAATATTAGAAACAAAGTGGATATTTAAATGGTTTTTGTAATGCTTCAATGCTTCGGTGACCATAACTGGTCCTAAATCAGAACCTCCGATACCAATATTTACAATATCTGTAATGGCTTTGCCGGTATAACCTTTCCATTCGCCGCTGATAATGCTGTTGCTAAATTTTTCCATTTTAGCCAATACCGCGTTAACTTCGGGCATTACATCTTTACCATCAACTAAAATCGGGGTATTGCTTAAATTACGCAGCGCAATATGGAGTACCGAACGATCTTCTGTTTCGTTGATTTTATCACCGTTGTACATTGCCTTTATAGCTTCGTCCAATTTACACTCACGTGCAAGCTGAATTAACAGCGCCAATGTTTCATCGCTGATGCGGTTTTTACTATAGTCCAATAAAATATCCTCAAAAAAAACAGAAAACTTATTGAAACGATCTGCATCTTCAGCAAAAAGATCTTTAATGCTTTTTTGATTAATATCTATAAAATGATCGGCTAAATATTTGTAGGCCTCAGTTTCTGTAAAATTTACTTTAGGTAACATAATCTTTGTTTTTTGTAAAAGTAATAAAGCAAAATTTTAAAACGGTCTTTTTAATGTTCAAAATTATTAAGAATTTTTAATCTCGATTAAACAAAGTAACTTTAAAACAACATCCCTGTTAGTTCATTAATTATTTTAATCTTTTAATTCTACACTCATGTTAGAAAATTTAAATGAAATGGTGCGTGAAAACGTACAGGAAAGTGTTGTTAATAATGCCGCTATTCCAAACGAGCACAATGAAGCGGTGATCCAGGCTGCTTCAGGATCTATTTTCGATAGCCTGAAAGATCAGGTGTCATCAGGTAATATTGGCGCCTTGACTGATATTTTTAATGGGAATAAAGCCGAAGGTAGTCAGGTTGCCGAACAGGCCTCCGGAAGTTTTATTGATAGATTAAGTGGATTGGGTATTAACGCTGATACTGCAAAATCTTTGGCATCAAGCATCATCCCCGGGCTTATTGCCAAGTTTACACATAAAACCAATGATCCTAATGATGGTTCTTTTAACCTTAAAGATGTTTTAGGTAGTTTAGGTGGTGATGATGGTAAGTTTGATGTGAGCGATGTAATTGGCATGTTTAATGGTGGCGGACAGGCACAACAACCCGGACAAAAAAGTGAGGGAGGAATTATTGATAAGTTGAAAGGGATGTTTGGATAGCACCGATAGAAGATAATTATTTAACATGTGCTGTTAAATAATTATCTTCGTCAAAATTTTAAAATATGTTTAGATCGCTCTCACTATTAGCAGCCTGTTGCCTTTTTTTTTCCTGTTTCCTTTTTTCTTCTTGCGAAAAAGAAGGGTTGACCAAAATAGATACCCTAAGAATTATCGATACGCTTGATGTTGATCGACCAATAAATCTAAAAGCAACAAAAGGTATTTATGGATCACGTATAACTGTATCCTGGACACCCATGCCTTTGGCCCAAAAGTATCAATTATACAAATTTGATAATGTGGCTCAAAAATATGTTTTGTTAAAAGAATTGGCTGATACAACTTTTGATGATTCGGCGATTAGTAAATCATTAACAAAGAATTTTTATAAGGTGAGGACCTACAATAGTCCGAAATCGTTTAGTAGGTTTAGTGATGCTGATTTTGGATATACTTCAGGGTTAAATTACTATCGTGCATTATCTTTTGGTTCGGAGGGGAATGGAATTGGTCAGTTTAGCTTTGCATATCATGTTGAAACAGATAAAACAGGAAATATTTATGTAAGTGACGAGGGATTAAATCGTGTTCAGAAATTCGATATTAATGGAAATTATAAGGAGTTATTTTATAGTGGATCGGGAGCCAGGGCAACTGGTTTTTTTAATAATGGAAATTATATAGCAACCCGCACGCAGAGTAGTAGTTACGTCCAAATATTTGATGCCAATAAGCAGTTGATTAGAGAATGGGGCGTTTATGGAACAGGTGATAACGGATTTGGAAATATTGAAGAGCTGACTATTGATGATGAACAGAATATCTGGATCGTGGATAGCCTAAATGATCGGGTTAAGAAATACGATTCAAATGGGAAGTTACTTTTTACATTTGGTACTGAGGGTAGAGCAAGTGGTCAATTCTATACACCATTAGGCATTTGTTATTTTAAAGGAAATATTTATGTTAGTGATGCTGGTAGAATGCAGGTTTTTGATAAGCAGGGCAAATATCTAAAAACATGGAAAGTTTCAGATAATTATTGGGCCATTAAGGCTAAAGGTGATTACTTATATATTGCAGCTGGCGGCTATATTATTAAAACTGATGAGAATGGAGATGTTAGAGAAAAAATAGGACTTGGCCAGTTAGATTTTGCTAGAGGAGTGGCAATTGGTGCTAATGATGAGGTAATTGCTTGTGATATTTATGTACGAAAGATTGTTATCTATAAAAAAGGTTAATATTCTAATAGCCATCCTTCGGGATGGCTATTATCGTTTTATACAATTCCGTCTCTCCCCAAAATTGTTTAGATTAGGGCACCTAAACTAAACAACTACATCATGAAAAAAATATACCTGATTGGTTTTTTCCTGCTTGGATTAAATGCTTTTGCTCAAAAATCGGATTTGAGACCTTTGGTTTCAAAAAAAGCCGATGCCATTGAACAAAAAGTAATTGCCTGGAGGCGCGATTTTCACGAGCATCCCGAATTGGGAAATACCGAAGTAAGGACAGCGGGTATCATTGCAAAACACCTTGAATCATTAGGAATAAAAGTAACTACTGGTGTAGCCAAAACGGGTGTGGTAGGGATTTTAAAAGGTGGTAAACCTGGTCCGGTGGTGGCCCTGCGTGCCGATATGGACGGATTACCTGTTACCGAAAGGGTAGACGTACCGTTTGCTTCAAAAGTGAAAACGCAATATAACGGACAAGAAGTTGGTGTAATGCACGCCTGCGGACATGATAGCCACGTTGCCATTTTAATGGGCGTAGCCGAGGTACTAGCTTCTATGCAAAAAGATATTCAGGGAACAGTTAAATTCATATTTCAACCCGCAGAAGAAGGTGTTCCGGCAGGAGATGAAGGCGGTGCGGCTTTAATGATTAAAGAAGGTGTATTAGAAAATCCTAAAGTAGATGTAATTTTTGGACTGCACATCAACTCTCAAACAGAGGTTGGTGAGGTAACATACCGCCCGGGTGGAACCATGGCAGCAGTAAACGATATGAAAATTACGGTTACTGGCCGTCAAGCACATGGCGCTTACCCATGGAGCAGCATCGATCCGGTGGTGATTTCTGCACAGATCATCAATAACCTGCAAACCATTGTAAGCCGAAACTTAAATGTAACTGAAAATCCTGGTGTGGTTACCATAGGTGCTATTAATGGTGGAGTACGCTCGAACATTATCCCTGAAAAGGTAGAAATGTTGGGTACGGTACGTAATTTCAGCAAAGAAGATGAGGCCATGTTTATCGAGCGTATTAAAACCATCGTAACTAAAACAGCTGAAGCTGGCGGTGCAACTGCAGAAGTTAAAATTCCATACAGCAATCATTACCCTGTCACTTTTAATAACATCGCATTAACCGAAAAAATGCTGCCAAGTATGCAATCCACAGCAGGTAAGGAGCATGTTAAAGTAAAACCGCCAGTAACTGGTGCAGAAGATTTCTCTTTCTTTCAGGAAAAAGTACCAGGTTTATTTGTGTTTTTAGGAGGGATGCCAAAAGGCAAGGATCCATTAAAAGCGCCATCGCACCATACGCCAGATTTTTACCTCGATGAAAGCGGTTTTGTGTTAGGTGTTAAGTTATTATCCAATCTAACGCTGGATTATATGTCGATGAAGAAATAAGGGTGGTTCATTAGTTCATTGGCCGTTGGTTAATTGATCATAGTGCCTGATTGGTTAAAGAAAACAAAATTGCTTAATAAGCAGTAAAGGATCAGTTTTAACCGAAATCGCTTTGCGCCATGCGCTATGCTCAAAGCGATTTTATATATTTGTTCCATGACCAAAGAACAAATTCAGGATTTAAGGGACAGAGTAACGTCGCTGAGGAGGTATCTTTGACGTTGATGAGCTACTTTACGCCATTCGCGAAGAAGAAAAATTAACAATGGCGCCCGATTTCTGGGACGATCCAAAAAAAGCAGAAAAAATTCTTGCCGAAATCAGTTCAAAGAAAAAATGGACTGATGGGTTTAACCAAACCAATAATGCAGTTGAAGATACTGCTGTGATGTTTGAGTTTTTTCAATCAGGCGATGCTTCGGAAGCAGAATTGAAAGACCAGTTCGAGATCGGCAAAACTGCTGTAGAAGAGCTGGAACTCAAAAATATGTTGCGGAATAAGGAAGACCAGCTTTCTGCTGTACTACAGATTACCGCAGGTGCTGGTGGAACGGAAAGCTGCGACTGGGCTTACATGCTCATGCGGATGTATATGATGTGGGGCGAGAAAAACGGTTACAAAATTACCGAGCAAGATAGCCAGGAAGGGGAGGTTGCAGGTATAAAATCGGTAACACTCCAGTTTGATGGCGATTTTTCTTATGGTTACCTTAAAGGCGAAAATGGTGTGCACCGTTTGGTGCGGATTTCTCCATTCGATTCGAACGCCCGCAGGCATACTTCTTTTGCTTCGGTTTATGTTTATCCACTGGTTGATGATACCATTGAGATCGATATTAATCCTGCGGATATAGAATTCGAAACTTTTAGGGCCGGCGGTGCCGGTGGGCAGAATGTAAACAAGGTAGAAACTGCCGTACGTTTATACCACAAGCCATCGGGTATTATCATTAAAAATCAGGAGTCGAGATCACAGCTGCAGAATAAAGAAAATGCCATCCGTTTATTAAAATCGCAATTATACGAGATTGAAGAGCGTAAACGTAACGAAGCAACAGCGCTTATTGAAGGATCGAAAAAGAAAATTGAGTGGGGCTCGCAGATCAGAAGTTATGTGCTGGATGACAGGCGTGTGAAAGATCACCGCACCAATTATCAAACTTCGAACCCTGATGCAGTTTTAAATGGCGATATCAACGATTTTTTAAAGGCTTATTTAATGGAGTTTTAATTTAAATCAAATGGCAAAATCATCAATCCTTATCATGTTATTGTTTATGGCAATTAACTATTCAAATGCCCAGGAAATCGTGCCCTTATATCAGGGCGAAATTCCTGGAGCTAAACCAACCCCTGCTGATTATGTAGAAAACACCGAAGTACGATCGAATGGCACTTTAAGTGTAACCAAAGTATCAATACCTACATTCACGGTTTTCGAAGCGCCTAAAAACATCGCTACCGGAACCGCAGTAATTATCTGTCCGGGAGGAGGCTATAGTGCCCTCGCTTTTAGTCATGAAGGAACTGATGTTGCCAAAAGATTTAATGCCATTGGCGTAACGGCTTTTGTATTAAAGTACCGCTTACCAAGTGATGCCATCATGGTAGATAAAACCTACGGCCCTTTACAAGATGCCCAGCAGGCCATTTACCTCATCAGAAAGAATGCTAAAAAGTATGGCATTAAAGCCAATAAAATCGGGATTATGGGCTTTTCTGCAGGTGGTCATTTTGCATCAACCTTAATTACGCATTATAACGACTTGAAAATTGCAGACCCTGAAAAGGTAGACTTAAAGCCAAATTTCGGGGCATTAATTTACCCTGTAATCAGTTTTGAAGAATCAGTGCATACTGGTACTATGAAGAATTTATTGGGCCCAAATCCTCCCGAAAACCTTAAACACTATTTTTCTGCAAATAAAAATGTAAACAAAAAAACACCACCAACTTTTTTTGTACACGCAAAAGATGATAAAACGGTTCCTTACGAAAATAGTGTTTTGATGAATGAAGCATTAAAAAAACACGGAGTAGATACCGATATTTATCTGTATGAAAAAGGTGGTCATGGTTTTGGTTTAATTAATAAAACATCAGATGTAGATTGGTTTAACTTGCTGGCTGACTGGATGAAAAAAGAGAAATTTTAATATCTTTGCTGATATTTTAACCTCTTAACCAGAAATTTCAATGCAAAAAACAATCAAATATGCCATGGTAGCCTTTGTTGCCATCATCACAATAGCGGGTTGTAAAAAAGAAATTAATTTTAACGAACAGCTGCTTGCCAAAGGCAACGGTTGTAAGCTCACTACCCTAAAGGCTGATTTAGATTTTTTGGGCAGTTATACGATCACTTTTGCTTACGACGCTTTGGGACGGATATCGAAAGCAACTACGGGACCTGAAACAAATACTTATACCTATTCTGCCAGCAAAATTACCGCAGTTGATGAGAGTGGGTATATGGCCGAAATTGTTCTCGAAAATGGAAGGGCAGTATCGAGTGGAAGCAAGGGTATAATTATGGTTGGGGGTGTTTATTACGATTATACACGAAAATACACTTACAACAGTGATGGTTATCTGGTTCAGGTAAAGAATTATTTAAATAGCGATTTGAGTACCACTGATAATTTAACTTACTCAAATGGGAATTTGGTGAAAGCTGTATCAGTTAGTGGAGATCTACGTTTCACTGAAACTACTATTTATTCTTATTCTAACGATATTGCCGTTAATACCTACGAAATCTCCGATCCACTTTCATATCATGTTGATTATTTCCCTGGAGGATATTTCGGCAAACAATCTAAAAATGTACTCATTAAAAGTGTATCTAAAACCGTTGATCAGGATGGTAAGCCATTTAGTGATGATGTAATAACTTTCACTTCACAATATGATGCAAAGGGTAATGCCAGTTCACTAAACTTTTCAAATATTTCTACTTTTTACCCCTCGAGCGGGCCTTCTACAACTGAAACTTATAATGCAAAATACACTTTAAGTTATACTTGTAATTAATGGTTTAAAAATATTGAAAAGCCTGATCATGAAGCCTGATCAGGCTTTTGTTTTTAAACGCTTTTTTGTCGTATTCTTATAACTGGTTGATTAAAGCGCTCATTTTACCACTCCTTTTTTACGATTTAGCCCCTCATTTTTTGGTGAGTCGTCGTCTATATTTGCTTACAGTAATGTCGTTTCGAAACCGATTACTATGCGCTTGATCTAACCAAATTTAATAAAAGTACATCAACCTGAGTTTATTTATATGCCATCTCAAACGGTAATTATTGTTGAATTACGGGTTTTATGTTCTTTTTTAATTGGCGTTCAATAGCTAAATGCTTTACAATTAACCAAATATTTACCTAATTCAAAAAAAATGAGAAATGAAAAAATGTGGTGTATGCTATTTGCATGCGCATTTTTATCCCTTTTATCTTGTAAAAAGGATAAAGAAACAGTTCAATCAGAAAATGGTGAGGTTAAAGCCTGGGAAACATTGCTTGATGGTAACTCATTAGCCAGTTATACTGCTTTCGAGGCACAATGGAATTATAATTATCCCTGGGGTACCGATCATAATGGTTCTGCACGTATGGTGGGAAGTACCACCAACCATAACCAGATTTCGTTGAGTGGTGGAGTACTAACCATTAAAGCTACACGTTTAGCTTCCTCGCCTGGAAACAGTACGGCCAATGGTTTTACCAACGTGGCCATATGGTACAATTCGGGCGCCTGTTATGCCAAACAACAGGTACTCATTAATGATCAGTTTCCCAGTTATACCATTTCGGGCGATTTTGCTGTACCAACTACCAAAGGTACCTGGCCTGCTTTCTGGATCACCGGTGTTAATTCGTGGCCACCCGAAAGTGATATTATGGAGTTTAAAGGCAGTAATACCAATTGGCAGAATACCTACGATGGTGGCTGGGAAAATAAACTCACAACAGTTTCTACTGCGGGCTCATACCATAATTACAAATGCTGGTACAATAAAGTGAGCGCAACCGATGTAGATTGCCATTATTATATCGATAACGTTTGGGTAGCTAAACATACCATGAGCAATTCGGTAAATAAACCGATGTGGCTCATCATCAACATGCAAATGGAAGGTGATAGCGGCTCTCCTGGTCCGTCTGGTAATACTTTTTACACCGGTAAAAATGTTTACATGGGCAGAGAAAGAGCCTTTTAATTGATAGAATCAACATGCATATTGGAGGTAACTTTACAGTTGCCTCCTTTTACAGGATAAATAAAATATGAAAAAATACCTAAGCGTGTTTGCTGCCATGTTGCTCTTTATTTTACTGGTGCAATGTAAAAAGGATGAAATGACTGTGCCGGATCGGGACGTTGATTTGGTGATCGATAAAATTAATGCATTACGGCAAAGCGGATGCAATTGTGGCACCACTTACATGCCGCCAGTACCCAATTTAGTATCAAATAAGCAATTACAGGATGCAGCACTAGCGCATGCTAAAGATATGGCGCAGCGGAACTATTTTGATCACCTATCTCCAGAAGGCAGTACACCAGAGGAGCGTGCTTTAAATACTGGTTATACAGGCGATTTTAGAGCAGAAAATCTGGCTAAAGGATACAGTCAGGCCGATCAGGTAATTGCCGCCTGGAAAAATAGTGTAAGCCATTGCCTGGCAATGATGGATGCTAAAAGTAAACAAGCGGGTGTTGGTATGGCTCAAAATTACTGGGTAGTAACCTTTGGTAGCCCCTTATAATTCTTTTATGGTTTTATCAATCACATCCAGCAAGCCATCTGTATAGGCATCATCAGTAAGTTCCCAGAACATGATGCCATTTAGTTTTTGATCAATCACATATTTGGTTTTCAATGATATTGATTTCGGGTCATCAAACGTAGCGAGGTATTTTGTTTGAGGATTATAATAGTACGGCGCCTGGGCCTTTTCGTCCCAATAATAATTGTAGCCGTTTTCGCTTGAAAACTGTTTTTTAAAGTTTTTAAAAGATACCCCGCTAATAAATTTTGTAGGTTGATATAATCCCTGGTTGGCATCAGTAGTGTTTTCAAAAATACGGGCATAGAAAGCTGCTCCCAAAGCTATTTTTTGAGCGGGGACGCCTAGTTTTATTAAAGCTTTCACCCCAAAATCGCCTGATAAATCTTGCTCAGCCGTAGCATATAAAGGTGAATGGTGACCACTTTTAACCGCATAACCACTCACCAGGTCATAACTCATTAAATTTACCCTGTTTACCAAAGGCATCACCTTGTCCCATTCGAAGCAGGAATCGATACAGTTTTTCGTTCCGCCGGCCGCGAAACTGATTTCAGCCTTTTTGCCTAATTTTTTTCGAAGTTCTTTAATCAATAAAGTGAAATTGTGTTTGTCATCCACCGTGTACCTGTGTCCCGGATAGCCCATTACCGCAGGATATTCCCAATCAAGATCTATGCCGTCGGCACGGAAAAAATCAAGGATTTCTTTAGTGGTTTTGGCAAAAGTTTTCCGTCCGTCAGCCCTGCTGAATACTTCAGAACAAGGCGCGCAGCCACTCCAGCCACCCAGCGCAATCATCACCTTCAAATCAGGATTACGCTTTTTTAATTCTACCATTTTAGCAATTAAAGCCGAATCCTTCGCCGATCTGATGTTTAAACTATCACCCTTTAAATGCCCGAAACTGTAAATCAAATGGCTCAATTTTTCGATGGGAAAGCTGTCGATCACCGAATTTTGCCCTGTGTAATACGCAATAACATTCGGTTTAACTGTTTTTTGAGCTTTTGATTGGCTACTCAAAAAGGATAACGAAATAATGGCTGCAATGCAGAACAGTATAGTTGGGAGGGTAAGCTTTCTTTTATGCATGGGATCTGGATAAACTATTTTTCGGCAATAATATCCTGTAATTCGTTTAATTCGGCGACTTTATCGGTAGCTCCCGCATTTTCGTAAGCCGAAATCAGGTTTCTAATTACGCGACGGATAATGTCGGTATTGCTGCAAGGTCTGTAATATTCAGGTAAAGCTTCTAAATTAAGCTGGCGTAAAAACTGATCAACATCATGTTTGCCGAAAATATTGCCACGGTTAAAAGCATTGATATAGAAAAGCACACCATATTCATTTCCTTCTTGTTTGCTATCGTCTATATAGCCTAAAATAAAATGCTGTGGCAAATTAATTCCATAAACAGGAAGATCAAGTTTTTGAGCCAGAGTAGAATAAATAATGGCCAGCGTAATCTGGTTCCCTTTTTTACTTTCTAATACCTGATTTAAATAAGAATTTTGAGGATCGTGGTGGTTTTTGGTGTTCCCTCCAAAGCCATATTGCTGATAAAGTACATGGTTGATCAGTTTTACCTTTTCAACCGAACTCATCTCATATTGCAGGCCCAGCCAAATATCACGTTTAATTTCTTCGATCTGGTTAATTACTTTTTGTTCATCTAAATCAGGATATTGATAACGATTAATAATCAATGCACCCTGCAATAAATCAAAAGCTCCGCTCAAATACCATAGATTTAAATCTTCTTTAACCGTTTTAAACTGGATCTGGTGAACAATATTCTCAATACGTTCCTGTAACAGCCCATCGAAAGATTGTTCCCAGGCATTTTCTAAAAAATGGATAACCGAACCACCATATTCCAGTAGTTTTTTCTCAACATGTTGGAATACTTCCTCATCAGGATCATCCAATAATTTTACTAAAGCACTTATCTCTGCGTTATTTTCCATAAAACATACATACGTTTGCGGTGTTTAATTACTTTTGCAATATTATGCTATTTCAATTTATTACAGATTACCTAAAACACCGTTTAACAGCAAAAAGCAGGCATGGAACGCATTCACCATTCGTGTACAAGCTAGCTGATGAGGTAATTTACGATTTTACCGACAAATCTGAATACAAAAATATAGAAGAACAGCGAAAAAAACTTTTTAATGACGATTCGATAATCACTGTTACCGACCTCGGAGCGGGTTCTCACCTCAATAAAAACCGTACAAAAAAGGTGAGTCAGATTGCAAAAAATGCATTGAAAAGTCCACGCTTGGCTAAACTGATTTACCGTTTGGCTAAAAATACCAAGCCTAAAAGTGCAATAGAATTGGGTACCTGTTTGGGTATAACTACAGCTTATCTGGCCAAAACAGATCCCGAAACTGAAATTATTACCATAGAAGGCTGTCCGCAAACCGCTGAGGTGGCCAGAAAGAATTTTGAAGATTTAAATCTTGATAATATTGAACTTCATGTGGGCAATTTCGACCTGATTTTACCCGATATTATTGCCAAACAACCAAGTTTGGATTTCGTGTATATTGATGGAAATCACCGCAAAGATGCTACGCTGAATTATTTTAAATGGTGCCTGCCAAAAGTTAATGAAAATTCGCTGCTTATTTTTGACGATATTTATTGGAGCGAAGGCATGAAAGAAGCCTGGACAGAAATTAAAAACCATCCTGATGTTACCGTAACGGTTGATTTGTTCTGGATCGGATTGGTTTATTTTAAAAAAGGACAGGTAAAAGAACACTTTAAGCTTAAATTTTAAGAATATGAATGTTGAACCGAAATTAGAAGGTATCCAAAAAAGATCGGCATTATTTATTTTGCTGATCAGTCTATTTTCGGGGATTGTAGTTTACCTGGTTTCATTTTTTATCGAAATGAGTGTACTGGCGCATATCATGTTAGGTTGGGATGTATTTTGTTTAATCCTGATCAGCCTTCACTGGTATATGTTTTTTCATACCTCGGCAGCCGAAACACACCTAAAGGCCAGGATGCAGGATGAAACCCGGGGTGAGATTTTTGCCATCGTAGTGGTTTCAACCTTTGCAGGGCTGCTGGCGGTAGTTTTACTGCTCATTAACAAAGATATCGAGCCGCTTGATTTAGTAGTAGCCATTGCGGGTATGTTTTTATCCTGGTTTTTGGTACATACCACTTTTAGCATGCGTTATGCGCACCTTTATTATGGCGACGATAAGGATGGTAACACAGAAAAGAAAGGCTCGGGGCTGGAGTTTCCCGGTGATGATGAACCCGATTTTATCGATTTTGCTTATTTTTCGTTTGTGCTGGGCATGACTTTTCAGGTTTCTGATGTAGAAATTTCGGACCGGAAACTCAGAAGACTATCGCTGTTACACAGTTTAATTGCATTTATCTTCAATACGGTAATCGTGGCCTTAACCATCAATGCCATTGCAGGTTTAAGTAACTAGATTCATCGTTTGTAAGGGTTCGTCATAAACTAAACTGTCATGCTGAGGCACGAAGCATCTGTAACCTATTAAGCACTACATTCAACAGTTATTGTGAAATGTACAGTTCTGCTCCTTTGGCGGTCTTCAGCCCCGCTTTCCCTTCTGCAGATTGAAGGAATCTGCATTCGTACAATCGGGTTTATTTACAACAGTCAAATGCCTTTTTGCCACACGCCAGGAGCAGACCTTTCCTTATAAACCTGACAGTAGCGGGCATCCCGTCCTGATTTTACATCGGGATCACGGGATAAAGCGAATGGCAGGACTTTAATTGCCAAGAACCACTGCACTTTCATTTCCAAAACGATAGACGCCGTCATCTCGACCGAAGTGCAATGGAGAGATCTATATGTCGTAATTAAAAAATCGAAGTTTATGTTTAACCACCTAAGTCACCTTAGTGCATCTAAGCGATAAACTAAACTGTCATGCTGAGGCACGAAGCATCTGTAAGCTATTAAGCACTACATTCAACAGTTATTGGGAAATGTACAGTTCTGCTCCTTTGGCGGTCTTCAGCCCCGCTTTCCGTTTAAAGTCCTCGCTGCGCTGCGGGCTTTCACTCCAATCGGGTTTACTTACAACTGTCAAATGCTTTTTGCCACGCGCCAGGAGCAGCCCTTTCCTTATGGCAGGACTTCAGTTGCCAAAAACGATTACGCTTTTATTTCCTGAAAAATAAAAAAAAATAAATTATCTTTCTAATAATCAGTTTTTTATAACTTGAACTGGTTTTTCAGTAATATAACTTATTTTATAGTTGTAAAACTGAAAAATAAGTTATAGATTTGAGTATGGAAGAATTAACCAAAGCAGAAGAGCGTATTATGCAGGTTTTATGGAAACTGCAAAAAGCATTTGTAAAAGATATTATTGATGAGCTGGAAGAAGAGCCTAAGCCTCCATATAATACCATTTCATCAATTGTTAGGCTTTTGGAGAAAAAAGGTTATGTTAATTACAAGGCTTATGGCAAAACCTACGAATACTTTCCGGCTATAAGTAAAGATGAGTATGCCAAAACCACTTTCTCCAAACTATTCTCTGGTTATTTTGATAATTCCCCAAGCAGTCTTTTATCCTTTATGGTAAAAGAAGAAAAGCTGAGTGAAAAGGATATAGAAGAAATTAAAAAGATCATCAATCAAAACTCAAAGCCATGATTTTAATCTATTTGTTAAAGGTTTCGGCCTGTACGCTGATATTTTTTGCGGTTTATCAATTTTTATTGGCCAAACTCACGTTTTTTAACTTCAATCGTGCTTATTTATTATTGATGTTGTTGGTAAGTTTTGGTATTCCGGCCATTACTATTGAAAACAGGCATGAAGTGGTGGTTTCCAGCGACCAAATTCCTTCAAAAATCGCCTATAATAATGATGGTTTTATAGAGCAGGATAATGAAGATGGAGTAAGCACAATTAACAACAGTGTACACTGGGATCAGCTCCTGATATATAGTTATTGTGCTATCCTGACTATCCTTGTTTTTAGGATGTTGTTTATGATGGTGCGTATCCAGCTCCAATTGCATGAACATGCGATAAATAAAGATGGCGACGTTATTTTAGTCGATGAGCAATCGGCCATAAAAAACTGCTCTTTTTTTAACCAGATTATTGTCGACTCTTCCTTACAATCAAACGAAAAGGACCTGATTATAAAACACGAATCAGTCCATGTACAGCAATTGCACGCTTTCGATAAACTTTTAGCAAACTTAGTAACCGCTATCCTTTGGTTTAATCCCATCATTTATTTCTGGCGTAATGCAATTGATCATAACCATGAATTTTTGGCCGATCGCGGAACAACCCAATCTGCAGATAAAAAAGTATATGCTTCACTGCTGTTAAACCTGGCCATGCCTGCTAAAAATTTAGCGGTGAATAGTTTCAGTAAACTCCCCTTAAAAAACAGGATTAAAATGTTGTACAAAGAACCAAATGTAAAGTTTCAAAAGTTAGCCTATCTGGCCATTCTTCCTGTTTTAATGATTTGTTGTATGGCATTTATAAACAGGGAAGAGGTTATTATTACAAAAACAGCAAACGGAAATCAAGTCGCTGCAGATGCGCCCAAAAGACCAAATGTTTATGCAATGAACTATTTAACCAGCAATATTAAAGTTAATCCGAATGCTAACCCTGCTTTTAACGAAGTAGAGCCAGTGCTGGTTATTGATGCCGGTCATGGAGGGAAAGATGGTGCGATAGCTGCCCTGGACGGACAAAAGGAAAAAGACCTGAACTTAAGAGCCGTGAAAATACTGAAGGAAGAAGCCGCAAAAAGAGGCATTAGGGTAATCTTAACAAGAAATGCTGATCAGTATATTTCACTTCGCGATCGATTGCCAAAACAGGAAGCCACTGCATTTATTTCTATCCACCATAATGCTGCACTTGCAAATACTGCTGCTCCTTTTGGCGGAATTGAGGTTTATGTTTCTAAACTGAATGGAAACATTAAAGCTGCCGAAGATCTGGGCGCCGGTATTTTAGGCAAGTTGAAACAATTGAATGGTTTGGCGGTAAAAGATTCTTTAAAAGATGCAAACCTGCTGTTGCTAAGAGAATCGAAAGTGCCGGCGGTTTTAATTGAAATGGGAAATATCTCGGATGCGAAAACGCTGGATTACATCAATCAGGAAAAAAATATCAGAAGGATCAGTAACCTGATTTTAGATGGCTATGTACAGTTCTCAAAACGTGGATGCTAATTAATTACAATTATGGAAGGATTAATCTACCTGCTTAAAGTTACCGCCTGCACGGTATTGTTTTTTGGTTTTTACCTGTTGTTTTTGAGAAAACTGACTTTCTTTAAAATCAACCGCTTTTACCTGTTGAGTACCTTGTTGCTGAGTTTTATCATTCCGCTTTTGCAATTTGAAATTAAGCGCGAAATGGTGGTAACAGACACTCCAGTTTCGGCCAATGTACCCGAAATAAAACCAGTTAATCCTGCTCCGGTGCAGCTTATTCAGCCGATAATGCTGGAGTATGATCAGCAGGCAAAACCTGAAATCAAATGGTCAGAGATGATTTATGAGGCTTATGTTGGTATCGCTTTGCTTTTATTCCTGATCTGTTTGTGGCGGTTGTTCAATTTGCTAAAATATACGGGTAGATACACTAAAAATAGTAATGGTTTAAAGCTCATTTCCAAATCGGCTGGTTTTACCAATTGCTCCTTTTTTAATTATGTTTTTATCGATGAGCGTAATGTAAGTAAGGCTGATCTGGCTGTTTTGCTTAAACATGAAGAGGTGCATGCCAGGCAATTCCATTCTGTAGATAAAATGATGTTGATGATTTCTAAATCAATTTTATGGTTTAATCCTATTATTTATTTGTACGATAAGGCTTTAGAACAGGTGCACGAATATGAGGCCGACGAGATGACTTCAAACGGTTTTGGAAATGAGGCTTATGTCAATCTGTTATTGAAACTGGCCATCGCTAAAAGTGATATGCCCTTGATCCACAATTTTGTGAAAAGCCCTATTAAAGACCGCATTAAAATGTTGTTCCACTCAAAATCTAAAAACATGAAAAAGTTAATGTATTTATTGACATTGCCGGTTGCTTTGGGACTGTTTTGGTTATTTGCTGTACAGGTAGTATATGCACAAAATATAAAGGAGGAGAGCAAACCTTCTAAAGATTTTTATAAAGGAACATTGAAAGGCAAAGTCCTTAATATTAAAAAAGAAGCGATAGGTTTTTATACATTCGATTTATTATCGGATGGAAAAATTTATCCGATTGAAGCCACCACTTTTAAAGAAAAAATTAAAGTCGGCGATGAACTGATCGCTTATATATCGGGTAAAGGCTTTAACATGAAAAAAGTGGATAAAAGCGGTAAAGTTATCGCAGAAACGAACGGACCGATTTATAACGCAACAAAAGTTACCACTTTATCCGGAAGCTTAATATATGAGCGAAAAATAGAAAACCATGCGTTTTTATACGAAGCGAATAAGGCTCGCTTTGCTACTTCAAAAATTAAAGCAATAGAAAAGTTGGATAATGGCAAGATCGAAAAAATTGTTTTAAACGATGGTTTATTTACTATCAACCTCAACCTCAAAGCACAAAATATAAAGGATTATAACTTTAAAGTAGGCGACCAGGTATTGGTTAAATTTATTGGTGAAAAATTGGTGGCAAAAAATACCTACACTACCGATAAAATGATTGTAATGTATTCTGAACCTAAAAAATACCAGATCAAAAATGAAGCACTTTTTAATCGTTTTTATTTTAATGATGGGAAACAGAAAGTTGCTGCAGTAAAAAATGAACCAGTTATAGTTACTGATGTCACTAAGCCTAAGATCATTTCATATACTAAAATGAGGGGTGATGTAAGGAATAATGTTTCTTACATGGAAAATGCTGTGATGGAGATTATGAATAATAGATTGGAAGCCCGGTATGTAGAATTTGATCAGGCCAATAATAAAATACTTGCCAAAAATGCCACGCTTAAAACGGTGGATGGGAAAGGAACAGTAAAAGCAACTTTATTTACATTCGACCTCAATAAAGGGAGTTATAGCGCAGAAAATGGAGAGGGTAAACCTGGAGTGAGTATAGAAGATGCTGCGCGTGAGAAGGATTTTTTAGCAAGGTTGAATGATAAAGTAGAATACGTTGCCAACGATTCGGTTAAAATGAGCTCAGATAAGTTTATCATATCGTTATTCGGAAATGCAAGGTTGTTCTATAACGAGATAAAGTTGTCAGGATCTAAAATTGTTTACAATAAAAAAAATAATACAGTACTTGTTAACGATGCCACCATGACCTCGGGCGATACTAAAGTGAAGGCCGATAGCTTATTTTTTGATATGAAAACAAAAAAAGCCAAATTATACGGTGCTGATTTAAACCACTAGATGTTCAGGTCTATTTTTTTTCTTATTGCGGTTTTTTCTGGCTTATCTTCACAAGCACAGTTTAATCTTTCGGGCAAGGTAACCGATGAGGAGTTTAAAATTTTACCATTTGTTAATGTTAAAATTTCTGGGTATAAAAATGTAATCAATTATACCCAAACGGATAGCTTAGGATTTTACCATTTCAATAAATTACAGGCAGGAAAATATTCAATTATTTGTTCTTCGCTTAGTTTTGAGGTTGCAAGCCAGTTATTTACGCTAACAAAGGATACTGTAATTAATATCCGGCTTAAGGGAAATCAACATCACCTTGCCGATGTTCAGGTGATTGCTAAAAAAGTATTGATCGAAAAAAAGATCGACAGGACCGTCTTTAATGTAGAGAATAGCATTTCAGCAATCGGAACAGATGCGTTGGAGCTGCTCTCAAAAGTTCCTGGCGTACGGGTATTGAATGATAAAGTTTCATTGGTGGGTAAAGGCCTGGTTAATGTAATGATTAACGATAAGCTAATACCTTTGTCGGCAGATGAACTGTCGAATTATTTAAAATCCATCTCCTCAGAAAATATTTCAAAAATTGAAGTCATTACCAATCCGCCAGCCAAATATGATGCACAGGGAAATAATGGGCTGATCAATATTATACTCAAAAAAGCGACTACCGAAGGTTTCAAAGGTTCGGTAAATTCATCTCTAACCAAGGCAAGCTATTTTACCACATCTGCTGGCGGGAATTTAAGTTATCGGAAAAACAAAATTACACTGTCTTCAAACTTCAATATAAGAAAAGGCTCTATTGTTCCGTATGAGCAAAGCGATGTTTTTTATCCTGCGCAAACCTGGAATATGGTAAATAAAGACCGGAATTTTAGAACAGTACCCAGCGGACAGGTCGGAATGGATTACCAGGCTTCCAAGAAAACACTGTTGGGTTTATCGTATAACGGCGGACTTACCAATTTCCATTCGGAAGAAAATATTAAAACAAAGGTTTATAACCAAGGCTATGGTTTAGATTCTGTATTGAATTCTGATGCGAATGCTAAAATTAAATCTCATTACCATTCGGCGAATATTTATTTAAAACAAGCTTTAGATTCGACCGGAAAGCAACTCACCATTAATGGCGATTGGTTTATCTATAGGGATGATAAAAACAGGTTTTTTAATAATACAGGTTATTTTGAAAACGGAACGGTAATTCCGAATTCCTTTGCCGAATACCTGTCAGCCAGTAAACAAAATATTGATTTTTTTACCTTAAAAGCAGATGTAGATTTGCCCTATAAAACCTTTAACTTATCTTTTGGTACAAAATTGAGTTTTATCAAAAACCAGAGTGATCTTGCTTTTTACAAAGTGCTTAATCATCATTATGAAATTGATCCGGGGCAAAACAATCAGTTTAATTACCATGAAAATACCCAGGCGCTCTATGTTAATTTCAATAAAAGAATCAAAAAATGGGATTTTCAGGCAGGATTAAGGGGGGAATATACGCAGATTGAAGGAATATCGGTTAATGAACGGAATAAAGATGATTATTTGCGACTTTTCCCTACACTTTATGTGATTTACAGATCAAATGATAAAAATATTTTTTCGATAAACTATGGCCGCCGCATTAACCGGCCACCTTACCGTAAACTAAATCCTTTTCGGTGGTATAGTAATCAGTATGCCTATGCAGAAGGTAACCCTTTCTTACAACCTTCTTATAACGATAACATTGAGCTTTCTCATACCTATAACAATATATTCAGCACTTCTTTATCTTTTAACAAAACCACTGATGGTTTTAATGATATCAATTTTGTTGAGGCAAGTAGTAAGATTCAGATTGCTAAACCAGTTAACTTTATTACAGCGTATCATTATCAATTGAGCAATGCCATTACTTTTAATGTTGTGAAGGGGTGGGAAAGTAATAATCAGTTTGATGTTTTTTATATGGTCTCAAATTCCAGCATTGCCCAAACCTTAGGTAGCCTGAATGGATTTGGTGCTTATTTTTCTACCCTTAACCAGTTTGTTTTTAACCAGTCGAAAACCATTTTAGGCGAAATAAGTTTTTGGTATCAATTCCCCACAATTGATGGGCTGAACCGGAATAAAAGTCAATGCAACCTTGATTTGGGGATTAAAACTTTATTATTCAATAAAAAAATACAATTGGCCATTGCGGCAAGTGATGTTTTTAAGACAAATCGATACCAGTATAGTAGTTTGATAAACAACATCAGGCAAGAATACAATAACTATTATGATAGCCGCCAGCTGCGAATCACCTTCCGTTATAATTTCGGTAACGAAAAAATTAAACAGCAGGATCGGAAATTAGGGAATGAAGAGGAGCGGAGGAGGAGTAATTAGGGATGGGAAATGGAAAGAAGATTTTTCTTGCTGAATTTTTCTACATCTATTTTTCTGTAAAGATCCTTCAACTCCGCTACCATTGACAGATACGAAGAAAAGTCGTCATTGCGAGGAGGTACGACGAAGTAATCTTTCCTGCTAGCGATCCTTGCTAGAAAGATTGCTTCGTCGGCTGAAAAAGCCTTTCTCGCAATGACGATTCCTCCCGGCCAATAAACCGCATTAAAACCTTCTGTCATTTATATTGATTTTTATAAAATAAATTATCCCTCAGGATGACAAACCTGGCAGAATGATGATTAAAAATTCTCTGTGCTTTCTGCGCCTCCGTGGCTATAATATTATCTGTGTTGATCCGTGTGTATCTGTTTTTAAAGATCCTTCGACTAAATTCAGGATGACAAAACAAATGGATGATTGCATCAAACCCATCATCGATTTTTCCCTCTTACATCATCCCTCCCCTAAAACGCTTCCGCTAAACTAATGTAAAATCCTGCCTGACGTTTTTCGTTCGGTAGTTTTTCACCCATTCCATAATCTAAGCGAACGCTCAAACCTTTTGCCGGGTCGAAAAAGTAACGACCGCCAACACCAAAGTTTGGCTTTAGTCCATCGCCATTAAACTGGCCGTTAGCAAATACTTTACCAGTGCCGGCAAAAGCTACGATCCCAAAACGGTTCATAAAGCGGTAGCGGAGTTCGGCCTGAGCGGCCATTAGGTTTTCATCACGGTAACGGCCACTGTAATAACCACGCATCATTTGGTCGTTACCCAATTGCTGCAGTAAATAAAATGGCGTGCTTTTGCTCTGTATGGTGTAAAATATTCCTTGTACGCCCAAAACCACTTTCGGTGCCAGGCTAAAGAAACCGCGAAGATCTAACTTAATCTGCGAGCCATTAAAACTGTCTCCACCAAAAAAATCAGGAGCATACTGATAGGTTGCCCTGCCAAAAAAACCTTTTGTTGGGTAATTGTTGCTGTTGCGGGTATCGTAACTTTGCGATGCGCCGATCCAGGCCACCGAACCACCGTCTTTATCCAAAATCTGTGGATTGGTACTATAAATACCTCCGGCTACCTTGTCGATAAAATGGTAATTCTCAAAACCAAGTGAAACACCAGTATAAGCTTTAGGCAAAGTATTCATTTCGGCATCGAAAAGTGTTTTAAAAACCCTTTGGTCTAATTTATCTTCATCTATCTTTTTAGCATTATTGCCGATGCCATAAAAATTGAAGGGCTGGTTTTTGAAACGGATATCACCTATAAAGTGATATTTGTTTCCTTTCGTCCACATGTCACCCTTTAACATAAAATTAGCAGTCTTTTTAGTAGAATAGGTGGTATTCAAAGCGAAATTGGAACTGCGGTTCAGTGTATCCTTCCGGTCGATATAAAATGAGTAGATGGCACCCACACCAAATTCAAACCCGGTTTCCTGACTATAGCCAAAAGCAGGCAGCGGCAAAAAACTGGCCTTACGGGTAGTGTCTTTTTCGTTGGAGAGCATCTTCCTGATCAGTTTCATCTGTGCGAATGAACTTCCTGAAACGAGCGCAAGTAAAATAATTAGATAATATTTTTTCATTTCTGCAAAGAAAAGGAAATTTAGTTATAGTTCATTTGTTCAATAGTCATTAGTTCATTGGTTAGCATAAGGCTTAATATTGTTTTGTTGTTGGATTGTTTAATTGTTAACTGAAAACTGGCAACTGAGAACTGTATTATTGGTTAATCGGTTAACTGATTACCCTTCGACTACGCTCAGGGGGTTAATTGTACCAGGCGACTGCTCAATCTCAACTCCAAAAACCCAAATCGTCCTTTCGAGCGGAGTGCAACGCAGTGGAGAACCCGTAGGCTCTGCAAAGCAAAATCTACCTCAAGATAGATCTCTCCGTTCCGCTGCGCTTCAGTCGAGATGACGATCGCTAGGATTCGAGGCAATGCCTGCCGCCATCTAAACCGGATTGAAGGGAAAAGCCCGCAGGTGAGGTACGAACCGCGGACTTGTACCGGAAAGCCGGACTACCTTTAATAAACGCTACTGCAGGTGCTTTTCAAATAAAAAGATCCTTCGACTACGCTCAGGATGACGATCGTTGAATGGAATTCACGTAGTTTAATTGACTAAGGACTGCCAACTCTGGACTGAAGACTCCGGACTAATTTAAAGCCAAACGCCAGCCCCTGAACGCTAAACGCTTTTACGCTTTCACCTTTCGGCCTAAATACCTATTTTTGCGGCAAACAATACAAAACGAAATGAGCAATACAAGAGGACCAATATCTCAGTTTATGGAGCGTAATTATCTCCATTTTAATGCTGCGGCAATGATGGATGCGGCTAAAGGATACGAAACGCATTTAGATGAGGGTGGTAAAATGATGATCACACTTGCTGGAGCAATGAGTACTGCAGAATTGGGTATTTCACTTGCAGAGATGATCCGCCAGGATAAAGTGTCTATTATTTCTTGTACAGGTGCCAACCTTGAAGAGGATATTATGAACCTGGTTGCACACTCACATTATAAACGCGTTCCTAATTACCGCGATTTAAGTCCGCAGGATGAGTGGGATCTTTTAGAAAACCATTATAACCGCGTTACCGATACCTGTATCCCGGAAGAAGAAGCTTTCCGTCGTTTACAAAAGCACATCCAAAAAATCTGGATGGATGCCGAAGCTGCTGGCGAACGTTACTTTCCGCATGAGTTTATGTACAAAATGCTTTTAAGTGGCGATTTAGAGCAATACTATGAAATTGACCCTAAAAATTCGTGGATGTTAGCTGCTGCAGAAAAGAATTTGCCAATTGTGGTACCAGGATGGGAAGATTCTACCATGGGTAACATCTTCGCTTCTTATGTAATGAAAAAAGAACTTACTGCAACTACGGTAAAAGGCGGTATTGAATATATGGGCTGGCTGGCCGATTGGTATATTGCAAACAGTGGTGGCAAAGGAATCGGTTTCTTCCAGATTGGCGGTGGTATTGCCGGCGATTTCCCGATCTGCGTAGTGCCAATGTTATATCAGGATATGGAAATGGAGAACATTCCTTTCTGGAGTTACTTCTGCCAGATCTCAGATTCGACCACTTCTTATGGTTCATATTCTGGTGCCGTGCCGAACGAAAAAATTACCTGGGGCAAGCTTGATATCAATACACCTAAGTTTATTGTAGAAAGTGATGCGACAATTGTTGCGCCGTTAATGTTTGCCTGGATATTAAAACAATAATGATAACATTTTAATAAACCAAATTGGTTTCTGGTATGCCCATTTGAGATAAAGTATCAAAAATGGGCATTTTTATGCCTTGAATGGCTTGAAACGACATTTGTTTAGAATGATTATAAATTGTATTTCCAGTCACTATTATGTCATGGGATTTATTAATAAGTTATACTTTTGTTCAAGTTTTGGTGGGGCTATCTGGGTTCAAGCATCAATTTCACAACAAAAAGTAAATTAAATAAGTATAAAGTGTTCATTATGAGAGATATCTCGATGATTTTAAAAAGCGTTTGGAAGTCGTTATTCGTATTTTCAGCAATTTCCGTAATAGCGGTTTCCACCGTAAATGCGCAGGATGCTAAAGAAGGAAGAACGCTTTTCAAAGCAAAATGTTCTTCGTGCCATGCGTTAGATCACAAAGTTATTGGTCCGGCACTAGAAGGAGTAAGCGATCGTCACCCTGAAGCGTTCCTGTTAAAATGGATCCCGAACAACGCAGCAATGATTGCCGCCGGAGATCCTGCTGCTGTTAAATTATTTAACGATAACGGTAAAGTAGCAATGACTACCTTCCCTGAGTTAGATGAGGCGAAAGTAAAAGATATCTTAGCATACATTAAAGAAGGTGAGCCAAAAGCTGCTGTAGATCCAAATGCACCAAAAGCTGGCGCTGAAGATAACGGTACTTCAGGTTTATCAATTGCAGGTATCGTAGCTATCGTAGTTTTAGCTGTAGTTATCCTGGTTATCTTAGGTCGTGCCTCTAAATTATTAGAGCGTTTGATCCTACAGAAACAAGGTATCGAGATCGAAGAAGATGTGCCACTAAAAGTTGGTGTGCGCAAAATGTTCAAAAACAAGAAGTTCGTGATGTTCTTTATCTTGTGTTTGATCATCTGTTTAGGTTCTTTCGGTTGGATGGGCATGTGGAATACTGGTGTTCATACCGGTTACCAACCAGTTCAGCCAATTAAATTCTCACACGAGTTGCACGCTGGTATCAATCAGATCGATTGTCAGTATTGCCACAACGGAGCGTTTAAATCTAAAAATGCAACTATCCCTTCATTAAACGTTTGTATGAACTGTCACAAAGCTGTTCAGGCAAGAGATAAATATGATGGTGAGATTTCTCCGGAGATCAAAAAAATCTATAGTGCTTTAGGTTACGATCCTGAAACGCAGAAATACGACGAAAGTAAATCAAAACCAATGGAGTGGGTACGTGTACACAATCTACCTGATTTTGCTTACTTCAACCACTCTCAACACGTAGTTGTTGCTGAAGATGCAATTCGTAAAGCAAAAGGATTACAACCAAACGAGCCTGTGTGTTTCGCTTGTCACGGTCCGGTTAATACCATGGAAGAAATTTATCAATATTCTCCATTAACCATGAAATGGTGTATTAACTGCCATAAAGAAACAGATATTTCTGGTCAGAAAAACAATGCTTTCTACGCTAAGGTTATCGAAGCGCACGAGAAAATTAAAAAAGGCGAGAAAATCACACCAGCTTTATTGGGTGGTTTAGAGTGTGGTAAATGCCACTATTAATAGATTAGAGTTTAGTAAGAACGTTCGATAAACAGTAATATAGCTTAAATGGAAAGCAATAAAAAATACTGGAAAGGCTTAGAGGAGTATAACAATACACCCGATTTTGTTAAGAATAACAAAAACGAATTCGCCGAGCCACTTCCAATAGAAGATGTTTTAAATGAAGCAGGGTTAAGTACCGTTACCCCACGCCGCGACTTTTTAAAGGCGTTAGGTTTTGGTTTAGGTGCGGTTACCTTAGCTGCCTGCCAAAGTACACCGTTAAAAAAATCAATTCCTTATCTGGTAAAACCTGAAGAAGTAACTCCGGGTATTCCTAACTTCTATACTTCCAGCTTTAACGGTCAGAGTATTTTGGTTAAAACAAGGGAAGGTCGCCCAATTAAAATTGAACCAAATCCAAATGCGGGTCAGTTTAACTGCGGTACTGATGCAAGAGCGCAGGCTTCTGTATTAGATTTATACGATGTATCTAAACTAAAAGCACCTGCTACAGTAAAAGGTGGACAAGTAGAAGAAACTACCTGGGCAAAAATCGACAGCTTTGTAAAAGGCGAGTTGGCAAAAGCACAGGCTGGCGGAAAGAAAATCCGTATTGTAGCATCAACGGTAAACAGCCCATCAACTAATGCAGTAATTGCACAGTTTGTGACTAAATATCCTGCTGCTAAATTGGTACAGTATGATGCGGTTTCTTATACCGGTATCATCCAGGCCAATCAAAACAGTTTTGGTAAAGCAGTTTTACCAAAATATAACTTCGATAAGGCTGACTTAATTGTAAGTTTCAGTGCCGATTTCTTAGGTACGTGGATCAGTGGCGAAGAATTTACTGCTCAGTACACTGCTAACCGTAACTACAAATCGTTAGAAAATAAAAAAATGAGCCGCCACATTCAGTTCGAAAGTGGAATGAGCTTAACTGGTACCAATGCAGATACCCGTGTTCCGGTTAAATTGTCGGAAGAAGGTCCTGCTTTAATTGCGTTATATAATGCCATTACCGGTGCTGCTTTACCAGGCGGAACGTTGGGTAACAACACCACTGCTGATAAAGTAATTAAACTGGCAGCAAAAGAATTATTGCAAAATAAAGGTAAAGGCCTTGTAGTTTGCGGTTCGAACGATGTTTCTACACAAATTTTAGTAAATGCCATTAACGCCGCTATCGGAAGTTATGGTACTACTATCGATTTAGATAATGCTTGCCACCTATATGCAGGTAACGATGCTGAATTTAATGGTTTAGTTGCAGAAATGAGCCGTGGTGAAGTTGGTGCTGTTTTATTTTTAAACAGTAACCCTGCTTACGATGCAGCGAATGCAAAAGCATTTACTGATGCATTGGCTAAGGTACCTGCGAAAATTTCATTCTCAGACCGTGCTGATGAAACTGCTACACTTTGTGATGCCATCGCTATAAACCATAACTATTTAGAATCATGGGGTGATGCAAATGCTTACGAAGGATATTATTCAATCGTTCAGCCAACCATTAACCCTGTTTTCAATAGCCGTCAGGCAGAAGAAAGTTTATTAACCTGGGCTGATGCTCCTGTTAAAGATTACTATCAGTTTGTACGCAGTAACTGGGAAGCGAAAGTATTACCAGCAGCTGGATTGAAATGGGACGAGGTATTAGAGAAAGGTGTTATTACTGTAGCAGCTAAACCTGCTGGTACTTATAGCTTTACCTTATCATTAGGTGCTGTTGCAACTTCAATTGCAAACAGCAGTAAAGCTTTTAAAGGTGGCGATCAGATTGAGTTACAGGTTTACGAAAACGTACCAATGCGTGATGGTAAAAATGCAAACAATGCATTCTTACAGGAGTTACCTGATCCGGTATCGAAAGTAACCTGGGATAACTTTGTAGCCCTTGCACCTAAAACTGCGGAGAAATTAAAAGTTAAAGAATTTGATGTTGTGTCTGTTAAAGGAAGCAACGGATATTCAGTAGATCTTCCGGTGTTAATCCAGCCAGGACAGGCACAAGGAACTGCATCTATCGCTGTAGGTTATGGCCGTACCAAAGTTGGTAAAGCGGGTAACGATGTAGGTAAAAATGCTTTCCCTTTTGTTTCTTTTGTAAACGGAACCATGCAATATGCTACAAACGTAACCATTACCCCAACAGGCGGTTACTATGAGCTTGCACAAACACAAACTCACCACTCTTTCGAGGGCCGTGCAGTGATTAAAGAAGCTACTTTTAAAGAATTCTTAAAAAATCCTGGAGCTGGTAACGAAAAAGGCGAGCATAAAGATTACGATCTTTGGGATCAATATGAAAAACCAGGTAACAACTGGGTAATGGCAATCGATTTGAATGCCTGTACAGGTTGTGGTTCTTGTATTGTTGCCTGTAACGTAGAAAACAACATTCCGGTTGTAGGCCGTGATGAAGTTCGCCGTCGCCGCGAGATGCACTGGATCCGTATCGACCGTTACTATAGCTACGAAACACCAACTGGTGATGTAACCAAAGAAAAAGAAATTGCTAAGTTAGAAGACTTAGATCATGTTTCTGTTGTTCACCAACCCATGTTGTGCCAACACTGTGATCACGCACCTTGCGAAACAGTTTGTCCGGTATTGGCTACGGTACACTCATCAGATGGTTTAAACCACATGGCTTACAACCGTTGCGTAGGTACACGTTATTGTGCAAACAACTGTCCATATAAAGTACGTCGTTTCAACTGGTTCAATTACTGGAACGATTCTCGTTTCGATAACTATTTAAATAACGAGTTTACCCAATTGGTTTTAAATCCTGATGTAACTACACGTTCACGTGGTGTTATGGAGAAATGCTCAATGTGTATCCAACGTATACAAGGTGGCAAATTACAGGCTAAAATGGAGAAACGTCCATTAAAAGATGGCGATATTAAAATGGCTTGTCAAGAAGCTTGTTCAGCAAATGCAATCATATTTGGTGATTCAAACGATCCTAATTCAGAGGTTTCAAAAGCATTACGTTCTGAGCGTATCTACTACGTATTAGAAGAAATCAATGTGAAACCAGGTATCGGATATATGACTAAGATTAGAAATACAGATACAAAAGTACAAGCGTAAGCTTTAGCATAAAGAAAATACAAATTATGTCAGGACATAACGAATCAATACTTAGAGAACCATTAATTACCGGCGATAATATCACGTATGCTAAAATTACGGATGATATTTTGATGCCGGTAGAAAATAAGCCAAACAAAGCTTGGTGGATTGGTTTCACCTTTGCTTCATTAGGTGCTTTACTTTGGGTGGTTGCAGTAAGCTACACCTTTTGGAACGGTATCGGAGCATGGGGCTTAAATAAAACAGTAGGTTGGGCTTGGGATATCACCGGTTTCGTATGGTGGGTAGGTATCGGTCACGCTGGAACATTAATTTCAGCAGTACTATTACTCTTCCGTCAGAACTGGCGTAACTCCATCAACCGTTCGGCAGAGGCGATGACGATTTTCGCCGTAATCTGTGCCGCAACTTACGTAGTATCGCACATGGGCCGTCCATGGTTAGCTTATTGGGTATTACCTTTGCCAAACCAGTTCGGATCCCTTTGGGTAAACTTTAACTCACCATTGGTGTGGGATATGTTTGCAATCTCTACATACTTCTCTGTATCATTATTATTCTGGTACACAGGTTTATTACCAGATATTGCTACCATCCGCGACCGTGCAGTGGGCACACGTAGAAAAATCTATTCTATCTTCTCTTTTGGATGGAGTGGAAGTGTTAAAACATGGCAACGTTTCGAAGCGGTGTCGTTAATCTTAGCCGGTATCTCTACACCACTTGTACTTTCAGTACACACCATTGTATCAATGGACTTTGCAACATCGGTAATCCCGGGATGGCACACCACCATCTTCCCTCCATACTTCGTGGCGGGTGCGATCTTCTCAGGCTTTGCGATGGTATTAACCTTATTATTGGTTGCACGTAAAGTATTAGGCTTAGAGAACTACATCACCATGTTCCACATCGAGTCGATGAACAAAATCATCATCTTAACCGGATCAATCGTAGGTGTGGCTTATTTAACTGAGTTTTTCATTGCATGGTATTCAGGTTCTGAATATGAATCATACGCATTCGTTAACCGTTCAACCGGTCCATACTGGTGGGCATACTGGATGATGATGACTTGTAACGTAATCTCTCCACAGTTATTATGGTTTAAGAAAATCCGTTTAAGCATCCGTGCTACCTGGATCCTGTCTATCGTAGTAAACATTGGTATGTGGTTCGAGCGTTTTGTAATTATCGTTACTTCATTACACCGCGATTATATTCCTTCAAGCTGGGCAATGTTCTACCCAACCTGGGTTGATATCAGTGTATTCGTAGGTTCAATTGGTCTCTTCTTTACTTTATTCTTATTATTCTTAAGGGTATTGCCATCAATCGCTATCGCAGAGGTTAAATTATTATTGAAATCTGCAAGTGAGCAAGCTAAAATGAAACAGATTAAAGAAGGACATGAGAATAAAGAATATGTAGCTGAGTACATAGAGTCTTTAGAAAAATTTGATAGTGTTAAACAAGAAGATTACGCAAAAATATAACAATGAGTGATATCAAATATATTTTAGGCAGCTTTGGCGATCCTGATGAAATGATGCACGGCATCGAAAAACTTCAGGAAAATAACATCAGCATTTTTGATGTATATACTCCAATGCCTATACACGGAATAGAAGCCAAATTAGGAATTAAAAGATCTAGAATCGATATCGCAGCTTTTTGCTTTGGTATTACCGGTACTTGCTGTGCATTCGCTTTGATTTATTTCTGCGCAGTAATCGATTGGAGAGTAAACATAGGTGGTAAACCATCATTTGCATTGCCGGATTTTATTCCGATAATGTTCGAGCTTACAGTATTATTCTGTGCTTTTGGTATGGTGTTAACTTATTATGCATCTACACACTTATTTCCGGGAAGAGCACCACGCGTGATGGATTTAAGAGCTACTGATGACCGCTTTGTGATTGCAGTTGATGCAAAAGACAATGCAGCGCACACTGTAATTGATGGATTATTAAAAGATGCAGGTGCTTTAGAAGTAAAGTATAATGAAAGGAAGTACATTAGCTATGAATAAGAATAAATTTGTTTACACGGCGTTTTTAGCTATCGCTTTTGCAGCTACCTTTTCTGCTTGTAAAGATAAGCGCAGTACTGGCTTAGAATATGCCAGAAACATGTATGATCCGATTGCTTACAATCCGGATCAGCCAAATAAGAATTTTAAAGATGGTAAAACTGCACAGTTGCCACCTGCACATACTAAACCGGTAGGCTTTACCGAGTATGATGAGTTTCCTAATACAAAAGAAGGATACGAAGCGGCAGGGGTAAGCATGGTTAACCCTTTACCAGTTGATACGATCAATTTAGCTCAGGGACAACACCTGTTCAAAGTTTTCTGTAGCCCTTGCCATGGAGAAAAAGGCGATGGACAAGGACACCTGGTTAAAATTGAGAAATTTAGTGGTGTGCCTTCGTACTTCTCAGGAAGTTCATCAAGAGGTGGAGATATGAAAGCGCTTACCGCTGGTAAAATCTACCACACCATTACATACGGTGTAAATAACATGGGTTCGCATGCTTCACAAATCACGCCAATAGATCGTTGGAAAGTGGTGATGTATGTTCAGGAATTACAAAAACAACAATAAGTAAAGCAGAATATAAATGGGAACTCACAATATTAATTTTAGTGAACAGTTTGAGTTTACAGGTAAAGTAAAAACATTAAGTATAGTTGGTATCGCTCTAGGTGTTGCCGCTATCGCTTTTGGTTTCTTAGCTGGTGATAAAGTGATGCACGAGCGTACTTTTGCCAACCTGTTGCTTATGGCATATTACTTTGCATGCGTATGTATGTCAGGTACATTTTTCCTTGCTGTTCAATATGTAGCTCAAGCGGGTTGGTCTGCATCAATTTTACGTGTACCACAAGCTATGGCAAAAACATTGCCTATAGCAGCTGTAATACTTATTGTAGTAATTTCAGCAGGTTTATACACACACAACTTATATCACCACTGGCATGCTGATGGATTAACAGATCCAAACAGCCCCAACTACGATTCATTAATTGCTGGTAAATCAGTGTTCCTGAATGTACCTTTCTTTTTAGGCCGTCAGGTAGTGTTTTTAGGTGTTTATAGTATCTTTTCTACCTTATTTGTTAAATTTTCTTACAACGAAGATTTAGCTGGTGGTTTAAATTCTTACAGAAAAAGCTTTAAAAATGCTTGTATCTTCCTGGTAATTTACGGTTTTACAACTCCGATTTTTGCTTTCGATACCATCATGTCATTAGAAGCTCACTGGTTTTCAACCATGTTCGGTTGGTATAACTTCGCAGCAATGTGGGTTAGCAGTTTAGCTACTATTGCCATTATCATTATCTTATTAAGAAGAGCAGGTTACATGCAATGGGTTAATAATAGCCACTTGCACAACTTAGGCCAGTTTATCTTTGGTTTCTCTATCTTCTGGACTTATGTATGGTTTGCGCAATTCTTATTAATCTATTATGCAAACATGCCTGAGGAAACTGTATATTTCTACAAACGCTTTGAATATTACAAATTCTGGTTTTTCTTAAACCTTGCCATGAATTTCTTAGCGCCGGTATTATTGTTAATGGATAGAGATAACAAAAGAACAGACGCTAAATTATTATTCGTTGCCATCGTGGTATTGTTAGGTCACTGGGTAGATTATTACCAGATGATTATGCCAGGAGCGGTAGAGGATGGACATAATGGTTTTGGTATTGTTGAAATTGGTACTGCAATAGGTTTCGTAGGATTGTTTACCTTTACGGTTTTAACAGCATTAAGCAAAAAACCTTTAATTGCAAAGAATCACCCATTATTACAAGAAAGTTTGCATCATCAGCTATAGTGGTGATAGGATAGAGCAAATATTTAATTATTATTATAATTAGCAGTACAGCGTACTACTTTTAAGAAAATGAGTTTAAGAAAGTTTATAACGAATAAAACGACCGCAGCTTTAGCAGTATTGATTACTGCTTTTGCCAACACTAGCGTATTTGCGCAAGATGCAGCAGCAGGTGCTGCCGCGGCACCGAAAGTTGATATGGGCGAGGTTTATAAATCTGTAATATTTTATATTCTGGTTTTCCTTGCCGTATGCTTATTCATTGCAATTATTGGTAAAGCAATAAGGGTATACGAATTAAGCCGCGAAGCACAGGGTAAAGCTTTGGGTATTAACTGGAACAGGATCCATGCGAGTTTATTTGCCCTGTTTTTAGTGGTAGGTTTATATGGTGTGTATTGGGAATATACAGTGCATGGAGCCATGTTGCTTCCTGCTGCAGCATCAGAACACGGAAAGAAAATTGATGAAATGTTTAACTTAACGTTAATCATTACCACAATCGTATTTGTGGTTACTCACATCCTGTTATTCGGGTTTTCTTATATCTATAAATACTCTGCTAAAAGAAAAGCTTACTACTATCCACATAACAATACAATTGAAAAAATCTGGACAATCGTTCCTGCTTTAGTATTAACCGTATTGGTATTAATGGGTTTCTTAACCTGGAGATCAATTTTCTTCAAAGTTGAAGATCCTAAAAATAAACCATTGCAGATCGAAGTTACTTCAGAGCAGTTTAAATGGTCTATCCGTTACCCGGGAGCCGATGGGGTGGTAGGTAACAAAAACTACAAATTAACTACTGCTACCAATCCGTTGGGTATCGATTTTAAAGACCTGAACTCTCGTGATGATGAGATGGCTGATGAAATGGTAATCCCTGTTGGAAAACCAGTAAAATTAATCTTAACCAGTAAAGATGTAATTCACAGTTTTTACATGCCACACTTCAGGGTACAGTTAAACACCGTACCGGGTATGAGAACTTTCTTTGAGTTTACGCCTACAAAAACTACTGCCGAAATGCAGCAGGAAACTAACGATCCTAACTTTAAGTACCTTTTCTTCTGTGCTAAAATCTGCGGATCTGGTCACTACAACATGCAAAAGGTAGTACGTGTAGTTTCTGAAGCCGAGTACAAAACCTGGATAGCTGAGCAGAAAACATACTTAAACGACGATTTAAGAAAACAATTTAATTTGCCAGTGGCACCTGCACCTGCAAAAGCAGCAGCAGATTCAACAGCTACAGATTCAGCAGCTGTTAAAACTAACCAAATGGCTTTAAATAAATAATATTAAGCAGGAGCGAACGAATTATGTCAACAATAGCATTACACGACGAACACAATCACGATCACGCTGATCATGGGCATCATAAAGAGACTTTGATTTCAAAGTATATCTTTAGTATGGATCATAAAATGATTGCTAAGCAATTTTTGATTACCGGTATTATTATGGCGGTAATTGCAATGGGCTTATCAATTTTATTCCGTATTCAATTGGCATGGCCAGATAAAAACTTCCCATTCTTAGAAACATTTTTAGGTAAATGGGCAGAAGGTGGCCGTATCAAACCCGATTTTTACCTAGCTTTGGTAACCATTCACGGTACCATCATGGTATTCTTTGTACTAACCGCTGGTTTAAGTGGTACCTTTAGTAACTTACTGATCCCGCTTCAAATTGGTGCAAGAGATATGGCTTCGCCATTCTTAAACATGCTTTCATACTGGTTCTTCTTTATGGCTTGTGTGATCATGATGTCATCGTTCTTTATCCAAACAGGGCCTGCATCTGGTGGCTGGACGGTTTATCCGCCGCTATCTGTTGTTGCGAAGGCAATGCCAGGATCTGGAATGGGTATGACCTTATGGTTAATAAGTATGGTACTTTTCGTAGCGTCATCACTAATGGGTGGTATCAACTATGTAAGTACAATCTTGAACATGCGTACTAAAGGTATGGACCTTTGGAAAATGCCATTAACCATCTGGGCTTTCTTCTTAACCGCTATTTTAGGTATCTTATCATTCCCTGTTCTTGTAGCTGGTGTGGTATTGATGGTATTCGACCGTAGCTTTGGAACAAGTTTCTACTTATCAGATATCGTAATGGGTACTGATATTTTACCAAACGAAGGTGGTTCTCCAATTTTATGGCAACACTTATTTTGGTTCTTAGGTCACCCTGAGGTATACATTGTAATTATGCCGGCATTGGGTATCTCATCTGAGGTTATTTCTGTAAACTCACGTAAACCGATCTTCGGTTACCACGCGATGGTTTACTCTTTAATTGGTATTACCGTATTATCATTCATCGTTTGGGGTCACCACATGTTTGTAACGGGTATGAACCCGTTGTTGGGTGGTGTGTTTATGATTACCACGTTAATCATTGCGGTACCATCGGCAGTAAAAACCTTTAACTATTTAGCAACATTATGGCGTGGTAACATCCGTTTCACTCCGGCCATGTTATTCGCTATTGGTTTGGTTTCATTCTTTATCTCTGGTGGTTTAACCGGTATCTTTTTAGGAAACGCATCTTTAGATATTAACTTACACGATACTTATTTTGTTGTTGCCCACTTCCACCTGGTAATGGGATCTGCAGCAATCTTCGGTATGCTTGCAGGTGTTTATCACTGGTTCCCTAGAATGTTCGGTAAAATGATGAACGCTAAATTAGGTTACTTACACTTCTGGTTAACTTTCATCGCAGCTTACCTGGTATTCTTCCCGCTTCACTTCTTAGGTTTAGATGGTGTACCACGTCGTTACTATGCATTTACTGAGTTTGAGTTTATGAAAAAATGGTTAACCGTGAACGTATTTGTAACATGGGCAGCCATTATGGCCGCACTTGCTCAGGTAGCGTTCTTGTTCAACTTCTTCTACTCAATCTTCAAAGGAAAAGTAGCACCTCAAAACCCATGGGAATCTAATACATTAGAGTGGACTGCACCTGTTGAGCACATTCACGGTAACTGGCCAGGAGAAATCCCAACAGTTTACAGATGGCCATACGATTATAGCAAACCAGGACATGATGCAGACTTTATTCCTCAAACTGTTCCTTTCTCTCAAACCATGAGCTCTAACTTGCCTCACGATTTTGAAGGAAATGCAGAAGCAGAAAAAATTCAGCAAGACTGGGAATTAGCTAATCCTGTTGCAGAAAACAAAGGCTAGTTTAAGCTTAAAATAAAAGTTTTAAAAGGGGTATCTGATTAAGTTTCTGCTTATCCGGATACCCTTTTCATCTTAATAGATATATGGTCAGTAGATCAGAACAACGTTTCATTAGAATTAATCTTATAACCATTATAGTTACACTATTGGTTATACTTGCCGGTGGTATTGTGCGCAGTACCGGATCGGGCATGGGCTGTCCGGATTGGCCTAAATGTTTCGACCGTTATATTCCACCAACCAATGTATCACAACTTCCTGCCAATTATAAAGAGAAATATGTAGCAGGCAGGTTGAAAAAGAATGAAAAGTTTGCCAAATACCTGGAGAGCATGGGTAAAGTTGCCCTGGCTGATAGTATCAGGCACGATAAGAGCATTACCGTACCCGAAGAGTTTAATCCAACAAAAACCTGGACGGAGTATTTAAACAGATTGGCTGGTGTAGTTGCAGGTATATTTTTGTTATTAACAGTTGTTTACTCTTTTACTTATCGCAAAACGGCCAAGCGGATTATCGTATTAAGTATTCTTAACCTATTAGTAGTAGGATATCAGGGCTGGTTAGGATCCATCGTGGTATCAACCAATCTGGCTCAGTGGGTGGTAACGGTACACATGCTTTTGGCACTTGTTATTTTAGCCATATCCATTTATACTTATAATTATGCGAAGCAGCTTAATAAGGCGCCTTCGGTAATTATGTACCGGATATTATGGTTGAAAGGATTTTTGTTCTTTACGCTGGTGATCAGCATTATCCAGATCGTTTTAGGGACTGATGTGCGTGAGGCCGTAGATGTGATTGCAAAATCACTTGCTTATGGCAGTAAAGCCACGTGGATTTCGAAAGTGGGATCTGTGTTTTCTTATCACCGGGATCTGGCCATTTTAGTGGTGATAACTAATGCGATTGTTTACAAAATGGTTATCGATCGTTTTAGTGGTAAAGCAGCACCATTGTTAACCGCAAGGTTTATATTAATTACGCTCCTGATCCAATTATTAAGTGGTTTTGCATTAGCTTATATTGCTTTTCCACCCGCAGCGCAGGCATTACATATTTTGTTCTCAACGCTGTTATTTAGTTTACAGTTTTATCTGTACTTATTGGTTTACCGAACAAGTACCTATAAACAATAATATTTAAGGAAATTGAAACAATATCTTTCAGATTTTTCTAAACTCATCAAATTCAGGCTATCGTTTACGGTAGTGTTTTCGGCGTCGATTTCTTTTTTAATCGGACAGAAAATGCAGGTTGGAAGAGGTCATATCCCTACAATTGATTGGGGTAACTGGTTGATTTTAATAGCCGGCGGATTTTTGGTTACTGCAGCAGCAAACTGTTTTAACGAGATTATAGAAAAAGATCTGGATAAATTAATGTCGCGTACAAAAGACCGCCCGATGCCTGCTGGTAGAATGACTACCGGGCAAGGATTGATCTTAGGTGTTTTTATGGCATTTTTAGGAACATGGTTACTCGGTAAGTTAAACCTCGAAACAGGTTTATTATCTGTATTTTCCATTTTATTATATGCTTTTGCTTATACGCCATTAAAGAGAAAATCGCCAATTGCTGTTTTTGTAGGTGCCATTCCGGGAGCGTTACCACCACTTATCGGTTATTTAGCTGCTTTTGGTAGTTTAAAAGCCGAAATGTTTCACGAAATAGATTATTACATTGCAGGTATCTTATTTTTAATCCAGTTTGTATGGCAGTTTCCTCACTTTTGGGCCATTGCCTGGGTGCTGGATGACGATTATAAAAAAGCTGGTTTCAGATTATTGCCAACCAAGAAAAGAGATAAAACATCAGCCTTGCTTACTTTTTTAAGTACATTGATTTTAATTCCGGTGAGTTTATTGCCAACCATTTATGGTTTTGGCGGTTATTACATTGCTGGTTTATCATTAATAGCAGGATTGATATTTAGCTGGCTGGCGTTTAAACTTTTAATGAACAGAGAACTGATCGATGCGAAGAAAGTGATGTTCTGTTCGTTTTTTTACATCCCGGCTGTACAGTTGGGCTTATTATTAAATTTTATAGCAAAATAACTTATGGTTATCACAATGGAAAAAATCCAGGATACATTTGATCCAAAACCCAGAAAGTTTATTGTTTGGCTATTTGTAGTATCATCTACCATTATGTTTGGGGGCTTTACCAGTTATTATCTGGTATTTGCGGCATCTAAAGGTAAAGGGCATGGTTTAGTATTGCCTGATGCATTTATTTACTCCAGCTTAGTGATTATAGCAAGCAGTATTACCTTGTTTTTAGCCTCGAGGGCACTGAGAAAACTCAACTTCAGCTTACAGCGCAACCTGCTTTGGGTTACCGTAATATTGGCCATTGCTTTTGGTGTAATGCAGTTTAATGCATGGGGAAGCATGGTTAGAACAGGGGCAACCTTAGTGGGTAACAATGCCGCAATTTCATTTATTTATGTGGTATCAGGCATGCACTTGCTACACATTATTGCAGGTGTTGGCCTTATTATTAATGCATTAGCAGGTAGTTATAAAAGTATCCCTACCGCTAAAAGCCAGTATAGAATGGAAATCGCTTCTATTTTTTGGCATTTTATAGATATATTATGGATATATCTGTATGTTTTTTTACTTTTGAACCGTTAAATTTGTTAACAAACTATTATACTATTTCCAAATGAATGCAGTATCACAATTAGATCAAGTTAAAACCGGGCCATGGAATGGTGGTCGTTCTCCGTGGTCGGTAGAATATGGTAAAATCATGATGTGGTTTTTCCTTTTGTCAGATGCTTTTACCTTTTCATCTTTATTGATCTACTACGGCGCTCAGCGTTTTTCTAAATTAACATGGCCAGATCCGGATTTGGTTTTCCAATCTATCCCTGGTATTAAAGATACAGGTGCACCATTAGTTTTTGTGGGTATCATGACTTTTATCCTCATCTTAAGCTCTGTAACCATGGTTATGGCAGTTGAAGCCGGGCATCGTCGCGCTAAAAAAGAAGTAATAGGATGGCTTGTAGCTACCATTATCTTTGGTTTTATGTTCTTAGGCTGTCAGGCTTTAGAATGGAGCCACTTACACCACGAAGGTTTCTGGTGGGGAACGATTCCATCTGCTGAAGAATTGAAACACTTATTTGATGGACCAGTTTCTTTAGTTGCTGCACAACAGTTCGCAAACTTATTCTTTACCATTACAGGTTTCCACGGTTTCCACGTATTTAGTGGTGTAATGATCAATGTGATTATTTTAATCATGACGATTAACGGAACTTTCGAAAAAAGAGGCCATTATTTAATGGTAGAAAAAGTTGGTTTATACTGGCACTTTGTAGATTTAGTATGGGTGTTTGTATTTACATTCTTCTATTTGGTTTAATTTTCAATTTATAAAAATATTTAACATGTCAGAACATTCACATTTAGAAGAAGGACACGAGCATGGCGAACATGCTGGAATGGATAAAGCAAAAATCTGGAAAGTAGCAGGTATTTTAACTTTAATCACTGCAATCGAATTTATTATTGCATTGTGGGCTATTCCTGGAGGACATATTCCTCAGCATGTAGGTAACTATATTTATATTGCTTTAACGTTGGTAAAAGCTTTCTATATTGTAGCCTATTTTATGCACTTAAAATATGAGAAATTAGGCTTACAGCTTGCATTAACGGTATCATTTATTTTCATTATTTACTTTATTGTTTTAATGTTAACAGAAGGTGGGTTTTTAAACATCCATATGATGAACCATTAATGAAAAGAAGCCCTATAAAAAAGGTAATAATCCTGGTAAGCATTTTAGCTATACCGGGATTTTTGTTTTTTTACTTATTGCCACACTTTGCCAAAAACAGGTATAAAAGTTTACCTGTTTTTGGTAAAAAGGTTGTCGCATCCACTTTCCATAGCGTAAAAGGAAAGAAAATCCCGGATACCATATATCATCAGGTTCCTGATTTTAAGTTCATCAATCAGCAGAATGATACCGTAACATGGAAAACACTGGAGAATAAGATTGTTGTACTTAATCTGTTTTATACTGGCGCAAGTGGTCAGCAAACCAGTAGATATATTAAACAACTTTCTGATGGTTACGAACAGAAACCTTTGGTGAAGTTTTTAAGCTTATCTGTAGATCCTGCTGATAAAAATAAAATAAAAGACTTTGCGGCTGGTTTTAAAGCAAAGGAAGGCAAGTGGGATTTCTTAGCAGGAGATACTGCTCAAACCTATCCGCTGATTAAACAAGGCTTATTGCTTGATGTGATAGAGGATGATACCAAAGAGAAACCAACTTTCATTTTTAGTAACAAAATTGTACTGATCGACAACCTTCACCGCATACGTGGCTTGTATGACGCAGACAATGCCGAAGCTAATGCTAAGTTGGAAGACGAAATAAAAGTACTTATAGCAGAGTATTTAAGAAACGTTAAGGATGGTAGATAGTCTTTAGTCATAAGTCTGGAGTCTGCAGTCGAACACATTTAATAAAAGTATAAAGAGATAAAAAATACTCATGGAAAATAGCCCGATTGAGAAAAAGTATAGCAAATGGATCATCATCCTTTCCATTTTTATTCCTGTTGCAGTTGCATTTTTGTTTGTGGTAAAGCTAAAAGATTTGGGTATCAATGCACCAACGCTTCCTTTTCTGCCACCTATATACGCTACCATTAATGGTATAACTGCGGTATTATTGATAGTTGCAGTATGGGCAATTAAAAATGGTAAAATAACCCTGCACCAAAATTTAATGAAAACAGCAATTGGTTGTTCTTTGTTGTTTTTGGTGATGTATATTGCTTACCACATGACCACCCCATCTACCAAATTTGGAGGAGAAGGGGCTATTAAGTATGTATATTTCTTTATCCTGCTAACACACATATTGCTCTCTATTGCCATTATTCCTTTGGTGTTGGTTACTTATGTAAGGGCATTGGCACAGCGTTTCGATCGCCACAGAAAAATTGCAAGAATTACCTTCCCGCTTTGGCTTTATGTAGCCGTAACCGGAGTAGTAGTTTACCTGATGATTTCGCCATATTATCAGTATTAGCCAGTTCTATCACTGTTTTATTGTTAAAAATCTTTATTTACCCCACATTTTCACCCATTAATTTGTAATATTGAAGTCAAAACTCTTTAATCAGATTTTTTGATGGATGTTTTAGATATAGAATCGGGGCAACATTTGATTGAAATAATTGAAAAGAATCGAACATCGGTTTTTACTCAATTTTATAGCTCATATTTTCAGAAACTCCTGTTGGCTAGTGATAAATATGTTAAAGATGTTTTTGTCACAGAGGAAATTGTACAGGATATTTTTCTTAAAATTTGGGAAAACCCCTATCATATTTCTGAAGTAAAATCAATAAAGTCTTACCTGTATAAGTCGGTAATTAATGCCTCTATTAATTATGTAAACCGTCAGAAAAACATAGAGCTGCATCATTTAAAATTAGTAGCCGAATTTTCTGATGAATATGTCAGGGATCTGGACGATGAGAATGAAATGATTGTTTTGCTCCATTCAGAAATAGAACGATTACCTGTTCAATGTAGAAAAGTGTTTAAGTTAAGCCGCTTTGAGCATTTGAAATATAAAGAAATAGCATCGCAATTGGGTATTTCTGAAAAAACAGTTGAAAATCACATCGGTAATGCACTCAAAATTCTTAGAGAGCGGTTTATGAACGATGAAAATCTAAATCGGAAAGGTAAGGGCTATTTGCTTTTGGTAAATATCTTCCTTTATTGATCTTTTAAAGCCAATTTTAGTTTTATTTTAAATTATTTTATTTTTTTTTGATAGAACACTAGGGGTTTTTGGTTTTTTATTTGTCTACCTACTAACAAACCAAACTAACTAATGCATAACTATCCCGAATACCTGAACTTAATTGTTCGGTATTTAAACAATCCTCAGGATGAATCACTTCATGCTGAAATAACTTCTTACAGAGCAGAATCTCCAGAAAATGAACTTCATTTTAAAGAAGTGGAGAGGATTTGGCAACTTTCATCTAAATCATCCAGGCTTGATCTGCTTAAAGTTAAAGATGCGGAAAAGAATTTCAAGTTTTCTTTAAAAGCTGTATCATCGCGTTCATCAAGCCTTACCAAATGGTTGAGTGGAGTTGCTGCAGGTATTTTTATAGCAGGTGCCGGATTAATCTTTTTTAATACTAAAACAAGGGCTGAATTGGTTACGGTTAAAACCGGTGTTGGACAAACAGATACAATTTCGTTGGTTGATGGGTCTAAAATCATTTTAGCTGAGAACAGTGTGATCAAATACCCTAGTAAATTCCTGGAAAAAACCAGGGATGTTAGCTTAGATAAAGGAAGAGCTTTTTTCCTGATTTCGAAAGATCCAAAACATGCATTTCGTGTAAATATGGGCGAGTCGAGGGTAAGCGTTCTGGGTACCTCTTTTAATCTGATCTTTTCAAAATCAAAAATCGATCTTGATGTGAAAACCGGCCGTGTACTATTTTTGCCATATAAAGATGCCGTTTCATCCATTCTATCTGCCGGACAAGGATTATCTTATAACATTAGTCAAAAACAATTTGTAGCAAGGCTATCTCAAAATTCAGATTCGTGGATCACAAAAGAGTTAATATTTGTAGATACGCCATTGGAAGAAGTTTGTAAACAGCTTTCGGCTTGCTACGGTGTAGAAATCACCTTCGATCCAGGTAAACGCATTAACAAGAAGTTTAATGCAACTTTTAAGAATGAAGACTTAAAAGACATTTTAAAGGTTTTACAAGAAACCTATGATATAAAAATTCGAAAAGAGGGGACCCAACTAGTCCTTAAAACGCCTTAAAATTAAACCAATTAACTTAATATCAAACAACCAAACTATGGAGAGAAATTTCTACAAAAGAAATGCTGTGCTAAGTTGGGGCCGAATGGTCACGCTTATCTGTGCGATTTTTTGGAGTGTTTTGGCCAAAGCTGATGCTCAGCAAGCTAAATTGCAACCCGAAAGATTAGAAAACTATCTGAAAAAGATAGAGCAAGCTTACAAGCTAAGTTTTGTGTACGATGCATCTGAAATCAGTAAAATGATGATTTTGGACGTACCATCTAAACTAAGCTCATTACAAGAATCACTTGATCAATTAAAACAAAAGAACATTGGCTACACCAGGGTAGGTAGTCAGGTTATTCTTAAAATTCAGCCATCGGTATCTAAAGTAAAAGAGATAACTGTTAAAGGCCATGTTAGGGATAAAAAAGATAACGCTACTATGCCTGGCGTAAGTGTTCGTGAAAAAGGTTTAGCAAATGCTGTTTCAACGAACTCATCCGGCGAATATCAGATCAGGGTAAAAGACGGTGCAACACTTGTTTTTTCATCTGTTGGCTACAAAACAGTAGAAGTTGCAGTTAACGGCAGAACAACGATCGATGTATTAATTGAGGATGATGCCGGACAATTAAAAGATGTTGTTGTTACCGGTATTGGAGGTACAGTGGATAGAAAAACCTTTACGGGAGCAACTACTAAGATCTCTGTTAAAGATGCCGAACTTGGCGGTTTGCCCGATCCAAGTAGAATGCTTGAGGGTAGGGTAGCCGGTGTGAGTGTACAAAATACCACCGGAACATTTGGAACAGCCCCTAAAATCAGGGTGCGTGGTGCAACTTCAATTTATGGCAGTTCGAAACCTTTATGGGTAGTAGATGGAGCTATTTTAGAAGATGTGGCTGATGTTTCTGCCGATGATCTTTCAAGTGGCGACGCACTTACCTTAATCAGTTCTGCTGTAGGTGGAATAAATGCTAACGATATCGAATCATTTCAGGTGTTAAAAGATGGTTCAGCAACCTCTATTTATGGTGCGAGGGCTAAAGCCGGGGTAATTGTAATCACCACTAAAAGAGGACGTGCAGGCTACAGTTCACTTAATTACGTAGCTGAACTTACTTCAAGAGCCATTCCTTCTTACAACACATTTAACATCATGAACTCACAAGAGCAAATGGGCGTGTACCAACAGCTCTTCCAGAGAGGGGCATTAAATTTGTCAGATGTTTCAAACGCTTCTTCGAGCGGGGTGTATGGAAAAATGTACCAGTTGATAAACTCAGGTCAGTTGTTAAATACTGAAGAAGCACGTAACGCTTATTTAAGAGAGGCAGAATACAGAAATACGAACTGGTTTGATCAATTGTTCAGCACTGATATTATGCAGAACCATTCGTTAAGTATTACTTCGGGTACGGATAAATCTCAGTATTACGCTTCGGTAAGTGCGCTTACCGATCCAGGCTGGTCTAAACAATCGCAGGTAAAAAGATATACCGCTAATTTAAATGCAACATATAACATATCTGATAAACTTAAGATCAACATTTTAACAACAGGTAATTACAGGATTCAAAAAGCGCCTGGTACACTTGGGCAATCTACCAACGTGGTAACTGCTTTAGTTAAAAGAGACTTTGATATCAATCCTTTCGCCTATGCTTTAAATAGTTCGCGAACGCTTGATCCTAACGAAACCTACACCAGAAATTATGCGCCGTTTAATATCTTAAAAGAGTTGGAAAACAACTACATGGATATCAATGTTGCCGAACTTAAGTTTCAGGGGCAGTTAAACTGGAAAGCAATTAAAAATGTAGAGTTAAGTGCTTTTGGTAGCGTAAGGTATCAGCAAACCTCACAACAGCATTACGTTAAAGATGAGTCTAATCAGGCAATGGCTTACCGGTCAATGGGAACAACGGTTATACGTGATAGTAACCCATATTTATATAGAGATCCAGCTGTTCTTTATGCAGTGCCAATATCAATTTTGCCTTCAGGGGGTATTTACAACAGAACGGATTACAAAGCGCTGGTAAACGATCTGCGTGCCAATGCCAAGTATCACAATAAATTTGCCGAAAAACATGTACTTGATGTAGAAGCAAGTGCTTCAGTAAATTCTATCCAAAGAAACAACAACTGGTACAGAGGCTGGGGCTTACAGTATGGTTTAGGTGAAATTCCATTTGTTGATTACCGCGTTTTTAAAAGAGGTCAGGAAGAAAATAGTCAATACTATTCAGTTGGTAATACCAGAGGTAAAGAAATTGCTTTTTTCGGAAAAGCAGCTTATGCCTACGATGAAAAATATAGTATCGAGGTAACCGGCAGGTACGAAGGATCGAACAGATTAGGTAAGAGTACATCAGCAAGATGGATGCCTACATGGTCTGTGGGAGGTTTATGGAATGCAAGTGAAGAAAATTTCTTTAAAGATCTAAATACACCTATATCTACTTTAACTTTTAGAACTTCTTACAGTTTAATGGCAGACCGCGGACCGTCTAATGTAACCAACTCATTAGTGGTAATACAAAGTTATAACCCATGGAGGCCAAGTACAACGGATAATGAAACTGGTTTACAGATCAGTGATTTAGAAAACTCTGCTTTAACTTACGAAAAACAGTATGAATTAAACTTAGGAATGAACTTTGGCTTGTTCAAAAACAGATTAAACGGTGAGGTTAACTTTTATAGAAGAAAACAGTTTGACCTTATCGGCCCAATAAATACACAGGGTTTAGGTGGACAGATCAGTAAATATGGTAACGTTGCCAATATGAAATCGGGCGGTTTAGAAATCGCACTTTCTGGTACAGTTATAAAAACGCCAAATTTCTCGTGGACATCTACTTTTAATTATACCCATGCAACCACTAAAGTTACCAATCTGGAGAACAGACAACGGGTTATCGATCTGATCACCGGTAACGGCTTTGCCATTAAAGGTTATCCCGTAAGGTCATTATTTTCTATTCCTTTTGTTGGTTTGCAGGCTGATGGTTTACCTGTATTTACAAATGCAGATCAAACCACAACCGTTACAGGTGTATATTTCCAAAACAGAACAAACCTTGATTTCTTAAAATATGAAGGACCAACGGATCCAACTGATTTAGGTGGTTTTGGTAACGTTTTTACTTATAAAGGATTTAGCTTAACACCATATATTACCTACTCTTTCGGTAATGTGGTACGTTTAAACCCGGTATATAAAACAGATTATTCAGATTTAGATGCTACAACAAGGGAATTTTATGATGCATGGACTGTTCCGGGTGAAGAGCATGCAACCAATATTCCTGTAATTTTAGATACCAGATTTATCCGCAGCAATAGCCAATATGGCTATGCATATAACGCCTATAACTATTCTTCTGCTACAGTAGCTAAAGGAGATTTTGTAAGGTTAAAGGATATTTCACTTACTTATCAGCTACCTAAGGCCTTCTTGGCCCGTGTAAAAGTGGCTTCAGCAAGTTTGAGGTTTAACGTTTCTAACCTGTGGCTAATTTATGCAGATAAGAAGTTAAACGGGCAAGATCCCGAGTTTGTAAATTCAGGTGGTGTAGCATTGCCTTTAGCAAAACAATATACGCTAACCTTAAAATTAGGACTTTAAATTTATTAATATGAAAAAGAGATTTATATATATCGCACTTAGTGCAGTTATATTATTTAATTTTTCTTCGTGTAAGAAATATTTAGATGAATTGCCAGATAACAGAGCCGAATTAAATACTACTGATAAAATATCACGGTTATTGGTTTCAGCCTATCCTACTAACGCTTATGTGGTGACTACAGAACTAGCGTCAGATAATGTTGATGATTACGGGCCTAACTTTACGAGCTCTAGATTAACTGAGCAAATGTATGGGTGGCAAGATATTACTGAAACCAGTAATGATGGAATTGAAAGAATCTGGGGAGCTTGTTACAGTTCAATTGCAAGTGCAAACCAGGCGCTTACGGCCATCGAAGAGTTAGGTAATCCGAGTTCCCTAAGTGCGGCCAGAGGCGAGGCTTTGGTAGCAAGAGCTTATGCACACTTTATCCTGGTAAATGTATTTGCGCAGCATTACTCGCCTGCCAATTCTGCCACAGATCTCGGTATAACGTATATGACCAAGTCAGAAAATACTTTAAACCCGAAATATACCAGAAACACGGTAAAGGAAGTATACGATTATATCGTACAGGATTTAGAAGCTGGTGTGCCCTTAATCAATGATGCATCATATGCAAATGCAAATGCTGCAAAATTCCATTTTAACAAATCGGCAGCCAATGCATTTGCAGCAAGAGTTTATTTATATATGGGCCAGTGGGCAAAAGCAGTAACTTATGCTTCCGCATCATTTGCCAATTCGCCAACCAGTTATGTTAGAGATTATGCTAAAATTGCATCCTATGCCGCATCATTTTCTGATATGGCGCGTGAGTATAACGGAAGTGGAATTAAAGCCAATTTTTTAATTACACCTTCATTTTCTACCATGGGAACTCTTTTTGGTGGTTATAGCACCTTATCAAGGTTTGTACCCGGTTTGGCGATTTCCAATAACGAAACCATTGCATCAAAAGGTCCCTTCGGAACCTTCAGTACCACTGGTTACAGGCTTAAAGCATTTTCATATTCATCAAGCAATAACAAGGTGCTTTTTGCACACTTAAGTTACCAGTTCGAATATACCGATCCGGTTGCCCGTACCGGTTATGCTCACGGGGTGTTTACGCCTTTTACGTTCGAAGAAGCTTTGCTTACCCGTGCTGAAGCAAATATCCAGTTAAAAAACTATACGGCTGCATTAGCTGATATGCAATACTGGGGCAGTTTTACCTACACAACCGCTAGCTTACCAACTTTAACCGAAACAAGCATTAATAACTGGGCAAATTCTTTCGCCTATTTTACGCCAACAGCTCCTACGCCTAAGAAAAAGTTGAATCCCGAATTTGCAATTGAAGCCGGAACACAGGAAAATATGCTGCATGCCATTTTATACATGAGAAGGATCGAAACTTACAGTGCAGGTTTAAGGTGGTTTGATGTGAAAAGATATGGTATTGAAATTACCAGAAGAAGCACAACAGGCGCGGTGGTAAATAGTGTTTCAACAAATACTTTGATTATAAGAGACCCAAGAAGGGCGATTCAATTGCCACAAGATGTAATTGCAGCAGGTTTAACCCCTAATCCAAGATAATATGAAAATAAAATATAACCTGATATGCTTAGTTCTTATTAGTCTGATTTATACCTCATGTAAAAAAGAAAAACTAAGCGAAGAAAGTGTTTTTGTAGATTCAACACTTCCAAAAAATGCTTTGGATAGCTATATCTATAATAATTATACGGTTCCATACAATATCGATATCATTTATAAATATGTCGACAGGGAATCCGATCTGACTTACAATTTAGTGCCTGCAACTTACGATGGTTCGGTAAGGATGACGAAATTGTTGTTAAACTTCGGTTTAAAGCCGTATGATGATATTACCGGAAGTAAAGCTTTTATGAGAGCTTATTTTCCGAAAATTTTAACTTATATAGGTACTTCATCTGTTAAAAGTAACGGTACGATTGTACTGGGAACAGCCGAGGGAGGTAAAAAAATCAACCTGTATAATTTAAATAACCTGGCTGGAAATTCAACCAGTATCAGCTATTTAAACAAGTATTATTTTCATGTTATTCACCATGAGTTTCAACACATTTTAAATCAAACTAAGCCATTTCCTACAAGTTTTAATACCATTTCTGGGGTCGGCTATGTGGGAGATGTATGGAACACAACCTATGTAACAGATGGAGCTGCAATTGCCGCTGGCTTTATTTCTCCATATGCCTCAAAAGAATCAACAGAAGATTTCGCTGAGCTGTATTCATTTTATGTTACTTTATCCGCAAGTGAATATACCGCATATTTAAATTCGGCAGGAAGTACGCCTGCAGGCATAGCCATTATTAATACCAAAATGGAGGTTGTTAAAACCTACATGAAAAATGAATTTGGTATCGACATGGATGCATTACGTGCAAATATTCAGGCTAAAGTTGCCGGCCTATCTACATTCGATCAAACAACTTTACCTTAACTAGAAGAATTATGAAAACACAATATTTATTTATAACGGTATTAGCTATTCTTTTATTTACAGGTTGTGATAAAAAGAAAGACCGGATATTTGAAGATAGTCCTGCGGCAAGGTTAAATGCCAGTATTAACGACGCATACAGTGCTTTAAATGGAAAAAAAACCTGGATATTCAGCTTTTATCCTGGAGCAAATGTAGAGTATGGAGGATTTAACCTCTTTCCTAATTTTACAACATCGGTTGATGTAACTTTACAGGCTGATTATGCTACCACCACGCAAAGCAGCACGTTTAAGGTTTATGCAGGTTCTGGTCCTATATTGACGTTTGATACCTATAATTCCGTTATTCACTATTTTTCGTTACCCGGATATTACACTGGTAACAGTACCAGTTTAGGTATTGGTGCTTCAGATAGCGGTATGAAAGGAGAATTTGAATTTTTAGTGCTTAGCTCCAGTCAGGATTCTGTGGTGTTGAAAGGTAGAAAATACGGCAATGTAATGAAGATGAGAGCTGTTGCATCCGATCAGCTTGCAACGATTATTGCCAATTACAAAACGGCCAATACTAAATTTAATACTTACAGAGGCTTTGCTATTGAAGTTAATGGTAAAACACTACAAGGGGTGCCTACGATTGCAACGGTAAATGGAACATCAAGGCCAAATCGCAGTTTTACTTTAGCCACTACACCAAGCCTGACCGTTTCTTATATCGCAACAGATACAGGTATCGAATTTTATAAAGAATATACCATAGAAGGTGTTAAAGTAAATAAACTAACATTTTTTGCTGCAACTACCCAATATCCGTTAGGTTATTATGCAAACAGTAACAATACGTTTAAAATGATTCCTAGATTAACAACAACGCCTTAGGCCCATGTTTCTGACCTAAAAACAGTTTTGGATTTTTAAAAACCTCGCTTTAAAAAGCGAGGTTTTTTTATTTTATTCCATGCAGCTATCAAATCAAATTGTATATTTATAAATATATCTACCTAATCTATATGAGACTATGCGTTTTACTTATTCTTTTATGAACGCTTCGTAAACAAACCAATTATGAGCTCGGTTAGGGAGTTGGAAGGATTTATTTTACAATATGCGCTTTAAAGATTCTGAGGGTGAAAAAATACTTGTGAAAAAAATTGTTGAAGGAGATGAACAGGCTTTTTCTGTCTTGTTCTTCAAGTATCTTCCTGTACTCCAAATTTTCGCTACAAAGTTTACCAAATCTGATGATGCTGCTGAAGAAATTATTCAGGATGCTTTTTTAAGGGTTTGGCTTAACCGTGATAAATTAGCAGAAGTAGAGAATGTGAAAGCCTATCTTTATAAATATGTATCTAATGAGTGCTTGAGCTACCTCCGGAAAAAGCTTAAGGAAGATAAAGTGATCGATGCTTTTACCAACAAGCAGCCGAATAGCCACAATAGCACCTCGGAAGAGATTAATTTGAACGAAATTACCAAGATTATAGCTGTGGCAGTAGAAAAGTTACCCGAACAGCGCAAAAACATTTATCAGTTAAGCAGGCGTGATGGTAAAAGCATCCCGGAAATTGCAGAAATACTTAATATTTCGCCAAATACCGTTAAAAATGCCCTCGTAATATCGCTTAAATCAATAAGATTACATTTAAATCAACATGGAATTACATTTGTTTTTCCTATTGTTTGCTTCTTTTTTAAAATAAAATAAAAAAAAGTAAAATCCCGATAGTCCTAATTTTCTTTTGCGGCTTCTTAGTATCAGAATCTTTATATGGAAGAACGTATACTTTATCTATTACAACAATTTACAGCTAAAACATTAAGCCCGGCAGAAAGAGAAGAACTCTTAGCTCTGGCTGAGCATAGCAATTCGATCCTTACTGACGAAATCGTGAAAATGATTGTTGCAGAGGAAGAATATGCTGTTGATATTGTTGATGAAAAATGGAACCCGGTTCTAAATAAAATTCTTAATGTAGATAAACCTGCGCGCTCACCCCGTAAAATTTTGATGAGTACCATAAAATGGGCTGCGGCTGCAGTTGTATTTATAGTGTTCTCATTTACGGCTTACATTTCTTTAAATAAAAAGAAAGAGCACGTTTTTGCCACTGATGTTGCCCCTGGTAAAAATAAAGCTATTTTAACTTTAGCCGATGGGAAAAAGATTTCACTTTCTGACGCCACCACAGGTAACATTGCAAAGGAAGCAGGATTTTCAATCACCAAAACAGCTGATGGTCAACTGGTGTATAACATTGCCGAATCAGAAAATATTGAGGATACACGGTTAAATACCATATCTACCCCTAACGGAGGTGAATGGCAAATCCGCTTGCCTGATGGATCAACTGTTTGGCTAAATGCAGCATCTTCAATTCAATACCCTTTAAATATAGGTACAGCTAAACAACGTGTGGTAAAACTTGATGGTGAAGCCTATTTTGAAGTAGCCAAAGATAAAGCACATCCGTTTATCGTAGAAACCGATAAGCAATCCGTAGAGGTATTAGGTACACACTTTAATATCAACAGCTATAACGACGAAATTGTAACCAAAACAACCCTGCTTGAAGGTAGTGTACGTGTTTCGCAGAAAAATACTAATCAAAGCGAGATATTAAAACCCGGTGAGCAGTCTATCTTATCCGTTTCTGGTATTGATGTAAAAGGAGTTGATGTAGACGAGGCAATAGCGTGGAAAAACGGCTATTTCATGTTTAATAACGAAAAACAGGTCAGCATTTTACGTAAAGTGGCCCGTTGGTACAATGTAGAGGTCGAATATGCCGATCCGGAAGCCAAGGAAGTAATGTATTACGGTACCGTAAGCCGTTTTGAAAAAATATCGAAAGTGCTTAGAAAGTTTGAACAAACTGGAGAAGTACGGTTTGATATTAAAGGCAATAAATTGATTGTCTACAAAGAATAAACGAGAACAGATGAAGGAGTAACTAACCTTTATCTCTAAAAATAACTAATTAATCAACCTTTAACCTAACAAAAAACCATGACTAAACTTCGACAACACTCCTGACGATTCAATGCTGGATAAATAAAAAAAGGAGTGCTTGCAACACCCCTTTCATATCTGTTTAGCTATTCCGTAAGCCGGAATCGATTAAAAATCAATTTATTTCTTGGATAATCGCGAAACGCTTTTTGGCGTCCAAACTTAATTGCGTTCCGCACAAAAACAGACTATTAAATGTACAAAATTTATATTAGAATTTTATGTACGCATCGACGCTACATACCTAAATTGCTATTAATTATGAAGTTAGTTACGGTCATATTACTTGCCTCTTTAATGCAGGTAAGTGCAGCTTCATTTGGCCAGCTGGTTACATTAAAGGAAAAAAATGTAACATTAGAAAAAATGTTCAGAGAAATCAGACTGCAATCTGGTTATGATGTGCTATTATCAACCAACAAGATTAAAAGTACCACTACTTTTAACGCCAATTTTAGCAATGCTACTATCGAAGAGGTAATGGCACAGATTATTTCTGGAAATGATCTAAGCTACACCATTGAAGATAAAACCATCTTAATTATACCTAAAGAAAAATCGATTATTGATAAAGTGATCGGATACTTTGTTGCCGTAAAAGTAAGTGGAAAAGTAAGGGATAAGAACGGTGCTGTATTACCTGGTGTAAGCGTAAGGGAAAAAGGTGCTGCAAATGCAGTATCAACCAGTGCTGCAGGTGATTATGCGATTTCTGTTAAAGAAAATGCAACTTTGGTTTTTAGCTATATTGGATACAAAACCCTTGAAGTAGAAATTGGTTCGCGTGCTGTGATTAATGTAACTTTAGAAGAAGATGCTGCCCAGCTTAAAGAGGTAAACGTAATTTCAACAGGTTATCAGGATCTGAATAAAAAACTTTTTACAGGTGCTGCCACTGCATTAAAAGCATCTGATGTGAAACGTGATGGTATTACTGATATCAGCAGGATGCTTGAGGGTAGGGTAGCCGGTGTTTCCGTGCAAAACGTTTCAGGAACATTTGGAGCTGCTCCGAAAATCCGTGTACGTGGTGCAACCTCTATCTCAGGTGATAATAAACCGCTTTGGGTTGTTGATGGTGTAATTTTGGAAGATGTTGTAAATATTTCTAACGAACAGCTTTCATCTGGTGATGCCAATACATTGATTGGTTCATCGGTAGCAGGATTAAATGCTGATGATATTGAGAGCTTTAATATTTTGAAAGATGCTGCTGCTACCGCACAATACGGTGCAAGGGCAATGAATGGTGTGGTTGTTGTAACCACAAAAAAAGGTAGAAATACAGAAGGAAAACCTTTGGTTTCATACACTGGTAACTTTTCAAGCTATTTAAAACCTTCTTACAGCAATTACGATATCTTAAATTCTGCCGACCAGATGAATGTTTATCTGGAAATGCAGAGTAAAGGCTGGTTAAACCAGGGAGTTACTGCAAATAATGCAAATGGTGGTGTATTTACCAAAATGTACAACCAGATGTATAGTTATGATGCGGCAACAAATACCTATGCTTTAAGAAATGATTTTCCGAGTCAAAAGGCTTATTTACAGCGTTATGCTAATGCCAATACAGATTGGTTTGATGTTTTGTTTAAAAACTCATTACTACAGGAGCACTCTTTAAGTGTAACATCTGGAACAGATAAATCTAAATTTTATGCTTCAACAAGTTTCTTAAACGATAACGGTTGGACGATCGGTGATGGTGTTAAGCGTTTTACCGGCAATTTAAGAGGAACATTTAAGTTAAGTGAAAAATTAACATTCGAATTATTGACTCAGGGTTCAGTCCGCGATCAGGTTGCGCCAGGTACATTGGGCAGGAACAGTAATCCGGTTTTTGGAACATACGACAGGGATTTCGATATTAACCCATTTAGTTATGCGATAAATACAAGTCGTGTGTTAACCCCTTACGATGCAAACGGCAATCTGGAATATTTTACTAAAGATTATGCTCCGTTCAATATTATTGATGAGTTAAAAAATAACACGTTAGGCCTTACCCAAATCGATTTTAAAGGTCAGGTTGGTATTAAATATAAAATAATTAAAGATTTGCAATATTCATTTGATGGTGCTTACCGTTTTGCTAAAACAAATCAGGAGCATAAAATCACTGAAAATTCAAATCAGGCAAAAGCTTATCGTGCAGGCGTGGCAGAACAAAATCCAACCATTCTTAACAATAACCGTTTCCTTTACAGAAACCCTGATAATCCGAATGCTTTACCAGTTTCAGTTTTACCTTTTGGTGGTTTTTACAATACTGTTGATGATAACATTACCAATTATTATTTCCGTAACTCATTAGAGTATAATAAAACCTTTAATGAAGATCACCTGGTAAATATTTTTGCTACTCAGGAGTTAAGGTACATTAACCGTCAGCATAAAACTTTTGATGGTTATGGTTATCAATACGATCAGGGTGGTGTGCCCTATATTGATCCTAATATTGTAAAACAGAATGTGGAGTCTAACTTCAACTATTACAGTATGAAATATAATTACGAGCGCTATTTAAACTATTCGTTAAGAGCAGCTTATTCTTATAAAGGTAAATATAGCATCAATGCTACCGGACGTTATGATGGTTCTAACCTTTTAGGAGAATCGCGTACAGCAAGATGGTTACCTACCTGGAACGTATCGGGTGCATGGAACATCGATACCGAAAACTTTATGCAGAAAGAAAGCATTAAAAAAGTATTAAACCGTGCTACTTTACGTGCAACTTATGGTTTAGTTGCTAGTTTAGGCCCGGCTACAAACTCTAGTTTGGTTCTTTTAGCACAGGGTACACGCAGACCATACTTATCTGAAAAAGAAACAGCCTTGTTTATTTCCGGCTTAGAAAATTCTCAGTTGACGTTTGAAAAAATGAACGAGTTAAACTTAGGTCTGGATTTAGGCTTTTTTAATGATCGTTTAACTTTAACGGTTGATGCTTATGATAGAAAAAGTTACGATCTGATTGGTGCAATCAGAACATCAGGTATTGGTGGCGAGCCAGTTAAAGTTGCCAACTATGCTGATATGAAATCGAGAGGTATTGAAGCAACAATTGGTGCTACAATCTTCAAAAAAGAAGATTGGGGATGGAATACCCAGTTAAACTTTGGACACAACACTTCGAAAATTACCAATTTACAAAATCAACCTTTAATATTTGATTTGGTTAATTCTGATGGTGGTGCACAATTGGGTTACCCACAAAGAGGTTTGTTCTCTATCGATTTTCAAGGTTTGAGCCATGCAAATGGTGTGCCTCAATTTATTAAAGAAGATGGTACAGTTGGAACAAATGTTTACTTGCAGAGCGATGTAACTAAATACTTAAAATACGAAGGCCCTATTGATCCAACCTTAACAGGTGGTTTTTACAACTCATTTAGATACAAAGATTTTACTTTCAGTGCATTGGTAACTTTTAGTGCTGGTAATAAAGTGAGGTTAAATCCTGTTTTCAAATCGAGTTACAATGATTTAGACGCAATGTCTTCAGTTTTTCTTAACAGATGGGAAATGCCTGGTGATGAGTTAATTACCAATGTGCCTTCAATTCTTGATAGAAGACAGGTTGCACAACTGGATGGATATCCTTATAACAATTACAATTACTCATCGGCGAGGGTTGCAGATGGTGGCTTTGTGAGGTTGAAACAAGTTTCGTTAAGTTATAATGTTAAACCGGCATTGATCAGCAAGTTTGGTTTCAGAACAGCTTCGTTAAGTCTTATTGCAAATAATGTGGTTTTAATTTACTCAGATAAAGCGCTAAACGGACAAGATCCAGAGTTCTTTGGAACAGGTGGTGTGGCCTTGCCAATCCCACGTCAGTTTACTTTATCACTAAAAGTTGGATTTTAATTTATAACATGATGAAAAAAATATATAGTTCAGTATTATTAATTCTTGCAATTACTTCTTTTAGTGGTTGTAAGAAATATTTAGAAACTGCTCCCGATCAACGTACCAAATTAAATACCCCTGAAAAGGTTGGTGAGCTTTTAGCTACAGCATACGCACAGGCAGATTATGTTACTTTTGCAGAAGCTGCTTCCGATAACTCTGAAGATAAAGGTGTTAACGTTGGTGATATTGCAGTTGAAAATCAGGATGCTTATTTATGGAGGGATGTGAACGGTAGAGATACAGGAACACCAACCAACTTTTGGAATGCAAGTTATACGGCTATAGCCGCTGCTAATGCAGCCCTTGAAGCCATAAATAGCATGCCAGATCAAACAGCATATCTGGCCTACAAGGGTGAGGCATTGGTTGCCCGTGCCTATGCACATTTTATGCTGGTAACGTTTTTCGCAAAAGCATACGATCCAACAACATCGAATGATTCTCCTGGCATTCCGTATGTTACTGTACCAGAAAAAATAGTTTTTGGTCAGTATACCCGTGGAACGGTGGCCTCAACCTATGCCGCAATAGAGAAAGATCTTTTAGAAGGTATGCCATTATTAAAAGATAATGCATACAAAGTTCCGAAATATCATTTTAACCAGGCCGCTGCAAATGCTTTCGCTGCCAGATTTTATTTATTCAAAAGAGACTATGCAAAAGTGGTAACTTATGCTACAGCGGTAGCGCCAAGCGGTAGTTTTGCAACGATCATCAGGCCATGGAATACGCGTTATTATGCTGCATCAGCAAACGAGTTTCGTATTGCATTTACCCAGGCTGCTGAACCTTCAAATTTATTAATTACTGAAGCAGCATCTAGTTGGGCACGTAATCAGGCATTTTACCGTTACGGAATGGGTTTGACATTAAATGCAGCCTCGTATCAGCCAAATGTTACCGGAACAAGTTTTACTTCTCAAAAAGTATTAAGCTATGGTGTACCAAATTACACACTCTATAAATATTTAGAATTATTTATCCGTACAAGCCCTAATGCAACAATTGGGTTTCCGTACACGATGATGATCCAGTTTACTACTGATGAGGTTCTATTGAACAGGGCAGAAGCCTATGCAAATTTAGGACAGAATACTTTAGCATTAGCCGATCTAAATACTTTTGTAAGCACAAGGGTACAAGGTTACAACTCAACAACACACGCTGTAACATTGGCAAAAGTTGCTTCTTTCTATAATACGAACGATCCTAAAGAAGGATTGGTAAAAACCGTTTTAGACTTTAAAAAGCAAGAATTTGCACAAGAAGGTTTACGTTGGTTGGATATTGTAAGGTTAGGTTTAACTGTGAGACACAATATTAAGGCGGTAGACAATTCTGATACTTTTGTAACACTTGCACCAACTGATCCACGCCGTTTATTTCAACTTCCTTCTGAGGTTAAATTATCAGGTATAGACCAAAATCCTAGGTAGTATTATTAAATATAGAAATATGAAAAAGATATTTAAAATAAGTTTGTTGGCACTGGTTGTATCTGTGGCCGTGTCATCTTGCAAGAAGGATAAAACACTTAATGCAAATTTAGATGCAATTGACAGAAATAATACCGTAAAATCAGATATCGATAACTGGTTGACTACCAATTATCTTAATCCTTATAACATTGAAGTGAAATATCGCTTCGATCCTTTTGAAGCTGATTTAGACAAAGATATAACCCCTCCGAAAGAAAGCCAGGTAATCCCGGCGATGGAAACGGTTAGGGATATCTGGATAAAGCCTTATGAGAAGGTGGGTGGTCCGAATTTTATGAAGATATATACACCTAAACAGTTTTACCTGGTAGGAAGTCCATCTTATAATGGTGACGGTACCATTACTTTGGGTACTGCCGAAGGAGGAAAGAAAATTGTTTTGTATGTGATCAATAATTTCTCTAAAAGCAATACGGCCGCTACTTCAGAAATGATCCATGTAATTGAGCACGAGTTTACGCATATTCTGAATCAAAAAGTGGCTTATGATGTGAATTTCGATCTGGTAACCAAAGCTGATTATACCGCAAACTGGAACATTCCAAGTCAGGCTGTAGCCAGGACTTTAGGTTTTATTACGCAATATTCACGTTCTAATCCGTTAGAAGATTTTGCCGAAATGACCTCTATTATGTTACAGTATGGTAAAGCAAAATACGATGCAACAGTTAATGCGCTAACAGCTGATTCTCAAACAAAGCTTCGCAAAAAAGAAGCATTTGTGGTAGATTATTTCAAGAAAGCATTTAATATTGATTTCTATGCACTTCAGGCTGAAGTTACTGCTGCTACAGATCGTAACGCACCACCACTGTATACTGCAATAGGCACTGGTAAAACTTATACTACTCTTACAGCTAGTCCTTCTACACAAACCCCACAATCTCCTGAGTTTTTAGCACTTTGGAATACAGCTAAAACAGCAATGACTGCTCAGGGTTTTGGTTTAACTACCTATTCGATGTTGTTCGGTGCCAATAACCTGGTTACCATCAGATATACTTTTACACAAGGTACAAATACATTTAGTGGTGATGCAGACTATACGATATCATTTGATGCAAATGGAACAGCAACACTAACATTAAATAGTGTGCAACCAACTTCAGCAACTTATAGTAATTATGGCATTATTAAAACATCACTTGCCGGACTTGCTGGTTATGTGGCTAATAATAAATTCAATATAGATTATGCCCCTAATTTCGTTCCTGGAACTAAAGGTTTGCCAGGTGCTTTTGGTGCATTCTATAAATCAACTGATCCAACATCATTCATTATTGGAACGCTGAATTAATTTTCATACTTAAAAATATAAACATGAAAAAATATATATTATATGCCCTGCTTTCTGTTGCGCTATTTAACAGTTGTAAGAAAGGCATAGATCCAGGGCCAGGAGAAAGGCCGGAAGAAAGAACCGAAGCTGCGCTTACCTCTTATAAGGATGCTTTAACAGGTAATACCAATGGATGGAAAGCATTGCTTTTTCCATCAGGAGGTGGCGTGTACTTGTTCTCGATGAAATTTGGTACCAACGACAGAGTTAATATGATATCGGATTTCACTACAGCAGCAGCATCAACAAGTGCTGAGAGTGGTTATCGGTTAAGATTACAACAGGCACCAACATTACTTTTTGATACCTATTCTTACATCCACTTGTTAGCCGATCCTGATCCATCAGTTGCAGGAGGCCAGGCAGGTAACGGTTACAAATCAGATTTTGAATTTTATTTTGACAAAACTTCAGGTGATACCATCAAGCTAATAGGAAATAGATTAGGAAGTAAGTTATTTTTGGTAAAGGCTAAAACAGCTGCAGAATACGATGCATTTCCAAAAGGTACAAATGATGTATTGTCAAAATTAGCACAGCTTAGAACTTATTTTAAAAGAACTACCATTGGTGGGGTTGAATGTGAAGTTAAAGTTGATCCAACCAATAAACAGTTAATTTTTACCTATTATGTTAATGGTGCAGCCGTTGTGGTAACTGGCGCTTTTTATGTAGATGGAACAACAATGGTATTTCTTAATCCAATTACTATAGGTACAGCAACTATAAGCCAAATTAAGGATACAAGCTTTGATGCTACAAACAGGGTTTTTGCAGGAACAATAAATGGTACTGCCTTCTCATTAAATGAGGCTATAGCTCCTTTAAAATTCGACGCAACTGCCGCACAAAAATGGTACAATCAAAAGGCTTTAAACTTTAATGATTGCTGGGTTTCTGATAAAGCTTTTCATGCCAATGGCGTTGATGATTTTTGTAATTTCAGAAGTGTTCCTGGTTATACCAACTTATGGTATGCGGGAGCATCAGTATTTGGTGGTGCCAATGATGGTTTAATCGCTTTTACGACCGGATTAGTTGCCCCTTATGCTTTTTCAGTAACACCCGTAACTGTTGTTAGTGGTATTGCCCGGTTTACACTGGTTTCGAGCGCCGGAACGTTTACAGGAACTGCACCATTGGCTGTTTCAATGACAGCTGCAAGAGCGCTTCTGTACGGGGGAGCAACAGCAGGTAGTTCTCAAGATTGGTACCTTATTTCTACGTCTCCTGATGGAACACGTTACGATATGGTACGTAAATCTGATGCACAAGCTTGGATTAGCTGGAGACCTAGATAGATATATTCAATAAATTAATATATGCTCTTAAAACCCTTACCCTAAAAAGTAAGGGTTTTTTATTAAGCTCATTTAACATTTTGTTCATTAAGTACTTTTTAAGGCTTTATTTATAGATGAAAAATCGCTTTCTGTTTTATCCTTAAAAATGTATATTTATCTATATTTCAAAACCTTATAAAATCATTCCTTATGAAAAAACTATTATTATTTCTCCTGCTGGGGACATTTTCCATCATTGGACTATCCTCATTCCAGTCGTTTTCTAAAAAGGCAATCCATAAAACGGAACCTGTTTTAATTAGTTTAGGTGTAGACGGATATTTTGGTGAATTGTATTTTGATGACACAACCGATCAGTTTTTAAGCGGAACCGTTATGAAAGAGGTTCCAAATAGTGGTGGTGCATTTAGGGTTTATACCATCAATTCAGTGAGTGGAAGTTTGGTCCGTTCTTTACTCAATAATCAGATTACCCATTTTGAGGGCAATATTTACGGCTCATCGGCAAATGGCCAGCTTTCTGTTACTTTAACATTAACTTCAAATAATAACGCGGCACTAATAGCTCAGTAAAAAAATAAATTGTGCCAAAAACCTCACTCAAAAAGTGAGGTTTTTTTATGACATAATTTTTAAACCCCTCCAACCGTTTATGCTTATATTTGTAGCTCATGAAGAAGAAAGCAATTTTTATCCTGTTTGTGCTGGTATTTACCTTTGCGGTAAGCCCTAAGGTAAATGCACAATGTTCTATGTGTACCATTAATGCCGAACAGGGTGTTAAAAATGGCAATACGCAAACGGCAGGTTTAAATACCGGGGTATTATACCTGTTGTCTATTCCATATTTAATGGCGGTAATTGTAGGTGTGGTTTGGTATAAAAAATACCGTAAAAAGAACATTCACCTCAACATGAAAAAAGAACCCTTTAATTTAAATTAAAAGTGTGGAAGGGCAAACTTCAAAGTTATATGCCATTGTGCATTGTAAATGCCCGCATTGCCGTAGGGGAAATATTTTTACCGGCAGCATGTACGGCTGGAATATTCAGCATACCAAAGAAATTTGCGGTCATTGCGCACAGCGTATAGAAATCGAACCCGGTTACTTTTACGCAGCCATGTATGTAAGCTATGCGATGAACGTAATCGAAATGCTTTTTGCCAGTTTCATTACCTATTTAATTTTCGGACCATTAACTGATGCTACTTTCTGGCATTATCTGATCGTGATTTTTGCAGGCTGTTTTATCCTGTATCCCTTTAATTACCGTTATTCGAGAATTATATTGCTTCATGTTTTATCGCCAAACATCAAGTACAAGCCGTATTACGATAAAGGTTAATTGTTTAAATTGTATAAACTGGTTAACTGTTCGATTGATAGATCAAACAATTAACCGATTAAACGAGTTTGAAATTTGCGGCTGGCTTTTGAGCCAGTTAACCGATTAAAACAATTAACCAGTTAACCATAAAACTGTATGCTTAAAAAAGAAACGCTAAATTTTATAAAAGATGTTGCGGAAAATAATAACCGCGAATGGTTTGCTGCCAATAAAGAGGTTTACGAAACAGCAAAAGCCGATGTGCTTGAACTTGTAGCCGCACTTATTCCCGAACTGGCTAAGGTAGATCCACTACTTTCTGCAGAGGCAGACCCTAAAAAGAGCCTTTTACGCATTTATCGTGATGTACGTTTCAGTAAAAATAAAGATCCTTATAAAAATAACTTTGGTATCTGGTTTTCGGCAAAAAGCAAGGGAGGCAACGAGCCGGGTTATTATCTGCACATTCAACCAGGCAAAGGGTTTCTGGCGGGTGGTTACTGGATGCCCGAAGCAGCGCATTTAAAACTGATCAGACAGGAAATTGATTATAATATCGGCGATTTTAAAGAAATCATCAATGAGAAGGATTTTAAGAAAAGCTTTAAGTTAGGTGTTGATAATGCACTTAAAAATGCTCCAAAGGGTTATGATCCGGCAGATCCTAACATCGAATTTTTAAAACTGAAAAGCTTCGAAGCAACCACCAAAATCAGTGATGAAGAATTTTTAAAGCCGAATCTCGTTAATAAGTTGATAAGTTCTTTTAAAACGGTACAACCTTTAGTTGCATTTTTACGGAATGCAATAGAACAATAATCAAACAATAATCAATAATCAATAACCAATTAACAATAATCAATAACCAGTAGCAATGACCAATTTTCAAACAGAATAACCCTATTGATACTTGCTACTAAATACTTGCTACTAGATACTTGCTACTGAATATCCAACCTAATACTAAACTCTTGAAACTTTAAACATGAAAAATACCTTTCTTGCCTTTGCCGTTCTCCTCTTTATTTCTTCGCTAACCTCCTGTGTGGTATTATCTCCAAAAAAGTATAAAGCTTTATTGGGAACCAAAGATTCGCTTTACACAGCTTTTAATGAAGGTTTAATTAAAATCGAAAATCTTGAAAAAGAAGTAGCAAAGCTGAAAAAAGATACCACATTAATGGCCGAAGAGCTGCGCGACCTGCAAAATAGCTACAATACTGTTGATGCAAACTACAAAAAACTTAAAAACAATTCTTCAACCGAAATCACCAAACTATCAGGCGATTTAGCTGCCCGCGAGAAACGTTTAAAAGAAGTAGAAGAAGTGCTGCGTAAACGCGATGAAGCAACTAACTCACTAAAAGAAAAACTGCAACAGGCCTTATTGGGCTTTACCAAAAACGGTTTAACTGTTGAAATTAAAAATGGTAAAGTTTATGTTTCTTTAACTGATAAACTTTTATTCCCTTCGGGAAGTATCATCATTGATGAAAAAGGTAAACAAGCTTTAACACAATTGGCTAATGTATTAAAACAACAGCCGGAAATTAACATTGCAGTTGAAGGCCATACTGATAACCAGAAAATAAATAATTTAGGACAGATAAAAGATAACTGGGATTTAAGCGTGCTTAGGGCAACATCAGTAGTACGTTATTTAACGGAGAATGAAAAAGTAGAGAGTGTGAGGATGACGGCTACTGGCAAAGGCGAATTTCAGCCATTAGGTACCAATGCAAATGCCGAGGGAAGAAGCAAAAACAGAAGAATTGAGATCGTGCTTTCTCCAAAACTGGATGAGCTTTATAACTTGATTAAATAAGGTCTCTTAACAACCAAAATTAAATAAGGACTTATCAGAATAATCATATTCTATAGTCAGAAAAGGAAGGTGTAGCAGTTCCTGGCTGCTTTATTCCCGCCATTCGCTTCAATCTTTTTGTGCTACTGTTATGCTGTGAGGTACGAAGCATCTGTTTCATAGGTTACAGATGTTTCGTACCTCAGCATGACAGCGTATTCAGGGTTGCTGCAACAAAAAGTATTTTCGCTGCTATCGGGTTTAGGAACAAGGTTTTGTGCACCCCGTACCCTCAAAAATGAAAAACTGTTTTGGCCGTATAGCCCCGCTTGAAGCATTACCCTGCAGCAACGAGGCACGAGGAAGCAAGTGTAAAAGCGGAAAACGGGGAGAAATTTATTGTTTTGTACAGGCCTCGCGCTCCAAACCAAAAAATTGTTTAACATTATAAAATGAGAAACTTGTATTTTTAGAAGAAAAGGCCTCTTTTAAAGGTTTTGGTGACGGCGATAGGATTTTAAAATCTTAAAAGTATGCTCAAATTCACTACCGCTTAAGTTCGAATAATCAGGCATAGAGAGTTTGTGTACTGTTAAAAAATTAAGCAGTTCTTTAATTACGTTTGATACTTCTTCCGATTCTTCGGTATGTTTTAAGGTATCTATTTTACTCAGCAGAAGCGAAATCTCGAACATTTTAAAATCATTACGGTGCGTAATCTCTAAACCTGCGTTGGCTTCTATCAGTGCCTGTTCATAATTGTTCGTGGCATTATAAAAGTTTGCTTTAAAAATCCTAACACTGGCCAGGATGAAATTGGTATGGTAGGTATAATCGCTGTTGATGATCTTATCTACAAACTGCATAATGCGCTGTGCCTTTTTAAAGTAGTTGAGCTTAATATAGGTCTGGCCTAAATGCAGCAATAGGAAAGGCGAGAATACGGAATGCCTTATGTAAAAGATGTTTGGATATTTGCTTAAAATGGCCATAATAAAGCGGTGGCATTCTGCATAACTTTTCTGCGAGAAAAGTGCAATTAATACCAACCGGTAAGATAATATTTCAGTTGCGGTAATTTCTTCGTTTTTCCGCGGGTTGCTTCTGTCTATTTCCTGGCAAAGTTTAATGATTTTATCTTCAAGGGTTTTGCTCTCATTGGGTTTGTTAACCAGGTTATTGTAGAAATACAGGATTAAATCATACGGATTGATCGGAAACAGCTCATTTAGTCTTTTGTAATTCCTTTTTAGGAGCTGCATGGTGTTTGCCAACGATATTTTGTCAACATCGATCAGGTTTACATTACACTCTATTACATGCAGCATAATCTGGATATCTTCATTAAGTACGTTCTCCGAAATGGTTTTGATTGTTTCTTTATAAAGTGTACTCATGGTACGCCCGGAAGCCATAATGTCTACAAAATCGACATCGATACTCAACTTGTTAAAGTTGGAATTGGGCTTGCCGAGCTCGAATTTAGATACGTAACAAATAAAATCGAAAGCACTGTTTTTCTCTCTGTTGGTAAACGGAAGTTTGAAAATGTTTTTTAAGGCTGCAATTTCATTCCTGTTGATACAAAACCGGATTGACCAGTTTAAAATATGGTCTCTGCGCGAATTTTGTGCCGGAAAACTATTTAAAATATACTCGAAAAATGATTTTCCCGGTTTATATTCAAACTTATCGGTAATCTGTATAAAAAGGAAATAAGTATAAATATCGTCGCTTAAAAAACGGACAATTTCAGTTGGTATAGTGGTGCTCAGTCTCTTTTCTTCGATAATAATCCCAGCATGCAAAAGTTCCTCATAAGCATCAGGATAGCAATTGATATAGCTTAATATCTTTTCTTTTGATACCCTAAGCTTTTTGTTTCCTTCTGAAATACAATCACTTATTTTTTTGAGCAAAAATATTTTTTCAGTACTCTTTTTGGCAAGGAATACGCGTTTTTCTAAGAAATAGCTGATTAATTCATAGCATAATAACGGATTACTCAGTTCAAGATGGTGGTTTTCATCTTTGAGTTTAAAATAAACCTGTAACCAAAATGGCGTTTTAAACTGGGCCAGCAGGGGAGGGCTTACGTCAGATCTGTTAATAATTTTGTTTTCGATGTGACTGAGGGTATACAATACCTCGTCGGCATTTAAGGGTGGCACATTGCTTAAGGTATCTTCATCATAAAACAGGCCGGTGTACCAGGCCTTGGTTAAAGATGCAGATCCGTAAATAGCGGGCTGTAAATTAATCCAGCTATTGGTGCGCAATCCGAAAACAAGCTTAATAAAATTATTTTCTTCTATGCTGTATAAAAAATCTATAAATGTTTTAAAATAATTGCTTCTGGCCAACAGTTCATCAATACCATCAACAATGATGATAAAACGCCCCTCACGTTTTTCGGGGTTTTTCTTAAAAAAACCGATCAGCTCACTTAGGCTTCCAAACTTAAATTCTTTTAAAAACCAATCTTTTAAGGTCACTCCGTTTTGTATAATGGTATTAATACTGGTAGAGTTTACCATTAAAACAATATCATTTTTATACAAGGCATTTTCTGAAAAGAAAAAATACTCTACCATATGGGCCAACAAAATTGATTTTCCCTGGCCAGGCTGTGCACTTACCGTAGTAAACTGATAGTTGTTTTTTAGAAAGTAATCAAAATCAGGATAGAAAAAACTTCTGTTTGCTGTGGCAGTAAATGGAACACCCGAGTTGTTTTTTTTTGCAATTAACGATACATCTGTAATGGCGTGTGCTTTTAGCTTTAAATCCTGCCATATACTCTGAACAGAAGTGGTTTGGTTCTCCTTGTCTTTACAGAAAGCATCCCAATCATTGTACCCAATATACTGCGAAAGGCTGTTCAGTGTAAACAGTGAAAATTTATGTAGTGTATTTGCGAAGCCGAAGAAGCGCTTTATAGTAGTTTCACTTACGTAGTTCTTGGTTTCTTGAAATACATACTCGGAGATGATCTTACAATGGGCTGGGTCAATGTTTCTCAAACCAGATTTTATAAGGACAAACTTCCTGAGTTCGATAAGGAGATCGTTAGCGTTCATGAATTGACTGATGGGATGACTAGCGCTAATGTCATCATAATTTCACAATTGAAGAAATCTATTCACGAAGAATGGTCTGTATGAATAAAATGAATGAAACGCATTTTGCAAAAATGAATAGCAATGGATAGGATAGGTTGCTATTCTAGATATAGATTTGTCATAATTATATAATGCCCCTGAAAAAACATTTACCTAACAGTAGCATCCCACATAGTAAGTCTTCTAAATAACGCCTGACATGATGAAAACTCCTACTTTATCTTCCCAACTAGGGATAATCCGCAATACCTGTGTTGCAGTCATCATTCTATTAACGCTCTTCTACTCGAAATCGTATGCGCAAACAAAAGTTTTTGCGAATACCGTATCTGCACAAAGCAGGGTCGATAATGCAAACAACGCTACACTGAACGATAATACCTTCGCTACCGTAAATTCATATGGTGGAATCGCTGTTGGTATTGGTGGATATAGCGGTGAACTGGAATTAAAATATCCGGCAGCGGTTAATGCAGGAACGACCTCCTTCATCAGAATAGATTTTGACGGAGACATCCTGAACAGGTTACTGGGAGGTAGTTTGGGCGGCTTGCTGGCTAATGTGGGCGGTACCGTGATTCTTGGAAACCACTCGTTCGAAGTGGGCGCGAGGAACGGTGCTTCAACTGTATTAACAGGTAGCAGTACGGCAGCATTTTCAACAGATAATATCAGGATTGTAAAAGATGCCAATGGTTTCTTTTATGTGGCCATAACGCCAACACAGGCTTATGACCGTATATATATTAAAGACGTTACCAATGCGGTTTTGCTTGGGGTTACCAACAGTACCAAAGTTTATAATGCATTTTATGTTTCTGGTACCGATCCTTGTGCACAGGCATTTAGCACAGGTTATGAAGGAACAGGAATAACACTTGATGCTTTACAACTCGGCAGTTCGGGTGTTACCAACAGCGAAAGGGCAATTGATAGTGATCCAAATAATTTTTCTACATTAAGTTTAGGCATACTTGGCGTGACTTCATCGATTAGCCAAAATTTTTATTTTACAACGCCTTCAAATCCTGGTGATGACATTAACCTTAGGTTTAGCACTACACAGGCATTATTAACAGCCGGAGTTTTACAAAACATTTCGATAACGGCTTATAACGGAAATACCCAGGTTTATACCGGATCAGTTCCAACTACTTTAAATCTTGATTTACTCGGCTTATTAAATAGCGGTCAGCCTGTAACCATACCTTTTTCTCCGGGTGCAGGTGTTGTATTCGATAGGGTGAAAGTTACGCTAGGGTCGGTTTTAACATTAAACCTTACCCAAACGCTTAATGTTTATGGTGCAACCCGTTCTGCACCGAGACCAACTTTTACCGCACCGGCAAGTAATGCCATTGCTGCATGTTATAACACTACAGTACCTTTAACTGCAACTACCTCTAGTGCCAACCAATTAATCTGGTACGATGTGGTAGAAGGTGGAACAGCATTACAAACAGTTGCTTACAATGGTACATTTACCACGCCGGCATTAACTGCCAATAAAACTTATTATGTTGCTGCCAGAAGAATAGGCTGTACAACAGAATCGACAAGGGTACCGGTTGTAATTACCGTTAACCCACAGATTATTTTTAACGGAGCTACCTTAACCAATGCTACCCCAGGTTTTGCCTACTCTAAACAATTAGATGTAGCTACTGGTGGAACAGCAGGTTATACTTATGCTTTGGCTGCAGGCAGTACATTGCCGGCAGGTTTAACTTTATCATCAACAGGTGTAATTACCGGAACACCCACTGTGCCAAATGCGTATACTTTTTCGGTTGTAGCAACTGATACTAAAGGCTGTAAAGCAACCGCGAACTATAATTTAACGGTTACTGCTGCCTTAGTGCTTACACCAGGCGCATTGCCAAATGGCATAACAGGAACAGTGTACCCAACACAGACTATTCCGGCTGCCACTGGTGGAACAGGGCCATATACTTATACCGCAACAGGTGTTCCCCCGGGTTTAACCTTTAATCCAACTACGAGAGAGATTACCGGAACACCAACTCAACCTGGAACTTATAACATTCCGGTTACCGTGGTTGATGCAAATGGTAATACACTTACTTCAACCTATACTGTAAAAATTACTGATCCTTTATTGTTGCCAACTGCTACTTTGGCCGATGGAACAACGGGGACAGTTTATACTACGCAGATTATTCCAGCTGCAACAGGTGGAACCACACCTTATACTTATTCGGCAACGGGTCTTCCTCCAGGTTTAACTTTTAATCCAGCTACCAAAGCCATTACGGGTACGCCAACAACTGCGGGAACTTATACCGTACCTCTTACGGTAACTGATGCTGATGGTAAAACGGTAACTACCAATTATAGTATTACCATAAATAACCCATTGGTTTTACCAGCGGCAACTTTGCCAGATGGAACCGAAGGAGCAGTTTATGCTACACAGACTTTACCAGCTGCAACAGGCGGTATTGGTCCGTACACTTATGTAGCTACAGGTGTTCCGGCCGGATTATCGTTTAATCCTGCTACAAGAGAAATTACCGGTACGCCAACACAGGCAGGTAATTACACTATTGGTGTAACGGTAACCGATAGCCAGGGTAAAACAGCCAGTAATAATTACCCTATTAAGGTAAACGGAACATTAACTTTGCCAACAAAAACATTACCTAACGGCATTGTAGGTACTTCTTATCTGCCACAAACATTACCAGCGGTAACAGGCGGAACTTCTCCATATATTTATGCGGCAACTGGTCTTCCTCCGGGATTATCGTTTAATCCAACTACGAGAGAAATTACCGGTACGCCAACACAAGGTGGTAATTATACCATTTCTGTAACGGCTACCGATGCAAATAATAATAAAGCAACTACTACTTATGCATTAGCGGTAACGGTAAATGATCCGGTTGTGGCTTCTGCAACAGTTTGTACAGGAAGCACGGCTACTTTAACCGTAAGCAACCTTCAAGCCGGTGTAACTTATAACTGGTATGCTTCTACAGGAAGTACACCTTTAACCACTGGCAACAACGGTACCTTTGTAACCCCTGCGGTTACCTCGGCAACTGTGTTTTATGTTGAAGCTGTTTCTGGAACAGCGGTAAGTGCAAGAACATCGGTTACCGTTTCGGTTAATCCACCAGCAACTTTAGCTACAGTAACGACCAATAACCAGGTAATCAATTCCGGACAAACCACAACTTTAACAGCAACTGCTGATGCGGGAAATACCATTGCCTGGTTTGATGCACCAACGGCAGGTACTCAGGTAGGAACCGGAACTTCGTTTACTACACCAGCTTTAACTGCAACCAAAACTTATTATATAGAAACCACCAGTACTAACGGATGTAAAAGCGCAAGTCGTGTTCCGGTAACAGTAACCGTAATTAACGGTGGTGGTGCTACTGCTTGTAACGCAGCCAACAGTCAGAATACTGGTATAAACGGTATCTGTTTATTGTGTGCTATAAACGGAGCGGGTAACTCAACAGATGCGGATGCGAACAACTTCACCAGGATTTCTCTTGCTGTAGGTGTTGCTGCAAATGGTTACCAACAATTGATTTTCCCATCAGTTGGCGTAGCTACCGACAGTATTCGTTTAGATTTAGCTTTACCAACGGGTTTAGCTGATGTTGGACTTTTAAATAACGTAACCGTTACCGTGTTAAATGGTACTACAGTGGTAAGAACTGTACAATTAAACACCGGATTATTAAATCTTCAACTTTTATCAGGTAACCGTTTTGCAGCGACTGTTTTAGCAGGTGGTGCTTACGATAGGGTTCAAGTGAGCTTTGGTGCCTTGGTTTCGGCAGTAACCAGTTTAGATATTTATGGTGCAACCGTAGTTTATCCTAACCCAACCTTTATCGCTGGTGCACAATCGATCTGTTCGGGCAGTACCGCAACATTAAGTGCAACAGCAAATGGTGGAACAACCTTAGCCTGGTTCGATGCGCCAACAGGTGGCAACCAAGTGGGTACCGGAGCAAACTTCACTACTCCGGCTTTAACAGCTACCACTACTTATTATGTTCAGGTAAGCAAAGGCACATGTTCTAATACAACAAGGGTTCCTGTGGTTATTACCGTTAATCCGGCAATTGTATTTGCAGGTACAACTTTAACAAATGCAACAATTGCCTCTCCTTATAGCAAACAACTCCCGGTAGCAACAGGTGGTACACCGGGTTATACTTATGCTTTGGCTTCGGGTAGTACTTTACCGGCTGGCTTAACCTTATCTACAAGTGGTTTGGTAAGCGGTACACCAACTGCAACAGGTAACCCAACATTTGATGTTGTAGTAACTGATACCAAAGGATGTAGCAAAACTGCAACTTTTACATTAACAACCACACCAGCATTGGCGCTTGCTCCAGGAGCATTGCCTAGTGGTGTAACAGGCACAGCATATACTACAAACGGCATTCCAGCTGCAACAGGTGGAACTGGTCCTTATGCTTATTCGGCTACGGGCCTTCCTCCGGGATTGGCTTTTAACCCGGCAACAAGAGAAATTACAGGTACACCGACTCAAACCGGAACCTTTACTATTCCAGTTACGGTAACAGATGCCAACGGCAATACCATTACGGCTAACTATACCCTTAAAGTAACCGATCCTTTGGTTTTACCACCAGCAACTTTAGCTGATGGCACCACAGGAACCGTTTACACCCCTCAAACCATTCCTTCTGCAACAGGAGGATCAACGCCTTATACTTATTCGGCTACGGGTCTTCCTCCGGGATTAACCTTCGATCCGGCTACAAGAACAATTACAGGAACACCTACACAGTCAGGAACTTTTACAGTACCAGTAACCGTTACAGATGCTGATGGAAAAACAACTACCAGTAACTATACTATAAACATTGTTAATCCTTTACAGTTACCGGCGGCAACTTTGCCTGATGGAACAGAAGGAACAGTTTACGCTGCACAGACTTTACCGGCGGCAACCGGAGGTGTTGGTCCTTATACTTATGTAGCAACCAATCTTCCTGCAGGATTAACTTTTGATCCGGCCACCAGACAGGTTTCGGGTACACCAACACAGGCCGGAAATTATTCGATCGGGGTTACCGCTACGGATAGTGAAGGCAGAACAGCAAGTAACACTTATGCTCTTAAAGTAATCGGTGTATTATCGTTACCAGGTGCAACTTTACCAAACGGTATTGTAGGTACTGCATACCCTACTCAAACTTTACCAGCTGTAACCGGTGGAACAGCGCCATATACTTATTTGGCAACTGGTCTTCCTCCAGGATTAAACTTTAATACTGCAACAAGAGAAATTACAGGAACACCAACTTTAGGTGGAACCTATACCATCTCTTTAACTGCAACAGATGCAAATGGCAACAAAGCAACAACAGCTTATAGCTTAACTGTAACGGTTAATGCTCCGGTAGTTGCTGCAGCAACTGTTTGTTCTGGAAGTCCTGCAACGTTAAGTGTAAGCAACCTGCAGGCAGGTGTAACTTATAACTGGTACGCTTCTACAGGAAGTACACCATTAGTTACCAATAATACTGGTGTTTTTGTAACGCCTGCAGTAACCGCGCCGACCGTATATTACGTAGAGGCGGTATCTGGAACTGCAATAAGTAGCAGAACTGCTGTAAATGTTTCAGTTAATCCACCGGCAACTCCTGCAACGGTAACCACCAATAGCCAGGTAATTAATGCTGGTCAGTCTACTACTTTATTAGCTACAGCAGATGCTGGCAATACCATTCAATGGTACGATGCTGCTACAGGCGGAACGCAGGTAGGTACGGGGACTTCATATACCACTCCGGTATTATCAACAACTACCACTTATTATGTAGAAACTACAAATGCCAATGGTTGTAAAAGTGCAAGCCGTGTTCCGGTAACCGTTACCGTATTAAATAATGGCGGTGGTACAGCTTGTAATGCTGCAAATTCGCAAAACTCTGGTATCACCGGTATCTGCTTATTATGTAGTGTAACCAACCCTGGAAACTCTACTGATGCAGATCCATCTAACTTTACCAGGATATCGCTTTCGGTAGGTGTTGGTGCATCAGGTTATCAGCAATTAATTTTCCCATCAGCTGGAACAGCTACTGATAGTCTTCGTTTAGATTTAGCACTACCAGGTGGTTTATTAGATTTAACTGCGTTGGGTAATGTTACCTTAAATGTAATGAACGGTACTACTATAGTTAGAACAGTTCAGTTAAATTCATCATTATTAAATCTTCAGTTACTTTCTGGCAACCGTTTCGCTGCAACCATATTGGCAGGCGGCGCTTATGATAGGGTACAGGTGAGCTTTGGTGCATTGCTTTCTGCGGTAACCAGCTTGGATGTTTATGGTGCAACCATCATTTATCCTAATCCAACAGTAACAGCAGGCGCACAAACCATATGTGCCGGAAGCACTGCAACATTAAATGCAACTGCAAATGGTGGTACCACTTTAGCCTGGTTTGATGCGCCAACCGGCGGAACACAACTGGCCGCTGGCGAAACTTTTACTACGCCGGCATTAACTTCTACTACTACTTATTATATCCAGGTAAGCAAAGGCACCTGTGCAAATGTAACCAGGGTGCCTGTAACGGTAACCGTTACGCCAGCATTAGCTACACCGGTATTGGCAACCATTGCCAATGTTTGTGAGGGATCATCAGCCACTTTATCAGTAGCTAACCCTGATCCGGCGGTAACTTACAAATGGTATGATGCTGCAACGGCTGGTAACCTGGTATTCACTGGTGCGGTGTTCCAAACTCCGGCCTTAACTGCTGCCACTACTTATTATGTAGAAGCATCACAAGGAAACTGTACAAGTGCTGCACGTGCTGCGGCAGCAGTATCAGTTAATCCTCGTCCGGTGTTGCCTGTTGTAACTGCAAGTTCATCAACAGTGAGCGCAGGTCAGACCGCAATTTTAACAGCAACTTCTGCTGATCCAACCAATACTTTCAATTGGTATACTTCTAATACTTCAACAACACCAGTTTATGTAGGTGCAACTTATGTTACGCCTCCATTATTGGCTACCACAACTTATTATGTAGAATCGGTTTCTACCAATGGTTGTACTTCGGCAAGCCGCGTTCAGGTAACTATTACCGTTGACGGTAACGGGTCGCCAAATCCGGTTCCTTGCGAGGCAGCAACCACACAGGTTAACGGTGTTACTGGTGTAGCCCTATTATCAGGTGTATTTAATCCAGCTTTAGCTATTGATAACGATACACAAACAGCATCTTCATTGGTAATGCCGGTTGGAGCGCTAGGTGCATCAGTTTATCAGCGAGTTGGTTTTGGATCTCTATCTACTGTAGGCGATACCGTACGTGTATTGGTATCATCACCAGGAAAACTATTATCACTTTCATTATTGGGTAATGCCACCGTAACCACTTATGTTGGAACGAACAGCAATGGTGATTCGCAATTATTAAACAATAACTTATTAAACGTTCAGTTGTTAAGCGGTAATACACAAGCTTTAATCACTTTTGTTCCAACCAATGTTTTTGATGGAGTAGAAGTAAGATTGAATTCAGGTGTATTGGGTGCATTAACATCGATCAACTTAAATTATGCGCAACGCATTTTGGTTGCGCCAACAGTAACGGCTGCTAATGTAACTGCTTGTGTGGGCTCAACTGCTCAATTGCAGGTGAATAATCCTTCAGCTGGTTTAACTTACAGGTGGTACGATGCTACAGGTACTTACCTAAGCGGTAAAGACGGTGTTATCTTTACTACTCCTGTTTTAACAGGCGATACTAAATTCTACGTGGCTGCAGTTTCTGCGACAGGTTGTGTAAGTTACAAAACTATAGTAAACGTAACTACAAACCCTGCTCCGGTAACGCCTGATCTACTTTCGGCATCGGTTAATACCTGCCCTAATACATCAGTTACCTTCCAGGTTAAAAACCCGGTTGCAGGTACTACTTATAACTGGTACGATACTGCAACCTCAACCACTGTATTATTTACTGGTGATAACTTTACCACACCATTAATTACGGCAGACAGAAGTTACTTTGTAGCTGCGGTAAACAGCTGCGGTACTTCATCAACCAGAACTGAGGGTAAAATTGTGCTTGGAACCATTGATGTTCCGGTAATTACGCCGCCATCAATCACCATTAGTGAAGGTTCGGTTGCAGTATTAAAAGCAACTTCGAGTACAGCAGGAGCAACCATTAACTGGTACACTACTGCAAACGGAACAGTTCCGGTATATACTGGCGAAACTTATGTAACGCCTCAATTAAGCACCACAACAACTTATTATGTGGAGGCGACTATTCCAGGTGGATGTACTGCAACCAGCAGGGCTACTGTAACCGTTACCGTAGTGCCTAACGGTAATCCGGTAGTTACCCCTTGCGGCGCAGCAACTACAACAGTAGCTAGCGGGGTAACAGGAGTAGCATTATTGGCTGGCGTTTATAACCCAACTTTTGCAGTTGATAACGACATCAATACAGGATCTAGCCTGGTTATTCCGGTTGGCTTATTAGGTGCATCTGTTTATCACCAGGTTGGTTTTACCGGTTTATCAAATGTAGGCGATACCTTAAGGGTGAAAATTACCACGCCAGGAGCATTGCTTTCGGTAGGGGTGTTAACTAACTTAACGGTAACTACTTTCCAGGGTACAACCAGCAATAACGATGCGGTTTCTATATCCAACCCGTTAATCAACTTACAATTATTATCAGGCGGAACATCGGCCATATTAACTTTCGTACCAGCCAGCAGATTTGATGGAGTAGAATTGAGGTTAAACTCAGGCCTTCTAGGTGCATTAACTTCTGTTAATTTAGATTATGCACAAAGGGTAATCACTGCGCCAACAGTTGCTGCTGCTACAGCAAGCGCTTGTCAAGGTTCATCTGCAACATTAAGTGTGCAGAACCCACAAGCAGGTGTGGTGTACAAATGGTACTTAGGCGCAACTTATCAGGCAGGAAAAGACGGAACAACTTTCACAACCGACCCAGCCTTAACTGCCGGTACTTATACTTACTCGGTAACAGCAACAGCTAATGGTTGCGAAACTTTAGGAACCAAAATAACGGTAACAGTATTGCCTCCGGCAGTAGCGCCTGTTCCATCAACTACCAATCCGGCTACAACCTGTATCGGTACATCTGCTACTTTAAGTGTACAGGCAGTTGCAGGTATTACTTACAACTGGTACGATGCAGCAGTTGGCGGAAACATGTTGGTAACCAATAACAGCAGCTTCAACACACCTACAACACTTGCAGCAGGAACCTACGATTATTATGTAGAAGCCGTAAGTGGAGCAGCTTGTTCAAGCTCAACCCGTACCAAAATTTCAATTACGGTTAATCCATCGGCATTAGCTACCGATTTAACTGTAACCGGAACAACTTCATTATGTGCTTCTGGAACAGCAGTACTTACGGCAACCAGTACAACCGTAACCAACCCGGTATTTACCTGGTACAGCGATGCGGCTTTAACACAGGTTGCTTTTGTAGGCGCAGTATTTACTACACCAGCCATTACAGCAACAACGAAATACTATGTTACAGTAGGCGGAACAAATAAATGTGCTAACACAGCGGGTAATGCAAAAGAGGTTACCATTACGGTAAATCCGGTTGCTGGTCCATCTGATATCAATTTGGCTGGAACAAGCACTGTTTGTGGCGGATCTTCAGTTACTTTAACTGCAACCAGCACAACCGTAACCAACCCGGTATTTACCTGGTACAGTGATGCTGCCTTAACAACGGTGGTGTTTACCGGAGCTAATTTTGTTACCCCAACACTTAATGCCACAACCACTTATTATGTAACGGTTAAAGGCGATAACAAATGTGAAAATACCGCAGCAACTGCAAAATCGATTACCATAACGGTTAATCCTGCTGCTACTGATGCTGATATTACCGCAAGCGGAATTACTTCGATCTGTAAAGGATCAACCGCAGCTTTATCTGCATCCACAACTACAGTAATTAATCCGGTATTTACCTGGTACAGCAATGCTGCTTTAACAACAGTAGCTTATGTAGGACCAAACTTTACTACCCCGGTACTTAATGCAAACACTACTTATTATGTAACCGTAAGAGGTGATAATAAATGTGAAAATACACCGGCCAATGCTAAAGTAGTTACCGTAACTGTTAAGGATTTTGCTACAGCTGCAGACATTGCAGTAAGCAATGCCCAAATCTGTTCGGGTTCTACTGTAATGTTAATGGCTTCGAGCACCACGGTAACCCAACCAGTATTTACCTGGTACAGTGATGCTTCGTTAACCAGTGTAGTATTTACTGGTCCAACCTTTACTGTAACGGGTTTAACTGCCACTACCACTTATTATGTAAGTGTTAAAGGAACCAATAAGTGCGAAAATGCTGCAGCAGATGCTAAAGCGGTAACGGTAACAGTTAATCCTTTAGCAATTTCTACCGATATTATTCTGAACGGAAGCACAACAGCTTGCGCAGGTTCATCGGCTGTATTAAGTGCAACTTCGGCAACAGTAACCAATCCGGTATTTACCTGGTATAGTGATGCCGCCTTAACCAATGTTAGTTTCATTGGCGCAACATTTACTACACCGCCATTAAATACGACCACTACTTATTATGTAACCGTAAAAGGTGACAATAAATGTGAGAACGCACCTGGTACTGCAAGGGTAATTACCATTACCGTTAGTCCGGTGGCTACCGCTTCTGATATTACCGCCGCTGATGCAACCATCTGCTCAGGATCGGGTACTACTTTGGTAGCCAGCACCACAACAGTAACCAACCCAACCTTTACCTGGTACAATGATGCTGCCCTAACTTCAGTGGCTTATGTAGGTGCCTCTTTTGTAACGCCAACATTAACCGCAACCACTAAATATTATGTAACGGTTAAAGGCGATAACAAATGTGAAAACTCAGGTATTACAGCTAAAGTAGTTACGGTTAACGTGAACCAGGCTGCAACAGCTGCTGATATTACCTTATCAACACCAAGCTTGGTGTGTGGATCGGGAACGGCAGTAATCAATGCCAGCTCAACAACAGTAACCAACCCGGTATTTACCTGGTACAACGATGCTTCGTTAACCAGCGTGGCCTTTACCGGACCAATATTTACTACACCAGTATTAACCACTACCACCACTTATTATGTAACGGTTAAAGGAACTAATAAATGTGAAAACAGTGCGGCAAATGCAGCAGCTGTTACCATTAAAGTTAACCCAATAGCAGTTGCTACTGATATTGTGGTAAATGGATCAACAAATGTTTGCGGAGGATCTGCAGCTGTATTAACTGCCAGCAGTACAACCGTAACCAACCCGGTATTTACCTGGTACACCAACGCAACTTTAACTAATGTAGCTTTTGTAGGTGCAGTATTTACTACACCAATATTAACCGCTAATACCACTTACTATGTTACAGTAAAAGGCGATAACAAGTGCGAAAACAGTGCTGCCACAGCTAAATCTGTAAATATTGTAGTTAATCCGGTAGCTTCAGCAAGTGATGTTACCGCAGCGGATGCAACCATCTGCGCAGGCTCATCAGCAAGTCTGGTAGCCAGCAGCACAACCGTAACCAACCCAATATTTACCTGGTACAGCGATGCGGCCTTAACCACGCCGGTATTTACTGGAGCAACTTTCAATACGCCAGCATTAACGGCAACTACTAAATATTACCTAACTGTAAAAGGTGATAACAGGTGTGAAAGTTCTGCTGCAAATGCAAAAGTGGTTACCGTTACGGTAAACGCAGGTGCAACAGCTGCTGATATTACTTTATCGACTCCGGTAATCGTATGTGGATCGGGTACAGCGGTAATCAATGCCAGCTCAACAACAGTAACCAACCCGGTATTTACCTGGTATAACGATGCTTCGTTAACCAGTGTGGCCTTTACCGGACCAATATTTACTACGCCGGTTTTAACAGCTACCAAAACTTATTATGTAACCGTTAAAGGAACCAATAAATGTGAAAACACTGCTGCGAACGCAGTAGCGGTAACCATTAAAGTTAATCCGGTTGCCACTGCAACAGATATTACCGTAAATGGTTCAACTTCAGTTTGTGCAAATTCAGCTGCAACATTAGCTGCAACAAGTACAACAGTAACCAATCCTATATTTACCTGGTATAGTGACGCCACTTTAAATACGGTCGTATTTACTGGTCCGGTATTTACAACCCCGGTATTAACGGCAAATACAACCTATTATGTAACCGTTAAAGGTGATAATAAGTGCGAAAATTCCGCAGCAACAGCAAGGGCGGTAGCCATTACGGTAAATGCATTACCAAACAACCCTGTGGTATCTGCTCCAAACGGAGGCATTTGCGCGGGTGACGGTGCAACCCTAACCGTAACCAATGCACAAGCAGGCGTTACTTACGAATGGTACAACGCAGCAATTGGTGGTAACTTATTATTTACTGGTACAAGCTATAATGTTACAGCTTTGGCTGCCACAACAGATTACTATGTATTGGCAATCGGTACAGGCGGATGTAACAACAATGGTGGTCGTGTTAAAGTAACCGTTACCGTAAATGCTAAACCGACAGTGCCAACCGTAGCTTCATCATCGGTTAGTGTATGTACAGGAAGCCCTGCAGTATTAACAGTTACAAACCCTCAAACAGGTGTTACTTATAACTGGTATACAGCATCAGCAGGTGGAGCACCGGTAGGAACAGGTGTAAACTTTACAACGCCAGCTGTTACGGCAAACATTACTTACTATGTTGAGGGTGCAAATGGAAGCTGTATTTCAACATCAAGGACACCGGTAAATGTAAATGCACTACCGGTACCAGTCGCACCTGCATCGGTAACGGCAGCAAACGGAACACTTTGTGCAGGCAGCTCAACCATATTAACCGTAAATAATCCGGTAACAGGATTAGTGTACAGGTGGTATGCTGCAAGCTCTAATGGTCCGGTACTGGCAGAAGGGATAACCTTTACCACACCAAACTTAAGTGCTACCACAATCTATTATGTAGAAGCTATAGCAGTAGGTGGTTGTGCAAGTCCAGGCAGAACAGCCGTAACCGTTACCGTACTTCCGGTGTTGGCTAAACCTGATGTAGTTGTACAAACCACAACGCCTAATAGCATCACATTTGCATGGGCTGCGGTTACAGGTGCTACGGCTTACGAAGTTTCGCTGGATAATGGTTTAACATGGATCAATCCAACAAACGGACCAACCGGAACAACCTACTTTGTTACAGGCTTAAAACCAGATCAAAGTGTAACCATCTCGGTTAGGGCCAAAGGACAGATTGACTGTCAAACCAGTGCAAACGGTTCAGTAACAGGCAAAGCAACCAATCCATTTGGAAACCAGGTGTACATACCAAATGCATTTACACCGAATAACGACGGTAAAAATGATGTATTCTTAGTGTACGGCAATACCATTGCCACAGCTAAAATGAGCATCTATACACAGTGGGGTCAGTTGATCTTCCAGTCAGATAACGTGGCAAATGGATGGGATGGAACCTTTAAAGGTGTAAATCAGCCGATCGGGGTTTATGTATATATGGTTGATGTAACTTTTACCGATGGAACAACCACATTGAGAAAAGGTACAGTAACGCTGATCAGATAAGAAGAGGATTAATAATAAACAGATAAAATCAAAGACCATGAAAATACTATCGGCTTTAAAAATATATGTTGCGGTGCTGGGATTACTGCTGTGTACAGTTAAATCCTTTGCACAAACTGATCCGCATTTTTCACAATATTATGCAAACCCGTTATACCTTAACCCAGCCTTAACGGGTGTAATAGACGGCGATTACCGCGCAACTGTAAACTTTAAGCAGCAATGGAGCGCACTTAACAGTTCTTTCTTAACTGGTGGTGCATCTTTTGATCTTGCTCCGAAAAAGAACTTCGCTTTTGGTGCAACCATCTTAAACCAAAGGGCAGGGGAGTTAGATTTCAACTACCTGTCGGCGCTGGTATCGGGTTCTTACCGTTTAAGATTTGGTGCCGAAGGTTTGCAGATGGTGAGCTTTGGGTTACAGGCCGGAGTAATTAACCGCAGTTTCGATTTCTCTCAAGCCAGGTTCGGTAACCAGTTTAATCCGGTATCAGGTTATGATGGCGGGATGATGAGTGGCGAAACACTTTCATCTCAGTCGTCATTGGTTCCTGATGTAAACGCCGGTATCATGTTCTTTGATGGTAACCCAAACAAAAGTGTAAACGTTTTCTTAGGTGCTAGTGCAGCGCACTTAACCCGTCCTATGGACCGTTTCTCTGGTACAAATTCGCGAATTCCTGTTCGCTTTACAGCGCATGGGGGTGCCAGGATCAAAGCTTCTGAACTGTTGGATATTGTACCCAATGCATTGTTTATGTACCAGGGTAATACAAACGAGGTTTCTTTAGGGGCTTATGCACAGCTTAATGTTAATCCATCAGCAAACATTTTATTTGGTGGTAATTACCGTAATAAAGATGCTGCAATTGCCTTTGTTGGCCTGCAGTTAAAAAATATGGTTTTCGGATTGAGTTATGATGTTAATACCTCTACTTTCAACCGTGCATCAAACAGTAATGGCGGTTTAGAGCTTTCGGTATCCTTAATTGGCCGTAACGGAATTATTGGTCCAAACTTCTTTTGCCCGCGTTTATAATCTTTATCATCAATGCAAACAAACCGAGCTAGCGGGTTCAATACCATTATTGAAAACGATAGCAAAACGATTAATAATTTATAAAGATGAAAAAAATATTACTCATTTTATTAGTGGCATTTGGCGGTTTTGCTAACGCGCAGTATGTGGTAAATTATAAAAAGGTTGCTGATACTTATTTCGAAAATAAGGATTATTATGCAGCGTCAACTTTTTATAAGAAAGCCTTAAAAATTACTGGCGATAGTACCCAGGCCATTTTACCTTATGGCAAGGAAAGAAAATCAGCCTCTGATGATAAAGTGATAGAAGATTATGAAGGATCGATTTATAACCTCGCCGAATCGAGCAGGTTATACAGGGAATTTAACGAGGCCGAGAAATATTATGCCATAGCCAGTACTTTTACCAATACCCGTTTTAGAAAAGCACTGTTTTATTATGCAGAAAGCTTAAGAGCCAATAAAAAGTTTAACCTGGCTATTGATACTTATCAACAGTTTATTCAAAAAAATGGCGACGATCCTTTAGCTAAAACAGCACAAAAGGAAATCGAATCTTGTAAATTTGCCATCGAAGAAATGCGTTTTCCACGCATGGTGCAGATTAAAAAAGTACCGGCTAATGTAAATGGCCTGGGATCTAACTATGCTGCGGTAAAAATAAACAACGAACTTTTCTTTACCTCATCACGTCCTGTTGCTGTAGGTAGTAAAAAAGACATGGTAAAAACTGAAGCCGGCGGCGAAGTTCAGGTCTCAACCAAAGCTAATCCATTTATCAATAATATTTATTCGGCCAAAGGTGAGTTAAGCTCAGCTGACATTGCCGTTAAAAAATTGGATATCAATTTTACAAGAGGTACCGAAATAGCTGCTACTGCTTTTACGCCCGATGGAAATACGCTTTATTTCACCTCCTGGAAAGATAAAGATAAATATGCCATTTATAGTGCTAAAAAAACCGGCGATAAATGGTCTGATCCACAGGCAGTAGGGTTACAGGTAAATAGTAAAGATTTTAACTCATCGCAACCCTTTGTTACCAGTGATGGTAAGTTCCTTCTTTTCTCATCTGATAGAAGTGGTGGTTACGGTAAGTTCGATATTTGGTATTGTGCCATCCGCGAAGATGGTTCATTGGGCCAGGCCGTAAATTTAGGTCCAACCATTAATACCGAAGATGATGAACGTGCACCTTATTACAATACCCTAACTAAAAAATTATTGTTCAGTACCGATGGAAGAATAGGTTTTGGTGGACTTGATTTCTTTGAATCAGAGGGTGATCTGGTAGATTGGACGACTCCAAAAAACATGGGTTATCCTTTCAATTCATCAAAAGATGATATTTACTTCACCGCAACCGATGATAAAGGAACAAAAGGATACATCAGTTCCGATCGCGAATCATCTTGCTGTTTGGAAATATTCGAAGTGAAAAAAGAATATTTGTCAATCTCAGGTATTTTAACCGATTGTAAAACCAAATCGCCTTTAGCAGGTGCAAGTGTAACGCTTAACAACGCAGAAGGTTCACAAAAACTAACTACAGGTACCGATGGTATTTATAAGTTTAAAGTAGATTCGAAAAGACCAATCAAATTGCTTTTCGCAAAAGATAATTATTTTGCCGTTACTAAAAACTATGTTTACGAAGAATTGGCAAAAGCAGATACCTTAATTTATAAAGATTATTGCCTAAGTCCTTTCAAAATAGGTATTCCGATGGCATTGGATAATGTTTATTACGAATTTAACAGTGCCGAATTAACCGAACCTTCTAAAAAAGTGTTAGACTTCCTGATCCCGATTATGGAAGATAACCCTGAAATGGAAATTGAATTAGGCTCACACACTGATAATATCGGTACTGATGAGTACAACCTCGATTTATCAAACAGAAGGGCAAAATCTTGTACCGATTATTTAGAGAGCAAAGGAATTGCCGCTGCCAGAATGACCTCTAAAGGTTATGGCGAATCGATGCCGATTGCACCAAACGAAATCATCGTTAAACGTAAGAAAAAAGACAACCCTGAAGGAAGGGCTAAAAACAGAAGAACCGAATTTAAAGTAACCAAAAAATAGAACACAATTAACATCCCGGTAAAGCCATCTTCGTAAGGAGATGGCTTTTTTGTTATTGGTTGGGATTTGCAATCCCGACCTGTTGTACTGTGGATTTTAATCTGCTAAATAAAGGATTGAAAATCCTTAGTCCATTCAGACGGGATTACAAATCCCGACTAGCAAGCATCCTTTTTATCTCCCGAAATCGGGACAAGTTGTGGTTAAATTATTTTACCTGTGCCAATGGCTTAAATTTATAACATTGTCTCCGCCTCTGTGCCGTGTTCTCACAGATCAAAATTTAAATTAATTATAGGTTCGTGGGAAGATGAACAGCGTTTGGCTAAGAAAAATTTAAATCTGCGTAAATCAGTGTAATCTGCGGAACCCCCTTGCGCACATTTATTCCAGCAGATTTTGTATTTTGAGATTAAAATAGACCGAGAACCGCCAACTGTGAACTGAAAACCGATAATTAAATTAATCTTTGTAATTTCCCCGCACCATTTAAATCCGATGAAGCTTAATATTCAACCCAACATAATTTTTAGAACACCTAAATTTTCATATCAATCTGAACTTGCCGATTGTTGGGAGGAATTAAAAAAAGCAATCGCCATATCTTCAGCTGCCTTTTACGAAAACATAAAGGATGTAGAAGCAAACCAACTACAAAGCCTGCCTCCAAAAGTGTACTTTACCATATGGAAATACTTTAACCGGGCAAAATTCCGCCCCACACCTTATGGTACATTTGCAGGTTTTAGCTTGTTAAACGATGGTATTAAACCATCAGACGGTAAGATTATAATAGAAGAAGAACAAAAAATCTGCGAGCTGGTTGATTGGCCTTATAAAAACAACATTCAACTTCCATTAGCCGGGTTGCTTAAAAAAAACTGCATGTTATTCAGTAATAGCAGTTATTATTTTACACCTAGTAGTATCCGCTATATTGCCTGCACCGATGGGGTTTTCGAACTTGCAGAGCTTGATGAAGATGATTTTGTAAAACAGATATTGGATGCCTGTATAAAACCAATCCGTATTAACGAACTTATCCAGCTACTCAATTTAAAAAACGAAGAAGTAGAAAACCTTTTTGGGTTGCTTCAGGATATGCACGACCTACAGCTCATATTTACCAATTACGATCCCAATATCATCGGAAAAGACTATTTCGAACGCTTAGGGCTTACCAGTGCACAGGATTTACCAAAATACCTGATTGCCCAAAGAAGTGTAAAAACCGGACATTTAAAAGAACAACTGCTTTATGCTGTTCCCGGATTGATCAAAGTGCTTCATGGTATTATGCCAAATAGCGAGCGCGAAGCGCTAAGCCAGTTTATAACAAAGTTTAAAAAGAAATTCGAAGATCAGGAAGTACCGCTTTTACTGGCATTAGATCCCGAAATGGGTGTTGGTTATGACCAGCTCGAACAAACCGGAGAAAATGATGATTTTATATCGAAATTAAATAATAAGTCGGGCAAAAAGGAGAGCGATACCGATAGCATTAAATCAGTACTTAAAAACAGCATCACTGCGCAAAGTTTTGAAAAAGGTAAACCGGTGTTTTTAAATAAGCTTACAATAAAACCAAATGAAAACCCGAGGCCGCTGCCCAATTCATTCAGTATGCTCCTCTCTGTACATGATGAGTTGATTTTTACTGAGCAGATAGGGGGAGCAACTGCCAACGCACTAACGGGCAGGTTTACCATGGCCGATGAAGCTGTTGAAACTTATGCTAAAAACATTGCTGCAGCCGAGCAAGAAGCCAATCCTGATGTGTTGTTTTTTGATGTAGGTTACATGGTAGAAACCAATATTGATAATGTAAACCGCCGGAAACTTATTTACGGCCACGAGCTATCCATATTGAATTTTGATACTTCCGAAGATCCACTCAGCTTAAACGATATTCAGCTTTCGGTTAAGGGAACAGAGGTTGTGCTCCGTTCACGCCGTTTAAATAAACGTTTGGTGCCTAGAATGGCCTCTGCTTATAACTATTCCCGTTCAGATCTTTCGGTATTTAGGCTTTTGTGCGATTTGCAACATCAGGGGCTGGTTACCAGTCTTTCGTTACCACTCGATAATCTGTTTCCTGATCTTGATTATTATCCGCGGCTCCAATATCAAAATATAGTATTAAGTACCTGCAAGTGGAAAATTAAAAAAGAAGATCTTTTAGGTAAAGACTCAAAATTTTTATCAATCGTACTTTGCCGTGCCCATCTTTTAAATATAGGCGTGAGCAATTATTTTAAAGCCGGCGTATCCGATCAAACCCTGTGTTTCGCCTTGCATAGTGATGATGATCTTGGTGCTTTTCTTCAATACATGCAGAAACACACCTCTTTGTATATCGAAGAAGCAAATCTGCCCCAAAATAGTATCGTTGTAGATGAGGTGGATAAGCCGTATTTGGCGCAGTTTGTTTTAAATATCAATCACGGAGAGAAAATTTATAATGCTTTATTGCCTCAGGTAGAGCATACTGGTGTAATCCGGTATTTCCCGCCAGGAACAGCATGGCTTTATTTCGAGATTTTTTGCCACCAGCAAAGGTCTGATCAGATTTTAGCTGAAGTAATAGCCCCGTTTTTAGCCAATCATTCGGCTGATATTAGTTCCTGGTTTTTTATCCGTTATAATGAAAATGGAAACCACATCAGGTTTAGGGTGCTTTTAAACGATAAACTTAAAACGCAAGCGCTAACAGCTGGCTTAATGGATAACCTGACCGTATTTTTAAATTCGGGGCTGGTGTCTGATGTGCAGATTAAAACATATAAGCGCGAACTCGAGCGTTATGGCAGCGACATCATTGAGCAGGTTGAAAAACATTTTGCTACAGATAGTGAATTTGTACTGTCCCTTTTCGAAACACAGCCCGATCATTTTGGTAAATACAAACTATGTGCAAACCTGTTATCCGAAATCATTAAAGCAGGATTGTTTGATCAGCAGACTGCAGGAAAAGTAATCAGGTCCTTATCAGATTCTTTCAACCGCGAACACCAATTAGATGCAGCCGGCTTTAAACAGCTCAACAATCACTATCAGCAGTTCAGAAAAACCGAATTTGCTGAACTGACCCCGGCGCAAGAACAGCAGTTCGAGGAATTTTCAGCTTCCTTTATCGGTATCCTTAAACAGGTGCTGCCCGAAAAACGTGTTAAGCTGTTCAGCGATTTAATGCACATGCATGTAAACAGGCTCTTTAATAAAGACCAAAGAACACATGAGATGGTAATGTATTACTTTATATTAAAAGATATTCAACGGCAAAATGCCATTAACAATTAACGGTTTAGCCTCGCCATTGGGTTAATTACAGTAACTTCAATTTCTGTAATGTAACGGTTAAGCGGGTCTTTATAGTACCTGAATACATAATCGTTGCCGTAAAAATTATTCAGGCGCTTGCCGATGTTTTCGATACCAACATGATGACTTTCAGTTTGTTTTCCCTTATTATCATTAATCATGTTTATCGTGCTGATATGGAGATTATCTTTTTCGTAAACAATTTTAATTAACGCGGGTTGTGTAGAGTGTGAAACATTTCCGTGCTTAAATATGTTCTCTACTAAAGTTAATAAAATAAGGGGTGGAAACCTTAACCCAAATAAATCTCCCGTTACTTCAAGTTCCAGATTAATCGTGTTAGCTGTCCGGAGTTTATGAAGATTGATTAAATGCTCAATTTGCTCAATTTCTTCACTTAAAGGAACCATTTCTGATGCTTCAGGGCGTTTTAGTGCATAGCGCATCATTTCAGCAAGATTCATAATCGCATCTGCTGCCATGGGTGCCTTTTTACGGGCGTCGTTATAAATAAAGTTTAAGGTGTTGAATAGAAAGTGCGGATTGATCTGACTGCGCAGATAATTATTTTGCGATTGCACCAGATCGTTCTCTAAAGCTTGTTTCTCGAGCTGGGTAATCAGGTTCAGTCTTTCAAGCGCTTCAACCTTCTTTTGATCCTGAAATGATTTAATGATATAAACATAACCTGTAGAATAACCAATAAATAATATTGACCGATAGACACAGGATAATATTAATTCCCGGTCAAAGGATCTGGCCGGGTTTGTTTTAATTAAACTTATTTTTTCGAATAAGATAATAAGAAGAAATGTAGAAACGACGTATGCGAAAATTATTACTGTAATGAGTAGGGTAACCTTTAAAATTTTTAAAGCATTTGATCCCGTTTTTAATATCTTTTTTAGTAAAAAACCATAGGTATAGAATGTTAAAATATTAACGATGTAAACAAGTAGATAGGCTCCCGGCTCTCTGAATCGATTTGTGGTTAAACCAAGAATAAATACCTCATAAACGATGTAAAGACTCCATACCAACAGGTGAAACTTATACTTTTCGTAGAATATTTTTAAGTGTAAAAAGTTCATTTTTTTCTCTTTAATCTATTGAAATGGGGCTTTTATCTCCCAAAAGTAGGGGTTTGTGTAAAAAACTGGTTGCGTGTGGTTTTGAGGTGCATCTTTACAGAAAATTAATAACAACGATAATAACAAGAATTACATATATCATATTATGAAAGCTCAACACACAAATACTTCAGCTAAACTTTCTAAAAAAACTGTTTTTGTTTATAAAAACATCAAAGCTCAAAACAACTACGCAACTAGTCCAACAGGAGATCAAAGCCATAGTGCAATGACAAGTTTTATCATGGAATTTTAATTTCCATAATTACCTTATTTTAATAATATATCATCATATTTAATACTTAATACCATGAAAACTCAAAATACTACTAAACTTGCTAAAAAAACTGTTTTTGTTTATAAAAACATCAAAGCTCAAAATGCTTACTCAACCAATCCAACAGGAGATCAAAGTCATACTGTAATGACAAGTTTTATCATGGAGTTTCCAAATTAATTATTATTCTGCCAGTAGATCAAAACCATAATATAGTAAGGATCAGCCGGGTCGATGTGAATCTAATTTACTGGTTTCGGTTCGATTTGAGTAAACTGCTCTGAACATAGGCGAAGAAAGCTTCTTTATAGCCTTCGCCAATCTGTATCATTTCATTGTTTACTAAACGGATAATATTTCCATCTACCTTTTTAATCGCTGATTTAGCAACGATATTCGATTTATTAACCCTTATAAAAGCGTGCGTTTCTAAGGCCTTTTCAATCTCTTTTAGTGTAAGATAGGTGGTGTGGGTTTCAGATTTGGTTATAATCTGGATATAATTTTGTAAGGCTTTAATGTAAAGTATTTCATCAATTGCGATATTTGAAAAAGCATATTTATGATCGCCTTTGATATAAAGTGCTGCTGCCTGCTCGGTTTCTTTTGTAGTAACTTTAGCATTGTTGGCCTCTTTCTTTAAAATACGGTCAATGCCCAAAGCAAATTTTGCGAACGAAATGGGTTTAAGTAAATACTGATCTGATTGTACATCAAATGCCTGTAGGGCATAATCTGGATGGGCAGTGGTAAAAATCAAATACTTTGCTTTTTCCCTGATATTCTTGGCAAGTTCTAAACCATTGATGCCAGGCATGTCTATATCCATAAACAATAAATCAATCTCATCGTCGATGCTGATCTCCATAAGTGCCTGCACTGGGCTGGTAAAGGTCTTAAAAATGGTTAGCCCCGGCATTTCTGCAATATGGTCAGTTAGCACCTCAATTGCATGTTGCTCGTCGTCTATAACAACGCATTTTAGATTCATGATTTTAAATATGTTTGTTTTGATTTGATTTGAATGCAAGTTAAATAAAAATGAATTGATTTAGCAAATGGGCTAAAAAAAATCTTGAATCCGTTTCATCTAAAAAACTTACTGGTTTCGTGTAATATTCTGAGGGGTTGATGTAAAAAAATTATTCAGCACGCTTCTTTTTGTAATCTTTAAACTGTTTGCCAAAAACAAAACAATCAGGGAGTTAAAAGCCCCGGATTAAAATTAAACATCTACCTGCCCATTATTGTGTAGCCTGTGGATAAGAAAATAAAAACAGGCCATACAACACTGGGTTACAGATTTTATTAAAGTTTAAAAAAAGAAGAAATACCGAAAAACAAGAAATATTCCCCTACATCTATCTACCTCCAAATGAAACACAACGAATACGAGTACTTACTTAACAAAATCTATTACAAGGGGATTCTTAAAAGCCAGGGAATCAACGCTGATATGTATCAGAGAATGCAAAACGAATACAGCAACTTGGATATGCCAAGCCTTGTAAACGGAAAACTCGATAGCGATTATGCATTCAGAAAATCTTTTTTGGTTGTTCGTAACTATGTTCAGCAAGCCATTAAAGACGGATTAAAAAGCTTTCAGTTTAGCATGAAAGCCACTGATATTAACAAGTTGACTTATATGGTAGATATGCTGAACAGGAACTTTTTTGATAAGCAAAGTTTAGATCAGATCATTATCACAGCAAATTCGGTATTTAACCAGTATAATTTAAAAAACTAACACCTATAAAAGATATATAACATGGAATTAAAAGACGAAATAGGGCAATTTGCCGTAAGAATCAAGAAAATGCTTCCACAAGTTCAATCTGAAGATTTAACAAGGAACGCTTTGGTAATGCCTTTTATCCAAATCTTAGGATTTGACCCTTCTGAGGTTCAGTCTGAAGCGGTATTAGATTTTGGGGTTAAAAAAAGCAAAAAGGTTGATTATACCATTATGAAAGATGGTGAGCCTACAATTTTGGTAGAGTGCAAACACCATAACGATAATTTAGATATCCACGATTCACGCTTATCTAAATATTTCCGTAAAACAAAAGCTAAATATGGTTTATTAACCAATGGTTTGGTTTACCGTTTCTACACAGAGAAAATGGTGAGATCAAAGAAAAACCAGGAGCCTTTGTTCGAGTTTAAAATTACCGATACCAAAGCTGCTACCATTGCAAAAATGATCGAAGAACATAAAGATTATTTCAATGTAGATCATAAACAAGCTCCTTTAGCGAGCTAGAACAATATCCTTCAGAGAATTTATTCCTGAATGCCTTAAAAGAGTCCCGATCAAACGATTGGGACTTTTTTTGTTGCTGGAAAACTTAATTGCTTAATTGTTTGAATCGGTTAACTTTGAGCTACAATTATTAATCATTAGTTGACGAAATAAGCGTTAAACGTAAACGCTTATCGCCAAACACGAAACGCTCAGCGCAAAAAAAGAGGATGTCCGGATTTTCTCCGAACACCCTCTTTTTTATTGTTCCGTATTACGCGATTAAATCAGTTCTACGCTTCTGCTTACAAATGCTGTAAGTTCTGCACCAGTTAACATGCCCTGAGCCAATAGCGCTAAATCTATCGCTTGTTTGGCTAAAGTGCTTTGTTCTGCTTCGTCAGACTTTAAAATCTTACTGATCAACTTATGGTTTCCGTTAATGGCAACTTTGTAGCTATCTGGCATCTGGCCATAAAAGCCCATTCCACCGCCCATAGCAGCCATGTCTTTCATACGGCGCATAAATTCATCCATGGTAATGGTTACCGGTAGTTCTTCAGGGTGTAAAGCCACAATTTCTACCTGCATACCTGGTTTGGTAATCGCTTTTTCGAAAATGGTGGTTACTTCCTTAACCTGATCTTCAGTTAAAACGTGTTCGTTTTGCTCGTCTTTCTCTATTAACTTATCTGCAACGCTAGAGTCAACACGTTTAATCGATGTTTTTTCTAGTTTTTGCTCTAACTGGTTGATAAAGTGGTTGTCTATAGGTGAATCCAATACCAAAACATCGTAATCTTTTTTATTGGCCGATTGGATAAAAGCATCCTGTTTTGAAGCATCGTTGGTATATAAATAAACCACTGTGCCGTTTTTATCAGTTTGTAAAGGAGATACCTTTTCTTTATACTCAGGAAGGGTGAAAAGTTCGTTTTTAGTGTTTCCAACCAAAGCAAAATCTTTGGCTTTATCGTAAAACTTCTCTTCGCTGATCATACCGTATTTTACAAAAAGACCAATATCTTTCCATTTGTCTTCGTAAGCTTTACGATCTTTAGCAAACAGTTCAGCTAATTTATCAGCAACCTTTTTGGTAATGTAATTGTTGATCTTTTTAACGTTGCTATCGGCCTGTAAGAAACTACGTGATACGTTTAACGGAATATCAGGCGAATCGATTACCCCATGCAATAACATTAAAAACTCAGGTACAATATCTTTAACCTCATCAGTAATGAAAACCTGGCGTGAGTAAAGCTTGATTTTGTTGCGCTGCATTTCAAAGTCGTTTTTCAACTTAGGGAAATACAATACACCGGTTAAATTAAATGGATAATCAACATTAAGGTGGATCCAGAATAATGGCTCTTCGCTAAATGGATATAATTCGCGGTAAAAGCTTAAATAATCCTCGTCTGACAAATCTGCAGGAGCTTTTGTCCAGATTGGGTTGGTGGTATTGATAATGTTATCAACCTCAACATCATTATATTTTGCTTTACCTTCTTCATCAACGCCATCTTCAACAGATTCTGTTTTGGTACCAAACTTAATCGGAACAGGTAAAAACTTAGCGTATTTATCCAATATTTCCTGAAGTTTACTTTCTTCCAAAAACTCTTCAGAATCTTTGTTCACGTGAAGGATGATATCGGTACCTCTGGTCGTTTTAGTGCCTTCAGTTATCTCGAATTCGGTACTGCCATCGCAAACCCAACGTGCAGGCTCTGCGCCATCCTGGTATGATAAAGTTTGAATTTCAACTAAATCAGCCACCATAAAGGCCGAATAGAAACCTAAACCAAATTTACCGATGATTTCGTTTGCATCTTTAGCATCTTTAAATTTCTCTACAAACTCACTTGCGCCAGAAAATGCAACCTGATTGATGTATTTTTTTATTTCTTCGGCAGTCATTCCCAAACCATTATCGCTAATGGTAATGGTTTTTGCTTCTTTATCAACAGCAACCTGTACCAATGGTGCGCCCACTTCGCCGCTAAACTGACCTAATGAACCTAATCTTTTGATTTTCTGAACCGCATCTACTGCGTTAGAAACCAATTCACGAAGAAAAATTTCGTTATCAGAGTATAAAAACTTCTTAATTATCGGGAAGATGTTCTCGGTATGTATCGAGATATTTCCTTTTTCCTGTATGCTCATACGTAAATAAATTGTTTAAATCTATATCAGGCATAACAAGGCTTGTTCCAAAAGAATTTGTTTGCCAAAATGACAGTAGGAGGTGAGATGGAAAACGTGAGATGGATAAAGGTCAATATAGAAGAATGATGAATTTTTGATTCCATGGCCTGTGTCCCCACAGACCATTAGTAACCTAATTATTTAATCCATGGTTTGTGTCCCCACAGACCATTAATAACCTAATTATTTTTTGGTTTAGCTAATCATTTGAAAAGCAAAACCTGTGTTTTAATTATTTTTAGTCCCGCTGTACCTCCTGCCAATTGAAGGATTGGCATCCGTCCTATCGGGTTTAGTGCAGTTGATTCTGTGCTGATAGGAGGGGTTTCCCCTCGTGTGGCACCATAAGGGAAGTCATTTTAGATTCCGTGGTATGTGTCCTACAGACCATTAGTAATCTCAGTAATCATTATCTGATTCCAAGGTCTGTGTCCCCACAGACCATTAATAACCTAATTATTTTTTGGTTTAGCTAATCATTTGAAAAGCAAAACCTGTGTTTCAATTATTGTTCGTCCCGCTGTACCTCCTGCCAATTGAAGGATTGGCATCCGTCCCATCGGGTTTAGTGCAGTTAATGCTGTGCTGATAGGAGGTGTTTCCCCTCTTGTTGCACCATAAGGGAAGTCATTTTAGATTCCGTGGTCTGTGTCTCCACGGACCACTAGTAATCTCAGTAATCATTATCTGATTCCAGGGTCTGTGTCCCCACAGACCATTAGTAACCTAATTATTTTTTGGTTTAGCTAATCATTTGAAAAGCAAAACCTGTGTTTCAATTATTGTTCGTCCCGCTGTACCTCCTGCCAATTGAAGGATTGGCATTCGTCCCATCGGGTTTAGTGCAGTTAATGCTGTGCTGATAGGAGGGGTTTCCCCTCGTGTGGCACCATAAGGGAAGTCATTTTAGACTCCGTGGTCTGTGTCTCCACGGACCACTAGTAATCTCAGTAATCATTATCTACTCCTCACTGTAAGCCAGTTCAATATCAATAAACTGGATAATTAGCGAGCAAACATTACCTGCAACATCAAAACCATAATAAACAGGATAGGTGCCATCACCAAAACCACTCTGGAAAAATGGAATGTGATAATCAGTTCCTGGGATTTTCCAGTTAATCCAGTCGCCGGCCTCGCGTTGATAAATTGGGTTTTCAGCGTAGTTAGCGGCAAAAAGTACAGCAAAATAATCATCGTACAAATTTTTGCCTGGGTTTTCGCTATGGAATTTATCCTGAAAGGCACAGAAATATTTTAGTGTTTCCTTATCTAAAACACAACCTAAACCAGCATCTACATTAAAGCCGAAAAATTCACCTTCGCTAAAATCAACAAGGTCTTCAGTTCCGATTAATGCTTCTTCAAACCTGATCGCATCATAAGCGGTAAACTGTACCTTAACCGCGGCATAACGGGCACAATCCTCATCATTATCGTCGGGTACCACTACAGCAGCAGTAACGGGAAATTCGCCTGTTGGTACTTTAATCAGGTACGGCTCGGCATCTTTTTGGATATAAACCAATGGATCGCGGACTAAAATATCTCCAGTTGGGATGGAAACACTTCCGAGTTCAAGGTGATCGATTGTTTTGCCTGCTACTGTTGTTTCTTCGAAATAATCGTTAAGGTTATTAGGGCATGCCAACAGGTTACGTTTTTCATTCCAGGTTTTTAACCACGCTTCACTTGGTTTCATGATAGTAATTTTTGTTTAAACAGATAGATTTGCTATAAAAATAAAAAAGCCAGAAAAATTTAAGGTCTTTCTGGCTAAATATTTTAATCCGATTGGAAATTAATTCAAATGAAAACTTGGTTTATCTTCTTCCAGTGACAGTATTTTGGAAATCTTTTTAAGCAGCACATCCATTTGGAACGGTTTTGATAAGAAATCATCCTGACCGTAATTCAGAGTGGTGAAATCTTTCGGATCGTACAAACCTGAAATCAATAAAATGGGTATTTTAGAAGTGCTTTCGATCGATTTTAACTGTTCGCATAACACACGCCCATCTATATGGCCAAGAGAAATATCGAGTAAAATTAAATCTGGGTTAAAATTTTCAATCCTGTTGAAAATTTCTTCACCATCACTAAGTGCTGAGACCTTAAAGCCTCCGATTTCCAGTATCAATTGTATGGTTTCTAAAACCTCAATATCATCGTCTACTACCAGTATTCTCTTCATATGTGCTAGCAATTTATATGCTATTAAAATTATAACAATGTTTTGTGTTGTTATGTTTACAATCTTAAGAATATTTTAACAATAAATTTATAATTGCCCGAAAATAGATTTCAGCTTTAACTGGCCTGCTGTATAATGCCTTCTTTTTGCAAGATGAAATTGAACAGCTCTTCAATTGGCTTTTGTAAGATTTTTCCCGGCTCAATACCGTTTTCAAGCAATACCGAAATCAATGAATCCTGATAGTAATACGCAATTGATCCAACAAAATGGCATGGAACACTTTTATGTTTCGGGTAATCTTTAACATTCGTATCAACAAATTCCTGAAATCCTGTACGAAGAATATCCTGGATAAAGGGATGGTCTTTATGATTGGCCATGAAACGGCTAAATCCGGCTAAATAAATATTTGGAAAAGGCTTTTGGTAAACATTGGTAATAATCTGTTCCTTTTCGGAAGGAAAAGTTTTTTTAAACTCTGCCGCTAAATTGGCTGGCATTTTATTATACAAATAGCTTAAAAGCACCTTTTTTCCGAAAAAAGTACCAGAGCCTTCATCACCCAGTACATAACCCAGGCCATGGTGGCCATCGTGAATCTTTTTGCCGTCAAAATAACAGATATTAGATCCTGTACCTAAAATACAGTTTAAGCCTTCAGCATTTCCGCAGGTGGCATATACAGAGCCTAAAAGATCATGATCTACAGAGATAAAAGCATTTTCAAAAACAGCCGATAAGCCATTGGAAACCACTTCGTGTTTATCAGGTGAAGAGCAACCGGCGCCAAAAAAGTATATTTCCTTAACATCGCTGGCATACTGGATCAAGAATTCATTTTTGGTAATCAGTTTGGTAATTTCCTGCTCACTTAAGAAATAAGGGTTTATTCCGGGAGTGCTAAATTTAATGGTTTCGCCATTATGATAGCCCATCCAATCCGTTTTTGATGAGCCACTATCTGCAACAAGTATCATGGGATTAAATATAAAAATTAATTACAGAATTTTATGATTGCAATAATTTCTTTACTTCTGTTAAACCATTTTAGTTAATAAAAAAATAAACAATCATCAATAACAAATGATCAATCAATTACCAATGAACTAGTTGCGCGTTTAGTGCCTGGCGCATTTAGTTTAGGATAAATAATTTATCACTCAGAGACTTTATGCGATCTTGAGCTACTGCAAACCAATGAACGAATGACCATTAAATAAATGAACTATTTTGATAAATCTATATTTCCGCTAATTGCTTTTAAATTGGTTTCTGCTATTTTAGCCTGATATTGCATTTCGATAAAACGATTTTGTGCGTCAATGGCGTTGCGTTGTGCTTCTCTTAACTCTAAAGGAGCGATGCTGCCCAAGCGGTATTTTGCCAGTGTGATATCAAGATTTTCTTTTGCAATATCTACATTGCGCTGTTCTAATTTAATCAGATCCAGATAAGTGCTGTAATTTTGATAAGCTGTGAGCAATTGCGAATTTACATCGAGTTTGGTTTTGCTTAAGGTTAAAGTCGAGTTTTCAATGTCTATCCTGGCATTGCGCTCATTTTGTCTTTGTAAAAAACCGTTAAATAAATTAAGGCTTGCAGTAACCCCATAGGTAAATCCGTTTGCGGCAAATTTCTGGTTAAAGCCTGTTGGACTGGTACTGTTTGCCCTGCTGTAACCAGAATTTAAACTGATAGATGGATATCTTGCCCCGCGCACAGATTTTAAGTTTAAAGAGGCAATGCGCTGGTTAATAAAGGCATTTTGTACATTCGGATTTTGCTGTTCGGCCATTTCGGCCATCTTGCTAAATAAAAGGCCTTTATCAACATCGATATTATTATCCACCGAAAATGAAGTGCCGATATCCCTAACCATCAACTGGTTTAACCGCACTTTAGCCACTTGCAGGGCATTTTTAGTTTGCAGGTAATTTGAGGTATCGGTATTGTAATCCACCTGTGCTGTTAGTACATCAAGTTTTGAACCGCGACCCAATTGTAATTTGGTTTTAGCAATATTGGTACGCAACACAGAAACATCCATAGCACTATCGGCAGCAATAACAAGCTGTTGTTGCCGCACTACATCATAATAAGCGGTAATTACATCGGCAACGGTGGTTAAAATGGTTAATCGCGAATTAAGTTCACCCTGTTTTTGCAGTTCTTTCAAACGATCGTAATTGGCAAACATGCTAAAACCGTCAAAAATGGTCCAGTTTAAGTCGGCACCGTAGCTATTATTGGTACTTTTTGCACCCGTAATCACCCGGTCAGGACCTGTTGCAGGCGTTTGACGGGTATTTTGGATACTTCCACCATTGGTATAACTTCCTGATAAATTAGGCAACATCCCTGCATTACCGATATTGGCATTGTTTTTTGCAATATCGATCTGGTTTTTGCTGATTTTTATGTCGTAATTATTCTGTAAGGCAATTGTTATGGCCTCTTGTAAGCTTAGTTTCTCTTGTGCAAAGCCCGAAAGCGATAGGCTTAACAACAGGATCAATATTTTTAATTTCTTGCTCATCTTATTCTTCTGTGTGTAAAGCTTCTTGTTCAAAACGATGGGCTTCTTTTAATTCCTTGTTTGGTTTGTATGGTTTTGCCCAATAAGAGTAAATGGCCGGGATTACAAATAAGGTTAATACCAGCGAGAACAATGTTCCACCCACAATTACGGTTCCCATACTCATCCTGCTTTTTGCAGCGGCGCCTAAAGCCAAGGCAATAGGTAAGGCACCAATCGCAATGGCTAAACTGGTCATTAAAATCGGGCGCAAGCGCGAAACAGCGGCTTCTCGTATGGCTTCCGGGATGGGAGTGCCTTTTTCTTTTAACTGGTTGGCAAATTCGACAATCAAAATACCGTTTTTAGTTACTAAACCAATTAACATAATGGTTCCGATCTGGCTGAAAATATTCCAGCTCTGTCCGCAAAGCCACAGTGATAAAAATGCACCTGCTACGGCCATTGGTACGGTTAAAATGATGATAATCGGATCTTTAAAACTCTCAAACTGTGCCGAAAGGATTAAATAAACGAGTAAGAGGGCTAAACCGAAGGCAAAGAAAGTGTTTGATGAACTTTCTTTAAAATCCCGCGATTCTCCACTCAAATCGGTAGAGAAGGTTTCGTCCAGTACTTTTTTAGATATGGCATCCATGGCATCAATACCTTCACCAATGCTTTTTCCTGGGGCTAAGCCAGCTGAAACGGTGGCAGCGATAAAACGATTGTTCCTGTATAATTGCGGCGGACTGCTTTCTTCTTTAGCGGTAACTACGTTATCCAGCTGAACCAGTTCGCCTTTATCATTACGTACGTAAACCGAACTTAAATCCAATGGATCTTTTCTGTCGCCACGGTCAAACTGACCGATTACCTGGTATTGTTTACCATTCATGAAGAAGTACGAGAACCTTTGTCCGCTTAACCCCAGATTTAAGGTTTGGGCGATGGCAGAGATGGAAACACCTAAATTTTTGGCCTTATCACGATCAATCGTCAGGTTAATTTCGGGTTTGTTAAATTTCAGGTTCACATCCGAAACGGTAAAAGTAGGATCTTTAGATACGGCATCCATAAACAAAGGAATTTTCTCCCTTAGCTTTTCGAAATTCTGCGCCTGAATAATATAACTGATCGGTAAGCCTCCCCGGCGACCAACCGAAATGGTAGGCTGCTGGTTAACGATGGTTTTGCCCTCGGCATATTTTTTGGTGATGCGGGTGAGCATATCGGCAATATCCTTTTGCGAACGTTCACGCTCTTCCGGATATATCAAACCCATCCTCACAAAACCTGAGTTTACTGAACCTGATCCACCAAAACCCGGAGAGGTAATGGTAATGTTTACATTTTTCTCCGGAACAGAATCAATCACCAATTGGTTCAGTTTCATGATAAACTGATCCGTATAGGTAAAAGATGCACCTTCTGGCGTAGTTACGTTGATATTGATTGCGCTTCTATCATCATAGGGAGCAGTTTCTTTTGGTAAAATCTTCCAGAATAAGAAAATTAAGCCCATACACACCAGAATAATCGGAATGGAAAGCCATCTTTTATCTAAAAATTTATTCAGATTCGATTCGTACGCATTGTTTAACTTCACAAAGTAAGGTTCTGTCCAATTGTAAAACCTTGATGGTTTATGCCCCCCTTTTTTCATCAGGTAAGCATTCAGCATTGGGGTTAAAGTAAGCGATACAAAGGCTGATACCAATACGGCAGCGCCGATTACCACTCCAAATTCCCGGAATAAACGCCCCACAAAACCCTGTAAGAAAATTACCGGTAAGAATACTGCTGCAAGGGTAATGGAAATGGAAATTACGGCAAAAAAGATTTCGTTTGATCCTTTAATGGCTGCCTCAAATGGCGACATGCCCTCTTCAACCTTTTTAAAGATATTTTCGGTTACCACAATACCATCATCTACCACCAAACCTGTAGCCAATACAATGGCCAGTAAACTCAATACGTTTATCGAGAAGCCAAAGGCATACATGATAAAGAAGGTGAAAACCAGCGATACCGGAATATCAATCAATGGCCTGAAAGCAATGGCCCAATCCCTAAAAAACAGGTAAATGATCAGAATTACCAGCACCAGTGATAAACCAATGGTTTCGGCCACCTCTGTTACCGAACGTTTAATAAACAAGGTATTGTCTAAAGCTACTTTAAGCTTAATGTCCTGTGGAATATCAGCTTTTAATTTATCAAAACGTTTGTAAAACTCTTTACTGATATCAAGATAATTGGCTCCAGGCTGTGGAATAATGGCAATGGCCACCATCGGTTTGCCCGATTCGCGCAAAATGGTTTCTTCGTTTTCCGGGCCTAAAACTGCATAACCAACATCTTTTAACTTAATTACCTGATTGCTGTCTGATTTCAGGATCAGGTTGTTAAACTGGTTTTCATCGGTCAGTTTTCCAAGGGTTTTTACCGTTAGCTCTGTTGTTGCACCCGTAATTTTTCCTGATGGAAGCTCCACGTTTTCGTTATCCAAAGCGGTAACAATATCCTGCGAGGTTAAACCGTAAGCACTCAGTTTATTAGGATCCATCCAGATACGCATGGCATATTTCCTTTGCCCCTGAATCTGCACACTACTTACACCTGGAATGGTCTGGATACGGTCGGCAATTACGTTTTCTGCATAATCGCTTAATTCTAAGGTATTTCGTTTATCACTCTGGATCGTCATCGATAAAATCGGATCAGAGTTTGCATCGGCCTTACTTACCACTGGTAAACCGTCGATATCTTTAGGTAAAGTACGTGCTGCCTGCGATACTTTATCGCGGACATCGTTTGCCGCCTCTTCAATATTTTTATCAAGGTTAAACTCAATGGTGATGTTACTGGTACCCTGGTTACTCGATGAAGAAATATTCCGGATCCCATCAATCGAATTGATTGATTTTTCTAAAGGTTCGGTAATCTGCGATTCGATGATATCTGAGTTGGCGCCTGGGTAAGATGTTCTCACCGAAACCACTGTTGGATCGATAGAAGGATATTCCCTTACACCCAGAAAGGTATAGCCGATTATCCCGAAAAGGACAATCAATAAGTTCATTACAATGGCCAGAACGGGCCTTTTTATACTCGTGGTTGAGATACTCATAATTATTCTTTAACCAAATGAACTTTTACAGGAGCATCTTTCTTTAAAGCCATCGATCCGGTTGTTAATACCGTATCGCCAACTTTTAATCCTGAAGTAATTACGATATTTTCATCGGTACGTGTTCCGGCCTCAACCTTAACTTCCTGTGCTTTCCCATTCTTTTGGATATATACAATCTTGCCTTTTAAAACGGGTACCACTGCTTCATTTGGAATCAATATTGCATTTTGCAGGGTGCTTAATGCCAGTTTGATCTTCGCAAATGAACCTGGTAACAGCGCATTATCTGCATTTGGTGCCAAAGCCCTGATCTGTAAAGTCCGCGTTGCAGCATTAATTCCAGGCTCTATTGCGTAAACTTTTCCTTTGTTCTCTTTTGATGAGCCATCGGTGGTAAAGGTAATTTCTGAATTTATTTTAATCTGTCCGGCATACTTCTCAGGAACTGAAAACGTAACCTTAACCGGATTGGTGCTTACCAGATTGGCAATTACCGTTGCTGGTGTTAAATAGGTTCCTGCTGAGATGCTGCGTAAACCAACACGACCTGTAAAAGGCGCGCGGATGGTAGTTTTTGCCAGTTGTGCCCTGATTAATTGTGCCTGCGCCTCTAAAGATTTTAAATCGGCTAAAGAAGTATCATACTCTTCCTGACTGATGGCGCCTTTGGCTAAAAGCTGTTTAGCCCTGTTTTCGTTTGTTCCCGAAAGCTTTTGTTTGGTTAATGCATCCTGCAACTGTGCCTGTATATCCCTGTCGTTTACTTTTACCAGCACACTTCCTTTTGATACAGTTGTACCTTCCTGAAAATAAATGCCGGTAACCAATCCCGATACTTCACTTTTAAGCACAACAGATTCGTTGGCATCAATGGCGCCTGTAATTTCAAGGTCGTTATCAAATGATGTTGTTTTTACCACAATACCATCTACCACAAGTGGTGCCGATTTTCCATCTTTACCACCTGATTTTCCTTTTCCTGCCCCTGCAGATGCCCCTCCTTTGCCCTCGAGTTTTTTGTTTGCGTTAATTCTGTAATAGACTAAATAAGCCAGGCCTATGGCTAAAACAGCATAGATAATATACCTTTTCTTCATGTTTATATTTGTGTCGTGCGTATTCCAAACATTAAAATAAGATTAATGTTCCAGAATTAGAGCGTAAAAATATTCAAATAGTTTAGTCCTAAATTTGTTGTATTAAGGATGTTACCGATTTTATTCCGGATTCTGAAGTCGGAAGTCCATAGTTTGGATGCAAAATAATAAGTACTGATTAATTATTATCCCTCGAAAATCAACAAATTAATGCCTGGTGCCACTTGGCTGTTAAAGTTCCATCCGCTTTCCGCATATCGCCCAACGCCAAACGCGGGGCAAACAGAAACAACTATTTTACACCACATTTAGCTATTTTGTTCCAAAACCTCATCAATAAATATAAATTTGCAACAAAACACCCTCAATATGTTTAATAAAAAATCAATTTTAAGTTTAGTTTTACTACTAACGTGTATTATGGCAGCGAAGGCGCAGGTAAAAATAGGCTTTGAGGTTTCTTTTAAAGAGCCACAGGCACACTATGCTGAAGTGCAGATGAATATTTCTGGCTTAGCAAAAGATTATGTAGATGTAAAAATGCCAGTATGGACCCCTGGTTCTTATTTGGTGCGTGAATTTGAAAAAAGTGTAGAAGAATTTAAAGCTACAGCGGCAGGTAAAGCGGTTAAAGTAGAAAAGGTAAGAAAAAATACCTGGAGAATTTTCTCTGCAAAAGCGGCCAATATCCAGATCAATTACCGTGTTTATGCATTCGAAATTTCGGTGCGTACACCATTTATCGACGAATCACATGCATTTTTATCTCCAACAGGTATTTTTATGCATCCTGATGGTTTGATCAAATCGCCAAGTACCGTAAAAATTATTCCTTTCAATACCTGGAGCAAAGTTTCAACCGGTTTAACACCAGTTGCAGGCGAGCAGTTTACGTATAAGGCAACCGATTTTGATATTCTTTACGATAGTCCTATTGAAGTGGGTAACCAGGATGTTTTCGAATTTACAGCAGCCGGTGTTCGTCACGAAGTGGCCATGTACGGTGGTGGTAACTACGATAAGGAAAAGCTTAAGGTAGATATGGCCAAAATTGTTGAAAAGGAAACTGAAGTGTATGGCGAAAACCCAAATAAACACTATGTTTTTATCGTACACAACTTTTTAAAAGGCGGCGGCGGTTTAGAGCATTTAAACTCTACTACTTTGGGTGCGAGCAGAAATGCATACAATACCGCAGAAGGTTATAAAGGCTTTTTGAGTTTGGTTGCACATGAATATCATCACCTTTGGAATGTTAAACGTTTGCGCCCTGTGGCATTAGGCCCATTCGATTACGATAATGAGAATTATACCACCAACCTATGGGTAGCTGAAGGCTTTACTTCATATTATGAGAATAAATATATACACAGGGCTGGTTTTACAGATATAAATGAGTTTTTGAAAGATCTTGCAGGTGGGGTAGGTACAGTTTTAAATACACCTGGTGCAAAATATCAATCAGCAGCTTCATCAAGTTATGATGCATGGATTATCGGTTACCGCCCGAACGAAAACTCAAAAAACAATTCTATCTCTTACTATAATAAAGGAGAGGTGATCGGTATTTTAATGGATCTCGAAATCATCAATGCCACTAAAGGCGCTAAAAGTTTGGATGATGTAATGAAAGCCATGTACTTACAGTGCAAAACTTTAAAACGTGGTTATACCGACGCAGAATTTAAAGCCATGGTTGAAAAAATATCAGGAATCAGTTTTACCAATTTCTGGGCAAAATATGTGAACGGTGTAGATGATGTTGAATATGTAAAATACTTCGCTTATGCCGGTGTAGATGTATCAACAGAAAATGCAACACCTGGCAAACCGGTTACAGGTGCTTCCGGACAGTTAACCAATGACGGTTTAGTAATCACCTCAACAACAAGAAATTCTGCAGCCTGGATTAATGGCTTAAATGTGAATGATGTGATACTTACTTTAGACGATACTACATTAAGTGATGCATTATCAACCGTGAGGTTAAAAAGCCCGATGATTTCTTTAGACGCCATCCCTTTGGTAGGTAAAAAGAATATCGGTGATGTACTGAAATTAAAAGTTAAACGCGATGGTCTTGAAAAAGAAATCTCTTTAACCTTAAAAGAAAACCCGAATGTACGCTTAAAAGCAACCGTTAATGAAAATGCAACTCCTGCACAAAAAGCAGTGTTAAAAAAATGGACGGGGGTTTAGTTTAGAGTCTTAATTCCTCAGTCATGAGCCTATAGTTCAAGGCATAAAAAAATCCCGTAAGATGAATTTCTTACGGGATTTTTTATGTTGCGTACTTCGCTTAACGCCATGCGCCTAACGCTCCACGCTTTCCGCCTAGAAAGTATATCTAAAGCCTAAACCGAATCTTCCAGCATTAAAATCGCTATCATTACTGCCGATGTATAACCTTGGTCTCCAGTCTAAAGCCAACGCTAAAGGTGCACCTGAGAATTTATAATCTAAACCCACCATTGGTACTAAATAAAAGCTAGAGCCACCATCATACAATTGGATAGAAGGACCACCACCTAAGTACCAATCTAAGCCTTTAGCTCCAGGGATTGAAGAGTTATATTGAAGAAACCCTTGGATAATGGTAGAGTTTCCGCCAAATAACACATCACCTTGAATGGCTGCTTTTGGACTGAAGTGATGTCTGATTGAGGGACCAACCAATGTTGCGCCATCACCAAAATCAATGCCTAAACCTAATCCGGTTTTATAGTTTTGGGCTTTAACGTTTGTTGTACTGAAGGCAAATAGTGCAATACATCCTAAAATTGTAAATAACTTTTTCATAATTTAAGTGTTTTTTAAATAATTACCAGCCTAACAACTTTAGTGCCGTTTATGTTTTTTTGGTCAAAATCTAAAATCATAAAAAACAATGCTTGCATAGTAATTTTGTAATTGCTAAGTTTATTTAAATATTTTTTGATAAGCATAAATGCACTGGTTTCTTAATGGCGAGGTATTATTTTTATTAAAAAGAGATATAGACATCAATCTTTGAGATTGAATTTTTAACTTAACCAAATATTATACAATTCATATGGCGGCAGAAATTAAACGGGTTTTTGATCTTTTGAAATACAGCCTCGAAAATCCAAAGCAAGAGTTCATCAGCGGAAAAGTTAGTGGAAAATGGATAAATTATAGTACAGTCGATTTTTGTGATGCTGTAGATCAACTGAGCCGTGGATTGATTAAACAGGGGATTACCAAAGGTGGTAGGGTGGCGGTAATGTCGCACAATAGACCCGAATGGAATATTGCAGATTTTGCAGCCAACCAGATTGGTGCCTATCAGATTCCTTTATACCCAACACTTGCCGAACACGACATTGAATTTATATTAAAGGACGCAGAGATCTCGATCATTTTCGTAGCCGACGAAGAACTGTATAAAAAAATCAGGCCCTGCGCGGATGCCATAAATCCTAATATCAAAATTTACAGCTTTAACGAAATTCCCGAAGCTGAAAACTGGAATACATTAATCGAATTGGGTAAAGCCAGTACCGATATTGATCTGGAAGAATACCGTGCTAAAGTAGCGCCCGAAGATATTTTAACTTTAATCTACACTTCCGGAACTACAGGTACACCCAAAGGGGTAATGCTAACGCATGATAATTTAGTAGCAAACTTTGTAAACTCGGCCGTGGTGATGCCCGAAGGTGTTAAAAAAGGTCTCAGCTTTTTGCCCCTCTCGCACATTTTCGAGCGGATGATCATTTATCTGTACTTATTTAATTACACCGCTATTTATTATGCTGAAAGTATGGATACCATCGTGGCCGATATTCAGCATGTAAAACCAAACGCGTTCTCTACCGTTCCACGTCTGCTCGAAAAAGTGTACGATAAGATTATGGAAAAAGGGAAAGCTTTGACGGGCGTTAAAAAAGGAATTTTCTTTTGGTCGGTGGCCTTAGCCGAAAAATATACCATTAATGCAGGTGCCTGGTATAATTTTAAACTTGGCATTGCCCGAAAACTGGTTTTTAAAAAATGGCAGGAAGCACTTGGTGGTGAGATTGTAGTGATTGTATCGGGCGGAGCAGCGCTAAACCCACGTTTGGCCAGGATTTTCTGGGCAGCAGGCATGCCGGTTTTCGAAGGATATGGCTTAACTGAAACCTCGCCCGTAATTACCGTTAACCATTTCGGAGGAACCATGTTCGGAACCGTTGGTGAAGTAATTAAAGGAGTGGAAGTTAAAATTGCACAGGATGGTGAAGTATTAACCCGGGGTCACCAGGTAATGAAAGGGTATTATAACCGTCCTGATTTAACCGATGAAGCGGTAGATAAAGACGGTTGGTTCCACACCGGGGATATCGGTGAGCTGGTTGATGGCCGTTTCTTAAAAATTACCGACCGTAAAAAAGAAATGTTTAAAACAGCAGGTGGTAAATACGTGGCACCACAAATGCTGGAGAATAAATACAAAGAATCGATCTTTATTGAACAGATTATGGTATTGGGCGAAAATAGAAAATTCCCTTCTGCCTTAATTGTTCCAAATTTTGAAACCTTAAAAACCTGGGCGGGCAGAAAAGGGATCACTTTTACCACAAACGAAGAAATGATCAAAAACGAACAGGTGCTTGCCAAATATAATGAAGTGATCGAAGCTGCAAATGTAGGTTTCGGTAAATGGGAACAGGTAAAAAGATTTGCACTATTGCCAAAAGAATGGAGTATAGATGGTGGCGAACTTACCCCCAAATTAAGCTTAAAAAGAAAAGTGATTACTGAGAAAAACAATGAAGTAATCGAAAAAATATACAAGGATGCAGAAAACTATAAAGCCCCTCATTAAACTTAAAAATTCTTTCGCTTCCTTAACCCTGGTGGTTTTGCTGGCTGGTTGCGTAACTGGTCAGCTAGGGAAAAACAACAGTGGCGAATATAAAAACGGGATGGTGGTTTCAGCCCATCCTGAAGCTTCGCAGGTTGGGATAGATATTTTAAAAAAGGGAGGTAATGCTGTTGATGCTGCCGTTGCAGTTCAATTTGCGCTGGCTGTAGTTTATCCCAATGCAGGGAATATCGGCGGCGGTGGCTTTATGGTTTACCGTGGCGCAAATGGCGAAATCAATGCTTTGGACTTTCGCGAAAAAGCCGCTGCCTCAGCAAGCAGGGATATGTACCTGGATAGCGCTGGAAATCCGATCGTTGATAAAAGTTTGTACGGGCATTTAGCTTCTGGTGTTCCCGGATCAGTTGATGGCATGGTAGAGGCACACAAAAAATATGGGAAACTTTCCTGGGTACAGGTATTGCAACCAGCGATAGACCTCGCTCAGAACGGTTTCAAAATCACTAAACGACAAGCCGGTGAGTTGAACAGTTTGCACCGTAAATTTATGGAATTTAACCCTGACGGAACTGCTTTTGTTAATTTAGAAAGTACCTGGCAGGAAAATGATTTGCTCGTTCAAAAAGAGCTGGCCAATACTTTAAAACTGATCCAGGAGAAAGGCAGAGCAGGTTTTTATGAAGGTGCAGTAGCCGATTCGGTTGTGGCAGAGATGCAGCGCGGTAAGGGATTGATCACTAAGGAAGATTTAAAAAATTATCACTCCGCCTGGCGTAAACCCATTACAGGTAATTACAGGGGTTATAAAATTATTACGATGCCACCCACATCAAGCGGTGGAATTGCTTTAGTACAACTGTTGCAGAGTGTAGAAAAATTTCCCCTTAAAAAGTGGGGACATAATGCTGATTCTACTGTTCAGGTAATTGTAGAAGCCGAAAGAAGGGTATATGCAGATCGGGCCACACATTTGGGCGACCCTGATTTTTATGCAGTACCACAACAACAGTTATTAAGTCCTGATTATAATCAAAACCGCATGGCCAATTTTAACTGGGCGGCCGCAACCCCAAGCAGTTCGGTTCTGGCGGGAGAGATAAAAGGTGCAGAACACGAAGAAACCACACATTTTTCTATTGTAGACCGTGATGGTAATGCCGTTTCGATCACCACTACATTAAATGGCTCTTACGGATCGCTGGTAGCCGTAAAAGGTGCTGGCTTTCTGCTAAATAATGAAATGGACGATTTTTCTGTTAAGCCGGGTGCTCCAAATATGTACGGTTTAGTTGGTGGCGAAGCCAATGCCATTGCACCGAATAAAAGGATGTTAAGCTCTATGACACCTAGTATTGTAGAGAAAGATGGAAAATTATTTATGGTGGTGGGTACTCCAGGAGGATCAACTATCATTACTTCTGTTTTTCAGACGATTATAAATGTAATCGATTTCGACATGTCTATGCAAGAAGCTGTAGCCGCAAAGAAATTCCACCATCAATGGTTACCTGATGAGGTGTACGTAGAAAAAGATGCAATCGACAGCTTATCAACAGAAAAATTAAAGGCAAAAGGTTATAAGATCGTTCCCCGCGGTGCGATTGGCAGGGTTGATGCCATTTTAAAAACCAAGTGGGGCAACTATCAGGGCGGTGCCGATCCACGTGGCGATGATAAGGCCATTGGCTGGTAGGAGATTATCACTCCAATTTTTTTATCTTAGCTTTAGTCAATCTGTTACAAATCAGCTAATAGATTGTCTAATCTAAAATTTAAAGAGATGAAGAAGCGCATATTTAATATTGCACAGAATTATCCCAGTTTGCCCGAGGTAGATTCCGCCATCTCTTTCGGACCTTTCGTTAAATACCTGAAGGAAAAAGTCAGAGAAGAACAGACGGTAAAATCTACGCTCTATAACCACGCGTTAAACGAATTTAAAAAGCAGGGCATAACCAATCAGGTTATTGCTTTCGATGACATCTACCAGTACGAATTATTACTGGAATATATGTACGCCTGTCTTTCGCCAGCATTTTTAACAGAAGATCATCAAGCCTGGGGACTTTGTGCGCCCATGCAACCCCTTACCTTTTATGGTACGGAACTGATGTATGAATTGCTTGAGCATGAGGAGAAAGATCAGCACAGTTTTGCCGGATCAAAAACACTGGAGCAGCATCAGCACGATCGCCTGCATTTTATTTATTCGTTCATCCTTGATAAATTATATGATTTTCACTCGCCGGTAAAAGAAAAATATCATTCCGCGATCAATTCGGATACCGGTTTGCCTGCTTATTTCCACATTGGCTTAAATGCCAGTTTCATCGAAGTGAAGGCTAAAGGAAGCTTGCCAGAACTTAGTTACCGCGAATTGCAACAATACTTAACTGATGAATCTGGCTTAGATAAATTGCAAGAGCTATTACCATTAGATCTTTTCGAACTCCGCGGTATTTCGGTATTAACCATTACTGATGTTACAGCAAAACAGGCGGTCGAAAATATTAAAAATGTAAGATTAAGCCGTGTGCCCGGCAGCGAAGGTGCTGCTTATGAAGAGGTAATTCAATCGCTTAAAGTATTGGTTCAAAATGCCAACATTCAGTTTGATCTTTTTCCTTTTGTTAGAGTGAATAATAAAATGGTTTATGGTTATGTAAAAGGCGGTAGCGGATTACTTTTTTCGGTATGGGGCGAAGAAACCCTAAGTCCTGAAGCTTTTAGGCAGATTGCCGAGGGTTATGCTGCAAATCCCAATTCTTTTTATTCGCCCGATATCTGGGCAGAAAGCAAAGAGATGTTTCCCTGGTTGGATAGGTTTAGGGAACTGAATGTAAAATCGATGGCGCTTATTCCTGTGTTCCATAATCATATTTTGGTTGGGGTGTTGGGCATGCATACCTGGCTTGGTGAAACTTTCGACGAAAGAAAAATCACCTTATTGGATCCTGTACTGGCTCCCATAGCCCAGTTATTACAGGTTTACATTGATGAATTTAACTTCGAGATTGAAAATATCATCAAAGAAAAATATACTTCTATACAGCCGGCAGTTCAATGGAAATTTAACGAAGCAGCCTGGCATTACCTTTACGATAAGAAAAAGAAGCTGCCTCTACGTACAGAAGACATCAGTTTTATTGATGTATATCCTTTTTATGGTGCTATCGATATTAGAAATTCAACTATCGAACGAAATGCCGCCAGTAAGGCAGATCTGAACCTACACCTAAACTTGCTCCGCGAAACATTAAAACAGCTTAGCAAAATCTATACTGATGCTTTATTGGTGGAAATGATATTCAACTGCAATAAATGGAATGATATTTTGCATAGTAATGAGTTGAATACAACCGAAGAGAACAGCCTCAATATTTTCCTAAAAGAAGAAACCAACGATTATCTGCAGCTCATTTCCCAATCACATCCCATCACGCAAAAAGTAATCGGTAAATATCTCGAGCATATTTCTGTGCATAATGGCCAGGTTTACAAACACCGGCAGGCTTTGGAAACATCGATGCAGCTCATTAACAGGGATATTAATACTTATTTTGAAACTGAACGGGAAAAACTACAGGAGTCTTATCCCTGTTATTTCGAAAAGTTCAGAACCGATGGAATTGAGTACGACATCTATATCGGGCAATCTATTGCTCCAGATATTATTTTTAACCGATTCCATCTAAAAAACCTGCGCCTGTGGCAACTTTCCTCAATGGCTGCCATAGCCAAAATGGTACGGCAACTTCAACCTGATATGCCCGTTAAGCTAGCTACTACCCAGTTAATTTTTATCCATAATCACCCTATTGACATTAATTTTAGGATTGATGAAAGGAAGTTTGATGTAGAGGGGGCGTATAACATCAGGTACCAGATGATCAAAAAAAGGATCGATAAAGTATTGATTCGCAATTCACAGGAGCGGCTTACGCAACCGGATAAACTGGCATTAATCTATTTCAATAAGAGAGATATAGAAGATTACCTGCCATTTGTAAAATACCTGCAAGAAACCAGCACATTGGGTACTGAAACAGAAGACCTTGATTTAGAAGATCTGCAAGGATTAAGCGGATTAAAAGCCTTGCGTTTAGTAATTTTATAAGGTTATCATTACATTCAGTAGCTTATAATGTGTAGAAAAAAATCCTCAAAAAAATTAAGAATGCAATTATTAGGGAGGGAACTCAAAATGCGTACTTAATTTTATTGATAAATCCAATGCTGTAGCGCTCATGGTTTTTTATGTGTAGGTATAATCAGACTTTGTGGTAAGGGGTTTATTTGAAGTTATAGTCTGATAAAATGTGCCTCAAAAAAAATAATATTGATTGTTAATTAGCTGGATCATAAAATAAACTATTGCTTACAGCTTAAAATCAACTACTTTATGTATTTATACTACGTAAAACGCGTGAAAGAGTGATTAGGTGTGACTAAGGTGGTGAATGCTTTAATATAGCCAATAGCTTTTAGTGTTAACAAGTTGATAATTATTTTGGTTGGTTCGTATTTTTGGTATGGCTATTGTAAAGGTTGTGAAACGCTATTCAACGTTATACATAAAATTATGAAACTACAATTATTTAAAACCTTACCAGTAGCACTCGCTGGTTTATTAATCGGTTCGGTTGCTTCCGCTCAGGAAAGCCCGGCAACTTCATCAACCTCATTCAAAACGTGGTCGATTGGAGTTAACGCTGGTGTTTTAACCCCTCTTTCTCCATTGGGTGGTAAAAACGATTTTAGCAACAACAAATCTAGCTTAGGTTATGGCCTTTACATCAAAAAACAGTTTACACCTTATTTCTCGTTACGTTTAGACGGAGTTCGTGGTAAATTAAAAGGCGATAACACCGAAGCTTACGAAAGTGGTGTAGTAAACAATTCTCCGGTAAGAGCTTTCGATACTGAATTATCTTATTCAGGAAGTTTAAATGCTGTAGTAAACATGTTCAATATCGATATGTTTAAAAAAGAGAACACTTTACAGCTATATGCTTCAGCTGGTGCTGGTATTGCAGGTTATAAACCTACAATTACTACAGCAGCTGGTTCTAGACTTTATGCAGGTGATGAAAACATTAACGAATTGATTATCCCAGTAGGTTTAGGTGCTAAATTTAAAATCTCTGATGCAGTTAACTTCGATTTAGGTTGGACAATTACATTCCTTGATGGCGATAACTTAGACGGTTACTACAGAGGCGGTAATGATAAATACAACTATGCTTACGCAGGTTTAGAGTTTGCTTTAGGTAGCGGAAAACAATTAGCTTTCCACAATCCGGTAGCTTTAACTTATGATGAAGCTTTAAAAGCAAAACAAACTGCTGATGGCTTGAAATCTGATTTAAATGCTCAAAAAGCCGATAATGCAAAATTACGTGCTGAATTGAATGATATCTTGAAAGATACAGACGGTGATGGTGTTGCAGATAAATTGGATAAATGCCCTGATACACCTGCAGGTACTGTAGTAGATGGTTCAGGTTGTCCATTAAAAACTCCTGAAAAAGTAGTAGAAAAAGTAATTGTTACTGAAGAAGACCGTAAGGTAGTTAACGAAGCAATTAAAAACTTAGAGTTCGATTTAGGTAAAGCAACTATTCGTTCTAAATCTTATGCTTCATTAAACAGGGTTGCTGCATTATTAGTTCAGAAAAACTTCAGCTTAAAATTAGCTGGTCACACTGATAATACTGGTTCAAAAGAGTTAAACTTACGTTTATCTAAAGAAAGAGCAGAATCTGTTAAAGCTTATTTAGTTTCTCAAGGTGCTAATGCATCACGTATCGAAGCTACAGGTTATGGCATGGGTCAGCCAATTGCTACCAATAAAACAGCAGCTGGTCGTCAACAAAACCGTCGTGTAGAGTTTACCCTTTACTAGTCTGTTTTTTAAATAACATAAAAAAGTCCCGATGCAAATCGGGACTTTTTTGGTTTTAAGAGGTTTAAAGCAATACAGTCGTCATTGCGAGAAGGCTTTTTCAGCTGACGAAGCAATCTTGATGCGGTAGCCATAAACCCACACTTGTAAGATTGCCTCCCCGATAAATCGGGGCTGGCTGTCGTTCCTCAGCAATGAGGGCTCTTCTTATTTAAGATCTACAATCACCTTTTTAATTTCACTTAAATCATTCATTTCAAAATTTGGCGATTGAGGATAAAAGCGCTGATAAATAATCTTATCGTCTTTACTATCATAAACACTGATTATTTTATCGTTTGACCTTTGCGTGTAAACCACATATTTAACAGGAGTTTCTTTGTTCAAAATTAAACTATCAAGCACTTTATATGATACAAATTTGAGTTTATAATTGTACGGTTCTAAAACTACACCCGATTGTGGCAGAAGTGCTAACCTTGATGAAAATACCTGTTTAATATATTCTGGCACATAAAGAGTTTCCCTTGCCAGCTCTGGCAGGCGGATTTTATTGTAAAACTGATAATCTATGCTGCAGGTTTCACTGGCCATTAAGCCGTCATTAATCTGTTTCAAATAACCTGTTAAAAATCCTGGCGACCAGTTCAGAAAGCTAGACTTATTATATAGGACCGATAAAATATTGTTTTTAATACTTCGCTTTGAACCAAATTGCTGATCCTGTGTTTCGATCAACAGATTTGTATTCCCATCAGCAAAAAGATTAACTGTTGCCAGTACGTTTTCTTCCTTTGTCTTCGGTTTTTTTGATGGCGTAACCAGTTTCAGCGCATAAACCACGTTTACATTAGTCGTACTATCCAGTTTTTCTGCATAGCCGTCAAAATAAAAAAATGAATAATTTGCAAGGGTATCATACTTTGCAAGTTCTTCAGGCTTGATAATTTTATATGGGGTGATGGTCCAGGTTTTTTTTATCGCCTGATCAAATTTTTCCAGTTCGGCATAATCAGCATACTGCAAAGTAAATAAGGTGGTGGTGTTTTTAAAAACTTCTAACTTTTGACTGTTTAGAAGTGCTGCTCCAAAATAAGATACCTGACTCTTGCAAATGGTGGCCGATGTAATAAATAGGCTAAACAGGAGTATTACTTTAGCTTTTAACATATGGTGTGTTTTCATTTTGTGTACAATTATAATAAGAAAATTTTGACAATTATTTTGAATTTTTCTATTGCATTAACAAAATACATTCATTAGCTTTGTTATGCAAGCATAATAAATTAACAAAAATGAAACAACAACAAACCATAGATTACCATATTAAGTTTGCCTGGCAAAATATGTTCAATAAGTATAATCAAATGGCTTCCAGTTTTGGAATTACACAGGCCATCGGGTATATGCTCATTAATATAGATGATACCGATGGAACTGCCGTTTCAAATTTAGCAGCCTTATTGGGTGTAAAAGCCACCAGTCTTTCGCGTATGTTAAACAATATGGAAGAAGCCGATCTGATTTACCGCGAAACTTCTGCGGGCGATAAACGTTCGGTTAAAGTTTTTCTCACTGATTTTGGTAAAGAGAAAAAACAATTGGCTAAGGGTGTTGTTCGGAAATTTAATGAATACCTGGATGAGCATTTTAGCAAAAAGGAGAAGGAAACATTCATTACCCTGTTGATAAAACTAAATGATATTACAGTAGCCTATACTGTTGATTAACAAATATAATCATGAAACCTGCTATGTAAATTTTTACATAATAGGTTACATCAGACCATAAAACGAAAAATATATACTGATGAAACGAAGCATTAATAAAGTTGCTGTTCTAGGTTCAGGTATTATGGGTTCCCGTATTGCATGCCACTTCGCCAATATTGGTGTTGAGGTTCTGCTTTTGGATATTGCCCCTAAAGAACTGAGCCCCGAAGAGCAGGCAAAAGGATTAGCACTGGATAACCCAGCTGTAAAAAACCGGATTGTAAATACAGCTTTGCAAACGGCTGTGAAAACAAATCCCTCGCCAGTTTATACCAAAAAAGCGTTAAATAAAATAAAAACGGGGAACTTCGACGATGACATGTCGAAAATTGCCGGTTACGATTGGGTAATTGAAGTGGTAGTCGAAAATCTTGATATCAAGAAAAAAGTTTTCGAACAGGTAGAGCAGTTCCGTAAACCGGGTACATTAATTACTTCCAATACTTCTGGTATTCCCATTCATTTAATGGCTGAAGGAAGAAGTGAAGATTTTAAATCGCATTTCTGCGGAACACACTTTTTTAATCCGCCACGCTATTTAAAATTATTGGAGATTATCCCTACGCCGCATACACAGCCAGAAATCGTTGATTTCTTAATGCATTATGGCGATAAGTTTTTAGGGAAAACAACCGTTTTATGTAAGGATACCCCAGCTTTTATTGCTAACCGCGTAGGTGTTTATTCCATCATGGCGCTTTTGCACCTTGTTGAGAAATTAGACCTCACGGTAGAAGAAGTTGATAAATTTACCGGACCAGCCCTTGGCAGACCAAAATCGGCTACTTTCCGTACTTCGGATGTGGTTGGTTTAGATACCATGATCAAAGTGGCAAAAGGCCTTTATGATAATTGCCCGCATGATAAAGCGCATGAGTTATTTAAACTTCCAGCATACGTGCAAAAGATGGAAGAGAACAAATGGCTTGGCGATAAGACCAAACAGGGTTTCTATAAAAAAACGAAAACGGCAGAAGGTAAAACTGAAATCCTTGCACTTGATTTAAAAACATTAGAATATAAGCCTCAGCAAAAAGTAAAATCGGCTACTTTAGAAATGACCAAACCGGTGGAAAACCTTCGTGAGCGCATGAAGATTTTTGCTAAGGGAAAAGATAAAGCAGGCGAACTGTTCCGACACTCTTCTTTTGGTTTGTTCGAATATGTATCTGATCGTATTCCTGAAATTTCTGACGAATTATACCGTATTGATGATGCCATGCGTGCAGGTTTCGGTTGGGAATTAGGTCCGTTCGAACTTTGGGATGCCGTTGGGGTAAAAGAAGCTATCGAAGGAATGGAGCAATATGGCAATAAAGCTGCGGCCTGGGTACACGAAATGCTCGATGCCGGAAATACTTCATTTTATAAAGTAGAAAACGGTGTTAAAAAATATTACGATATCCCTTCTAAAACCTATAAAGCATTACCGGGAACAGATGAGTTTATCATTTTAGATAATCTCCGCGAAAATAAAACGATTTGGAAAAACTCAGGTGTTTCGATTATTGATTTAGGCGATGGCATTCTTAATGTAGAATTCCATACTAAAATGAATACCATTGGTGGTGATGTAATCTCCGGAATCAATAAAGCCATTGATATGGCAGAAAAAGATTACCGTGGTTTGGTCATCGGCAACGATGGTGCAAATTTCTCAGCCGGTGCCAATGTGGGAATGATTTTTATGATGGCGGTAGAGCAGGAGTGGGACGAATTGAATATGGCCATAAAAATGTTCCAGAACACTTCAATGCGTATCCGGTATTCTTCTATTCCGGTGGTTGTAGCCCCTCATAATTTAACATTGGGTGGTGGTTGCGAGTTTAGCTTACATGCCGATCACGTGCAGCTTTCTGCCGAAACTTATATGGGTTTGGTAGAGTTTGGCGTAGGTGTTATCCCGGGTGGTGGCGGAACAAAGGAGTTTGCTTTGCGTGCTTCAGATGAATATAAAGACGATCAGATTGTGCAAAATGCTTTGAAAGACCGTTTTTTAACCATCGGAATGGCCAAAGTTTCTACTTCAGGTTACGAAGCCTACGAATTGGGTTATCTGCAAAAAGATAAATTTTCAATCTCAATGAACCGTAACCGTTTATTGGCCGATGCAAAAGCAAAAGCAATCGAGCTGGCTGATGCAGGATATACCAAACCGGTTCAGCGTAATGATATTAAAGTGTTAGGTAAACAAGGTTTAGGAATCGTTTATGCAGGCGCAAATAGCATGTATGCAGGGCATTTCATCTCCGAACATGATAAAAAAATCTCCGAAAAATTAGGTTATGTAATGTGCGGTGGCGATTTATCTTCTCCAACAGAAGTAACCGAGCAATATTTATTGGATCTGGAAAGAGAAGCATTTTTATCACTTGCGGGCGAAAGGAAATCTTTAGAGCGGATTCAGAGTATAATAACCAAAGGTAAGCCGTTGAGGAATTAAGATGAGAGTGGAGATGTGAGACACTAGATTTGAGACGGGTTGCACCGTTCATAGCCGCGTTAGAATAATAGAATATGAATAATTTAAAAGAGTTAAAAATTTGGAATAAAGCTATTGATTTAGCGGTTGACGTTTATAAAGCCACTTCAACTTTTCCAACTGACGAACGTTTTGGTTTGATAAGTCAATCTCGAAGGGCTGCTGTTTCAATTCCATCTAACATTGCCGAAGGTGCTGGAAGAAATTCAATTAAAGAATTTTATAACTTTTTAGGGATAGCCAATGGATCTTCTTACGAATTACAAACTCAATTGGTAATCGCTAATAAACTCGCCATTCTCGAATCAGAAATTTTAGATCCTTTACTTGCTCAAATAGACGAATTGCAAAAAATGACTTATGGTTTTCAGCAGATGCTGGAGAAGAAAATTAATATGAAAAAGATGTGAAAAACTAGATTTGAGATTTGAGACCAATTACCCTCTCATATCTCACATCTAATGTCTCAAATCTAAATAATAATCGATCTGAGTTTTGAATTTGAGCAGGTCTCAAATCTCAAGTCTCAGATCTCAAATCTTAAAAAATGGAAGCATATATTATAGCCGGATATCGTACAGCAGTGGGTAAAGCACCCCGTGGCGTATTCCGTTTTACAAGAGCTGATGATTTAGCCGCAGAAGTAATCAGGGCTTTAGTGGCGTCGGTTCCGAATTTAGATAACGAACAGATTGATGATGTAATTGTAGGTAACGCTACTCCGGAAGCAGAACAGGGGCTAAATATTGGCCGTATGATTTCGCTGATGGGTTTGGATACTGATAAAGTTCCTGGTGTTACCGTAAACCGTTATTGCGCATCGGGTTTAGATACCATTGCTACAGCGGTAGCTAAAATTAAGGCTGGCATGGCTGATTGTATTATCGCCGGTGGAGTAGAAGTAATGAGTGGAATGCCTTTCGGTGGGTGGAAATTGGTTCCCAATGCAGAAGTGGCAAAAAACAACCCCGATTGGTATTGGGGAATGGGCTTAACCGCCGAAGCTGTGGCAAAAGAATATAATGTGAGTCGTGAAGATCAGGATGCATTTTCATTAAAATCTCACGAGAAAGCCATTCATGCAATAAAAAATGGTCATTTAAAAGATGGTGTTTTGCCAATTACGGTGAACGAAAATTACCTGGATGCCAACCTGAAAAAGAAGACCCGTTCTTATGTGGTTGACACTGATGAAGGTCCACGAGCAGATACAACATTAGATAAACTGGCGAAATTGAAACCTGTATTCGACGCCGTTGGAAGTGTAACTGCTGGTAATTCTTCTCAAACATCAGATGGTGCAGCTTTTGTTTTGGTCGTTTCTGAAAAGAAAATGAAAGAGCTAAATGCTGAGCCGATTGCCAGATTGGTAAGTTACGGCATTGCAGGTGTTCCGCCCCGCATTATGGGTATCGGGCCAATTGAAGCGATTCCTAAAGCATTGAAACAAGCCGGTTTGAAAAAAGAAGATATAGATTTAATCGAACTGAACGAAGCTTTTGCCTCTCAATCTTTAGCCGTAATCAGAACTTTGGATTTAAACCCTGATGTGATCAATGTTAACGGCGGTGCAATTGCACTTGGCCATCCACTGGGCTGTACCGGAGCAAAACTAACCGTGCAGATCATGAATGAATTAAAAAGACAAAATAAGAAATACGGAATGGTAACCATGTGTGTAGGAACAGGACAGGGTGCCGCAGGCATTTTTGAGTTATTTTAAATAGTATCGAGATATGAGTATTTAGTATCAAGATTTAATAGCAGGTGAATAAACCAGTTTATAAATCATCCCAACATACTATTCAGTCACTAATACTAATAAAATATGCACAATTTTAAAGAGTTAAAAGTTTGGCAAAAATCAATTGAATTAGCCGTTGATGTTTATAAAGCTAGTTCATTTTTGCCTGTTGATGAGAGATACGGTTTGATTTCTCAAATGAAAAGATGCTCTGTTTCGATACCTTCTAATATTGCTGAAGGAGCCGGTAGGGGAACAAGCGCTCAGTTTAAATATTTTTTAACCATAAGTCAGGGCTCTGCTTTTGAATTGGAAACCCAGGTAATTATTTCAAATAGATTGGGGTTATTAGAAGATCCGCTTACCAATGATTTGATTGAAAAGACAACTGAAGTTCAAAAAATGATTTATGCACTTGAAAAAAGATTGATTATTAAGTAGGGGTATCAAGGTAGAGGTATCAAGATAGGAGTATCAAGTAAGAAACAATGTCGGTGCTTAATTTTGAAATTGTCTTAATACTAGATACTTAATAATAATAAAGAAACAATGGGAGTATCGGGTTCCCGGATTTATCGTGATACTTGATACTCGTTATTAGATACTAAAACAATGGAAACAACTGAAAAAAAAACAATTAAAGGTGGCGAATTCTTAATTAAAGATACCACTTATCAGGAAGTATTTATCCCTGAAGAATTTGATGAAGAGCAGCAGATGATTGCACAGACTTGTCGTGATTTCCTGGCCTCTGAAGTTTATCCCAATTTAGATAAAATTGATAAACAGGAAGACCCGGAGTTAATGCCAACACTATTAACCAAAGCTGGCGAACTGGGTATCTTGGGCGTTTCAGTTCCTGAAGAATACGGAGGTTTTGGTAAAAATTTCAATACTTCGATGTTGGTTGCCGATGTGGTTGGTGCCGGGCACTCTTTCGCAGTTGCACTTTCTGCACATACAGGGATTGGTACCTTGCCTATCCTTTATTACGGTAACGAAGAACAGAAAGCAAAATATATCCCTAAGCTGGGTTCGGGCGAATGGAAAGCAGCATATTGTTTAACTGAACCAAATTCGGGTTCGGATGCAAACTCTGGTAAAACAAAGGCTAAACTGAGCGATGATGGTAAACATTATATCATCACTGGTCAGAAAATGTGGATCACGAACGGTGGTTTTGCTGATATTTTTATCGTTTTTGCCAAAATCGACGACGATAAAAACTTAACCGCGTTTATTGTGGAGAAAGATTTCGGTGGAATCACCATGAATCCGGAAGAACATAAAATGGGTATCAAAGGTTCTTCAACCCGCCAGGTTTTCTTTAATGATTGCCCGGTTCCTGTTGAGAATATGCTGAGTGAACGTGAAAACGGTTTCAAAATCGCGGTAAACATTTTAAACATTGGCCGTATTAAATTATCAGCTGCCGCTATCGGTGCATCAAAAGCAACTTTAAATACAGCGATCAATTATTCAAATGAAAGGATCCAGTTTGGCCGTCCGATTTCAAAATATGGAGCCATCCGTTTCAAAATTGCAGAAATTGCTTCCAAACTTTATGCTGTTGATGCGGCAAATTACCGTGCCGGACAGAATATTGATGATACCTACGATCAATTGGTTGCTGGTGGAATGGAGTCGGGCAAAGCCAGATTAAAATCTGTTGAGCAGTTTGCTGTAGAATGCGCCATCTTAAAAGTATGGGGTTCTGAAGCATTGGATTATACAGTAGATGAAGGTGTTCAGATTTATGGTGGTATGGGCTTCTCTGCAGATGCGCCAATGGACAGGGCTTACCGTGATGCACGTATCAACAGAATTTTCGAAGGTACAAACGAAATTAACCGTTTGTTAACTGTTGATATGATGCTAAAACGTGCCATGAAGGGCGAATTGGATTTAATGACACCAGCCACTGCCGTAGCAGCTGAATTGATGAGCATTCCTGATTTCGGCGAAGAAGATACCACGTTATTTGCTGCAGAGAAAAAGGTATTGTCTAATTTGAAAAAAGCAACTTTGATGGTAGCTGGTGCTGCGGTTCAAAAATTAATGATGACCCTGAGTAAAGAGCAGGAAATTTTGATGAACATTGCAGATATGGCGGGTTATGTTTATGTATTAGAATCAGCTTTATTAAGAACAGAAAAATTAGTTCATACCCGCGGTGAAGAAGCATCTGCAGGCCAACTGGATTTGTTGAGGATTTATTTGGTAGAGGCAGTAGATGGTATTGCCAAAGCAGGTAAAGAAGCACTTTGGGCTTTTGCCGAAGGTGATGAACAACGCATGATGTTGGTAGGTTTACGCCGTTTTACTAAGGTAGAGCCATTTAATGTTAAAGATGCACGCCAAAGGGTGGCGCAACAACTGATAGAAGCGAATAAATATATTTTCTAAGGTAGAAGGCTGAAAGGCGTAGGGTTTAAGGATTGGGTGAATAACCTAAACCTTAAACCCTTTTTTATACTGCAGAAATCCATAATAGCTTGGCATGCTGAGGCACGAAGCATCTGCAGTGATGAAACAGATGCTTCGTGCTTACCATTGAACTTATTTTGCAATTATTTTTATGAGCGACTTGCGGCATCTATGTATTTCCGCATAGCTTGGCCACGGCACCGTATCTCCCGTTCTACTTAAATCCGGCCTAACAAATTTTTCGGGTTCCACTAAAAAAGCCATCCCACTTGCTTCGAAAGAAAAATTTTCAGCCGGTGTTTTTTGTTTCTTTTTGACATCAAAAAGAAAGAGCCCTTCGGCGGCGGCGAGCCGAGGCAAGGCTTTGCCTTGGGAAAAAAGTAAAGATATAAGTCATTCATATTGATTTTTATAAAATAATTAATTCTCAGCAAGACATAATCCGAATAAGAGAGAAGTGAAAATCAGAATTTTATCAGCCGAATAAGGAGGGAATTAGGCTTCAAAAAATAATAAGTCCTTAACTTTATAACATTAAAATCATATTTTCGTGCCATGATTAAATTTAGATTTCTTGCGGTACTTCTTTTATGTGTGGTTGCGGTTTCATCTTGTAAAAAAGACGAAGATCCTGAAAAACAGATTACCGATTTTATCCAAAAGAATAATATTAATGCGGTGAGAGATGCATCTGGTTTATACTACCAGATTATTAAACCTGGCACCGGTTCCTTTACCTATCCAGCCAATACCAAAATAACCATTAAATACGAAGGCAGGCTGTTAAATGGAGATGTTTTTGATAATGGAGGTGGTAAAGAGCAGACATTTAACCTGGCTGAGTTAATTCAGGGCTGGAGAATAGGCATTCCTAAAATTCAAAAAGGTGGCGAAATCAGGTTGATCGTCCCGCCAGGTTTAGGTTATGGCAGTAGTGCTGTGGGGTCAATTCCGGGAAATTCAGTATTGGATTTTACCATTCAGCTGTCCAATGCGCAATAAGAATAAAGACTAAAGGTGAAAGATCAAAGCTGAAGTCTGTATTGTCGATTTCCAATAATGTTCTTTGGTCTTTTTGCTTTTACCCTTAAGCGCTTTAAAAATTGTTAAAATAGGTTAAAAATTGTAGCATCCGTATTAAAAGCTTATTTTTGCGGATGATGGTTAAGTTTAAACATATTATTTTATTGATATGCCTAACAGGATGCTTTGCAGCTTGTAAGAAAGATGTATCTATTGATGATTCTTACGATCCCACTCCTCAGTTTAAAGCTGATACGGCTGCAATAAGTGCTTTTGTTAAAACTAATAATATCCCGGCAACAAAAGATGCCAGTGGTATTTTTTATCAGATTATAGCACCTGGAGCAGGAAACACAACTTATCTTACTTCAACTGTAATTACTGCAGATTATGAAGGCAGATTATTAAATGGTACTATTTTCGATAGCACCAAAGGAACCCCAACCTCTTTTAAACTTGGAAATGTTATTTTAGGATGGCAGTTTGGGATTCAAAAAATACAAAAAGGAGGAAAGATCAGGTTAATTATCCCATCTTATTTCGCCTACGGAACACAGTCGCCATCATCCCTGGTACCTGCTAATTCGATACTCGATTTTACTATAACACTTACAGACGTACAATAATAAATGAACAAATTTACTAAACTTGGCCTATTTACACTTTTACTGGCTACTGTAGTTTTCAGCTCGTGCAAAAAGGACTATGAGACGATAGAAAGCGTAGATGATGCAGCTATAAAGGCTTATATATCAAAAAATAATCTAACTCAAATGATACCTGATCCTGATAAAACAGGGTTTTATTATCAAACTACGAATCCTACAGATGGAACATTTTTCTTGAATCCTGATTCAGTATTATATGATGTTACTGTTAAATCAATGAACGATGGAACAAGCTATCTTCAGCCTTCTCCAAATGGAAATCAAGGAAATTATGTTGGATATTTAAATAGTTTTAGTGATCCGAGGCTTTCATCATTGACTTTTAATATTCCTGCAATTAGAACAGCAGTTTTAGGTCTTAAACCTGGTGGTAGTGCTAGAGTATTGTTACCTTCTTATCTTGCATTTGGTAAAAATGGAGTGGGTTTTATACCATCGAATGAAAATCTTGATCTTATAGTTAAAACATATACGTATCGTAAACAATGGTTATTTGATGATGATAAAATCAAAAGCTTTTTAACTACTAAAGGACTAACCGCGACTAAAGATGCAAGTAGAATATACTATATCGTTAGCTCTCTAGGAACTGGTAAGTCAATTGATCCGGAAGTTAGTACAGTTGTAATCAATTATACTGGAAGGTTTTTAGATGGATCATCATTTGATTCAAATACTGCCGGAACTTTCTCAACTGTTTTATCTAGTACGGCGGCTTTAATTCAAGGATGGAAAATATTAATTCCTAAGTTTCCTGCAGGTACAAAACTAAGAATGTTTATACCTTCAGATCTTGCTTATGGACCATCAGGGAGTAGAGATAGTGCTACTGGTCTATATGTAATTCCGCGTAACGCAGTACTAGATTTTGATATTGAAATTGTAAGTGTTACGGATTAATAAATGCATTAAATTCATTTTTTAAAAAGGATGCTCAACTATCAGTTGGGCATTTTTTGTGATATATTTTTTTACATTTATATCTTTTTAACGCAATTATCGATATCAACATTTTATAACTTGTTTTTTAGTTGTATGTTTGGGAAGTAAGGGGAAACATACATTTTAAATATGAAAAACAAAATTAATTTACGCTGCTTAATACTACCATTATTAGGTGTTATTTCAATAGCTTCTTGTAAAAAGGATGGCAATATTGATAATCTAAATGAAAAACTTGTAACAAATGCCGTAGCTATTGAGAATGGCTATTTGAAGTTTAGAGATCAGAAAGCTTTTGACTCTTTATTAAGTGTTTTAGTAAAACCTGAAAATATTAAGTCGAAACCGAAAGAATTAGCAAATTTTAAGTCTTATAAAGATATATTTCTGGAAATAGAAAAGGAATATGAAAATGTCAATACTAGTAAGGCATTTGATGATTTTAAGAATAAATATTCAGAAATAGTAGCAATTAAATCGGATAGCTCTTTAACCTATAAATTCGGTACTCCACTTTCTGCTCTCTTTACAAATAGCAAGGGGGAGGTGAAAATTGGTGATTTTACAACTGTATATACTAAGGATAATAGAATAGTATCTTATAAAGGAAAATATAAAAATGAATCTGAAGTCGCAACCATTAGTAAAACAGATAAAAGCCAGGGGATTTTTGTCACTAGTCTTTCTGGAGGGTACATTACTGCAAAAAGTAATCAAATGGCAGGTGTTGAGGGGACTACAACCAGAGTTGTAAGATCGCGTTTGTATTATAATGAAGATGGTAAACGAAGATTGTTTGTTGATATTTGGGTTGATGAAACTCCTAATCAAGGTCCAAATGATTGGACCCCTCGTCCTCCTATATCAAGATATTATTGCTCATCAAGGCAAGAGTTGAAGAAAACCTTTGGCGGGTGGAGAACTAATGAAACAGATTATTATTTTGATAATTTAAATTATGCTTGGCAAATTAGAGGAGGAATGGGAGATTATCGTTATTTCAATCTCGCATACCATAGTGTTCAGGGGGTATATGGTCCGGTTATAATCGACATGGCAACAATAAGTGAGGAAATTATGCTACTTAGCGGTTCAGGGCACTTTACGTCTGGGGGGGTTCCAAATACACCAATTTTTTAATTTAATGCTTCTTTAAAAACTTTTAACACTCTTTCCCTTGCAAAAGTATGCTCAACTATTGGTTGGGCATATTTTTTTGTCCCGAATTCTGGCACCCATTTTTTGATATATTCAAATTTCGGATCAAATCTTTTGGTCTGTAGTTCCGGGTTAAATACCCTAAAATAGGGTGCAGCGTCATTTCCTGAGCCTGCTGCCCATTGCCAGCCGCCAACATTACTGGCCATTTCGTAATCCAATAACTTTTCGGCAAAATAGGTTTCTCCCCAGCGCCAGTCAATCAGTAAATGTTTGGTTAAAAAACTGCCTACAACCATGCGTACACGGTTGTGCACCCATCCGGTTTGGTTCAGCTGACGCATGCCTGCATCAACAATAGGGTAACCGGTATTGCCCTCGCACCAGGCCTTAAATTCGTCCTCATTGTTGCGCCATTTAATCTTATCGTATTGCTTTTTAAAAGAATCAAAAGCAGAGTAGGGGAAATGCCAAAGTATCATCATGTAAAATTCCCTCCAGGCCAGTTCAGAAAGCCAGACATTCGATTTTGCTTTGATCGCATCGCGCACCGCCTTTCTAATGCTTAAAGTGCCGAAACGTAAATGGAGACCAATATGCGTAGTACCATCAATCGCCGGGAAATCGCGTTCTTTTGCGTAATCATTGAGCTTGCTTTTATAACTGATTTTAGGAAAATCCAGTTTACTCTTCTCAAAGCCCATTTCTTCCAAACCTTGGAGAGGCAAATGTTTGGTTTGTAATAAATTTTTAAGATATTTTTTGGTAGGATAAGCTTTTACATAAAAATCGTTCAGTTTGGCATGCCATTGTTTGTAAAAAGGGGTGAAAACAGTATAAGGTGTTTTATCTGCTTTTAAAATCTCGTTTTTTTCAAAAATAACCTGGTCTTTAAATGTCTTAAAGGCAATTTTTTCACTAGTTAAATATTCGGCCATATTATCATCACGTTCGCGTGCATAAGGCTCATAATCATGATTGGTGTAGACCTCCTTAACCTCATATTCCTTCAAAATCTCCGGCCATATTTTTTCGGGTTCTCCATATTTTACCAGTAAATCTGATCCCTGCTGCTGAAGTTCTTTTTTTAAATCCTCAATGGTTTGGTAAATAAAAGTTACACGCGCATCGTCTTTCGGCAGTTTGTCCAGTATATTTTTGTCGAAAATAAAAAGTGGCAAAACCGGATAGTCACTTTTTAAAGCATGGTATAGAGCAGCATTATCTTCTAAACGTAAATCGCGACGAAACCAAAAGAAGGATACAGAATTCATGTGTAATAGTAGGTTATTAATAAAATATAGATGACTTTAAGCGTTTGGAGTTAGGCGTTTTCGTTGATTAACCGATTTAAACACTTAACCTATTTATATAGGTCTTTCAAAGCATCCTCCAAATGTGTGAATTTAAATTTAAATCCTGCATCTAAAATTTTTTGTGCAGAGGTATTATTGCTCATTAAAACGGCTTCTACACGTTCTCCCAGTACTAATGCCAAAGCTTTTTTAGGTACTTTAATTGGCCAGACGGGGCGGTGCAACTGTTTGGCAATGGCTTTGGTTAAGGCACTGTTGGTTACCGGAAAAGGTGCACAGGCATTGTAGCAATTTTCCATTTTAAGATTTTCTACTGCTTCGATGTACATTTCAACCATATCATCAATATGTATCCAGGGGGTCCATTGTTTACCAGTGCCTAATGGTGCACCAGCAAATAATTTTACAGGTTGAGCCAACTGTGGCAATGCGCCGCCTTTTGTGCTGAAAACAATCCCGGTGCGGAGTTTTACAATCCTCAGGCTTAATTTTTTACCCTGATCTACCGCATCTTCCCATAGCTTACAGCACTCGGCTAAAAAGCCATAGCCGTTTGGACTCTCTTCTGTTAAAATTTCGTCACCACAATCACCATAAAAACCAACTGCAGAAGAAGAAACAAAAGATTTAATCTGATGATCTGCCCTGGATTTAATGGTTTTGAAAAGCAGTTCTGTAGATTTTACACGACTATCAATAATCTGTTTTTTGCGTTCGTCGGTCCATTTTTTATCTGCAACCGGTTCTCCAGCCAAATGGATAACGGCATCAACACCATTCAGACAATTGGCATCAATTGTTCCTTTGTAGACATCCCACACAAAACTATTCGGATCGTTACCCTTTTTTCGGGAAAGTGTATTCACCTCGTAACCTTTGTTTAATAAATGCTTTTTTAGCTCAGTACCCACAAGTCCGGTAGCTCCGGTAATCAGAATCTTCTTTGCCATATTTTTAAAACACTAAAGATACAAAAGGGTTTTTTGGCAGGACTTTAAATTGTATTAATCTGGTTCTAATTCTTTTGTTACCTATTTGTAAAGAATTATTTAGGGGTTTGATGTAGAAGAAAAATAAGATAAATTTGTAAAGCGTTCTTACACCCTTTCCGATAAAAGATGTCCAAAAAAATTTTAGTCTGGTTTAGAAATGATCTTCGCCTGCATGATAACGAAATGCTGGTCGAGGCAATTGCTAAATCTGATTCAATTTTGCCTGTTTACATTCTCGATCCCCGTTCTTTTGGCGAAACCAAATATGGTACGCTGAAAACAGGCAATATTAGAGCGCAATTCATTTTAGAAAGTGTTTTAGGCTTACGTAATGCTTTAAAACAGATTGGGGGAAACCTGCTGATTGCTGAAGGTAATCCGGAAGATATTATTCCTCAGCTTGTGCAGGAATACGAAATTACCGAAGTATACCATCACCGCGAAGTGGCTCGCGAAGAAACCCATGTTTCTACCCTGGTAGAAAATGCACTTTGGAAATTGCGCATCAACCTGAAGCATTTTATCGGCCATACCTTATATAATAAAGAAGATTTACCTTTTCCTATCAAGGATATACCCGACGCTTTTAACCAGTTTAAAAAGAAAATTGAACGCGATTCGATCATTAAACCCTGTTTTGCAGCGCCCGATCGGATTAACGTAGCCGAAGTGATCGATTGGGGCACCTTATCATCATTGGAAGATCTGAATCTTTTGCCCCAACAAAAAGATCAGCGTGCTGATTTCGAATTTGCGGGTGGCGAAGCCGAAGGTTTGGCGCATTTACAAAAGGTGATTGTGGCGATGCAACAGGCCGCAACGACCAAGAATTTAATTCTTGCATCAAAACTCTCTGCCTGGCTGGCTATGGGCAGTTTATCGCCCCGTAAAGTATATTGGGAAATTAAAAAAATGGAGGGTGTACCCAATACCAAAGCCATGTTCAACCATATTTTGTTGGGATTGCTTTGGAGGGATTATTTCCGTTTCATGTTCAAAAAATACGGCAATACATTTTTCAGTCCCGATGGATTTGGAAGTCAGGGTTTGGTTGATATTGCCAACGAACAGGACAACTTTTATAAATGGAAAAATGCACAGACCGGATTTGCGGTAGTAGATGCAGTAATGACAGAGTTAAATCAAACTGGTTTTATTTCAAATATTGCCAGGCAAACGGCTGCTTTATATCTGATCAATAACCTGGAAGTTAGCTGGATTTTTGGAGCTGCTTATTTTGAAGAAAAACTGATCGATTATAACCCGGCAAGTAACTGGGGTAACTGGGCCAATGTAGCTGGTGTGGGGAACGATCAAAAATCAAAAAGTGTGTTCGATTTGGATAAAAACATCAAAAATCTCGACCCAAAAGGCAACTATGCTTTAACTTGGGCATCATAGTTGTAATGACTGAATGATTGGGTGTTGAATGATGGAATTGAAATTTTATCGATTAGTACAAGTCATATTTTTATCATTCTCTCATTTTATCATTCTCTCATTCAATAATTCTCATTTTAATCGAGATTTTTGCCGTTTATATAAGGTAAAATTCTAATTTTGTAGTGCTTATAGTAAATAGTTAATAATGGATAAATTATCTTATCTTAATGGCGCAAACGCCGAATATATAGAATCTTTATATCAGTCTTATCAACAAGATCCTGAGTCGGTTGAGTTTGGTTGGCAGAAATTTTTCGAAGGTTTCGATTTTGGAAGAGGATCGGAAGCCCCAACAGTAACTGCAGAAACTCCTGAACAATTTTTAAAAGAGGTTAATGTTTTAAACCTGATTGATGGCTATCGCAGCCGCGGTCACCTGTTTACGCACACCAATCCGGTACGCGAAAGACGTAAACATTTGCCAACTTTAGATCTTGCCAATTTTGGATTATCAGATGCGGATTTAGAAACCGTTTTTAACTCTGGTGTAGAGATTGGTATTGGTGCCGCAAAATTGAAAGATATTGTAGCCTTTTTGAAACAAACATACGCACACTCTATCGGTGCAGAATATAAATTTTTACGTACACCTGAAGTGTTGAACTGGATTCAGCAAAAAATGGAAAGTGCACGTAATACCCCTAATTTCTCTATTGAAGAAAAAAAACGCATTCTCCGGAAATTAAACGAAGCGGTAAGTTTCGAAAATTTCCTTGGAACAAAATTCTTAGGTCAAAAGCGTTTCTCTTTAGAAGGTGCTGAGGCTTTAATTCCGGCATTGGATTCCGTAATCGAAAAAGGTGCCGAATTAGGAATTGAAGAATTTGTAATTGGTATGGCTCACCGCGGACGTTTAAACGTGCTGGCCAATATCATGCAGAAAACCTACAAAGATATTTTTGCAGAATTTGAAGGCAAAAGTTATAATCCCGATACCCCATTTGGCGGAGACGTAAAATACCATTTAGGTTATTCAACCGATGTAACCACAAACGCAGGTAAAAGTGTTCACTTAAGTTTATGTCCAAACCCATCTCACCTGGAAACAGTTGATGGTGTAGTAGAGGGCATGAGCCGTTCTAAAATCGATTTCAAATATGGTGGCGATAACAGCCGCTTAGCCCCGATTTTGATTCATGGTGATGCTTCAGTTGCTGGTCAGGGTATTGTTTATGAAGTAATTCAGATGGCAGGCCTTGAAGGTTATAAAACCGGTGGAACCATCCATTTGGTGATCAATAACCAGATCGGTTTTACCACCAATTATAAAGATGCCCGTACCAGTACTTATTGTACTGATATTGCTAAGGTAACTTTATCTCCGGTTTTCCACGTAAATGGTGATGATCCTGAAGCTTTGGTTTATGCGATCAACCTAGCAATGGAATACCGTCAGAAATATAAAAACGATGTATTTATCGACATTCTTTGTTACCGTCGTTTCGGTCATAATGAATCTGATGAACCTAAATTCACTCAGCCATTATTGTACAAAACTATCGAAAAACACCCTAATCCAAGGGAAATCTATATCGAGCAGTTAACTAAAGAAGGTAAACTGGAAGCAGGTTTGGCAAAAGAAATGGAGAAAGATTTCCGTGGTATTTTGCAGGAGCGCTTAAACGAAGCCAAAGAATTTGTTGCAGGCAGCACTGAAGTTAAATTTGGTGGGGCATGGGCAGATTTGCGTATGGCAACTCCTAAAGATTTCGAAACTTCGCCGGTTACTGCGGTTAAAAAATCTACTTTATTAGAAATCGGTAAACGCATTACTGCTTTACCGACCAATAAAAAGTTCTTCAAGAAAATCGAGAAACTATTTGTTGAGCGTAGCAAAATGGTTAACGAAACCAATGTTTTCGATTGGGCAATGGGCGAGCAGCTGGCTTATGGCACGTTGTTATCAGAAGGTAAACGCGTTCGTTTAAGCGGTCAGGATGTAGAACGTGGTACTTTCTCTCACCGTCATGCGGTATTAACGCTTGAAGATAGTGAGGAAGAATATGTACCATTGGCAAATATTTCTGATCAGCAAGCGCCATTTGATATTTACAATTCACACTTATCTGAGTATGGCGTTTTAGGTTTCGAATATGGTTATGCCATGGCAAATCCAAATGCTTTAACCATCTGGGAAGCACAATTTGGTGATTTCTTTAACGGAGCACAAATTGTTGTGGATCAGTATATTGCGAGTGCTGAAACCAAATGGCAACGTGAAAACGGTTTGGTGATGTTATTGCCTCATGGTTATGAAGGTCAGGGACCAGAGCACTCATCAGCACGTATTGAGCGTTTTATGGAGCTTTGTGCCGATTACAACATGCAGGTAACCAACTGTACTACGCCTGCAAACTTCTTCCACGTATTACGCCGTCAGTTTAAACGTGATTTTCGTAAGCCATTGGTGGTATTTACACCAAAAAGTTTATTACGTCACCCGGCCTGTGTTTCTAAATTAGAAGAATTTACAGAAGGCGGCTTTAAAGAAGTAATTGATGATGTAAATGCAAAAGTTGCAGATGTAACCCGTATTGTTTTCTGTAGCGGTAAAATTTATTATGAATTGCTGGAAAAACAACAAGCTGATAAAATCAAACACGTAGCCTTGGTTCGTGTTGAGCAGTTGTATCCAACTCCGGTTGATCAGATGGAAGCCATCCAGAAAAAATATAAAAATGCAAAAGAAATTTTCTGGGTACAGGAAGAGCCAGAGAACATGGGCGCATGGCCATATTTATTTCGCAGGTTGTACAAAACCGCATTAAAAGGTATTGATGTAATTTCGAGAAGAGAGAGCAGCAGTACAGCTACAGGTTTTGCAAAACAACATGCTAACCAACAAGCTTATATTTTAGCAAAAGCTTTGGAGGTTTCGGTTACGGAAGATGTGAAGGATATTGCTAAAAAAGCAACAAAGAAACTAGTTCAGATCGATTAGGTGCATAGTGCTAGGCGGTTAGCGCATGGCGTTTAATAATTGGAATAAGATCATTAGAAGATAAAAAACATAACATTACAAAAATGAGTTTAGAGATAAAAGTTCCACCTGTTGGTGAGTCGATAACCGAAGTTGTTTTATCACGTTGGATAAAAAACGATGGCGATGTTGTTGAAATGGATGAAGTAATTGCCGAATTAGAATCGGATAAAGCAACATTCGAATTAACTGCAGAACAAGCTGGAACTTTAAAAACCATAGCGGCCGAAGGTGATACTTTAGCCATTGGTGCAGTAGTTTGTAAAATTGAAGATGGTGGTGCAGCTGCTGCACCGAAATCTGAAAGCGAAAGCCCAAAGGCTGATGCACAAGCTCCGGCTGCTGTTGCCGAAGCACCTAAGGCTCAGGATTCAGCTGCTTCTAAAGATTCTTATGCCACAGGAACTCCATCACCTGCTGCTGGTAAAATTCTTGCAGAAAAAGGAATTGAAGCGGGTGCGGTAAAAGGTACCGGTGTGGATGGCCGCATTACTAAAGATGATGCTGTAAAAGCTGAAGCGGGTAAAAAACCAGAAGCACCTAAAGCGAGTGCTCCTGTTGCAGCTGCTGCTCCTGGAGGTAGTCGTGGCGAGCGTCGTGAGAAAATGTCTCCACTACGTAGAACGGTTGCAAAACGTTTGGTTGCTGTTAAAAATGAAACCGCAATGTTAACTACTTTTAACGAAGTTAACATGAAGCCAATTATGGATTTACGCGGAAAATATAAAGACCAGTTCAAAGAAAAATTTGGCGTTGGTTTAGGTTTTATGAGTTTTTTCACTAAAGCGGTTACTGAAGCTTTAAAAGATTTCCCGGCAGTTAACGGCCGTATTGAAGGTGAAGAATTGGTTTACAACGATTTCGCTGATATTTCTATAGCGGTTTCTGCTCCAAAAGGTTTAGTGGTTCCGGTAATTCGTAACGCTGAAAGCATGACTTTAGCACAAATCGAAAAATCGGTTTTAGAATTGGCTTTAAAAGCACGTGATAGCAAATTAACCATCGAAGAAATGACTGGTGGAACGTTTACGATCACTAACGGTGGTGTGTTTGGTTCAATGATGTCGACGCCGATTATCAATGCGCCACAATCAGCTATTTTAGGTATGCACAACATTGTTGAGCGTCCGGTTGCTGAAAAAGGCGAAGTGGTAATCCGTCCGATGATGTACGTTGCTTTATCTTACGATCACAGAATTATCGACGGACGTGAGTCGGTTGGTTTCCTGGTTCGTGTGAAACAACTGTTAGAAGATCCAGCCAGATTATTATTGGGTATATAATCCCTAAATCCCCTAAAAGGGAATTTATATATTTTAAGAAGAAGTCAAGTTTTCAAAAACTTGACTTCTTTTTTTATAACCGAAAAATGAAATTCACGTTCAACTCAAAATTCCTCTTCATTTTCCTTGTGATTTTTTTCATAGAAATCTTAATTGGTAAATACCTTAATGATGCAATTATACGCCCTTTTGGCGGTGACGTATTAGTGGTTGTTTTGATTTACGCTTTCTTTAGGATTTTTCTTAAAACCAATAACAGGTGGTTGGCGTTAGGCGTCCTAATTTTTTCTTTCATCATTGAGTTTTTGCAAAAAGTAAATTACGTTACCTGGCTAGGCCTGGAGCATAATAAGTTAATGAGTATTGTTTTAGGAACTTCCTTTAGTTACTATGATTTACTGGCCTACTTTGTTGGTTATTTGATTTGCCTATTATTCAGGGATTAACCTGAGATACTTTTCTTATTTAGATAGCGCTTTAATCGGTTTTAAATCCAGTTGTTTAAATTCTACTTCAATGTTGGTCAGGATTTATAATCCGGACCTGGTGCTTTAGATTTGCAATCTTTTTTAGCAGTTATGTTACAGGAACCAGTTTCCAGGGATTAAAAATCCTTAGCTCAAAAGGCGGGATTGCAAATCCCGCCTAACGATTTCTGTTATTTTGATAACGCTTTAATTGGTTTCAAATCCAATTGCTTAAATTCTACTTCGCTGCCTTCAGCTTGTAAGGCAATCTGGCCACTACTTACCGTACAGTTTGTGCCATAGTTTACCAATGTGCCATTTACCCACACTTTAACTTCATTATTTAAGCATTGTATCACCATGGTATTCCATTCGCCAACAGGTTTTTCGCTATCATCTGTTAAGTTTTTAATCCGGCGAAGTTTATCTCCATTTACTCCCCAGTTTTCTTTAGGCCCGCGTCTGGCAACCATATCTGGTACTGTAATATCCTCTTCTATACACCAAAAATCGCCGGCATCTTTATGCTGCATCTGAACTTCCAACGATTTTGGGAACATGCCGTACAAGGCCCTCGGTGTTGATGCATGTACCAAAACGCCACAATTACCTGGTTTACCTGCAAATCGGTATTGTACCGTTAATTGATAGTTTTTATAAATTTTATCGGTTATTAAGTGCCCGCCTGGCGTACCTAAACTTACCAGCATTCCATTGCGGACAATAAATGGATTAATGGTATCAGGCTTTTTATCCATTGCAGGGACATCTACATGCCAACCGTTTAGGTTTTTTCCATTAAAAAGGCTTTTTTGGGCAAATGCTGAGGTACTCAATGTTATAAGCAGTAAAAGGGCGTAATGTAATTTCATGATATTTGGTTTTGTATTTCAAATATAATATTTTAAGTATGAGATGATGAAATCCAAATCTCAGTATGAGAATAGGCAATTATATAATCGGTCGTCATTCTCGCGTATGCGGGAATCTTAATGCAACCTACAAGCCCTACCAAGGCATTACGATTATTCATAAGTTTTCCTTTTTTCAGAGGTATTCATGAGCACTTCGTGGTTCCCAATCAACCCGATAGCTATCGGGTTGGGAATGACGGCACCTCCTTACTTGGTCTTAGCGTCTCGCTAAGCATCCAATTTCAATAATTCCTCATAAGCGTTTCCCTCGATCCCCAGTAATTTCGCAAATGCTGGCTCGGTTTTATAACCTTGTTTTTTTAAGGAGATAATTTCCTGTCTGAATTCCTCACCTTTTTCTAAAAGTAATTTATATTCAATAAGCATGTGCAGGTAGGCGTTTTGCTGTGTTGTAGGCTTGTTTTGTCCGAATATTTCTATCTCAAAATCCTCAATTTTAAAAGTCACTTTAATTGCGTCGAATTTAGGGCTTTCAGAAACAAAAAAATCTTGATGGGAGCCAAAAACGGCAGTTAACTGATCAACAAATTCATCTCTGTCAGATACGTCACAAATGATATCCAGATCACTATTTTCAATGTCGATATTGATTGGTACGGTGCCGACTAAAATCGGTTTATATGCAGCAAGTTTTTCTAAAACCTTATTAGCTGTTAAAATTTGATAAACTTTTACTTGTTTTTCGTTTCCAATCCGGAGATAAGATATATCGAGGAAGTTGATCATTTGTGGTTAGTAGTTTTCAGCTTTTGTTTCTTGCAGTACCCAAAGTTAATAAACCCGATAGGATGAATGCCAATGTGTTTTAATGCTATCTGATTTTTTATGATGAAACACTGTTAAAGCACAAGCTGCATTGGCAGAAAGGATAGCGGGAACAGACTTAAATATTTGCTGCTGTACCTGCTTTCCAAAAAGCCTTATAATTGTCGTCATTCTTCGGCTGAAAAAGCCTTCTCGCAATGACGAAATTATATAATAAAAAAGCCCATCTCAGTTAAGAAATGGGCAATGTTTTTATTAAATTTTATTTAATCCTCTACAATTTCGCTGTTGATGCTTACTTCGTCCTTTACATCTTCTTTAAAGTAGTTTTTTTGGAAAATAAGGATAAGTATCACGCCTACAGAAATGGCTGCGTCTGCAAGGTTAAAAACGGGCCTGAAGAAAACAAATTCTTCGCCTCCCCATATTGGTAACCAGGTAGGGAAGTGACCTTCTGCAATCGGGAAGTAGAACATATCTACCACGCGACCATGGAACCAGCTTTCGTAGCCATAAATTTTTCCGTAAAATACAGAATCGATAATATTACCCAATGCGCCTGAAAAAATCAAAGCCACATTTAGGATCAACCCTCGGTGGAATTTATGCTTAATTAAATAATGTAAACCATAACCAATCCCTGCAACTGCTGCAATGCGGAAAAGCGATAAGGCCAATTTGCCAAACTCGCCACCAAACTCCATACCGAAAGCCATACCATTGTTTTCGGTAAAATGGATGATAAACCATTTACCAATAATATGGAACTCCTGGCCCAGGTACATGTGTGTTTTAACCCAGGTTTTAACCAGCTGATCGGCCAGTAAAACTAAAAAGATTACAATTAAAGGTTTTGTATAGCCTTTCATTAACTCTGCTTTAATTTAGCTTCCATGCTTAAAGTTGCATGAGGTACTGCACGTAAACGTTCTTTTTGGATTAATTTACCGGTTTCGCGGCAAATACCGTAAGTTTTGTTCTCGATACGCACCAATGCATTTTCCAGATTATCAATAAATTTTTTCTGACGGGCAGCCAATTGATTGATCTGTTCTTTCTCCATCGTTGCAGAACCATCTTCTAATGTTTTGTACGCACCTGAAGTATCTTCAGTTCCGTTTGCATTTGGGTTACTCAAAGAAGTGGTTAAAGAGTTAAGCTCCTCTTTCGCCATGCGTAATTTATCTTGAATCAATTCTTTAAATTCCTGAAGTTCACTGTCTGAGTAGCGTGTTTTGTTACTGTTTTCCATGTTTTTAATTTAGTTTTCTAATATATGGATTTATATTTTAGTTACTGAAATGCTTAACTCAACATCATCAATGGTGATTTTGTTTGCATTAGTTACAGTATCTGTTAATTCTAATTCGTCGGCCAATATTTCCGCGCAAATGTAGCCCTTGTTTTTGGCAACTGCATTAGCTACCAAGTTATCATTTTGTAACGAAACTTTAATCCTATCGGTCACCTCAAAATTTAGTTCTTTACGTAAATTCTGGATACGGTTAACCAGTTCGCGCGAAATGCCTTCCTGTTTCAGCTCATCGGTAATCGTCACATCTAAAGCAACGGTTAAGCTGCCGAGGTTGGTTACCTGCCATCCGGGAATATCTTCTGCAAATACCTCTACATCATCGTTTAAATTGATGGTAAATTCTTCACCATTATTGCCAACTACGATGATAAAGCCATCATTTTCTAAACGCTGGATATCATCCTGATTTGAATTTTCTAAAGCCTCTTTGACCAGACCCATATCTTTTCCAACTTTTTTACCTAAAGATTTGAAGTTCGGTTTAAGCTTTTTCTTCACGATACCGTGCGTATCGGTAATGAATTCGATATGTTTTACATTCGTTTCAGAAAGGATATAATCTGCAACCTTAGCTATTTTTTGTTCAAAATCACCACTTAAAGATGGGATTAAGATTTTCTCCAATGGTTGACGTACATTGATACCCGATTTTTTACGCAGCGATAAAACCATCGATGAAATATCCTGAGCGTAAACCATACGCTCGTTCAAATCAGTATCAATCAAACTTTGATCCGCCTCTTTCCATAAAGTTAAGTGAACAGACTGCTCTGCGTATGCATCGGTAATGGTTAAGTTTCTGTATAACCAATCGGCAAAGAAAGGCGCAACCGGACTCATCAGTTGTGCCAAGGTTTCTAAACAAGTATAAAGTGTTTCGTAAGCTGCACGTTTATCATCGGTCATTTCGCCTTTCCAGAAACGGCGGCGACTTAACCTGATGTACCAGTTACTCAAATGTTCATCAACAAAAGTTTGGATGGCACGGGTTGCTTTAGTTGGTTCGTAAGTGTTGTAACTTTCATCAACTTCGTTAATTAAGGTTTGCAATAACGATAAGATCCAACGGTCTAATTCCGTTCTGTCTTCAACTTTGCTCAGGTTATTTTTATCGATCTCAAATTTATCGATATTGGCATATAGGGCAAAGAAAGCATAAGTATTGTAGAGTGTTCCGAAGAATTTACGACGCACTTCAGCAATTCCATCAATGTCGAATTTTAAGTTGTCCCAAGGATTTGCATTAGAAATCATGTACCAACGTGTAGCATCAGCACCATATTCGTTAATGGTTTGGAATGGATCGGCGGCATTGCCCAAACGTTTAGACATTTTTTGTCCGTTTTTGTCTAGTACCAGCCCATTCGAAACTACATTTTTGTACGCTACTTTATCAAAAACCAATGTAGAGATTGCATGCAGGGTATAAAACCAGCCACGGGTTTGATCTACTCCTTCGGCAATAAAATCTGCAGGGAAATCTTCATTTCCATCAATGGTTTCTTTGTTTTCAAAAGGGTAGTGCCACTGCGCATAAGGCATCGCACCAGAATCGAACCAAACATCAATCAAATCACTTTCGCGGCTCATCGGTTTGCCTGATGGAGATACTAAAACAATCTTATCGACTACATTTTTATGTAAGTCAATCAGGTCGTAATTCTCTTCAGACATGTTTCCAATTTCAAATCCTTTAAAAGGATTTTCTTTCTGAAAACCAGCTGCTATCGATTTTTCAATGGCATTATAAAGTTCCTCAACAGAGCCGATTAATATTTCTTCTTTTTTATCTTCAGTTCTCCAGATTGGCAAAGGAATTCCCCAGTATCTCGAACGTGATAAATTCCAATCGTTGGCATTTTTCAACCAGTTTCCAAAACGCCCCTCGCCGGTTGATTTTGGCTTCCAGTTGATGGTTTCATTCAGGTCGAACATTCTGTCTTTAACATCTGTAACCTTAATAAACCACGAATCTAAAGGATAATATAAAAGTGGCTCATCAGTTCTCCAGCTGTGTGGGTAACTGTGAACATATTTTTCTACTTTAAAAGCTTTATTTTCTTCTTTTAATAAAATAGCAATTTCTACATCAACCGATTTTTCAGGTGCTTCACCAGCATTATAATATTCGTTCTTTACATATTTACCTGCAAAAGGACCAACATGTTTGGTGAATTTACCCTGCAAATCTACTAATGGAACAGGAGTATCATTTTCGTCTAACACCAGCATTGGTGGTATTTCCGGAATGGCTTCTTTAGCTACTTTAGCATCATCTGCACCAAAGGTAGGGGCGGTGTGAACAATACCAGTACCATCTTCAGTAGTTACGAAATCTCCTGAAATTACCCTAAATGCATTTTCAGCATTTTGATATGGCAATGCGTAAGTTAAAAGTTGTCCATATCTAATTCCAACCAACTCACTTCCTTTGCATTCGGCAAGTATTTGATATGGGATTTTTTTGTCGCCGGCTTTAAAATTTGTAAAATCTTCAACTTCATTGCTTTCGAAGAAAGTTTTGCTAAACTGCTTTCCAACCAGGTTTTTTGCCAAAATTACATTTGTTGGCAAGTAGGTATATTGGTTAAACGTTTTGACTAAAACATAATCGATCTTTGGTCCAACCGTTAAAGCAGTGTTTGATGGTAAAGTCCACGGTGTTGTGGTCCATGCTAACAAATAGATATCGCCAAAACCCTGCAAAAAAGATGGTAGCGTATCAGGTAATGCTTTAAACTGAGCTACAATTGTTGTATCGGTAACATCTCTGTAAGCGCCAGGCTGATTTACTTCATGCGAACTCAATCCTGTTCCCGCTTTTGGAGAATAAGGTTGAATCGTATAACCTTTATAGATTAATCCTTTATCGTAAATCTGTTTCAAAAGCCACCATACCGATTCCATGTATTTCGACTTATAGGTAATGTATGGATCATCCATATCTACCCAATAGCCCATTTTTTCAGTCAGGTCGTTCCACACATCGGTGTAGCGCATTACTGTTTTTTTACAGGCTTCGTTATAGTCTTCAATAGAAATAGTTTTACCTATATCTTCTTTGGTAATTCCCAATTCCTTTTCCGTTCCAAGCTCAACAGGTAAACCATGCGTATCCCAACCAGCTTTTCTTTTAACCTGATAACCCTTAATTGTTTTATAGCGGCAAAAAATATCCTTAATTGCACGCGCCATTACGTGGTGAATTCCGGGCATGCCATTGGCAGACGGTGGACCTTCGTAAAAAGTAAACGGATTAGATTTAGGACGGGAAGAAATACTTTTCTCAAAGATATTTTCCTTTTTCCAAAAATCCAGTATTTCCTGCCCTATTTTGGCAAGTTCCAATTGTTTAAATTCGCTATACATCAATCAAGTACCTCAAAAAATTAAGGTTGCAAAGTTAACAGAATTGACTGAATTTTGGTAGTTTTGATGTAAATACTTTTAACGTGAAATTATTTAATATCGGGCTTACATTGATGATTGTAGCCGTAATTGCATTGCCAATTGTTGCAGTTATCAATCCATCTGGCCATGATTTTATGCTTTATACATTTTATTTCTGCGGCCTGCTCGAACTAATTGGACTCATCTTTGTTTTAATCCATATTATTACACTAAAAAGAAAGAGCCCATGATCAAGCTGTTAAAATTGCAGAAAGCCGTTTTCGTACTCATTGCTGGTGTACTTTCTTTTATCGCCTATAAAATTTTAGATGCTAATGAGGTAAAAGGAAGTATCTATCTTCAAATGTTGGCTGGTGTACTTATCATTATTGGCGCGCTTTGGCTATTGTATCCGATTTTATTCGCCAAAAAAGATAAGGACGGCAACGCCGAAATCATTACCGATCCAACGGTTGAGGTTCCGGTAGATGAAGAAGAAAAATCTGTAAAAGAATAAATCTCTTAGCCTTGGGTTTAAACCCAAGGCTAAGAAATCCTTCTACCCAAGGCAAAAAAAAATAAATTTCCGCATAGGGGTAAATCTCTTATGAGTTGTAATAGCTCTAAATAACCAAAATAGAGATATTATGATACCTGCAATTATTATTTGGCTCTGCAAGAAATACCTTGCTCCAAAAAGCTACAAAAAATTCTCCCCCCAAAGTCCGGTTAATCCAAAAAGTGTTGCTACAGTACTTTTTCTGATCTGCTCATTGTCGTCGGCTTTTGCACAGCAGAGTAAATTTAACATCAAACGTAATGGTGAAATCATCGGGCAAATGTATTTCCAGCAAAAAGATGAAGGAGAAAATACTTATTTAACGATCACTTCAAAAGTACAGACACGGTTCGTATTTAAAATCAATATAGAAACAGAAGATCAGGCTCACTTTAGAAATGGCAGATTGCTTACCTCAAACGTGAACCGGGTTGTAAACGGTAGCGCCAAAGAAGTTAAAAAAACAAACTGGGTAAATAACATTTATCAGCTTAAAACCGGCAATAAAACCAGTACCCTCAACCAGCCCATTAGTTATAACATGATGCTTTTGTACACTAAAGAGCCTGTCGACATTGCTGAAATATATTCTGATAATTTTCAATGTTTTATTCCCATCCAAAAAAATGGAGCACATCAGTATCGGATTAAACTCCCAGACGGAAATTATAACGATTATCATTTCGAAAACGGGCTCTGCAAACTGGTGGTTGTAAATCATTCATTGTACACCATTAGAATGGAAAGGGTTTAATATGGAAGCAGTATCAAATAAATACCTGAGGGTTTTAGTAACCGGTGCATCAGGCTTTATCGGACGAAAATTAAGTTTTGCCCTGGCAGAAATGGGCTACGAAGTAATTGCACTTTGCCGAAATATAAATCATCCTTTTTTGATTCAGCACAGAAATATCCAGTTTATAAAAAGCGATATTTTAGATCCTGAAAGCTTGGAATGTGCCATGAAAGATTGCTATCAGGTTTATCATACCGCTGCTATGGCCAAAATGTGGTGCAGAAACGAGCAGGATTTTTACGATGTAAATGTAATCGGAACCAGAAATGTACTTCATTGTGCCTTGAAATTGGGCGTAGAGCGGGTAGTTCATACTTCAACATGTGGCGTTTGGGGACCCACCTTAAATTTACCGGTTTCAGAAAATGATCCAAGAGCAGTTGGTTTTCCAATCAGTTATGAACGTACAAAATACCTTGCCGAACTGGAGGTGAAAGAATTTGTAAAAAAAGGATTAGAGGTGGTGATTGTAAATCCATCGAGGGTATATGGCGAGGGGCCAATAACCGACAGCAATACGGTGAGTAAAATGGTTACAGGTTATATAAACGGTACCTGGCATTTTATTCCGGGAGATGGAAAAGCGATAGCCAATTATGCTTTTGTAGATGACGTAGTGGATGGGCATATCGCTGCCATGCAAAACGGCAGGAATGGCGAAAGATATATTTTAGGAGGAATTGATGTTTCGTTTAATGGCTTTTTCAATACTTTAAAAGAGCTTACAGGGAAACGACGGATTTTATATAAAATTCCGGTTGGCATTATTAAAGCCTATAGTTTGCTGGAGTCGATCAAAACAAGGCTGTTTAACCTAACGCCATTTTTCCTGCCAGAATTTGCAGATAGGTTAAAATGCAATCAGCAATACTCCAGCAATAAAGCCATAACCGAACTAAATTACAGGATTACGCCTTTTGTAGTTGGGTTAAGAAAAACGGTAAAGCATTTTCAAAGCAATTAATAATTTAATCAAACCATCGTCCTCGTTTGCAACGAGGATGATTGAGAGCCACATTTGTAATGTGGATAGTAGGATTAGAAAGTCGATAAAATCGACATTCTCCTGCATCCTCGTTTCAAACGAGGACGATAAAAAGATATAAAATGAAACAACTAACCGTATTAATTACAGGTGCAAGCGAAGGTTTGGGGAAATCTTTCGCCATTGAATCTGCCAAACGTGGGTTTGATTTGGTATTGGTTTCGCTGCCTAATAGTGGTCTCGATCATTTAGCGAATTACCTTCGCGTTAACTTTAACAGCAGGGTATTTTGTATCGAAATGGATTTAACCAAGAGTACTTCCGCAATCGAAATATTTGAGAAATTAAAGAAGCACAAGATCGAAATTAACGTTTTAATCAACAATGCGGGCTTAGGGAACTGGAGCTGGTTTGAAGATAAAAATGTAGATTTTTACCGTACACAGATTGACCTTAACATCACCAATACGGTTCTACTTACTCGTTTGTTTTTAAACCATATAGATAAAAGTACGGCAAGTTATATTTTAAATGTAGGTAGTTTGGGTGGACATTTTATCGTTCCGAAAAAGCAGGTTTATGGCGCAACCAAATCATTTATTGGTTACTTTACCCGTTGTTTGCAGCTCGAACTGAGCGGTACCAATGTACACATCAGTTTGTTGAGTCCGGGCGGAATAAACACCAAACCCGAATTATTGGTGATGAACAATGAGTTGAAAGGTTTTGCCAAAGCCACCATTTTAGAAGCCGATTACGTAGCAAAAACAGCCATGGATGGTATGTTGAAAGGGAAAAAGGAAATCATCCCAGGCTTTGCAAACCGGTTTTTGCTCGTATTAGATAAAATTATCCCAACCTTTTTAAAAGAAATAATTATTAGGCGTAAATTGAGATCAGTTTTAACAACATAATTAAATCATTTAACCACAACTTGTCCCGATTTCCGGAGATAAAAATGATGAGTACAGATAATAATAATCGGTATTTATCCGTGGCTAAAAAACTAATTTACCTTTAGAGAAATATTGTAAACAGGCTTGGAAAATAACGATACTCACCTTATCGGATTAATTAAAAGCGGTAATAAACAGGCTTTTGAAGAAGTGTTTTTAAAGCATTTCAAAAGTCTGCATGCCTATGCTTTTACTATAATTAAGGAGAAAGATGATGCCGAAGAGATTGTGCAGAATGTGTTTGTGCGTATCTGGACAAAAAGAGAACAGCTTAAAGAGGATGGATTTTTAAAATCATTCCTATACCGTTCGGTACATAACGAAAGCTTAAACTACCTGAAACATCAAAAAGTGAGATCGAATTTTAACATTCACTATGCAGATGCGATGAAAAACGATACCGGAAATTTAAATACAGAGATTATGGCAACTGAACTGGAAAAGAATATCCATTCTGCAATAAATGAACTGCCAGAGAAATGCCGGAATGTATTTCAGTTAAGCAGGTTCGACCAGATGAAATACCAGGAAATTGCCGATGCATTAAATATTTCGATTAAAACGGTCGAAAACCAGATGGGGAAAGCGTTAAAAATTTTAAGGCTTAAGGTGGTTGATTTCCTGATCCTCATTTTTATATTATTGAAATAAGCTTATGGATAAAAATTATACACATATTAACGATGATTTACTTGCAAAATACCTGCTCGGAGAGGCCACTGTGGCAGAAATTGAGCAGGTTGAGGCCTGGGCAGCATCAAATCCGGATCACCATAAGCAGCTAGATGATTTTAGAACGATACTGGAGAAAAGTAAACTTCACATCGACCATTCTATAGACGAACATCAGGCTTTGGAGCGCTTAAATATCCGTTTGCAAAAAGAGACCAAAACGATCGGTTATAAATTTGTATTACGTTGGGTAGCCATAATAGCCATCATTTTTAGTACAGGTTTATTTTGCTACAACAATTTAATCGGTAATAAAATCAATGTAAACAGTGGTGAAAATACTTTAACCCAGGTTTTGCCTGATGGTTCTACCACGATATTGAACAAACAATCTTCTATATCTTTTGTAGGCGGTTTTTTTAATAAAACCCGTGAGGTGAAATTGAAAGGAGAAGCTTTTTTTAAAGTGAGTGCCGATAAATCTAAGCCTTTTATCATCAGCATTAACGATGTTCAGGTAACTGTTGTAGGAACTGCATTTAATGTAAAGGGTGATGAAAAAGGAACGGTTGTGATTGTAGAAAGTGGTATTGTTAAAGTAAACAATCAAAAAGATAGTGTGCGTTTAACTGCTGGCGAAAAGGTAGAAGTTGTTCAAAACCAGGCGCATTTTACCAAGGGTGAAAATCAAGGCAAGCTATACAATTACTATTATACGAACGAACTGGTTTGCGATGGGACGCCGCTTGCTGAGCTGGTTACGGTTTTAAACGAGAAATTTAAGGTCAATATCGTTATTGTAAATCCTGCACTGAAAGTGCTTCCAATCAGTACAACCTTTAAAAACGAATCGCTTAAAGAAATCCTGAATGTAATTGCCGAAACTTTTAAAATAAAAGTAGAGTATGGGCAAGGTATAATCAAACTTAAATAAGGATTTATGCGTACACTCAAAGTTATTGTTCTATTCCTCCTCTTTTCAAATTATCTGGTTAAAGCACAATCTACCTTATCCAGGAATATCTCTCTAAATATTGATCATCAGAAATTAGGTTCGGTATTGGCTATTATAGAAGAAAAAGGTGGCTTTAAGTTTTCTTACAATAGTAACATATTGCCAGTTGATAGTTTGGTGAGTATCCACGAAAGTAACCTGAATGTTGCCGAAACCCTTGATAAATTATTGAATCATCGGTTTGAATATCGTCAATCGGGTAATTTTGTGATTATCAGGTATGCACCACTTGAACTGGTTTTGCTGGTCAACGAATCGATTGGTAATCCAGAACTTTACACTATTTCCGGGCAGGTGGTGGATAAACGGACCAATAAACCTATTGAAGATGCGAGTATTTATGAAAAGAATTTATTGGTTTCTGAAATAACTGATGGAAACGGTTATTTTTCGATGCGGTTAAAAAATATTACGCAGCCGATATCATTAACGGTGAGCAAAGAAAACTATAAATCTACCATTACCCATTTTTTGGCCGAGGTAAATATCACTAATAAAAAGGAAGATATGGGCGAAAGGTTTATTGGTGGAAACCTGGATGATGTAGAAAAAACCTGGCTGGGAAATGCGTTGGTTACTGCACAACAAAAAATCCAGTCGATTAACATCGGTGGGTTTATTTCCAAAGCCCCATTTCAGTTTTCACTAATCCCAAAGCTAAACTCCCATGGTTCACTAAGCGGACAAGTGGTGAACAAATTTTCGCTTAACGTAATCGGCGCTTATAGTGCTGGTGTAGATGGTGCTGAGATTGGTTTTGGGTTCAATATCGACAAAAGTGACGTTCAATATTTTCAGTTTGCAGGAGGTTTTAATTTAGTAGGAGGAAATGTTCGTGGAATTCAAATTGCCGGTTTTTTTAATCATGTAAACGGCAATGTAAATGCACTGCAGGTTGCGGTTGGCCACAACCATGTTAGTAAGGATTTTGAAGGCTTGCAAATAGGAGGCATCTATAATAACGTTAAAAATAATTTTAAGGGGGCACAATTTTCTGCTGGTCTTAATACAATAGGCGGGACACTGAAAGGCTGGCAAACAGGAGCATTTAATTTAGTTGGTCAGGATACAAAAGGAGTTCAGATCGGAGTTGGTGGGAATATAGTAAAAGGTAGAACCAGTGGGATACAGATTGGTGGTATTGCTAATATTGATCAGGAGACCAGTGGATTAAATCTTGCTGTACTCGCCAATTTTACTTCAAAAACTGCGAGTGGATTGCAGGTTGGGGCGATTAATTATGCTAAAAACTTAAAAGGCGTTCAATTAGGGTTTTTAAATGTTTCTAACCGGAATGATGGTTATTCCATTGGCTTAATCAACGTTGCTTTAAACGGGTATCATAAATTCAGTTTCAGTACGAATGAAAGCACTACTTATAATGTGGCTTATAAAGGTGGAAGCAAACGTTTATACAATATGATCATGTTCGGCACAAACAAAAAATCAGCTGATAAGATATATACCGGCGGACTGGGCTTTGGAAAAGAAATGAAGTTGTTTCGTAGTGTTTCATTAAATCCTGAAATCAGCAGTCAATATGTATATCAGGGTAGTTGGGATTACCTGAACCTTTTAAACAAATTTGAGTTGCCGATCAACATCAGGTTAAATAAATGGCTGGCCATTCAGGGCGGTCCATCGGTTAATGTGTATTACACCAGGCAAAATACTAAAATCGGAGAGTTTGGTCTTTTACAGGAAAAACATCGGGATTTTACCTTTAAGGATTCGAGATATACTGGTTGGGTAGGTTGGAATGTTGGAATTGTTATTTTGTAGGTTAATAGACCTATAAGGTTTTTAAAACCTTATAGGTCTTAATATAGGTCTTAAATTAAATTCAGACTTCAAACTCTGCAAATTTTTCATTTTGATGAAATGCAATAAACTCTTCGATCCCTCCAAACCAATCAAAAACAGCATTTCGTTCGAGCTTTGAACTTTTGTTGATTGAGATTATTGAGTTGTAAGAAGAATAATCCCATTCCGACGGTGATTTGCAAAAGCCATGATGTACTGGGTTTTGATGGATATAATTGATTAATCCAGAAAAATAAAATTCATCCTTAATCTCTTTTCTGCGGGTGAAATCTAAAAATAAAGCTCCTCTTCTATTGTACTGTTTATTAAATGCTTTGGCATAGCAATTTAAGAAATTGCTGAGTTGTTGCATAATGAATTTATGGAAATCAAATTCATCATTATCGTTTTTTGCTAATAGTCTGATTGATTTTTCATCCCTCACTTGTATCAATACATGGAAATGATTTGGCATTAAACAATAACTAAATGTTTTAGCGATAGGCGATATGTATTTATCGTATCTGCTTAGGAAAAAATAAAATTATTATGTTTTCTAAACAGATTCTCATCTCCTACAGCATGGTTATAAATATGGTAAAAATTGCCGGGATGAAATTTATCGAAATATTTCATGGCAATTTTTTATAAATATAACAATCCTAGAAGGTTTTTAAAACCTTATAGGATTTAAAATCAACGCTAGTGGTCAAACTCACCGGCATTCTTTGCCGATTCCTCATCAGAAATTACTTTTCTTACTTTCTTTTTATCTAACCACAATACCAGTGCTGGCAATAAAGTTAAATTGAAAATTAAAGCAACCAATAGGGTTATAGAAAGAAGCAAGCCCAACACCACTGTTCCGCCGAAGGTAGAGGCCGTAAAAATTCCAAAGCCAAAGAATAAGATCAAGGCAATGTGCGTCATACTTACGCCGGTTTCGGTAATCGTATCCGTAATTACTTTGGGTACACTGAAATTTGTCAGGTTTAGTTCCTGCTGATAACGTGTAAGGAAATAAATCGTCTGATCGGAAGCCAAACCAAAGGCAATGGTGAAAATTAAAATAGTTGAAGGTTTTAACGAAATGCCGAAATAGCCCATAATCCCGGCAGTAATAATTAAAGGGACAATGTTTGGTAATAGTGAAATAAACATAATGCCCAAACTCTTAAACTGTGCCAGCCTTAAAAGCGATATTAATACGATGGCAAGTGCAATACTCTCCACCAAATGTCTTAACATATAATCCGTTCCTTTTGAAAATATAATGCTCGATCCGGTAAGTTCTACATCAAATTTAGATGGAGGCAAAATGCTGTCAATACGCGGTTTTAGTTCGGCCATAATTGCGTCTAAACGTTTCGAACCCACATCTGCCATTTGAAAACTGATCCTGGTGCTTTGATTTCCCTTGCTGATAAAATTGGTTAACAAACTAGCATTTCCTTTGCCACCATTGGCGATGTAGGCCAGAATAAAATTCTTTTCTAAGTTATCCGGCAAACGGAAAAAGGTCGAATCATTATTGTAGAAGGCCTGAGTAGCATATTTCAAGCCCATATTTACCGAAATGGAACGTGAAAATTCCGGATAGGCAGAAATCATTTTCTCCAGTTTTTCCATTCTTTTCAGGTTGGTTAAATTGAAAACACCATTCTTTTTCTTTGTATCTACACTTACCTCAAGGGGTAAAATACCTTCGAAATTTTTCTCAAAGAATTTTAAATCTGTTAAAATTTCGGAGTTTTTCGGTAAGTCATCAACCACATATCCGTTAACGTTAATTTTCATCACTCCGATAAAAGCAATAATGGAAATAAGGATCGTTCCAATATAAATCAAGCCACTTTTGTGCTGCACAAGGGTATCGGTTTTAACCAATAATTTGTGCAGGAAACCTTCATCGATATGGGTTTGTGGTTTAAGTTTTGGAGCAGGCAGGTAACTGAAAATAATCGGGATTAAGCATAAACACATTAACCAGGTAACCATCACATTTATGGATGCCACACTACCAAATTGCATCAATAGTTCACTTCCGGTAAAATAAAGCACACCAAAACCAATGGCTGCGGTAATATTTGCAATTAAAGTAGTAATGGCAATTCTTTCTATCGTAATGCTTAGTGCTTTTTGCTTGTCGCCATGTTTGCGAAGCTCATTCTGGTATTTGTTCAGTAATAAAATACTGTTTGGGATACCGATAATTACAATCAGTGGTGGGATCAACCCCGTTAAAATAGTCAATTCGAAGCCGAATAAAACAAGTGTTCCGATGCTCCAGATTACGCCCATCACCACCACTAAAATAGGGAAGAATACGGCATAAAATTTTTTGAAGAAAATCAATAAGATTAATGCTGAAACCAATATTGAAAGACCCAGAAACAATACAAATTCATTACTTACCAATTTACTTACCGCGGTGCGGATATATGGTAGGCCCGAGATGTGCACCTGAATTTTAGTCGCTGACTGGAAAGCCTTTGCTTTTGCCTCAATTTCTTTTAAAATAGGGTTCCGTGCGGCAGTATTTAAGATTTTGGTATCGAAAGTAATGGCCATTAGCGTGGCATTCTGACGGTTGTACACCAGTCCTTCGAAGAAAGGATTACTATAAATGGTGTTTTTAATCGAATCCATTTCGGCATCAGTTTTCACCAAGCCACCAGGTAATGGTTTTAAAATAAATTTTTGGTTAACCGTGTCTTTTTCGAGCTGAAAAATCCGTCCTGAAGATAAAACCTGTTTAATGCCTTTTAATTTCTGGATTTCGTTAGAAAGCTGTACCCATTGGTTGTACACTTCCTTTCTAAAAATATCAGGCGATTGTATGCCCACCACCATCACACTTCCATCTTCACCAAAAGTTTTTTTAAAAGCGTTATATTTTACAAATGCGCTATCGGTAACGGGCAGGATTTTGCTCCCAGTGTAAGAGAGTTTTACATTTTTGGCCTGATAAGCCATAAAAACGGTTCCTAAAACGAAAAATACGATGATTGCGATACGATTCTGAAGAATAAATCTCGATAGCTTAACCCACATGTGCAGCTTAGTTTAATAATAATGGCAAAACTAATCTTATTTGTAAAACACGATTACTTTTTGCGCAATTAAATTTGCACAAATAACATACTTTTGAAAAAATTGTTTTAACAGCATGTTGCACAAAGTTAGAGGCATTGTATTGAAGACCACCAATTACAGCGAAAGCAGTGTAGTGGTGCAAGTGCTTACCGATAAATTTGGCATGCAATCTTATCTAATCAATGGGGTAAAAAAGCCAAAGGCCAAGATTAAAATGAATATGCTTCAATCACTTCATCTGTTGGATATGGTGGTTTATCATAAAGCAAATACCAATATCCAGCGTATATCAGAAGTACGACAAACGCCTGTTTTTAAAAGTATCCCTTACGATATGATTAAAACCAGTATTGTTATTTTTTTAAATGAGGTATTGTATAAAAGTATCAGGCAGCAATCGGCTGATGAAAGTTTATTCGATTATATTTTTAATTCAATAGCCTGGTTTGATGAAGTGGAAGAGATCAACCCAAATTTTCATTTATCCTTTTTATTAAAACTTACAAGGTTTTTAGGTTTTTCTCCTAACGGAAAAAGAAGGAACGATCAGATTTACTTCGATCTGCAGGAAGGAGAATTTACTTCGCGCTTACCAATTCACTCCAATTACCTTCAGTTAGATGATGCGATTGGTTTCATTTCTTTATTTAATTCGCCACTCGAAAAAATTTCTGAAATAAAGTTAAGTAATACTCAGCGGCGCTTTTTATTAGATAAGATATTGGTTTTCTATACCTTACATACAGCCTCATTTGGGGTGGTGCAATCGCATAAAATCCTTGAAACTTTATTAAGTTGAAAAAAAAGAAAAAAAGATTTGCAGAACAGTTTTATAGCGCTATATTTGCATTCCCAAACGGAGGATGGGGCATTAAGTTTGACAAAATATAAAAGGGAAATTAGCTCAGCTGGTTCAGAGCATCCCGACATTACAGTCGGGAGGGTCGGATCAAAAGAATGGTTTTCTTGGATATAAAAAAGGGAAATTAGCTCAGCTGGTTCAGAGCACCTCGTTTACACCGAGGGGGTCGGGGGTTCGAACCCCTCATTTCCCACTAAGCCTTTCAGTATACTGGAAGGCTTTTTTATCAAACTTTGAAATACACCTAAAAAGGGAAATTAGCTCAGCTGGTTCAGAGCATCCCGACATTATCAGTCGGGAGGGTCGGATCGAAAAAAGCAGAGATAATTTTAAGACATTACCAACAGGGAAATTAGCTCAGCTGGTTCAGAGCACCTCGTTTACACCGAGGGGGTCGGGGGTTCGAACCCCTCATTTCCCACCATTTAAAGCCTTTCAATTTATTGAAGGGCTTTTTTGTACTGAAAGAATTTAACTAAGCTGGTCAGAGTACCTGGCTTAAACCAAGAGGTCGTCCCGATGTGATCGGGATCATTTCCCACAGAAGCCTTTTAGTTTTACTGGAAGGCTTTTTAATTCTTAAAGAAATCACTATCCCAGTTACGATTTCTAAAAAAAAATAAACATCCCAAAATAATTTAGATAATTATCAAAGAGATGTTTTACACCTATATTCTATATTCAAAAAACCGAGATAGGTATTATATCGGATCCACGATTAACATAGCAGAACGGTTGAAAAAGCACAATACAAACCATGCAGGGTTTACTGGTCGCACAGGAGATTGGTGCATCGTCTGGTCAGAGACTTTTGATAATCTGAGAGATGCAAGGCTAAAAGAAAACAGTATTAAGAAGTGGAAAAGCAGGATTATGATTGAAAAGCTAATTTCATCAGCTGGTTTATAGCAATCCTTTACACCTGTAGAAGCGTAATGATCTTTTCCCACCAATAAATTCAGGATCGTCATTAAAAGGAGAAAACCATTTTTTTATCTGGTTCAAAGATCTCTCCATTCCGTTGCACTTCAGTCGAGATGATTGTTATGATA